>DIVA01000122.1 GCA_002435705.1 Bacteriovoracaceae bacterium UBA6144
CTCCAGACCACCAATGAAGAGCTGATTGCCTCCAACGAAGAACTGCAGAGTACCAATGAAGAGCTCAACTCGGTCAACGAAGAGCTCTACACCCTCAACTCTGAGTTGCAAGAAAAGATGAACCAGCTCTCACTTACAAATGGAGACCTGGAAAATCTTATCAATGCACTCAACATCGGAGTGATTTATCTGGATGAGCACCTGATTATCAGGCGTGTGACAAATCATCCTGCTTCCGTGCTCAATGTGCGCGTCTCGGACGCTGGCCGGTCACTTTTTGATCTCAAGGCCGGAGAGATCCTGAAGCCTTTGCATGATAAATTAAAGAGTGGTCAATCCATTGATGAGAGTATTGAGTACGTCGCTGACAATAAACTTTTTTATCTCATTCGCTTGACGAGTTTCTTGGACAAAAAATCCAATACCCCAGGTTACATCATCACCATCGTCGACATTACGGAATCAAAGAAAAATGAAATCTTCTTGGAAGAAACCCACAAGGTGACAAAAACCGGTGGTTGGATTGTAGATCTCGCCACCATGAGACCTACGTGGTCACGACAGGTTTACGCCATCCATGAACTGGACTACGGGACGCCAGTGGACATCACCCAGGCCATCAACTTCTTTGCTCCCCACGAGCGCCAACGAATTACTGACTACGTCACCGGCTGTCAGAATGGCACTCCCTACGAAGACACCTTTGAATTTATCACGGCCAAAGGTCGCCACATCTGGGTTCGGGCAACAGGTCGTCCCGTTTATAATAATAAGGGCGAGATCACGATGCTCACGGGCACTTTCCAAGACATCACGACCATGCGCTTGAGTGATCAGCGCTACTCACTGGCCATGGATGTGACACAGACAGGGGTCTGGAGCTGGGACTATCAACAGGGTCTGCTCTCTTGGGATAAACAAATGTATCAACTCTATGGGCGAAAACTTGGTGAAGAGTTAAGTTATCAGGATTGGCGCCAGATGATTTATCCCGACGACTTAGCGCAGGTCGAACATCAACTCCTAAGCACCATTCAATCCAGAAGCCTTTATCATGGGCAATTTCGAATTGTGCTCCCCAACCGAGAGATCCGCTGGATCAGCTGTAGTGCCAAAGGTGTCTACAACACTGAAGACAAACTAGATCAAGTCATCGGCGTTAATAGCGATAAAACCTCAGAGGTAGAACTCCAAAGAAAATTAGATGAGGAAAGAAGACTCAATCAACAGGCCATGAAAATGGCCTCCTTGGGAGAGCTCGCTGCAGGCATCGGTCACGAAGTCAATAACCCACTGGCGATCATGGTTTCTCATCTTGAAATGCTAAAGGAAAAAATAACAGGTGATGAGAATTCGCAACTTATCATAAGTAAAATATTCGATGCAGGCATCAGGATCCGGGATATTGTGGATGGGCTCAGATCCATCACTCGCGACTATAACAAAGAGCAGTCTCTCTTCCACGACGCCAACAAAGTCACGGATAGCATCTATAGGCTGCTGCATGAAATATATAAGAAAGAAGGGATTGAACTGCACTTTAGACCGATAGAAGAAAAGACTTTGGTAAAAGTTCGCTTTGGGGCTCTCCAACAGGTGCTGATGAACCTGGTGAGTAATGCGCACGATGCGGTTAAGGATTCGAAGCTTAAAAATATTGAAATCTCCATGAAAAAACATGAGCAGAAACTGTTGATTCAGGTGCGAGACTCNNGGCTGTGGCATCTACGCGGCAGACCTGGAGAAGATTTTTAAAAGTTTCTACACCACCAAAGAAACGGGAAAGGGAACAGGACTCGGATTATCCATCTCTCAGAAAATCATCCAAGAAGAAGGGGGTACTCTCAGTGTAGAAAGCACACCTCAGGTGGGCTCCACTTTCACCATTTCTCTTCCTTTCACTCAGACACAGGAAGCTCCTCCTGCACCGGTAGAGATGCCGCAGACTGAAGCCAACCTAGAGTCACTCAAAGGACAAAAGGCACTGGTGGTCGATGATGAAGAAGAACTCAGAGAGATTATCGCCATGATTCTCACGCGCGAAGGAGTCCTGGTTGAAACAGCTGAGAATGGAGAGGAAGCCCTGAAGCTTTGGAGAAATAACCCCTATGACCTCGTGATCACAGATCTTAACATGCCCGTGTTAAATGGCGCCCAGATGATCTCCAGGATGCGAGAGATAAAAACATCTGCCACCAAATTTTTCATCCTAACCGGAGGAGTCAAAAATGACTGGCAGATAGTGGATGGAAAAGATATCACTCTCCATGTGACAGAGACCATTGCGAAACCATTTACCAGAAAATCTCTGATTGAAAAAATCTCTAGGAAAACAAATGTATGAAGAAATTAATCAAAGAGCTGCAGCATCAGTTAAATAATGAATTGGCGAAGATTTTCCCCATGATTGAACTCATGGCCGAAGATCCCGAGGCGAATCACGCCCCTAAAATTAAAAAAATTGCAGCCGTGGTGGATCAAATTACCGAAGAGACTCAGCAACTGGCTTCTGCCCTCAACTCGAGTCAGAGCAGAGAGCTTCGTCAACTCTCTTACATTAGTAAGTACCTTCCTACAGGTGCTGGGATAGAGATCGATATTGAAAAGATCCTCTCTAAGGCGCGCCCCTTTAATCACGATTACGATGTGACAGGACTGCTGGTCTATCACTCTGGCTACTTTATTCAATACCTTGAAGGAACCCAGGAAGATCTCTATACCGTCTATGGGCGGATCTGCATGGACCCACGTCATGAAAACCCAGTGGTTCTCTCTCAGGGCCCGATCACAGAGCGCAACTTCATGGGTTGGGACATGGACTACTTCATTATCACCAACGCTGAAGAGTCTTTCATGAGCGGACTTTATACAAAATTCACTGCACCAGACAAAAAAGTCACCAGTGATGATGTTTTAAGTTTTTTAAATTTAATAAAAAGTTTTAAGATTAAAAAATAATAAGAACGTCAATCAGCTCCTGCTCGATGCGTTAACCATTTCACTCAAGGTGTTCCATGAGCATATTCGTCAATCGTACCCTTAATATGAAACACATCAAGGCCATTGGTTTTGACATGGACTACACACTTGTCCGCTACAACTCTGAAGCTTTCGAAGAGATGACCTATAACGAAATCAAAAATAAATTAATCACAGAAAAAAATTATCCTCCAGAGATCAAGACTCTGAAGTTTGATTACAACCGTATCATCCGCGGTCTCGTCATCGACAAACCTCACGGTAACGTGCTGAAGCTCTCCTTGCATTCAAAAGTTAAGCAGTCTCGCCACGGTGGCAGTGAGCTCGATTTCAAAGATCAACAGAAAATCTACCAGGGTCTTTCTGTGGATCTCAACGACACCACTCGCTACGCCATCGTCGACACCTACTTCTCTATCGCCTACGCTTGCCTCTACATGCAGATTGTAGATTTAAAAAATCAAAAACCTGAACTCACTCTCCCCGAGTTTCTTCGGATCGAGGCAGACCTCATAGACGCCCTAGATATGTCCCATAGAGATGGCACCCTGAAGGGCGAAGTTCGTAAGAACGTCCCGAAGTATATCGTGCGCGACCCAGAGTCAGTCGCGGTGCTAGAGAATTTTAAAAAGTTTGGAAAACTCCTTTGGGTCGTCACGAACTCGGACTACGAATACACTAAACTCCTCTTGGACTACACCATCACTCCCTTTTTAAAAGAGCACAAAACGTGGATGGATCTCTTTGATGTGGTGATCACGAGTTCGGCGAAACCTCGCTTCTTCACTGACAAGCTGCCTTTCTTAAGCGTGGATCTCAAAACGGGACTTCTGCGCAATCACCACGGAAAAATTAGCAAAGGTGTTTATCAAGGCGGCTGTGCTTCGGCCCTGCAAAAAGATTCAGGACTCACAGGAGAGGAGATTCTCTACTTAGGGGATCACATCTACGGGGATATCCTTACCTTGAAAAAAACCTGTAACTGGCGCACGGCCCTCGTGGTGGAAGAGCTAGAAGGTGAGAGGGAATCTCTCCTGAAAACACGAGAAATTAATAATGAGATCTCCCAGATCATGGGTGAGAAAGTAAAGCTCGAGCATCAACTGGATCTCTTGCACAATCACGGCAAACCAAAAAAGGAAGCCACCCAAAGTCTCTTCAACGCCATCACAGAGATGGATAAAAAACTGGGAGTTCTCATCCGCAAGTACTCAGGCCACTTCAACCCGTCTTGGGGTGAAGTCATGCGCGCAGGCATTGAGCCCTCCCGCTTCGCAGGCCAGGTGGAAAAGTACGCCTGTATCTACATGAGTAAGATTGCTGATTTTGCGAACTACTCTCCCCGCACTTACTACCGACCCAAAAGAAGACCCCTCCCCCATGAGCTTGATTAACGGTCATCAACTGCTTGAGCTGAATCTGCCTCGTGATATTCTTGAAGCGGCAGCTCGTAAAGACTTCGCTCTTTTGGATCAACTCATGAGTGAATTTATCCAAAAGAGGCTGGCACCTATTTTAGCAGGCCATAAAGAGTTCAACCACATTGAGCACATCCTCTCTTATCGCCACGGAGATGATCCTTTTGAAGAGGATGGCATTTGGCATGACGACGGCTCTCGGGTGCTGGCCTTCTCTCTCTCACTTAATGTGTTTGGAGAAATTTCTGGCGGCAGCCTTGGGTTTCGAAAAAAAGGTGAAGAATCTCAGGAGCTCGGTCCCTTTCCCCCTGGCACACTTCTCATTTTTAATACGGGCCAAGACGGCTATGAGCATCGCACCGCTCGCGTGATTTCTGGCGAGCGGCTGGTGTGCGCAGGCTGGTGCTCACAGAAGTGAGTGCACGGCCTTCACGATCGAGAGAGAATCGAGCCCGTGCTTTTGATACAACTCAAGCGCAGTGTAGCTTGATTGCCCGAACTCGCCTTTCACTCCAAGTGACTTGACGGTGAATTCAGCCCCTGAAAGCTTCAAAGAATGCACCAGCATGGCGCCCATGCCGGCGATCAATTGATGGTCTTCCACTGTCACTAGTTTATTGCCTGACTTCTTGAGCATCTGCGCGAAGAGTTTTCCGTCCACGCGATTGACGAAAGGATGGTGAATGACACTGACACTTTTGCCTTCTTCCTTTAAAAGCTGTGCCGCTTTGAGCGCTTCTTCGAGCAGCGACCCGGTGGAGACGATCATACAATCAAGCCCTGCTTCGATGACTTGTGGAACACCGAGCTTATACTCAAGGCCCACAGCCGTCTCCACTGGGAAATTTTCGCGACCTAAAAAGAACACAAAACTTGGCGCGTGCTCGCCCTTCTCACGAAGAGTGGCGATGGTTTGGATCGCTTCCAAGAGATAGGCCTCAGCTTCTTTACTGGTCGCCAGATTTACCAGCACCGTATTGGGGATACTAGCGAGCGCACTCATATAGGTCAGTGACTGGTGGCTCGCTCCATCGGCGGCGTCTTGGAAACCCGTGTGAGAGAAAATCGCAATGACTGGACTCTCTGAAAGCGCAGCCATGACCAGCGGGAGATTGCCTTTAGTCACGCCAAAGGCCGCGAAGGTGTCCACCACGGGGATGAAGCCCGCTTTACTCATGCCAGCGGCAGCAGAGACCATATTAGATTCCGCGATGCCCATGTCTTGAAAGCGGTCTGGAAATTTAGTTTGAAAAGCTTT
>DIVA01000069.1:0-65815 GCA_002435705.1 Bacteriovoracaceae bacterium UBA6144
GCCATGGTTTTTGTTCCACCACCATTCGCTGCTGACTCAATCCTCGAGTGTATTGAAATTGGCATGCCTCTGGTGATCGCCATCACTGAAGGGATCCCAATATCTGATATGGTGAAAGTTAAGAATGCTCTCAAAGGTTCTAAGACACGCCTGATTGGTCCAAACTGCCCCGGAGTTATTACTCCTGGAGAGTGTAAGATTGGTATCATGCCAGGTCACATTCATATGCCAGGCCGAGTGGGAGTGATTTCTCGTTCAGGGACTCTTACTTACGAAGCGGTTTATCAACTTACACAGCGTAATATTGGTCAATCGACATGCGTTGGTATTGGTGGTGACCCAGTCAACGGTACAAACTTTATCGACGTCCTTGATATGTTCAATAAAGATAAAGACACTGACGCCGTGATCATGATCGGGGAGATTGGTGGATCAGCAGAAACGGAAGCTGGCCGCTGGATTAAGCAAAATTTTAAAAAACCCGTTGTTAGTTTTATTGCAGGAGCGGCTGCTCCTGCCGGAAAACGCATGGGTCATGCAGGTGCTATTATCTCAGGTGGAGATGACACAGCTGAAGCTAAGTTCAGAATCTTACAAGAGTGCGGTGTTACAATTGCAAGATCTCCAGCTGACTTAGGCGCGAAAGTTGCAGAAGTTCTGAAGAAAGTGTAATAAAGATTTAAAATTTCTAGGAGAATACAATGGCCAACGAAAAAACACTAAGCATCATTAAGCCGAACTCAACACTTGATAACAACATCGGTAACATCATTAGCATTTTTGAAAAAAATGGTCTTCGTGTTTCTGCTGCTCGCTTCGCAAAACTCTCAAAAGAGAAAGCAGAAGGATTCTACATCGAGCACAAAGAGCGTCCATTCTTTGGTGAACTCGTTACATTTATGACTTCAGGTCCAGTGATGATCATGGTTCTTGAAGGTGACAATGCTGTGGCAAAGAACCGCGAGCTCATGGGCGCTACAAACCCAGCTAACGCCGCTCCTGGTACTATTCGTAAGCTTTACGCAAAGTCAGTTGGCGAAAACTCAGTTCACGGATCTGACTCTCTCACATCGGCTGAGCGTGAGATCGCTTACTTCTTTGAGAAGTCTGACGTGGTGAACCGTTTTTAGTTTCTATTACCTACGTTGATTGAAATTGAAAAAGGCTCCTTCAAGGAGCCTTTTTTATTGCCCCCAAGCGGTGTTATTTAAGCATTCGTTAGGAGCTTTTTCACAAGCTACTTTGCTCGATTCGTAGGCAAACTCGGCACAGCGCTCATAGCTTGCTGTTTGGGTCTGACAATTTCCAGCTATTATTCGATTAAAGTGTCGTGGCTCCAAGAGGCTAGGTTTGGTGGCTGGCCTGTAGATATGTAGCACTCCATTCTCAAATCGATCAGCTACGGGAGCCGCTCCAATAATGGATGATTTCAAATTTGTGGGGGATGGGCATGTTTTGGGTTTTAGATTTGGATTGGGGCGTGCATATTCTTTGAGACTTGTTTTGCAATCGATATCAGTTGCCGGACATCTGCAGATAATATGGGCCTCATCGAAATGTGTCGTCATAGGATTGTAATTGGCGATGACTGTAAGAACATCTTCAGACTCAAGGCTGGCTGAGTAAGCACGACTAGGCATAGAGTTATCAGAGAAACTTTTTAAATAGATGGTAGGGTTAAATTCACAATAACGATTCCTAAAATGCCCTGGGATAATATCGTAATAGGTGGGCATTAGGAGAAGAGCTCTTTTTGCAGGGTCAGCCATGACATTTGAGCACTCTTCAGAATCACAATGACAGCTTAAATTCTCAGACAGAGCAGTTCCAAATGTGAGATTTTGATTTCTCATGACACTCTCTCTACTGCCGACAGCTCGACAGGGGTAATTGTCGCCTTCACCGGGGTATTCATCACATAAGCCTAAGAGGTGGAGCACTTCATGGAGGATTGTGGGGCAATCAATTGAAGAAGCATAGGCTTTGGAATGACTTCTGGCATTCACACCTGCAATTGTGATTGTTGTTTTCTTTGGGCGAAGATTTGCCGGAAGGCGATTCACTTCTTGAGGGGTCAGGAGGCTAATTGAGAGCTCCTCACCCGCAGGACCTTTAAGTCCACTTTTAATTGAATTAAGACAAGTTTGTGCTCTTGCGTGCATGGCCTGAGCGGTCACACCGTTATTAGCGCCAGAGAATTGTACGTTTAAGATAGCCTTTATCTTTTGAGGAGCTTCTTTAATCAGTCCATAACTATAGTCAATTCCAGACTTACTTATTCCCCCAATGGTCTTCCATTTACCTTCAGCAAGAGGGGTACAATTTCTAATCCTATCGATATTTTTGGCAAGACCTAATATTTGCTCCAGACCATTGGTGGGTGGGGCACAATAAGTGGCATTTCGAGTCACGCTTTTTTCATAATCAGTCTTTAGAATCTCGCCTGCAATCCTCAGCGCCACTGGAGAGTTAAGAGTTGCAAGGTTTTGTACGAGTTGATTTAAACAGTGTTGATCCCAATAGCGAATTCCACCCATCATGTTTTGGATCGTACCAAAAGCTGTCACAAATGGTGTTTTACTGGTCCCCTCAAAGGGGAGATCGCTTAGTAATTCGCTACAATCACTGGATGCAAGTCCGGTGCGACGATTAATCTCATCCTGTTGGGCTTTTTCTATGGTATTTCTTTTAGTGTCATCACTAATCAGTGCCAGAGGATCAAAGCTGAGGGCCATTTGTGTGAATAAAAGTAGTAACCACATGATCAATTACTCCAGATAGAGTGCTCCCCACTCACGGGCCAGACAGCGTGTAGGGAATTTGGGTGATTCACAAAAAAATCGAGCATTAAAAGATTCTTTTTTTACTTCTTTTCCATTCTTAAAGAAGGTGTAGTTTTTACGGTCACGATCGAGTTCAACACCCTCTATGAGAGACAGATTTAGATTGTTGATTTTGAAAGCCACTTTTTCAAGACGCGGGTAAAGGATCGAGCCTTTTTTAATGATAAAACCATCAAGCTTAAAGAAGGGCTCATGGGGGTTCTTATTTGAATTGAGTTCATTGAAGCTTGTATTCATACTTGAAAGGCGCTCTTCAGCTTGCTTGAGTTCTGTGCTTATCTGTCCTAGTTCACCGACGATTGTTTTAACGACCTCTTTTTCTGTCGCTGAAAATTTTCCCAAGCGGAGATCGTCCTTCACGTCAAAATAATTACTGGTTTTAAGTATTTCGAAATTTGTGCCAACTTCTTTAATTTCAATCTTATCAAGTCCAAGTGGAGTAGAGCGTTCTACTGAGAACACAACCTCTGCGGCATTGGCGAGACCTGTAAGAAGTAGAAGTGAGTATAACATTTTCATAAGCCTATCCTTTTAAAGTGCCCTATCTGCTTGGCATGCTACGAAGCGTGAGTTGTTAACGGCCCTGTCGCGGCAGCGGGCCACGTCATTAAGTTGTCCACGATAATCTCCCCAATTATAGCGATCTAAACATACAGCATTCGCTCCGCTATCTTCTGTCAGTACGGCTTGGCAGCGTTGGGGATTACGCTGGTAGGAGAGCTGTGCGCAGCTGTCATAGAAATTTGTGTTCTTAGCACAGTTGCCATTGATGATTTGATTAAAATGCCAAGGCTCCATCATTGAAGTACGGTTTGGCTTGGAATAAAGTTCAATGGTTCGTTCAGTTGCTGAATTCTTCACCCCTGAATTAAAAGGTCTATTCGCCACCACCGCTCTTAGAGGGCGCGAGCCACCGGGGCAGATAATCGTTGTGGGTCTTCTTTGTGTTCTCTCTTGTTCGTTTGAGAGTCGATCTATCATGGCCACACATTCCGCGTCGCCATTTTGGCACTGGCAAGTTCTTTTTTCGGTTATCACATCCGCACTATTGGATGAAGGGGAGTCAAGAATCTCTGAGTAAATTATCTCCACACTTTGATTGTTCAGTCTTTTGGTTTCAAATCGCTTTTTGTTGGCATTGACCTCAAGGTCAATCGAGCGCTGTGTGGGAGTACCAATCGTGGCTGAGCAGTTACGGTTCAAAAAATCTGCTTGCGCGAAATCTCTGAGACCTGGTTGAAGTGCGTAGCTTAGCCGACGTTGATTGCTCGAGATAAATGCGCATTGAGGAGAGTCACAGGCACAAGTCATTTGCTGTGGGACTGATTCCGCAAACGCGAGATTTTCATTTCTCATGATACTGCTTGGGCGCCCAACCGGACGACAAGGATAACCATCACGCTCACCTGGATACTCATCACACAAACCCATCAAGTGCATGACTTCATGAATGATAGTGTCACAACTAATATCAGCAGCATAATTTCTCACGTTATTGGGAGAGCCTGGGGGTTGCAATCGAATTGAGTTTCTTCTCGGTCTGGCAGCAAGGGGAAGTCGATCAGCTTCTTGCCAAGAGAGGATATCAATCTTTAACTTATAATTTGTTCCATTTTGCCCCCTGACTGGACCATTAAGATAGGGGGAAGCTCCGTTTAAACACTGACGAACTTTAGCCATCATCTCTTTTGACGTAGTCCCAGAATCAGTGTCATTGAAATTTAAATTCAAGACTGCTCGATAAGTATCATTATTCTCGCGCGTCATGGCGTAACTAATATTGTCGTAGAAGGCGGCTGACTTATTCACAACCGTCCATTCACCTTTTTTGATCTCATTACATGCAGTCGCTGTTTTGAAATTCTGAAGAAGACCTAGGAGGTCTTGGATAGGGGAGTTGGTTGAAGCACAACTAAAGACGGTATCGGAGCCAATTTGTGGAGAATTGTAACGGATCAGCTCATTAGCGAGACGAATGCCTGTTCCACCAGAGAGCTGCAGGTTTTGCGCAAGTTCTAGTTGGCAGGAGCGTGGCATCTCAGTTTTTATTGCAGTCAGAGTAGAGTCGATCAAAGTGTAAGAGCGAGAAAACTCCACCGAGTTCCCATTCGGCCCGGGTAGGGGAGCGAGGATGACTCTGCAATCCGAGCTTTGTCTGATCCTTGAGCCCAGTGTTTGGATTTGTGAACGAAGAAGATTATCCCTTGCCTGCTGGTCAGACACAGTGGTGAGCGGATCTGCTTTAAATCCGTTTGCCCAAAGCTCAAAGAATAGTGTTACAAGCACTATGATCATGGTTGAAGTCCTA
This sequence comes from Bacteriovoracaceae bacterium UBA6144, assembly GCA_002435705.1. Lineage (GTDB taxonomy): Bacteria > Bdellovibrionota > Bacteriovoracia > Bacteriovoracales > Bacteriovoracaceae > UBA6144. Next base: position 5,152 of record DIVA01000069.1, read on the forward strand.
AAAATTCTTTTCCATTTTCACAATGCGCTGGTCGATCAGCGCAATTATTAGTTTGTTCCTTGTTGCGATAAGCCCATACTGCGCACTCATTGTATTTCTTTGCTTTCGAGGCGCACGTTCCTCCCACAATCCTCTCGTAATGATTGGGGTGGAGGAGGCTAGGAAGTCTTGCTTTTTGAACGAATTGCAATCCTTTGTCCGACCAGATTGCGGGCTGATCAATCTTTTCGCCAATCTCTTCTTTCTTAGAAAAGGATCCACTCGGACAGTTCTCCATGTTGATGTTATCAATATCAAGAATTTGTTCTTTCATGGTTTCAATGGACTTTAGGCATTCTGCATCGTCTGGATTAGCGCAGCTACATTTGAATTGCGATCTCCCAATGCGAGGCCAGTTATAATCTGTGATGTTTTGAGAATGGATCGTGATACTTGTGGCTGTTTGCTGAGCGATGATGGCCGTTTGTTTTTCTGCCAATGTGTTCCAGTTACCATCCGGAATGTCTTGATAGGTACAGTATTTATTTCTGAGTTCGTAGCTTATGATCGTAAAGGCGGAGGGCTGAAGATAGAACTTCTTGAGCGCCGGATCCGTTGAAGCTTGCACTCTTTCACATATCGAGCCAGGCCTACACTCACAGGTATGAGTTTTACTCATTCCCAATCGGAAGGCTTCATTTTGGTTACTCATGATGGAGGCTGTTTTCGCTACCGCTCTACAGGTGTATCCGTCACCGTTGCCGTTATACTCATCACATAGTCCTAAGAGGTGGAGGACTTCGTGAGCAATAGTGGGACAGTCAATATCTGATTTGTAAGACATTGAGTTTGACCTCGTGCCGGGTGCTTGAATTGAGACTCGACTGATGCCTGGTCTTTCGTTCACGGGTCGCTTGAGACTTTCTGCTGGCGTTAAAATGGTAAAATCAAGCTTCTTTCCATCGGGCCCGGCCATAAAGGGACTGGTGTCTTTCATGCAGCTTTGTATTCTGGAGTGCATTTGATCACGGGTGACACCGTAATTATCTGAAGTGATATCAATGTTAACGATGACCTCATGGTCGCCGTTATTTTTTTTCTTCAGGACGTATTCGCCACTGATGCCCGAGGGGGCTCCGTCTCTAAAGTTTACGGGTTTCGTCTCGCCGGGTTTGAGCTCTAAGCAGGCAAGTGTTTTTCGGTGGTCCGCGAGGATTTCAGAGATTGTTTTATTAGGCGAAGACATCTCAATGGTGCAGCTGATTCCACCATTCTCATCAATATAATCCTCGCCTTTAGTTCCAAAGTTGAGGCTCCAGAGCTTGCGTAAGTTGGACTCCATGATCTCTTTTCTTTTTAATCCTACCACACACCCTTGAGTCCAATCTTTTTCACAGTTCCGAACAAAATCTTTGCTCAGTTCTGGCCGATAATTCATTGTCACACTGATACTTTGGAGTGTCTTTGCGACACATTCAGAGTCTGCAACCTCTGCAAATAGATCCATATTATTGGCCAGGGCCTCTGGGAAGTTGGTCGCAGAAAACATTCTTGCGCCTGATTGAAATTGCTGGTTCATAAAATTGCAATCGAAGGGCTTGGTGCTAAAAATATTTTTTAGTTGTTCTGTCGCTTCTTTCTCGTCTAATGGAGCCTGGAGGGAAGTCAGACTACTATCACGATAGTTTTTTAGATTCTCAATCTGCCGCTTTGAGGTTGCTTCAATCGTTGATTCTGCCTGAGAAAGTGTTTGCCTGATGTGTTCACACAAGGGTGAGCTGCCATCACATAACTGGGATTGAAGATTGAGGCGATACTGTTTAAATGCCGAGTCGTATTTTTCAAGCTGCTCTTGAGTGAGGTAGCCAGTTCTTTGCGCAATGATGTCATAGACTTCTTTTGAAAAAAGGTCTTTCTCCTTAACCTCTTGACCTCTGCGAAATTTCTGAAGGATTTGGTTCACCTCATCAGCCTCAAGACCAGTGGCTTCGAGAGGAAGGCTGCGCGGAAGTTTCTTGTGAGTTTGACGATTGATGAGATAAGGCGATTTCTCAATCTTATCTTGGGAACTATCATTTAATTCTTCTAAGCCGCGCTCACACAGGGATGAACTCGGATAATTTCGACAGAGGTCTGACTCTCTTTTTACTTCTACAGCAACGCTTAATGATTTTTTAAAATTTTCAATACAATGAGCATAGTCTACCGTCATCTGAGCTTGGCCAGTAATGGTGGTAATAGCATTATTGAGCGAGAGTGGATTGACTTTAAAAATGTCTGGTTTGAATTCAGTGGTAAGGACTCCATTACGTTCAACGAATCGGACCCTCACATCAGCACTTTCTCTGAGTTGTCTGATTTGGGGGTATTTATGTTGAGGGCAACTCCATCTCACTTTGATATCGGTTGGTTTGTTTTGACCCAAGAGACTTTCTAATGATTGAGCGTGGGCCCCCGAAAGGAGGAAAAACCCTAAAAAAAATATATTAATCAAAACTGTCTCCCTCTTATTAAACCCTCTAAATTTTAACCCCCTAGGGGCTTTAGATCTAAGGCAAGAAAATGATGCCGATCTAGATAAGTCGGTTTTTGGAAGGGGGATTTGTAAAATATTCAGGGTTTATGGCGCCGAATGCTGTGATGCGGTATATTCCCAGAGACTGTGTCTTTTTTTGGGAGTCAAATTTATGTTTAATCTGGGTGATCATGTGGTTTGTCCTGGCCATGGGGTAGGGCAGATTCTCAGTATTGAAACCAAAGATATGGGTGATTCTAAGAAGAGTTTCTATATCATTAAAGTCATCACCAATGGCATGAAGGTGATGATTCCCGTTGATAGCAATGAAAGTGTGCGCAACCTTGTTTCTTTTGATGAAATCACTAATGTTTTCAGCCTCTTACAAGACCACAACGTTAAGGTCGATAATTCCACTTGGAACCGTCGCCACCGTGAGTACACGCTTAAAGTTAAAACCGGATCACTTCTAGAGATCGCTGATGTCCTTCGCCAGCTGCTGCTTTTGAAAATGAGCAAAAAACTCTCTTTTGGCGAACGCAAAATGCTGGATCAGTGCAAAGAGCTCTTGGTGAAAGAAATTGCTCTGTCTTCAGGGTCTCCCGAGCCAGAAATTTCTAACAAAATTGACTCTTTATACAGCTAGCAGCTTAGGGTAGTCTGTCTCCTTAACGGAGATATTTATGACTGTTCGCGTACGTTTTGCCCCATCCCCCACTGGTTATTTGCATATTGGTGGCGCCCGCACGGCGCTCTACAACTGGCTTTTTGCTAAGGCAAAAGGCGGAACTTTTATTCTAAGAATTGAGGACACAGATCTCGAGCGCTCTAAGAGAGAGTACGAGGCCCTTCAGATTGAAGACCTTAAGTGGCTTGGTATCACTTATGACGAGGGCCCAGATCGTCCCAATCCAAAGTATGCCCCTTATCGCCAGATGGAGCGACTTGATATTTATGCTCGATTTGCGCAAGAACTGATTGATAAAGACCTCGCCTTCTATGATTTCTGTACAGATGAAGAGCTCGAAGCCATGCGGACAAAAGCCGAGGCTGAAGGTCGTGACCCTCACTATGAAGGCAAGTGGCGTGAGACCAAGTACCGAGATGAAGCGCTTGCGCGAGTCAAGGCGGGTGAGAAAGCAGCGATCAGGTTTCGAGTGCCCGCCAAGAGTTACACTCTTCAAGATCAAGTGAAGGGAGAAGTGATTTATCCCGTCGGCATGGTCGGTGACTTCGTCATCATGCGTGCCAATGGTATTCCTGTTTATAACTACTGCTGCGTGGTCGATGATGTAACGATGGACATCACCCATGTGATTCGTGGAGAAGACCATCTCTCCAATACCGTTCGTCAGCTCATGATCTATGAGGCGCTCGGAAAGAAACCACCCGTGTTTGCTCACGTGTCTCTGCTGATTGGCAGTGACCGTCAAAAACTTTCCAAACGTCATGGAGCGACTTCTGTTCATCTCTACAAAGATGAAAACTATTTCCCCGAAGCTCTGTGTAACTACCTCACGCTCTTAGGCTGGTCACATCCGGAAGAGAAAGACATTTTCACCAAGGAAGAGATCTCCTCGATCTTTGACACTGATCGCTTCTCTAATCATTCGGCGATCTATGACCTAGTTAAACTCAAGTGGGTTAATGGTCAGCATTTGAGAAAGTTCTCCAATGGCGAACTCATTTCAATGCTTAAAGCAATGATCCCAGCGTCTCATCTCTTTCACTCGCAAACTCCAGAGTGGATGGATAAGTGCGTGGAGCTTCTTAAGCAGAAGGTTGACTTCCTCTCAGAGATGCAACCCATGATGGACCAGCTTATTTTTGGAGAAGGACTGGAGTTAGACGACGAACTCAGGGACATACTTACCTGGGAGACGACTCCTAAAATTATTAAATTCATCGGTGATGAATTAAGCAAAGTGAGTGAGTCTTTTGTAACAGAAGCTCAGCTCAATGTGTGGTCTGACTTCGTGAAAAAAGATTTAGGCATTAAAGGAAAACCACTTTTCATGGGACTCAGAGCTGCTTTGACGGGACGTGGGCATGGGCCTGATCTGAAGTTTCTCATCCCACTCACCCCCGTCTCGGTAATTAAAAAAAGAATTTCTCAGCTAGGATAAAATCATGGAATTTAAGATTCACAATAACCTGACTCGTAAAAAAGAAATTTTCTCACCTATTGAGGATGGGAAAGTGAAGTTCTACTCTTGTGGTCCAACCACCTATGACTTCTTGCACGTCGGTAATGCTCGTGCGCTGGTGGTCGGGGATCTTTTTCACCGTGTGTTCAAGGCCCTGGGGTTTCAGGTGACCTTCGTTCGAAACTACACAGACGTGGATGATAAAATTATTCAACGCGCACAAGAATTAAAAGTGGATCCACTCGATCATGCGCAACGCTTCGTGGATGAGTGCAAGAAGGACATGGACTCGCTGGGAATGCTTCCAGCAACCCACACTCCGAAAGTTTCTGATACCATGCCGGAGATCATTAAAATGATTGAAGACATCATCAACAATGGAGCAGGTTACGTTGTCGATGGAGAAGTTTTCTTTCATGTGGAAAAAGCGGATCATTACGGCAAACTCTCAAAGAAGGACCTCGAAGGCCTTCAGCATGGTCAGCGTGTGGATGTGGATCCTCGCAAAAAACATGCAAGTGATTTTGTGCTCTGGAAACCAGCGAAAGTGGGGGAGCCTTTTTGGGAATCTCCTTGGGGCAAGGGACGCCCGGGCTGGCACATCGAATGCTCAGCCATGGCAAAGAAATTCTTGGGAGACACTCTGGATCTTCACCACGGGGGAGTGGACCTGATGTTTCCCCACCATGAAAACGAGATCGCCCAATCGGAAGCCGCTAATAAAAAAACATTTTGCAACTGCTGGGCCCATAACGAGTTTTTAAATTTTGGCTCAGAAAAAATGTCCAAGAGTCTCGGTAACGTGGTGACGATTAGAAAGTTCATCGAGAAGTATTCGGGCCAGGTGCTGCGCCAGCTCCTGATCTCTGTTCACTACCGTGCACGCATCGATTGGACAGATGAGGCCATAGAGAGAGCGATTCAAGACGTCACTCGCATTCACCAGTTTGCCCTTGAGATCAAAACTCTCAAGACGAACCCGGATGTGAAGGTAGACCCTGACGTCGAATCGATATGCAAGAAGTTCATCGAAGACTTCAACAATGAGCTCAAAAGTGATTTTAATTCGGCCGGTGCGCTCGGTGTGTTCTTTGGATTTATCCGTGATGCCCGACGAGATCTCTTCATCAAAGACCTCTCGATTGGATCTGTCGCCTTTATTCAGTCCGCCGTGGATCATGCCAACCTCGCTCTCGGGCATATCCATAAAGACCCCCAATCCATGCTGGATCTGCTGCAAAACCTCAAAGGCTCTGGCGAGGTCGATGAGGCCTGGATTCAAAGCCTGATTGAGCAGAGAAGCCTTGCTAAGAGTTCAAAGAATTGGGCCCGTGCCGATGAGATTCGTGATGAACTCAAGGCAAAAAATATTGCTCTTGTAGATAACAAGGACGGTACTGTAGGCTGGAAAATGCTCTAGACTTGGTGCCAATATGACCCCATTGGCACTATAAGTTTTACATCCTCTCACATCCACCTCTTCACATCGTGGACTGCCACTTTTTTCATGTGATACTAAAACTTTAAAATATCAACGTTAGCGAGGAGAGAACAATGAGATCGACAGTTGTCGCCTTGGTTTTATCGCTAGTTGTGGGCTCTGCCTTTGCCTCAACTATTGAAAGCCAGACCGTGTTTTTTGATGGGTCACAAACCCAAGAAGTGCTTAATCTTAAAGCTGAAAAAACCAGAACGGAATACCGTGACGAGCGCGTGGCAAGAACTTGCTACCGCACAGAAATCGTGGGCTACCGTACTGTTTGCCGTCGTCCACCTCCGCCACAACCTCAGCAGTGTTGGAGAGAAGCTGTATATAGAACCATTCCATACACATGCTATGAAACCATCCGGGTGCCTTATGAAGTGTTTGAGAACTACGTTGATGCAGCAGTGACGATCAACTACTCACAACTTCCTGAAGGTCTTGTGGCGGCTGAGAACATAACGGCAACTCTTAACGGTGATCTCCTTACTCTTCGTTCAAATGGTTCAAAGAGGTTGATTGTTGAACTAAATTCACTGCAACAGAATCGTACGATGCAGGGTAATACTCTGATGATTGATGCTGTAGCGATTTTAAATTTTCATGATGCTCAAAAAGTTAAAGCGGCATTAAACCTGACTGACGCTCGTATTCAAAAAAGTGTCCTGACATATAATCTAGGTCCTATCAGTGGGGTAAACCTTCAGCATAATCTTAAAATTGTGAACAATCCACGCTTGGGTGGTAGTACAACGCTTTTCAATGGCATCCTAGATGCAGGCAATCTTTCTCGTGAAGAGCGTGGGGCAACAACTGCGATGACTGTTAAATTTGAAGATGTGCTTGGGAGAACTCTTTCTAGCGGTCGCTACGACATCACAGTGAGTGCAGAATTTAAGGCCGGAAGGGCCATTCTGAATACTCAAGAGATTGGAAGCTTGAGCGCTGAAAAAACGATTGTTTATTCAATCCGCTAGTATTTGCTTGAGGTAATTTTTCGAGGGCCAGCTTTATGCTGGCCTTTTTTATGGGGAAAAGTCTGGCACGACTATAAGGGCATAAGGGGAGTTGAGAAAACCTTGGCCGATGAGTTTGACCACGGAGCCAGCTGGAGTCACTTCAATAATGTACTGACGGGTTTGATCGGCGACTAGGAAATTACCGTTCTTTTTCACTGCGACTCCTCTCGGAGCCGTCAGGAGTCCCTGGTCATTGCCAATAATGTGGCGATTAAAACTCAGGTCACTGTTATAAAGACTCAAATAATCCTCACTCCCACCTTCCCAGCTCGCAATAAACTGACCGGTTGAGGTTTGATCTACACCATAAGTGATGGTGGTCCCTGTTGGGGGAGCTGCATTCGCACTAGAAGCGAAAGTAGTTACTTGATCAGGAAAGAGGCGCAAGCCACTCGCGTTGGTAGCGGCGATCCATGTGCCATCTTGGAGGGCCCGAATCGAGTGAGTATTGGCCAGTGTAGCAACGTTTGATGGCCAGATTGTTCCATGACTCTCACGGATTCCATTCTCATTGTAGCGCTCCATTGTCGCGCCTTCAGAGGCAATAATGTCACGGGAGGAGTAGAGCTGAGCGACTCCGCGGGCAGTTCCAACAAAGTTAGCATCATTAATCAATTCACGAGCTCGTCCATCTATTACTGACACGGCAATGACTCGGTCAACAGCTGCTCCTTCAACACTGATAAGAATCTCGTTGGTTGAATGCATCCACCCAAGAGCATTGATCACATCCGCGACTCTTGTAGTACTCCAGAGAATGCGTTTATAAGTCCCTTCAGAGTCAAACACATAGACGGCATCATTGTTTATGCTTGAAACGATGATATCACCTGGTGCGGTGAAGAGAGAACTTGATGTGGGCTTAGATTCCTCGGGAAGAGGAAGGCAAGATGAGACCATTAAAAGGAGAGTGAGAGAGATCCAATTCACCTATTAATTTTATCCTAATAGCTGAAAAACTTTTAATCTGGGCATGTTTTACCCTTTTGTGAAAGGTGCTTAACAAAGATAATCTTAAAAGAGCTAAGTGGGGTTAAGTTGACTGGATTGCTTTGCTTTTTATTACTCATTTTTTCGCCTTCACTGATGGCCCGTGACGAATATGTTGTGGGGTTAGCAGGATATGGAAAGCATTCGCAGGAGTCGATGAAAGACTCAAATACCTATCCTGTGGGTCTCAGCTACGGAGCTGGTCTGGGCTATCGGGCCAATTATTATGAGTTCGAGCTTCTGGCCACGAAGTCTAATTATCTGGTGGATATCGTCCATGACGGAAAGCCCAATACTCTGGCCCATGAACAATCTCTTTTTAATCTGAGTTTAAATTTCTATCTCTTGCGCCATCTCTATGTTCGGCTGGGTTATGGACTCGCTGTTATTAAGCAAGAAGCAAAAATACCTGTTGCAGGTGCATCAGGAGCAGGTCTCAATCAGTCCTATGGGTTAGTAAAAGAAAAAATTGGAGTCGCTAACATTGGGCTTGGATATGTTTTTTGGATCGGCAACAGTATGAATCTCTTTACTCAGTTAGAGCATTTCGCCATGGGAGACATTTCAGGGTCACAGTCTCAGTTGTCGGCAGGATTTCGCTGGTACTTCAAATAACTACTTCAGCTCTTTATACTTCTGAGCTTTGTTAATCACTTTTATACTCTTTTTTCCAGTCACCAAAAGCTCGAGAGGTTTTCCGCGAAGATTATAGTTTGAACCCATACTGAAGCCATAGGCACCGGTATCGGCTAATACTATTTTATCATCAGTCTTGAGGGGTGGCATGGGTCGATGATGCCCAAAACAATCCGAAGTTTCACAGATAGGACCGACCACGTGAGTGGGAAGTTTTTTAGCCGTTTTTTTAGGTTCATCAACAGTCACTAAGCCGTGGTAAGCATCATAGAGAGAGGGACGCATGAAATCGTTCATGCCACCGTCCACAATCAGAAAACGTTGATCTTCAGAAATTTTTTGGCGTAACACGCTCATCACAAAAAATCCTGCCTTCGCCACGATTCTGCGGCCCGGCTCAAATACGACACGAGTTTTAGGGCGAAGTTTAAAGTGAGAGTAGTAAGACTCTTCCAATGCCCGAGCCACGACCTTCATGTAGGCTGCCGTCGTAGGTAATTTCTTGGCTTCATCCGGGTGATACGCAACACCAAGGCCGCCTCCCACATCCAAAAACTCTAAGGTTTTTTGTGGGAGCTTTCTTGAAAGTGAGCCCATGACTTTAATGGCATCAGCAGTTGCCTTGAGGTCCAGGAGTTGAGATCCGATGTGAACAGAGAGACCAACGAGCTTGGTGTGAGACCAGAGTTTTTTATTTTTGGCAGCTTTTAAAATATCTGAACTTAAAAGTCCAAACTTATGAGTTTTATTTCCTGTAGAAATATATTTATGAGTTTTGGCTTTGACCATTGGGTTAAGGCGAAAACAAACGCGAGCAATAGATTTTTCTTTCTTTGCTAACTCATTAATCAATTCGAGCTCTTCAATCGACTCAACATTAAAACTGTAAATTTCTTCTCTGAGTGCTAAGCGTATCTCTTCAGCCGTTTTACCAACACCAGAGAATACAATCTTGGAGGCTGGGATACCCGCCTCTCTGGCACGAAGTAGTTCACCGCCCGAAACAATGTCCGCTCCAGATCCTTCTTTCGCTAACACTTTGAGCAGTTCACGGTTCGGATTGGATTTTAAAGCAAAACAAATAAGAGGCTTGTGAAGGCCAGCAAGTTCCGCTTCGCCTTGAAACTCATGAAAGTTTGAAAGGAGAGTCGTCTGTGAGTAGACATAAAATGGAGTAGGAAATTTTTTGGCTAATTTTTTAAGTGAGACCCCGTCGACATGCAATTCACTATTTACATAGGCCAGCGATGGAGAGTTTAGGGAATCTGAGTGTTTTGTCGCCATGATAAAATATCCTTACGTTGCTCTTCACTTATTTTTTTTGCACTCATGGCAAACTCCAGAAGCTGATCCAGAGTGCACAGCGCGTGGACCGGTAAAGCTCTCAAAGAAAAAGCTTGATGGGCCATAGGGAAATTGTAGTGAAACAGACCTAATACTGCGAGGACTTTCATGTGATTATCTTCTAGATTCTGTGCAGCTGCCAGAGAGCTCTTACCAGTTGAAATAAGGTCTTCAATCAAGAGTGTTCGCTGGGTTGGGATGATTTTTCCTTCAATCAGATTTTTGCGCCCATGGTCTTTAGCACCTGACCGGACGTAGACCATTGGAAGATCGAGGCGATCGGCAATCCACGCAGCCCAGGGGATCCCTGCAGTAGCAGTGCCAGCAATAACTTCTGGGTTTAACTGGTGTTTCTTGATGAGTTCTACAAACTGCTCAACGATTAAGCTGCGGGCCATTGGGGCTGAGATTAACATGCGATTATCACAATAGATGGGAGATTTAATCCCAGAGGTCCAAGTAAAGGGTTCCTCGGGTCGCAGGAAGACAGCTTTCTCATCTAGCAAGGATTGGGCAATCAACGTCATAGTTAACCTTTATTTTAAAAAATCTTCCAAAGCTCGTCTCGGGTCAGGAGCGTCAGTGACTGCTCTTCCGATCACTAAATAATCCGAGCCAGCTGCGAGTGCCTCATGTGGTGTCATGGTCCTCACTTGATCATGTGTTTGACTTCCAGCAGCTCTGATACCGGGAGTAATACATTTAAACCCTAATCCTAATTTATCTTTTATCATTCGCACTTCTTGAGCAGAACACACAACACCATCGAGACCGCTTTGTTGTGTGAGCCCTGCCAAATTCAAGACAGAGTTTTGAAGCTTTCCAGGAATTTGAAGTTCGTGGTTCATCATTGATTCGGAGGTACTCGTGAGTTGAGTCACAGCAATCAAGAGAAGGTCGAGGCGATTACTCTTGAGTCGCGCTTCATGAGCAGCTTGCATCATCTGAAGCCCACCAGAGGCATGAACGTTGAGCATAAAGACTGGAAGCGAGCAGAGATTGGTTATGGCCTTTCCTACAGTATTCGGAATGTCGTGAAGCTTAAGATCCAGGAAAATAGGAAGATTTTTTGTGGCGAAATATTCCACAGCTTTTGCACCATGGGCATAGAAAAGTTCCATACCTACTTTAATGGCACAGCCAGAATTATCCAAAGCAGCTCCCAGACTCAGGACACTTTCCCAGTCAGTCTTATCTGCTGCAATGATAATTTTTTTCTTCATAGTGGGCTCAAATCAAAGGACTGGCGCTCAAGAGTTTTAATCAAAGCCTCAACAGTATCAAGGGAGGTCATGCAACAGATGCCTTTTTCAGCCGCTGCTCTTCTCATCTTAAATCCATCGGACTCAACATTCTTGCCCCGTGAAAGGGTATTGATCACGAGATCACAGCCCTGTGTCCGAATGAGCCAGATGATATCTTTTTCAGCTTCATCAATTTTTGCAATCATACTGACATTAACACCATGCTCTTTCATGAGTTCACAGGTGCCTTTGGTAGCGATAAAACTGAAACCTAGTGCACTGAGACGTTTTATGAGTGGGATCGATTCTTCCTTGTCTTTGTCGGCTACAGTGATCAGCACTGTGCCTGCTTGCGGAACATTGATTCCGGCCGCAATAAAAGCTTTATGCAGAGCTTTCTCGAACACCAGGTCTCGCCCCATCACTTCGCCCGTTGATTTCATTTCAGGGCCTAGGGCCGTGTCTACTTCTGTGAGTTTTGCAAAAGAAAATACCGGAGCCTTGACGGCAATCTCATCTGATTCTTCCTTGTGTCCATGAACATAACCCTGCTCAATGATTGATTTTCCTAAGATGGCTTTGGTGGCCACTCTTGCCATTGGAACCTTCGTCACTTTGGATAGGAAAGGGACGGTACGTGATGAGCGAGGATTCACCTCGATCACATACACTTCTCCTTTATGAATCACAAACTGCACGTTCACAAGGCCCACGACTTTAAGTGACTGCGCAATTTGTGTTGTAAAATTGATCAATTTCTTTTGAGTGGCAATATCAACATTTTGTGGTGGGTAAACCGCAAAGGAGTCACCAGAGTGAACTCCGGCTTTTTCTATATGTTCCATGATCCCTGGGATAAAAACGTTTTTCCCATCACAGATCGCATCAATCTCCATTTCTCGACCAATCATATAGCGATCGACCAACACAGGATGTTCTGGGGAAACTTTTACGGCGGTATTAAAATAGTGCTCCAACTCTTTTTCGTCGTAGACGATTTCCATCGCACGCCCACCGATGACATAAGAGGGACGAACGACCACCGGAAAACCTAGCTCTTGAATCTTTTCCCGAGCCTCAGCGAAAGAGAAAACAGAATAACCAAGCGGTTGTGCAATTTTGAGTTCTCTTAAAAGCTCCTCAAAACGCTTACGATTCTCAGAGCGGTCAATCCCATCTAGATCTGTCCCAAGAATCTTAACTCCATTGGCATGGAGAGACTCGGCTAAATTAATGGCGGTCTGACCTCCAAATTGAACGATCACACCAATAGGCTTTTCTTGTTCGATCACGTTTAGTACGTCCTCAGTAGTAAGAGGTTCAAAGTACAAACGATCTGAAATATTAAAATCGGTAGACACCGTTTCTGGGTTATTATTGATAACAATCGCTTCAAGGCCCATTTCTCTAATGGCTTTGATTGCATGCACGGTTGCGTAATCGAACTCAATCCCTTGTCCGATTCGAATAGGTCCCGATCCCAGCACAATCACTTTTTGTTTTCCGGTTTCTGAGAGTGTGTCGCTACTCTGATCCCATGTGGAGTAGAAGTAGGGTGTGGTGCTTTCAAATTCAGCGGCACAGGTATCAACCATTTTGAAAACGGGACTAAGCTTCCATTGCTTACGGAGAGCGCGGATCTCTGATTCTTTAAGTTTGTAGATCTGTGCGAGTTTCTTATCCGAAAAGCCAAGCTTCTTCGCTTTATGGATGAGTTCTTTTTCTGGGCTTGAAACCATGGCGAGCTTATGTTCCATGGCAATGATGTTGTGGATCTTTTGCAAAAAGAGCATATCAATATTTGTCAGCTGAGCAATTTCATCAAGGCTCGCACCCTTTCTTATCGCAGCTGCAACGATAAACATTCTCTCGTCATCAGGCTTTTGCATGAGATCGAGCAATTCCGGGAGTGCCATCTTTTCAGCACGCTCAAGCTCAATGTGGCTGAGGCCAATCTCAAGTGAGCGAATGCTTTTAAGGATTGACTCTTCAAGTGTACGAGCGATTCCCATAACCTCGCCAGTAGCCTTCATTTGAGTTCCGAGTCTCCTGTCGGCAGTGACAAATTTATCGAAAGGCCAGCGTGGAAACTTACAGACGACATAATCAAGGGCCGGCTCAAAGCAGGCATAGGTTTTCTTTGTAACTGGATTCATGATCTCATCTAGGCTCATTCCGATGGCGATTTTTGCAGCGATTTTTGCAATCGGATAGCCGGTGGCCTTTGAGGCAAGAGCAGATGATCGTGACACACGAGGGTTCACTTCAATTACATAGTACTGGTTCGAGCGCGCATCAAGAGCATACTGAACGTTACAGCCACCTTGGATATTGAGTGCTCTAATTATTTTAAGAGCTGAAGAGCGAAGGAGTTGATAGTCACGGTCGGAGAGAGTCTGACTAGGAGCAAAGACGATAGAGTCTCCTGTGTGCACTCCCACGGGATCGAAGTTTTCCATGTTACAGATAATGATACAATTATCTTTTGCATCACGAATGACCTCGTACTCGATTTCTTTGAATCCTGCGATAGATCTTTCAACTAAGCATTGATTAATAGGAGATGCCTGTAGCCCTTTGTAAGTGATGACTCTTAATTCTTCCTCATCCTTTACGATGCCGCCTCCTGTTCCCCCTAGAGTATAAGCAGGGCGAACAATTAAAGGAAAACCGATCTTTTTTGAAAACTCAACAGCATCTTCTACTGTTTTTGTGATGATGCTTTCAGGCACCGGCTCGCCAATCTCTTGCATCAGCTCTTTAAACAATTTTCTGTCTTCAGCCTTTTGGATGGTTTCCATATTACATCCTAAGAGCTCAATTCCTAGACGATCGAGCACTCCTGACTCTTTTAAGCTCAGGGCCAGATTGAGAGCCGTTTGACCTCCCAGAGTGGCGAGAACACCATCTGGTTTTTCTTGATGGAGAATTCGACTAATGAAGCTTGTGGTCAGTGGTTCAATGAAAACTTTATCTGCCGTTTCTTCATCCGTCATGATCGTGGCAGGGTTTGAGTTCACAAGAATAACTTCAACACCTTCTTCTTTGAGAGAATGAACGGCTTGAGTTCCAGAGTAATCAAACTCAGCTGCTTGGCCGATGACGATAGGGCCTGAACCGATAACGAGAACTTTTTTGAGGTGCTGGTGACGAGGCATGACTACTCCCTATTATTTCATACTTTGCATAAAGGCATCAAAGAGCCACTGAGTATCTTCCGGACCCGGATAAGCTTCCGGGTGATACTGAACAGAAAAAGCGGGGAACTCCTTATGGGCCAGTCCTTCTACCGACTCATCGTTAAGATTAATCTGAGTCAGTTCCAGAGGAGTCGCTGCTATTGAATCTTTTCTTACTGCATAACTGTGGTTTTGTGACGTCATAAATGTACGATCAGATTTCAAATCCAACACGGGATGATTCGCACCTCTATGACCAAATTTTAGTTTTTCTGTATCAGCGCCGTTGGCGAGTGCGAAGAGTTGATGGCCCATGCAAATTGCCATGAGTGGAGTTAATTCTTGCAGTTTACGAATCACCGGCAGGACAGTCGGGACGTCCTTTGGATCCCCCGGACCATTTGAGAGTAATACGCCGCTTGGCTTAAACTTCATGATGCTTTGAACGTCCGAATCCCATGGAACCACAACCACATCACAATTTCTTTTCAGGAGGTTTCGGAGAATATTTTTTTTGTAACCAAAATCCATCAAGACCACTCTCTTGCCTTCACCGGGGAAATGGATGGAGTGTTTGGTTGAAACGCGACTGATCTGATCTTTGCGCATGGGCTGCTTGAGATAAGCCATGACTTCTTCTTTCGATACATTATCTGGTGCCAGAGCCGCTTTCATGGAGCCTTTTGTGCGCAAGTACTTGGTCAACTCACGGGTATCGATCCCTTGTAAGGCGGGAATCCCATATTCTTTTAAAAGATCACTCAAGGAATACTCTGAGCGCCAGTTTGAAGGTGTCTCACAGATCTCATGCACGATGAGTCCCTTGAGGGCAGGCACCATGCTTTCAAAATCATCTTTGTTCACTCCGTACTGTCCGATCAATGGATAGGTCATCACGACAATCTGGTCACAGTAGGAGGGATCAGAAATAATTTCCTGATATCCAGTCATGGAAGTGTTAAACACAACTTCTCCCATGTCCGTTATCTTATCAAATGGTGCACCTACTGATTGCCCTTCAAAAAAGTGACCGTCTTCGAGCCATAGCCTCATATTGTTCCCTTTAAAATCCATTCTAAAATACTCATTCGGGCATAGACCCCGTTTGTCATTTGTTGAAAAATACGAGACTGAGTCGACTCCACGAGTTCATCTGCAATCTCCATCCCTCTGTTGATGGGCGCAGGGTGCATAATAATTGCATGAGGGGGGAGAAGTTTCGCTCGTTCGACGGTCATACCCCATTCTCTGTGGTATGCAGCGGAATCAAAGTCAATCAGCTCATGTCTCTCAAATTGGTTTCTTAAGCACATGACCGCATCAGCTTTGGTTAGAGAGTTTTCTATCGATGAGACATAGCAATTCTCAGTCAATTGACTGGGAATAAAGTGTTCTGGAGCACAAAGCGTGATATTGAGGCCTAGTTTTTTCGCACAAATGATCATTGTGCCTGCGACCCTCGAATGTTTTACATCTCCTAAAATAGTGATGTTGAGTCCTTCTAGTTTTCCAAACTCATGTTTAAGTGTGTAGAGATCAAGTAAGCCTTGGCTAGGGTGCTCAAACCTTCCAGCTCCAGCATTAATCAGGGGAATGCTGAATTTCTCTTTGATTGTCTCAAAGATTCTATCATCCGAGTGGCGAAGAACGATGGCGTCACAGCCAATCGCTTCTAGTGTTCGTAGTGTATCGTAAAGAGTTTCACCCTTTTTTACGCTTGAATTTGAGAGATCAAAGTTAATAACCTCAGACCCAAGCAGCTTGGCTGCCATCTCAAAAGATATTCGCGTGCGAGTACTTGGCTCAAAAAATACATTGGCAATTACGCTGTTCGGTAAAACTTTTTTTAAATCTTGACGGTCAATGGAAGAAAATTCGACGGCCCTCTCAATGAGGGTATGTATTTGTTGAGCAGAGAGATCAGACAGACCAGTGAAGTGTTGAATCACAGTTTTCCTTCAATTTGAGTAAGCAGAATTCAGAATACGAAATGTCTAGATTAGGAAAATGAAAAAGGGATACTGAGGAGTAATTTTTGGTCTTAAAATGGAGGATAGTTTGATATCCTTTCATGGCTTGCGACTCTCTAGTACAGGTTTTGATAAAAATGGCATAGACGGGTGCTTATTGGCAAGTGAATTGAGATCACAAAATGTCTAAATGGAAGCTCGAATCAAAGTTTTCTCCGACTGGCGACCAGCCTGAGGCAATCCAGCGCCTCGTCGAGGGCTTTGAGCAGGGAAAAGACCGCCAGACATTGCTCGGTGTAACCGGTTCCGGCAAGACTTTTACTGTCGCAAATATCATTAAAAGGCTTGGTAAAAAGACGTTGGTTTTGGCACCTAATAAAACCCTCGCAGCTCAGCTCTTTGCAGAGTTTAAAGAGTTCTTTCCGCACAATGCTGTGGAGTACTTCGTATCATATTATGATTATTACCAACCTGAAGCCTATGTTCCCGGAACTGACACCTTTATTGAGAAAGACTCCGCAATCAATGAAGAAATTGACAAGCTTCGCCATGCAGCCACTCGCTCTCTGCTAGAAAGAGATGATGTCATTGTCGTGGCGTCGGTATCATGTATCTATGGTATCGGTTCACCGGAAGAATATGGTTCACAAAAGTTAAAAGTCTTTCAGGGGGATACGATTGAGAGGGATGATTTTCTTCGCTCTCTTGTGAGTATCCAGTATCAGCGAAATGATATTGATTTTAAACGAGGAACCTTTAGGGTTCGAGGCGACATTGTAGAAGTGTTCCCGGCCCACGAAGATTCTCAAGTGGTAAGATTTGAGTTCTTTGATAATGAAATTGATGGGATTCAATTGGTAGATCCCCTGCGCGGCCGCGTTCTAGAAGCTCTTCCCTCAGTCACCATCTATCCCTCAAGTCACTACGTGGTAGGGGAGTCACGACTTAAGTCTGCTCTAGAAACGATTAAGGTCGAGTTGAGGGAGCGGCTTAATCAATTCGAGAAAGAAAACAAGCTGGTTGAACTCCAAAGAATCCAGCAACGCACGCTTTTAGACCTCGAGATGCTAGAAGAGATGGGCTTTTGTCCTGGAATTGAAAACTACTCACGTCATTTTACGGGGTCACAACCCGGAGATCCTCCTCCGACCCTCATTGATTATTTAAAAAAAGATTTTTTATTAGTGGTAGATGAAAGCCATATCACCGTTTCTCAAGTAGGGGGAATGTATCGAGGTGATCGCAGTCGCAAGCAAACCTTAGTGGATTATGGATTTAGGCTTCCAAGTGCCCTTGATAATAGGCCTTTGCAGTTTGAGGAATTTGAGCAACGTTTAGATAAGGTTCTTTATGTTTCTGCTACTCCTGCAAATTATGAACTTGAACAGTGTCATGGTGAGTACGTTTCACAAATTATCAGACCGACAGGTTTACTTGATCCGATTGTTGAACTGAGACCTTCTGAAAATCAGGTGGATGATTTTTTAATAGAGGCTAAACGTGTGATAGCGCTTGGCTTTAGGGTTCTCGTCACGACTCTGACAAAAAAACTAGCAGAAGAACTTACGACATTTTACAAAGGAGCAGGTCTTAAAATTCAGTATCTGCATTCAGATATTGATACCATTGAGAGAATGGAGATTTTGAGAGATTTGCGATTAGGTAAGTATGATGTTCTCGTGGGAATTAATCTTTTGCGAGAAGGATTAGATCTGCCAGAAGTCTCACTTGTGGGGATACTGGATGCCGATAAGGAAGGTTTTCTGCGCTCAACTCGCTCTCTTGTACAGACTATCGGGCGGGCAGCTCGTAACAGCAATGGCCGAGTAATACTGTACGGAAAAGAAACAAAGAGTATTCGTGAAGCCATGTCTACCACTCTTGAGCGAAGAGAGAAGCAGCAAAAGTGGAATGAGTCCCAGGGAATTACCCCTACAACGGTCATAAAATCGATTTCTGGGGGTGTGATTGATATTTTGCGCTCGAGTAAGAAGTCGGATAAAAAATTAGCCAAACCGATAGGCAAGAGTGATCAACCCCTCTCGGCAGAATCAATTGATGCTAAAATTAAGGAACTTAAATCAGACATGAAAAAGGCTGCCAGCCAGCTCAACTTTGAAGAGGCAGCGCGGATTAGAGATGAGATCAAGCAACTGACAGAATGGAGATTGATGGTTTGAAATTTTTCTTATTAGCTTTACTACTAACTCCATTGACCAGTTTAGCACTCGAATCTTTCCGAGTGACGATCCATGATCGAAGCGTAAAGCTTGAGTCACCCTCAAAAGTCATCAAAATATATTCTGTGATTGTAGAGAATAAATCACTCAGTGATGTTGTGGCGAAATTCTACTCTCAGGGCGAGGATCTTAAGTTTGTTTCAGTCAAAGCCAATTCATCTAAAAGTGTCGAATTCTCACATAGTTCTAAAAATCTTGTTTATTTTAAAATCCTGTCACCGGCCTTCCAAGAGTTGGCATTAGAAGCGGGTAAGAAAGCTTATGAAGTCCCACCTGTCCAGTAATTGGAAAAAAATGGTTCTTGTTATTTCGGACTTGCACTTGAGTGCAGGGAAGAATATCCGTGGAAGACGGAATTTCCTTGAGGACTTTCACTTTGATCGTGAACTGATTGATTTTCTCGTTTATCACTCATCGGGTCTCTATGAAGATAAAGATGTTGAACTCGTCATCAATGGTGACTTTCTTGATTTCCTCGCGGT
Organism: Bacteriovoracaceae bacterium UBA6144; assembly: GCA_002435705.1. GTDB lineage: Bacteria > Bdellovibrionota > Bacteriovoracia > Bacteriovoracales > Bacteriovoracaceae > UBA6144. Next base: position 24,380 of record DIVA01000069.1, read on the forward strand.
CCCCTACGTAGAGTTTTTTGATGATGAGTTTTGGAGTGAGAAAGCAGCTTTAGAAAAACTAAAAATTATTATGAAAGCTCACAGGCCTGTCCTACAGGCACTCAAGCAGTTTCTCATGAAGCCGAATAAAACGATTACCTACATCATCGGTAATCATGATGCAGAACTAATCTTTGAGTCACTCAAAAAAGAGTTCATTTCTTATTTCGGACCAGAACTAGAAACACGGATTAATCTTCGCAATGATCTGCACACCCACGTGCCAATACCGGGTGTTTATATTCAACACGGTCACCAATATGAGCGTGCCCATGAGTTTGATCCAGACGCCTCGATTGTGGAGACGCCAACTTCCGGTAAGTATTTTATCCCTTCTTGGGGCTCTTATTATGTCATTAATGTGATAAACCGTTATAAGCAGGAGCGCCCACATATCAATGCGGTAAGGCCGATCAAACATTTTATTATTCATGGTTTGATCTTTGATACCTTCTTTACCTTAAGATTTATTCTCTCAAACGTTCATTACTATTTCATGGTTCGTTTTTGGTATTACATTAAATTGAAAGTTGGCTGGAAGCGCGTGGTGAAAGATCTTTTGCGAGAGCTCACTCTCTTTCAAGATTTTGAGACTTTGACTCGTGATTTTTTCACTCAAAAACCGCAGGCAAAACTTCTTATTGTGGGACATACCCATAATCCTACTCTTAGGCTCTTTAACGATGGCACGGCATTTATCAACACTGGAACTTGGACTAAGATGGTAAATCTTGATCTGGCACAAGGCCAAGAGATGACCAGTCTGCCCTATGCCCGAGTGGTGTCCTATCAGGATAATGTGAGCATCACTGAGTTTGAAAATGATGTTGAGTTTGATCTGAAAGTTTGGACAGGGATAAACAATTTACCTTATAAAGAATTCAATTAAGATTGAGACATCAACATGGATTTTTCAATCTGCTTTCTTCCGTAAGGAAGAAAGATAATTTTTTTCATATTAAAATGTGCATAGAGATTTAAATTATTTGGATTCGATTCTTTGGTGATAACTAATGTGTTGAGGTCTCTTAGCTTTGTTCTTAGCGAGAGCGCTCCTTCTTCAAGTGAATCATCAACGACAACCAGATCAATCTGCTCGTTTTTCTCCATGAATTTAGTGAAGAGATTTTCTGCATCAGTCTTGCTTGCCGCACGATGAATATGACGAAATCCAATTTTATCTAATAAGGCGGCCGTGTACTGAGCGAGTTCATCGTTGGATTGAATTAAAATGACACGATTAAGACTTCTTTTCATGGTGTCATGATACCTATTTTAATGTGTCTTGCCTACCGAGCGTTTTAGGCGGCTACTCGTAAGTCATTGATGGAAATGGTTTATTCAGAAAACTTAAAAATAATTTTAAGGCCTATTAAGTTCTTTTTATGGAGTCCGAAAAGATGGTTGTTCACCTCATTAGAGGGAACAGACTACCAGAGCACGGATGCTCATCATTTTCTCAAGGTTGGGAAAAAGAATCACCACGGATGCAGGTGAGGGACTATCAACCAAGGAGGATTCTGATGGGTTTTCGTATTAATACTAACGTAGCATCGCTGGCCGCTCAACGTAGCTTGAGCACCAACACCAGAGAGACAGAGGGTAACCTCGCCAAGCTCTCTTCTGGATCTCGCATCACAAAAGCATCTGACGATGCTGCTGGACTTGCGATCTCAGAAAAAATGAAAGCAAATATTCGCTCAATGAAACAAGCCGATCGTAACGCCAACGACGGTATCTCGATGATCCAAACAGCAGAAGGTGCTTTAAATGAATCATCTTCTATCTTGACTCGTATGCGTGAATTGGCCATCCAGACATCTTCAGATACTGTTGGAGACTCTGAGAGAGCCATGACTAACATGGAGTACCAAAACCTGAAGCAGGAACTGGATCGTATTTCTCAGGTGACTGAGTTCAACGGCCAGAAGCTCCTTGATGGTAACGGCAAGAAGTTTGAGTTCCAGATCGGTGTGAATAATGATGGCTTCCAAGACCGTATTGGTTACGACTCATCTCAGGTCAACGCTAGAATGTCTAGCCTTGGCGTTTCTGAGCTCGACGTCTCAACCAAGGATGGTTCACAGTCGTCTCTCCAATCGGTCGACCAAGCGATTGAGAAAGTATCTGGTTACAGAGCTTTCCTTGGTGCGATCCAAAACCGTTTGATCTCAACATCTAATAACTTGCAAGTGAACGTTGAAAACTTAAGCCAAGCCAACTCACGTATCCGTGATGTGGACTATGCCGACGCTACTGCACAGCAAGCAAAAAACAGCATCTTGAGTTCTGCAGGTACTTCGGTTCTTGCACAGGCTAATATGACAGGCCAAAACGCTTTGAAGTTGATTGGTTAGTTTTTAAGATAAAACTGCAACGTTTTTATGAAAACCCGGCGAATGCCGGGTTTTTTTATGTTAAAGTGATATTTTATGAAGCATGTCATTACATATGTAAAATCTAAAGTGCACCAGCATTCCCTTAGGAATGCTCTTTCACTTAATGAAAATATAAATCATATTGAGATGAAAGATTTAGAGCAGCTTCAGCAAATGCTTCAGTTTGGAACAAAGTTTGATCTCATCGTATCTGATTTAATTTTGGAAGATTTCAAGCCAATTGGGGACAAGCTTATAGTCTGGGATATTGAGTCACAAGAGGTTGCAGAACTCCATAATGCGATAAAAGAAAAAATAGTTCTGGAACTTTATGAAAATCATACTTCAATGCCGCTTCACCTCTTTAATCATTTTTCTCGCTTGCCCGTAGACGTGTTTATTAAAATGCAAAAAAATGGTAAGTCGCATTTTGTGCAGCGATTTTTGGCAAATGATGAAATTACTCAAGAAGATCTTGATGCATTTAAAGCGAGAGGTATTTCGGAGTTATGGATTGAGAAAGATTCGCTGAAGTCATTCTCTAAAGAAGTGATTGCTCTTATTAAAGAGGAGATTCAGCATAAGACAATTTTGATTGATGACGTTCAGGTCAGTGAGAATATCTTTAAGTCATTGGGAGATATGATTCAAAAGGTCGGGGTGAAATCTGCCGTGGTGGATCTGTGTGATACGTGGATGACAAATCTTGCGAAGAGTAGTCTTACCTGTATGCATTCACCAGTAAAAGATTGGTACTTGAGACTATCTCAGGATTCATCTCTTGATTTTCATTTTAAGCTTGTCCGACTTACCACTCTGTTGTGTGGTCAATACGTGCTTAGTACAGATTGGGTTAGTAAAGACGAGCAGGCGGCAAGGCTTGCAGGTGTGGCACTGTTCGCGGATATGTCACTCAATAATCCAAATTATATTCATTACCGCTCCTATGAAATGATTCAAGATCTAAAAGGCGAGGAGAAGCTTTTAGTCTCTTCTCATGCTCAAAGATCATCTCAAATGATTTCTCAAGTAAACTTTATTGCTAAAGATATTTCTTTATTAGTAGCTCAGCATCATGGATGTCCTGATGGCGAGAAAATTCCACAACGCATCTCTGCCAATGTTTCTGCTCTTGCTTATATCTACATGCTCTCAGAAGAGATGGCGTATTCATTGTTAAAAGATTCCAATCTTTCAATGGAGGTCGTTTTTGAGGGGCTAAAAAAGAAATTCTCGGGCACTCCCGTTTTAAATTACTTAAGCGCCCTTCCTCGGATTTTAGATATTTACTAGTAGATTGAATTAAACCAAGGTTTCTTTACACAATCAGAAGTCCAGATATGTTTTGTTTCTAAATAAGATTCAAGTCCCTCAAGTCCAAATTCTCTTCCCATTCCTGACTGCTTAAAGCCCCCAAAGGGTATTCCACTATTTAGAAGATGATATTCATTGATCCATACCGTGCCTGCTTCAAGTCGGTCTGCTAGCTCGCGCACCTTATCTTTATTCTGAGACCAGACACCAGCAGCAAGACCGTAATGGGTTTGATTGGCCAATTCAATGGCTTCTTCTGCCGTATCAAAGGGAGTGAGTGTTGCCACAGGACCAAAGACTTCTTCGTGATAAATGCGATGACTTGAGTTGGCTTCTAAAAGGGTGGGTGCAATAAACCAACCCGAATCAAGTCCTTGCCCCTTCAGGCGATGACCACCGCACAGAAGTGTGGCCCCTTGTGTTTTTGCTTCGTCAATGAAGGCAAGAATTTGCTCTCCTTGTTTCTTGTTAATGACGGGACCAAAACCCGTTTCAGGATCCTTGGGGGCGCCAATTTTCACTTTTTTTATTTTTTCCAGAAGTGCTTGTTTGAATTGATCATAAATACTTCTTTGGACGAGGATACGTGAACCAGAAGTACAGGCCTGTCCGCTGTGAAAGAGAAATCCATAAAGAGCTCCATCTACAGCATTTTGAAAATCAGCATCCTCAAAGATGATATTCGCACTTTTTCCACCAAGCTCTAGCGTAACTCTTTTCAGATCAACACTCGCATGTTGCATAATCTGTTTTCCCACTTGGGTCGAACCAGTGAATGCAATCTTTCGCACAATTTTATGTCGAACGAGATATTGGCCTTCGGCGGCACCTCCGTTAATCATATTAATGACACCAGGAGGGAGCGCACTTTTTGAGATAACGTCGGCGAGTAGACTTGCCGTGAGAGGAGACTCGAGGGCTGGTTTTAGAACTGTAGTACAGCCTGTCGCAATGACCGGAGCAATTTTCCAGGCAGCCATGAGAAGTGGGAAGTTCCATGGAATAATCTGTGCGCAGACACCCACGGGGACCCGAGCAATTTCATTGCGAGAAAAACTCGGCCGTGAATAGTTCTTATCGTGAACTAATAGATTCAACTCCATCATTTGCTTGGAAACAACTTTTAAGTGATTAATGCTGTTTTGAATATCTGTTTTTGCTTTTCTGAAGACTGCACCTGAGTCATTTATTTCGGCTTCAATAAATTCATCTTTGCGTAATTTTATTTTCTCTGCGATGTCATCGAGGATCTGGGATCTTTGACTAAGAGTTGTCGCCCGCCATGCTGAAGAGTTAAGACAATTTTGTGCAGCCGCTAAAGCTGTATCAATATCCTTTGCACTAGGAAGATGAACTCTGGCGACGATAGTACTGTCTGCAGGGTTCAGACTATTTATATTCTTACCTGAGGTAGAATCGACCCATTGATTATTGATGAAAAGTTTAATTTCACGCATAATGCCCCTCACTCCGTGGTAATCTAGATCATAGCGAGGGTAAGAGAAAGAGTCACTTAACACAAAACCGATAAGGACAGTATGAAATTGGCAGAATCTCAGCTTCTCCATTGGGCTGAATCAATAAAAAATGATTTTCTCCAAGGATTTCAAAAAATTCATATTTCTCAACCCGCCATTACTGTATTTGGCTCGGCACGCGTAAAAACTGATAGCGAATACTATAAAATGGCATTTCAGTCTGGAAAGAAGCTAGCTGAAAATGGATTTAGTGTGATCACTGGAGGTGGCCCTGGAATGATGGAAGCTGCCAACCGTGGGGCGTTTGAAGCAGGCGGAGTTAGTGTTGGTATGAATATTGTTTTACCGCATGAGCAGAAGCCAAACCCATACATTCACGACGTCATTACGTTTCGTTATTTTTTTAATCGAAAAACCGGACTCATTCATTTCTCACAAGGTTTTCTGTTGCTTCCTGGGGGGGCTGGAACCTTGGATGAGTTGTTTGAAGCACTTAATCTAATGATGACAAAAAAAGCCCCGCGTTTTCCACTGGTCGCTTGTGGGAAAGAGTATTGGCAGGGTTTAATTGATTGGATGGGTGAGCAGATTGTAGCCAAGGGACTTATGAGTGCCGAAGAATTATCTTACATCCATCTGGTGGATACGGTAGATGAGGCAATTGCGATTTTCAAACAAGAGTGCTGTGACTTCAGTTTAATTGATTGATTTTTGTCGAAGTAGGCTTGAGGTCTTGTAGCGCTCATTTTGTGTCTGCGCAAAAAGATTATCTAAAAGTGTAACAATATATTTTTCTCTCCCTTGGCTCCAAGAGAAAGGACCATCCGGATAGTTGACGCCATATTTCATGGCCCGATCAATATCTTCAGCTGAAGCAATCTGGTCTTCAAGTGAGAAGAAAGCCTCATTCACAATGGTTGAGAGAATTCGTGGCAAATGGAAGTATCCATCAAGTGATGCTACAAGTACTGGAGATAAATCTTTAGATTCTAAAAATGCCATGACGTCAGTCTTATAATCCCTCACTGAAACTTCACATTTTTTTGTCTGATTCAAATGCAATGAGGTTGCGGCGATCAGGTTTGGGTAGTGGGGAAAAAAATCACTTTTATCAAAAGCTGTAAGGTCCATGATGACAAGCTCTTGAGCATGATCTTTGAGGAATTGAATCTTTTCTTGTTTCGATTCTAGTTTCGTTTCGAAAATAAAGTTAGGGGTAGTCATAGAATCCTTTCTTCGTTTTGCGGCCGAAACGTTTCTCCACAACAAGTTTCTTCTGGAGAGGATGGGGCTCAAATCGGGGATTTTTATGAAATGACTCCCAGACAGAACAAGTGACAGAGTAATTTGTATCAATGCCAATAAGGTCCATTAGTTCAAATGGACCCATTTTAAACTGGCCGACTTCGCGCATGACGTGATCAATTTCCTGAATGACCTCGCGAGACTCAATCTGGGCAATACGAAGGGCTTCACCGTAAAAACTCCTGGCCACTCTGTTCACAATAAAGCCTGGGGAATCAGTGCATAGAGCTGGCTCTTTTCCACGTTTTTGAAACCAATCATAGAGCGACTGAGCGAGGTGGGCATCAGTTTCTATGCCTTTAATGATTTCTACAAGCTTCATCACAGTGGCAGGATTAAAAAAATGCAGGCCAATAAATTGTGATCGTCTACTCTCTTCAAGAGCAGAAGCAAGCTCAGTAATCGGAAAGCTCGAAGTGTTGCTGGCAAGAATGGTGTGAGCATCAAAATGGTGCTGCAGCTTTTCAAAAAGATTCTTTTTGATGGTAAGGTTTTCTACAATAGCTTCAATCACCAATGTCGCGGAATGAGGTAATTCAGTGATCTTTGAGATATGAATAAGACTCTTGACCTTCTCAGCTTTTGGAGAGCTAAGTTTTCCTTTCTCAACCAACTTGTCTATTCCTTCAAGGATTTTTTTCTTCGCTTCTTCAGCTTGTGGATAGTGGATATCACAGATAATCGTTTTCACTTCATGCCCTGCAAACCATTGAGCGATGCTGGCTCCCATGGTTCCGGCTCCGATGATGACCACGCTCTTGACCTCAATGCTCATTATTGTCCTTTGAATTGAGGAGATCTCTTCTCTAGAAAGGCAGTTACGCCTTCACGGTAATCCTGAGAGAAACCAAGGAATTGTTGAGACTTTTTTTCAATCTCAAGGACCTCAGAGAAAGGAGATTCTTGTGCTTGTTGAAAGTTTCTTTTCACATGCTCTACTGAAAGAGGAGCCAAGAGATTAATTTTCCCAGCCATGAGCTGAGCTTCCTGCATAATATCTTCTGAAATGCTGTTGATGAAACCACGAGAAAGCATTTCTTCACTTAGCATGGGTTGCCCTAAAAGGGCGTAAGAGAGCGCTTGAGTGTAGCCCATTGTTTGGACGAGTTGAAAGGAGAGGCCTGCATCTGGACAAAGACCGATCTGAGTAAACCCTGAGATAAATCTGACTTTTGGAAGTGCCACTTTAAAGTCACAGGCCAAAACGATAGATAGACCCGCCCCCGCTGCCACTCCATTGATAGCTGCTATCACAATTTTACGAGAGCTTCGGATGCTATTGATTAAAGGGTTCCATTCTGTCTCAAGTGTGTGACCAATATCTACCGGTCCTTTTCTTGCATCAACGGCTCGATCATTGAGGTCTTGGCCAGAGCAGAATGCTTTTCCTTCTGCAGTGAGTATGATTGAGCGGACTTGTGCGTCGGCATTCGCAAGCTTAAGGGCGTCGATGATTTCACTTTTGCTCTTTGTATTGAGGGCATTGTAAACATCCGGACGATTGATGGTAATGGTTGCCGTTTGCTGAGATACTGAATATTTTATAAATTCAAACATCGCTTTCTCCTAAATATAGCCACGTTTCTCTTGATCTCTCTCAATGGCATCAAAAAGCGCTTGGAAATTTCCTTCGCCAAATCCCCAATGATTTTTTCGCTGAATATATTCAAAGAAGAGAGGGCCGATACAGGTTTGGGAGAAGATTTGTAAGAGGTAACCTTTCTCATCTCCATCAGCCAAAAGTCTTAGCTTCTCAAGCACTTCGATGTCTTCAGTCACTTTGAAAGGTCTTGAGGGAATGAGTTCGTAGTAAGTTTTTGGGACATCCAAGAATTCGAGATGTCTTTCTCTGAGCTCGCCGACTGTTGAAATAATATTAGGAGTCATTAAAGCGATATGTTGAACTCCTGCCCCCTTGTGGAGATCAAGGAACTCTTGAATCTGGCTTTTTCCACCCTCTACTTCCGGTTCATTGATTGGGATGATGATAGAATTGTCAGCCATTTGGACGACTTTTGAGTTAAGTCCTGTTTTTTTTCCCTTGATATCAAAGTAGCGTGTTTCGATAAAGCCATAAGTGCGTTTGTAGAACTCAACCCAATGCTCCATCTCACCTTTAGGGACATTGTTGGTGAGATGATCAATGCGCGAAACTCTGGTTTGAAGTGGTTGAGCCAGAGAGTCCTCAGTTGCAGTAAAACCCTCACGGAAAAGTTGAGTTGGTCTTTCCACAAACTCATTAAGCACATCGCCGAACCCCTGGATCGCGGCAGTCTTGACGAGACCCTCTTGGGTCTCTGTAATTTTTAAATCATTGATTAATTTGGCACCATTTTTTAAGACCTGCTCAAGGGCTTTCTCAACGGACTCCACTTGAAAGGACATTTTTGAAACGCCCTCACCGTGTTTATTAAAGTAGTTTCTTGAGTGACAAGTTCCAGCTTCTTCTGTCACGAGAAAGCGCGCTTGTCCTTGGGTGAAAAGTTTTTTATGAGGGGCAAGTGCTGTGACTTGAAAACCCATCTTATGAAAGAGTTTGACCGTAGGGGATTGGAGTGAATCAACAGTAAACTCTAAGTGATCAATGGATTTGAGACCAACGGGGTTTTGCATAAAATATTCTCCTGAGCCCATGATTCACCCCGCCAGTGAAAATGTCAAAAATTAAGCATAGTGTCTTGGGCATTTTATTGTTAATCGTCGCAGGCATGTCGATTGAATAGAAGCGTTAGAAAAGCTATGATGAGTCAATAAGGAGCACCTATGTCTGTTCAAATACTCAATGGCAATGAGCTACTCATCCAAGGTGGTCTTGAAGCTGGCTTTCACCTCTATACAGGATACCCAGGCTCTCCCTTAGCCGATTTTTTTAATATTTTGTATGAGCGACAAGATGAGTTAAAACAAAAAGGAATTAGAGTTGTTATTGCTAATTCAGAGGCCAATGCGGCAGCCATGGCAAGTGGCGCTAAAATGGCAGGTCAAAATGTCCTCGTAGGGATGAAGTCCATGGGACTTCATGTGGCCAGTGATGCTCTCTCCGTAGGTAATTTTGCCAATCCTGGTCAACTGAACTCTGAGGGCAAAAAATCGGGTGTTGTAATTGCTGTGGGTGATGATCCATGGTCCATCTCAACATCCACTCCCGCAGATTCACGTTATTTATTTAAACATCTCCATATCCCATTCCTAGAACCTTCTACGCCACAGGAACTTAAAGATTGGATGAAGGTCGCCTTAGAGTTGTCTCAGGACTCGAGTGTGTACGTGGGGGTGCTGTTAACAACTTCCATGGCAGAAGGGGGAGGGCGAGTTGCGATTGCGCCCGAGAAAAAAATTGATTCCCATAAAATTGAACTGGATCCTCAGCTATTTAATTTATCAGAAAATGTGATGGTTCCCCCAAACTCCTTGGGGGCAGACATCCGCATGCTTCAGGAGAGATTTCCTCAATACCTGGCTGCTTTAAAAAAGGCGAGGCTGGATAGAACATTTGGTAATGCTCAGTCTCAAATAGGGATCATCAGTGTGGGCGCAGTATTCGAGACATTGAAACAAGTCCTTGAGGAAGCAAATTTACTGTCTGAGGTTCATTTATATAAAGCCGCCGGATCTTATGCTCTCAATTCAGATCAGATTATTCCGTTTTTGAAATCCCATTCACACATTCTTGTCGTTGAAGAGAAGAGAGGATTTCTTGAAGCAGAGATAAAATCTCTGTGCATGGAAGAGAAAATTGAGACAGAAGTTTGGGGAAAGAAGTTTGGCACTATCGAGGGGTTTCCAGCTTTCGGAGGTCTCAACTCCGAACATGTGCGTAAGGGACTTCGCGAGGTACTTTCGCAGTGGACTCTCAATGTAGAGAGAATTCAGACCTTTGTACCACTTAAAATAAATTTGACCGTTCCGCATCGACTTCCTACTTTTTGTCCGGGATGCCCTCACCGCGAGACTCTCTCAATCATGAAAGAGATTAGAAGTGATCTCGCCCAAAAAAAGATTAAATTAATCTCCCATGGAGATGTGGGGTGTTATTCGCTGTCTTTTCTTGAGCCATTCAAGGAAATGCATGATTTATCGGCCATGGGGCAAGGTGGTGCCTTGGGAGCAGGGACAGATTTATTTACGACGAATCCTTCCGTTGTACTCATGGGAGATTCTACTTTTTTTCACTCGGGAATGACTGCGATTTCTAACTCGGTCCAGATGGGGCATAATATTACTTATATTTTGCTCGATAATGATAACACTGCAATGACTGGTCATCAGGTTACACCTGTATCAGGAGTTTCAGTGGAGGGGATAACTCGACCGCGACAGAGTATGTTGCAAGTGGCGAAATCCTTAAATGTGGATGAAGCGATTCAAATTAATCCCTCGGATCGATATTTTTATAAAAATCTCCTGACAGAATTTGTGCAAAAGCCAGGAGTGAAGGTTATTGTTTCAGACAAAGAATGTGGACTTACTTTCCATGGAAGAAAAAAACGAGAGGAGCGTACTCTTTTTAAAAACGGTGTCCAGAAAACTCGCGAGTTCTATCAGATTAATACTCTTGCCTGTGAAGATTGTCGTGTCTGTGTCGACATGACAGGCTGTCCCGGACTCTCTCAGACCTTTGATGCGTATGGAACTAAAGTAACTATTGATCCGCAGATCTGCGTTTCTGACTCATACTGTACCAAGCTTAAAGCGTGTCCGAGTTTTGAGCTGGTCCAAGTTTCTGACTATCATCCTACCAACTACCAAGAGCATGCAAAAGCAGCAGGCCCACAGTCACTGGACCTTCCAGTCAACTCAGTAAACTTTGAACAAATAGCTCAGGGAGAAGACTGGAGAGGAATTGTTATTGGTGTTGGTGGATCCGGTGTCACAACGGTCTCACGTGTGATTGCGGAAGCCGCCCAAACCATGGGTGAGAGAGGAGATCTGGATTTTAAATTTGTGGACCAAAAGGGCCTGGCGCAACGTAATGGTTCTGTGACCAGTCATTTAAGCCTATTTAGGAAAGGATTTTCTCAGCCTCAACTTGTCCCAATGGCTAGTGCAAATGTTGTTGTCTCACCGGATCTGCTCGAGGGAGCGAGGGCGTTGGGTTACTTATCAAGTAGAGGGATTTTAATCGTTGATCAAGACTTTCAAGTTCCGCTTTCCATCATGTTAGATCGTGGTGTTGAAGCGAGTCCTCTTAAGGCGGAAGACTTACGCGCAGAGCTTGTTTCCGTTTTAGGTGAACGTGTGATCATTGGCCCATTCAAAGAAATATCTTATAACTATTTTCAAAAGTCTGTTTATAGTTCAGCGATTATCTTAGGAGTCATGTTTCAACGAGGTTTAGTGCCATTTAGTTTGAATGATATGCACAGGGCACTTCAGGCTGCCGTACCTAAAGCAGAGTTTGAAAATAATCAAAAGGCTTTTGAGATTGGCCGGAGCTGGATGATAGGAACATTTGAGTATAAGTCAGAAACTCCCAACCTTATCCCTCTCATACAATCATCCGTCAGAATGACCGCTCTTCCATGGCAAAATAAAGAGGCCCTTGTGAGTACCTTTAATCACTCACGCCGTGATCTTGAAGGGCTATTCCCAGAGATTAATGATCAGTATATCGCGCAGTATATTCACGATTTAATTGTTTATGATCATGGTCGATTCATACCCCAGTTTTTGATAGACGCGCGGGAGCTGAGAAAAATTAATCTCTCCATTGAAGAGACCCAAATTGCTCTAAGATTACTGGCGAAGACATACTGGATTAAGGATGAGGTCTTTGTTTCTCACCTCATGATTTCTCCGCTCAAAACTTCTCAGGATCAGGCCCGTTATAAGAATCTTGGGACGAAGTATCAGGTTATTCATATCAACCGCCCAGCTTTTGAGTTTCTTGGAAAGAAAATAGAATTTGATTTTAGTCCTAAGCCTTGGATGTTGAAGATTATGCGCCATGCTCGTTTCTTGAGAACACTCATGCCTGCTTGGCATCGCCAAGAGAAAGAGATCGCCCTCTCTCTTCGAGCGAAACTTTTAGCAGTCGCAACCGTTGAGCCTAAAAAACGTTACAGCTACCTCCAGCAGCTTGATAATGTAAAAGGCTATCGTGAAGTGAGATATCAAAAGGCGAACTCCCTCAATGTCTAGTATTCTTGATGCTGTCTCCATTGTGCTTGTTTGTGGGGGAGAAATCTTTCCTATAAAACGACAGAATTATCTCCGAGCTTTTCCTGGTTACTGGGCTTTTCCGGGAGGAAAAGTGGATGACATCGACTCCACCTCAAGGGACACGCATCCACTGATTGCAGGTCTTCCTGCTCGGCTTTGGGGCGCCATCCGACGTGAGGCACGAGAAGAGCTGGGAGTGGATCTCTTTGATTTAATGAATCAAGGTTCCGTGACGGCGATTCAATCAATAGGGGTGGCACTCACTCCAGATTTCAACCCTTATCGCTTTAGAACATATTTTTTTTCTATTCATCTGAGTGATAAGCCATCCTTCACGGTTGATTCGAATGAAGCGGAAATAGCTCAGTGGATGACTCCGCAATCCTTTATTGAAAAATATCAATCAGGACAGATGCTGGTGGTTCCGCCAGTCTTGAAGGTTGTAAAACTCTTAAAAAATAATATTTTTTGCTCCGAAGAATCACTGGATCTGGACTACGACGCCAATTCAGTTGTTCCTATGATTGAAACAGTCTGCGGCGTAAAACAGTACATGCCCTTATCTAATACTCTGCCGCCGGCCAATCGTACAAATGCTTTTGTGATAGGTGACATACTGGTGGATCCCTCTCCTCGAGATGAGCTTGAGATGATTAAACTTCTCAATTCAATTAAGGATGAAAGGCTTAAAGCCATTTTGCTGACCCATCACCATTCCGATCATCATCAGTTTGCTCCAGACATTGCTCGTCAACTGAACCTTGAGATTTATATAAGTCTTGATTCACATCAACGGATTGAGAGTTATAGATCTGATTATTTTTCAGGTATCAGTCTTAGGCATCTCGCTGAGGGACAAGTGGTGACTCAATGGTTAGGTCAGAATGTGAGGGTGGTTGAAGTTCCTGGGCACGACAGGGGTCAAGTGGCCCTGATGCCAGAGAGTCGGTCATGGTTCATCGCAGGGGATCTGTTTCAAGGTGTTGGGACTGTTGTCATCGGTGGTGCTGAGGGTGATATGCAGGAGTACATGAGAACACTCGAAAAAGTGATCGCACTGTCTCCGCGCGCAGTATTTCCTTCTCATGGAATTGCACTGGGTGGGGTGAATATCTTAGAGCGCACACTGACCCACAGGAAAATGCGGGAGATGCAAATAGTCGATCTCTTAAAAGAGAATAAACTTGAGGATGAGATTTTAAAGATACTTTATTCAGATATAGATCAGAGGCTTTTGAAATATGCGAGAGAGAATATTCGCTCGCATATTTCAAAGATCATCAAAGAAAAACTAATTTAGAGAGACTTTAAATTCAAGACGAGATCTAGCTTTTTCTTGTAAGTTTCATTGCGAAAAGCTTTGTCTTCAACCATTTTGGTAATTACATCATCTTTTTCGGCATAAACAGACTCAAGAACATAGCCCCAGATCTTTTTGTCTTTCTCAGCATCAATCTTGCCAAACTTCTTCTCAAACTCTGGATAGCGAGCAGCAACATTATCATTTAGGTAAATGCGAGCCATGCCCACAGCAAACTGACGACGCTTGGCTGGAGATTTTTTTATGTCTTCCCAGATTCCTGGCTTGAATGGGCCATATTTTTGACCCTTTGGAACATTCTGTTTATCAGGATTTAAAAGATAATCTTTGAAGAACGCATCAAGCTCTTTGTCGCTTTCATGCTTGAACTGCGCAAAAGACACAGATGAAAAGAGCACTAAAATCCAGATCAAATTTTTCAAGGGACACCTCTCCTAAAGAAACTCACTTCAATTAATTAAGGTGAGTTTGGTGAATATAAAGTCTGTAAATTTTATCCTTAGTTCTTCTGATTGAAAAGTTTCCGGAGTCCTTTTGACTCACAAGAAATTCATAATAATCAGGCTTGGTATCAGCAATCTCTAGTACTGATTTGCCTTCAAATTCACCAAAATCAATGACAACTTTGTCTTCTTCAATAATTCCCGTTAGTGGGCTTTGAGCTTGAGCCATTTCTTCCCTCCTTGGATTCCATGGGCGTGGATACATTCAGGATGATTGATTGTGAGAGGGATTGAAAAGCTGTTATTTCAAAAAAATGACGGTGTTAGAAAGTGTTAATTGAGCGTTCCCTTCAGTTACTTGAGAAAGTTCTTTAAAAACACGACGAGTGCTCTGAATTCCTGAGGGTATTCGTCGCCGATCATCTTCCGAATGAGCTCGAGCGACTGATAGGTACTTAAACCTTGCCGATAGGGGCGATTTGAGGTCATGGCGACGATGATATCAGCAACGGCCACCATCGTGCTCTCCACTCCAAACATCATGCCGTCTTCACCTGTGCGTGGTTTTTCCTTATTAAGTATTCTCTTGAGTCGATCGTTTAGAAAATGGTGGTGCTTGATGATGGAGAGTTGATTTTTCGTGAGAGGAATTCGTCCATCCAGAATATCGTAGGAGAACTGCGCGTGATGAGCAAAGAGCACTTGCTCATCGTGAGTGAGCCCTTTGATGTCATACTTGTCTTCAGGGATAAGGCCTAGGCCCACATCCTTCATGAGGCTCGTGAGAAAGAGTGTTTCGATTTCACGCTCGTGAAATAAATGTATCGATTGTAGAAATCCCAACAGGAGCATAGAACTCATCATGGGTTGGAGTATTGTGAAATGAAATTTTTCTTTTCCAATATCTTTAAAAAAGAGTGGAATGATTTTTTTATTCTCCATTAAAAACTTCGCCATATTCTGACTACTTTGAAACTGCTTCATCAGGAGTTGATCATCATGAGGATTTTTATAGAGCGAATCCAAGTTGAGCGACATAAGCTTTAAAGCACGCGAGCCATTCTCTTTGGGATCACCAACAGAAAGGGAACGGGTGACTTTGATCAGACTAAGTTCAAGCTGTTCTGTAATCGCTTTTGCGTCAGCAGGGTAGAGATAAACTTCTTTTACTTGCTCTGTGAGCAATTGCCGAATTCTCTCTCGATTGGGAATATCTCCGGCCTGGAAAACAGGATTAAACAATCCACCACTCCACACAAAGACAGGAGACTCAAGTTTGGTGGCTAAAAAAAGCTGCCCAGTCAGCAAAGGACGAAGTTTTAAGACTAAGCGGTGTTGTTCGAGAGGTGTGGTGATGGCACTCAACATAGAACCATTTTATCTCGACTCCTAAGAGTAGGGATAAAATAGTTCTAAGTGGTTAAATTTACCTGTGTTAACGAAACTTCTCAGGAAGTCTCTCAAGGGATAGCCCATCAAAAAGCGCCAAAAGATCAGTACGCGCGAGGACGTCGGACTTCATTTCTCCGTATTTCCTGACCGAAACAGTCCCTTCATTGACCTCGTTATCACCGAGGACCAGCATGAAAGGAGTCTTGCTGGTTTGAGCTTCACGCGTTTTTTTACCCATGCTCTCGTTCCTATCGTCTACGCGGACGCGATAGCCCTTGATGATGAGGTCACGGGACAGTTTGCGAGCGGCTTCGAGGTGATTTTCTCCAATGGGAATAACGATCGCCTGCTCAGGGGCGAGCCAAAAGGGGAAGGCACCTCCCACGTGCTCAAGGTACACACCGACAAATCTTTCCAGAGAGCCAAGAAGCGCGCGATGGATAACTACTGGGCGCTCCATTTCACCTTGAGGATTTGTGAACTTGAGATCAAAGCGATCAGGAAGCTGGAAGTCGAGCTGAATGGTACCGAGCTGATGGTAGCGACCAATTGCATCGGCAATTTGGATATCAATCTTTGGACCATAGAAAGCACCATCACCTTCATTGATAAAGTACTCTTGTCCAGAAGCATCCAGCGCTGATTTCAGGGCAGCTTCCGCTTGATCCCAGGTCTCGTCGCTCCCCACGCGTTGAGCAGGACGTGTCGAGAAGCCAATCTTAATTTTCTCAAACCCAAAGTGCTTGTAGCACGTAAAGAACATGTCCATGAGGCTCAGGACCTCTTTCTCGATGTCCTGGGAAGCGAGGAAAATGTGAGCATCATCTTGGCAGAAAGTCCGTACGCGTGTGAGTCCAGCCACCACGCCGGATTTTTCATAACGATGAAGTCTGCCAAAATCTGCAAATCGTAAAGGTAGATCACGGTAAGAGTAACGGTGATGAGAGAACATCAACATGTGACAAGGGCAGTTCATGGGCTTGAGGGCGAACTCTCTCTCATCGATGTGAGTGAAGTACATGTTCTCTTTGTATTTTTCGTAGTGACCTGAAGTATGCCACAGGTCGACGTCAAGCACTTGCGGAGTGATGACTTCTTGGTAGCCATACTCAATGTAGAGGCGACGAATAAAATCTACCAGACCGTTATAAACAGCAGCGCCTTTAGGCATGAAGAAAGGCGAAGCTGGTGCGACTGGATCAAAGATAAAAAGACCTAGGTCTTTTCCAAGTTTTCTGTGATCGCGCTTTTTGGCTTCTTCTAAAAAACGCAAATGAGCTTTTAACTCATCTTTTGAATTAAAGCAGAGAGCATAGATACGCTGAAGCATGGGACGAGTTTGATCCCCTCGCCAATAGGCACCAGCCGTGTGTTGAAGTTTAAAAAACTGTGGAAGATGAGAGGTCTTCTCTACGTGAGGTCCAGTGCACAGATCAAAGAAGTGATCTCCTTGAGTGTAGTAGCTAATGACTTCGCCATCGGGGATATCGCGGATGAGTTCAAGCTTAAGGGCCTGACCTCGAGAAGCGAACAGTTTAAGGGCATCTTCACGAGAAACCTCATGGCGAACGATCGGAAGATCAGACTTGATGAGTTCTTTCATTTTGTCTTCAATTTGAGACAAATGTTCTTCAGTCAATTTAGTCTGCATTTCTATGTCGTAGTAGAAGCCGTGTTCAATGACAGGTCCAATCCCCAGCTGCACACTTTCTGTAGGAAAGAGCTCCATCACGGCCTGGGCCATGAGGTGAGCGCTGGAGTGACGGATGGTATCGAGATCGTATTTCGCCATGGAACTTCCCTTTATCTTTGAAAAACAAGCCACTCTAACATAGAAAAAGATGTTTTTTCAAAGAGATAGGATGATGAATCTTAAAGTTTCGCCAGCCGAACTTACAGCTGTAAGATGCCGCGTGTGAAAAGCCTAAACGAGGATCGCCCAAGACTCTGAGTAAGGTCATTCTTACACTGTGCAACTTGTCGAATTCTAAGGTATTTAGGTGAGATTTAACAGGTTTCTTAAGGCTCACTTGATTTTTCGCTTCGAGTGGGGTTTAAGTGTGGTCATAAATTGTAAGGTCTGGAAGATCTTACTTTAGGAGGTCATTCATGAGTACTAATCAAGAGACGACGCAAATTGAGCAATCAATGGCGCACTCACTACTTGATCTAAAAAAAGATGATAGCTTTCTGGCCCATCTTCCAGCCGATTCATCTCGTCTACAAGGTCAAGGATATTACCGCTTGGCTAAAGTCTTCTACGACAAAGCTGACTTTGAAAAAGCAGAAGAGTACTTCCTTAGCTCGCTTTCACGAACTGAGCTCCCGCAGGATGCTTTTGCGGTTTTTAAAATCTATGGATTTTTGATTCGTATTTACTCAGAGGGACTTAATGAGTCAGAAGCAGAGAAGTACATTAACCTCTCCTCCGATCTTCTTTCTCAAATGGTTTCTGAACTCCCAAGTCTTAATTCAGAGTATTTTTACTGCTTAGGAGTTGTGTCGACCTACAAAGGTGACTTTGCTGAGTCTCATAAAAATTTCCAACAAGCTTATAGAAAAGCTCAGATGGAGAATGAGCCAGAACTCATGGCGAAATCACTCTATGCTCTAGCAACCAACACTTACAACATGGGTCAGTTCCAAGATTCTTTGGCTAACCTTGAGCAACTCAATGAGCTTCTTAATATCCTTAAGAAGGGTTACCTCAAAGGTTCAATGCATCTTCAGTGGGCGAACACCCTTCGCGAACTCGGTCACCATGCTGAAGCGATGACTCACTATGAAACAGCTCTGAAGCTCCTCCATGCTAAGCGCTGTTGGAACATGCACAACTACGTTCTCTTGAATAAAGGGATCGCGATGAAGAAGATGGGAGAGTTCTCCAAGGCCCTTCTTCTATTCAACCTTGCGCTCCAGTCGACTGATGACGATAACTTCCGTCGCTTAAAGCATTTAATCCTGTCTGAAGTGGAAGACGTTAATGACTCAAGCGTGGATCTCTACCTTGACCGCCACAACCGCGTCATTCACGAAAAGAGCCTAGGAGTGATTGATTTCAAGCACCGTTTTGTGCTCCTTGAAATCCTCTTCCTCCTCGCGAAGACTCCTGGAATCTACTACAACAAAGAAGATCTCGCGAAGATGATCTGGAAAGATGAGTACAATCCTCTGATTCATGACAAACTGATCTATACAAGCGTGTCTCGTCTTCGTAAGCTAATAGAGCCGAAGAACGGTAAGCGCCAATACATCTTGCGCGGAAAAGATGGATACACCTTTAATCCTCGTGTGAACGCACGTTTCCATCGCGAAAATGATTACATTAAAGAGAAAAAAATCGGAAATATTGAAATCAGCTCGCCTGTTTAAGACTTTTATTATCGCCTGCCTCTTTATGGGGCAGGCTTTTTCTGCAACTACTTCAGACCGTTATATCTACAGAATTGAGACGATGGTTGTAGGTGCCCATGATCTGGAAGTAGCCCACAAAGACCTTAAGGCTTTATTTTGTCGTTTTCCCGATTCACTTCTAAGGGAATGGATCTCGGATTCCTTCCTTAAAAAGTTATCCGAAACAGCTTCTCAGCTTAAAACAATTAAAAAACCTATTGATAAAGAAAATAATCTCATCATTTTTCTCGCCTCAACTCGGCAACTCTTTAAGTTGCTTAACTACATTAACACTCAAGAAGTGAGTCTTGATTCGACGTTAATCAAGGCCGTCTCCAAGGCCCCAGGTTGCCCTGCAGTGAATTGGCGCGAAGAAGCCCTCAGCCGAAGTTTTGAACGTTGGTTGCGCCTAGAGGTCTATTTGAGATCTCGTTATGCACCCACTGGCATACAGACTAATGCTGATTGGCGTAAGCGGAGAGTAGAGTCTGTGCTGCAATTTGTAGATTCCTTGGACAAGCAAATCAGCCACGAGAACTTTTGGTGAATTTTGAACGCATTGACCCCATCCTGAGTTTTAAAGAGCTAAGTCAGGTTATAGCCCTTGATCATAACTTTATGACTTATCCTTGGAGTGAAAAACAGTGGAAGAGTATTGAAGAGAAAAATTATGCTCTTTATATCGCAAAGTCTGGGCCTATTCTGGCTTTTGCCCTTTATCAGCTCTCGCCAGCTGAATCCTTGGCGCACTTATTAAAGATCGTGGTAGCTCCCACTCAACAGGGAGTAGTGAGCTCCTCTTTTTTTGCGATGCAGAAAAACAGTCTTTCCTCTCTAGGTTTGTCGCGCATCTATTTAGAAGTGTCTGAGAAAAACTTGAGGGCCCAGCAATTCTACAAGAAGATGGGATTTGAGTTGCTGCGAGTCGCCAAAAACTATTACACCGATGGGTCTCAGGCCCTCATGATGCAGCTTCATCTCTAGCATCTGTTTGATTTCTCAATTCCAACGTGATATATAGGCTACCTACCATTTAAGGATTTTATTTTTAAGGGTGGATATCTTCGGATTCCGCCCTTTTTTTTTATGGATATAACAAAAGAACGTATAGGTTTGGAGAAGAAGTTTTGGACGCTTGCCCTCGATGTAGTGCGTGGACAAGAGCTCGAACTCTATGACTTGGAGTATCTTCCTGGTCAGCACCTACTGCGTCTCTATATCATGAACCCAGAAACCAAAAGTGCAGTCATTGAAGATTGCATTAAAGTTGATCATGCGATGACGCCATTTTTTGAATCTGAAACATGGATGCCTGAAGAAGTGACTTTAGAAGTGGGTTCTCCAGGTGTGTATCGTAACGTTAATTGTCTTGCGCATTTCCAGATGGGTGTCGGCGAAATTCATTCTGTCACCATCATGGGCGGGCTTGATGAAACCCTCAATCCAGGACTACCAAAAAAGATTTTGGGGGCAAAGAAATTTAGAGGTGAGCTTTTAGAAGTAAAGCCACAGCTCATTGTTTTAAAGATTGAAGACTTCAATGTCAGTATTGATTTGAGTGCCATAAAAAAGGCCCAGGTTGATCCTGATTTTGATCAAATATTAAGTAATGCAAATAAAAACCAACAAGGCCCTGCGCTCTAAGAGAGCAAAGGCTAGAATCGAAAAGATAAGGAGATAGGCGTGAACTTCTCAGAACTTGGACGCGTCATTGAGCAACTTGGCAAAGACCGTGGCATCAAAAGAGACATTATCGTAGGAGCTATTGAGCAAGCCTTCTTGGTTACGGCTCGTAAAAAATTTGGCATTCAAGGTGAATACGAAGCTCGCTACAATGAAGGCGACGGCGAAGTTGAAATTTACCAATACAAAAACGTTGTGGATAAAGTCCGTGACTCGATCATTGAGATTGAGCATGTAGAAGCCAAGAAACTCGACGAAGAGTGCGAGCTTGGTGACCAGCTAGGTATCAAGATTGATAATCCTGGTTTTTCTCGCGTCGATATTCAGACGGCTAAGCAAATTATTTTCCAAAAAGTTCGTGATGCAGAAAGAGATATTCTTTTTGCTGAGTTCAAGCACCGTGAAGGGGAGCTCGTGACAGGAATTGCTCGTCGCTTTGAGAAAGGCAATGTGATTGTCGATCTTGGTAAAGCCGACGCCATCCTCCCTAAGAAAGAAATCATCTTCGGAGAAGCTTTTAAGCCGGGTGACCGTATCCAGGCTTATCTCTCTGAAGTGGTTATGACTTCAAGAGGCCCTGAGATCCGTTTGAGCCGAACATCTCCCATGTTCCTTGTGAAAGTTTTCGAGAACGAAGTTCCGGAAATCCTCGATGGAACTATTGAAATTAAAGCAGCTGCTCGTGAACCGGGCTACCGTGCGAAGGTGGCTGTTTACACCGTTGACCGCGACATTGATCCGGTTGGAGCGTGTGTGGGTATGAAAGGCTCGCGCGTCCAAAACGTTGTGAATGAGCTACAGGGTGAAAAAATTGATATCGTTCGTTTCTCTGAAGACGTGGAATCTTTTGCTCGCGAATCTCTTCGTCCAGCTGAAATTCAATCCATTAACATCAATAACCCAGACCACACTTTAGATGTGATCGTGGAAGATGATCAATTGAGCTTGGCCATTGGTCGCAGAGGTCAAAACGTACGTCTGGCGGCCATGTTAACTGGATGGAAGATTAATATTATCTCAAAATCAAAACTCCAAGAGCGCGTGAAGCTTGCGGTTGAAAACCTCATGCAGTTGGCTGGACTCAATGAGCCCACAGCACAGGTTTTGGTTCAGAATGGTATTATGAACATTATCGATCTTTCGGCTTCAGAGCCTGATTTGATTGCCCGCCTCACAGGGAAGACCTCTGTGGATGCGAAAGAGCTCGTGGCCCAGGCTGCAGCTGCCCTCAATAATCCAGACATCAAGTCTGATATTGTGATGGAAGGCGAGATCGTTTCAGCCAGTGCGGTTCCTCAGCAGAATTCAATGGTGAAAAGAGAAAAAGCTGCTGGTTCAGAGAAGACAGGTGGCGGAGATAATAAATTTAGCGATGCTGAGCGTCGCCTTCGTGAGGAGCTCGCGGCATTTAAACTTAAGTAATTTTATTATTGAAGATTTTAGATGAATGTTGGGTAACTGGAGATAAGAGCAAATGGCGAAAAAGGTATACGAACTAGCAGGTGATTTAGGTATTGGTGCTATTGAGTTGGTTGAAAAACTAAAATCCATTGGGATGAATGTTAGAAATCACATGGTGGCCCTCTCCGACGAGGAAGTTGCGAAAGCAACTGCTGAGTTTGGAGCTGCCAAGCAGGCGACTGCTCCAAAGAAAAAAGCCGTTGTTAGAAAAGTAGTAAAAAAAGTTTCTGCGAAATCGGATTCTCAGCCGGAAGAAGAATCAACTGCTGACGCTCCTGAGGAATCAGTGGAAGAGGCTCCCGCAGCCCTTGTTCAAGAGACTACTCCTGAGCCACAAGTTCAAGCCGTTGCTCCCGAGACAGTGGAGCCACCGGTAAAAGAGAAAGAATACATCGACGATAAGCCTAGAGGCTTGGTTGTTATTCGTAAAACAAAGCAACAAAAAGAAGATGAGAAGAAAGCTGATCAGGACGCTCGTGTGGCTGCAGCAAAAGCCGCCGCGATTGCGCAAAAAGAGGCTGAAATTCGTCGTGAAGAGGCTGCCACTGGAGTCGTCAAGCCTGGGGCGAAGAAAGAGTATCTCGAAGAAAGAATGCATTCTTTCACGCCAATTTTTACTCCCGAAAAGAAAGACTCAGCCACTCCTGCGGTCAGAAGTAATCTGGCTCCAGCCGCTGGAACGGATCTTGAGAGCGATGACGATGATGATAAATCAAAGAAGAGAATGGGCGATCTCGCCTCTCTCGTCGCAAAGAAAACGTCGGCTAAAGCTAAAGACGTGACTCTTATCCGAGCGGATGAAGAGCTGAAGTTTGCTTCGGCGCTTGTGGGTAGAACTATCTACACTCCTGCTAAAAAGAAAAAAGTGTACTCAGGATCAACTCAACAAACTCGGATTACAGAAGTTAAAGACTCTAAGCGTTTTATTACGGTTCATGATGGTTGTACGGCTGAAGAGTTGGCACAAAAACTTTCAGTGCGTTTTGAGTCTCTCGCCAACAAAGTTCTGAGCATTAATCTCCTCATCAACTCTGAAGATTATATTGGTTTTCAATTAGCTGAAGAGATTGCAGCTCTCTACAATTATCGTGTGGAAAACGTTGCTTTCAATGAAGATAAAGTCATTGGTAAAGTGGTTGTTGATGATGTGACGAAGCTTCCCTTGAGAAGCCCTGTGATCACCATTATGGGTCACGTTGACCACGGTAAAACATCTCTCTTGGATCATATCCGTAAGGCCAAAGTGGCTGATGGCGAAGCCGGGGGGATTACTCAGCACATCGGTGCTTACCAAGTTAAAGTGAAAGATGCGACACTGACCTTCCTCGATACTCCTGGTCACGCAGCTTTCGCTAATATGCGCCAGCGTGGTGCGGATGTGACAGATATTGTTGTTCTTGTTGTGGCAGCAGATGACGGAGTCATGCCTCAAACAGTTGAATCGATCAAATTCTGTCAAAATGCTCAAAAGCCGATGATCATTGCGATCAATAAAATGGATAAGCCTGGCGCTAATCCAGATAAAGTTAAACAAGGACTGATGGAGTACGGCCTAACACCTGAAGAGTGGGGTGGTGAGACTATTTATGTACCTGTCTCTGCTCACACTGGTCTAGGTATCGATGATCTTCTTGAAAACATTCAGCTGCAAGCTGAGGTGATGGAGCTTCGTTCTGATAATGTAGGACCTGCAGAAGGTGTTGTTATTGAATCAAAAGTTGAAGTTGGAAGAGGTCCGGTTGCGACTATCCTTGTTCAAAAAGGTACACTGAATAAAGGTGACTCCCTTGTGGTGGGTGAAACTGCCGGGCGCGCAAGAACCCTTACAGATTTCCAAGGTAAGAATATCGATCTGGCAGGACCCTCAACACCTGTTCAAATTCTTGGCCTTGAAACGGTCCCTCAGCCAGGTGATATCGTTAACGTGGTTAAGAATGAGCGCGAAGCGAAGAAGATCGCTGACAATCGTATCAATGAAAGAAAACTCCTCGCCCAGACGAAAGAAGTTAAGACTGCTTCATTGGAAGACTTCTTTGCCGAGTCTAAGTCAAGCCCAGAAGGCGAGAAGAAAGTTCTCAAACTCATCGTTCGTGCTGATGTTCAAGGAAGTTTCGAAGCGATTAAAAACGCTGTTGAGAAGATTGGAAATGCAGAAGTGGCAACCGAAGTTATCAGTGGTGGCGTAGGAGCAATCACAGATAACGACGTACTTCTTGCTAGTTCAATGAAGGGATACATTATTGGTTTCAATATGCGTCCTGTAACTTCTGCTCGTCGTATCGCTGAGGAGAAGGGTGTTGATATCAAGACCTATTCCATCATTTAT
Source organism: Bacteriovoracaceae bacterium UBA6144 (assembly GCA_002435705.1). GTDB lineage: Bacteria > Bdellovibrionota > Bacteriovoracia > Bacteriovoracales > Bacteriovoracaceae > UBA6144. The sequence goes on from DIVA01000069.1 coordinate 49,075, forward strand.
GAACTCATTAATGATCTAACACTCGCTCTTGAAGGTATGCTCACCCCTGAGAAGTTTGAAGTTTACATTGGTAGAGCACAGGTTCGTGATACCTTCAATATTCCAAAAGTGGGAATGGTTGCTGGTGCCGGTGTGATTGATGGAAAAATCGAACGTGGCTGTAGCATCCGTCTTCTTCGTGATGGCAAGATCGTGTATGACGGAAAACTTTCAACTCTCAAGCGCTTCAAAGACGAAGTGAAAGAAGTTAAAAACGGCTATGAGTGTGGTCTCGGTTTAGAGAATTTTAACGACGTTAGAAAAGATGACGTGGTTGAAGCTTATATCCTTGAAACACGCAAACGTACTCTTGAGTCCTCAGTGACTCTTTAAGGAAAGACCTTGAGCGGAAGATCTAAAGTTAGTTCGAAGCCTAAGTACGAAGAGCTGGTTCGCAATGCGATCAATACAGCTCTTCGTCGTGATTTTTCTGACACTCGCTTGACCTTTGTCACTGTCACGCGAGTAGAGCTCTCTGATGATTACGCGAATGCAAAAGTTTGGTGGGATACTTTTGATTCACAAAAACGTGGTGATTGTGCAGAAGCGATCGCTGCTATTAAAGGTCGTCTCCGTACTCTTCTAGCCTCCAGATTAGAAGTCAGGCACGTGCCTGACTTTCATTTCGTCTACGACTCACAGTTTGAAGATGAGCAAAAAATTGCCAATCTTCTGAAGGCCGAGGGTGAGGACAAAAAGTAGTCCTCCTCTTATTTTTAATCTTTATAAGCCTGCAAGGATGGGATCTTTTGATCTTGTAAGACTCTTTAAGCGTCATTTCCCAGAAGATCCACATCGCCTTGGCCACTTTGGAACACTTGATCCCTTCGCGAGTGGTGTGCTTCTCGTAGGAGTCGGTGGGGCGGCCCGGCTGAACGATTTCGTCCACGCTCACTTGCCTAAGACGTATTTGGGTGTCGGAAGACTTGGCATCCAGACAAACACCGCTGACTGGCAAGGCGAGATTAAACAAACTGACTTTTCACCCTATTCCCAGCAAGTTATTTCTCAATTTGATCTCGCATTCATCAAAGAACGTTTGGCCATTTTTCACGGAGACTACTGGCAAGCTCCACCTGCTTTCTCTGCTACAAAATTTGAAGGTAAGCCGCTTCATGAGTGGGCAAGACAAGGAGTTGAGATCAAAAAAGAACCGGTGAAGCGGTCTATTTATTCATTTGAAGTTGTTAAATACCAGTATCCCTTTCTCAGCTTTAGAACCACAGTGAGCTCTGGAACCTATATCCGCACACTCTTTGAAGATATGGCCCGTGAACTTGGAACCATTGGGAGATTAAGTGCTTTGGTGAGAGAAAAAATAGGCGATCTTAAAATGAACCAGGCGATTCGCCCGAAGGCACTCACAACTGATTTTTCTTCTTTGGCACTAAAGCCGGAAGACGTCATAAAATTTCCTCGTTTAGAGCTTCCGGATGCAAGAAAGCGTGCGTTTCTCAATGGTCTCTCTTCACGACTTTCTCAGGCAGATTTCTCTGGTGAGTATGCGTGGATGATGAGTGAAGGGGAAAATTGGGGCTTGGTGCAAAAGCGAAATGACGAATGGAAAACGATTATTAATTTTCAAGCTTTAAAGCAAGCTCAGAATGGCCTTGCTTAACGACTTCCCAAGCGGCTCGTGCGAATTCATTCGCCGTCGAAAAGTTCTTTGGCTCAATCGGAGCATGAGTGATGATTCCAACTTTTTTGCCGAAGTGTATGAACTCACCATGCTTTAAGATGTGACTTGTGCCGTACATGCTCACAGGAATGACAGGAATATTTTCTTCATAGGCCAGATGCATAAGAGTGACTTTCAGATCAGCAAAGTCTTTAGGTTTTCCATCTCTTGAGCGAGTCCCTTCAGGGTAATATTGGAGACCATAGTTTTGTGTCACTAAGCGCTCACGGGCCTTCACGAAAACTTTTTTCCTGGAATCTCTTTTACTTCGACTCACGACCAGAGCTCCCGCCACCCATGCCAGAAAACCCAGAACCGGAAGGTATAAAACTTCTTTTTTCATGATGGGCGGGACTTGGTACTGAGACAGTATGAGCGGGATATCCATATAGCTTTGATGATTAGCGATATACAGACCTCTGAAAGGATAAGTTTTTAGCTCCGGAGGTCTTTTGTCCTCTATGTGCATCGTGGCAAGAGTCCCATATTTAATCGTAAAATACCCAAAGGCTTGCCAAGCATTTTTGACAATACGGACGCGCGGAACCAAAGAAAAGGGGGCTGCAATAATAGAAACGGGAAGAACTAACAATAAAAAGACTAGAGGAGCGGATATGGCCACCCAGATAAGACCCAAAACTCTTAAAACCTGCTTCATCATAGGCTGGGATTGTACTTAGATTCGCGTTAGTCGGCCAATAAAACTCACGGACTTAGCTTTCATTTTTAGTCATCTTTAGGCTATGATAGAATGGAAGCTTATTTCAGGAGATTAATGTGACTACTAGTCTTATGGCCATGGGTATCGCCTTATTTGCTGTTCTCAACTTGGTTCTAGGGTTGGCAGCCATCAGTATGCTTTTTGGAACCTTTGAAACTCTTTTTGGGAAACCGAAACTAACAATTCTTAGAACGCAAAAACCGGGCAATCACTTTGCCATTGGTTTCAAGTGGAATAGTGCCAAAGAGCCGGCAGCGATTGATACACTCCGCTTGCGCCTTTTTAATCCATTTGGCAGTCCGACTCAGGCTGAAGTCATGCAGAAGCTTGAGACTCAGCGCTCGAGCTTTGCGCTAGAAGTTGATATGGGACCAGGTCTTCTCGGTCTCCTAGGTGCGAAAGGTTTTGATAAGTCTTCTGTGCAGGTAGAACTCAGTTCAACTCGTGATGGAGTGGTGTTTCAGTTTGATATGAGTGGACCAAAATTTAGAAGCCTTGTGATGAAATCTTCAGAATCAGTTCCTTCATTCATTAAACGTCATAAGCTAGATGTGAAGTCAGTTTCTAAGCCACCGATTGATGTACCTATTAGAAGCTTTATTGCTGATACCGTTCCTGGTAAGGGACCTATGTTGAAGATGGCCACTAACCCAATGTTTGCAGGTGAGTTCGCTGGAGCCTCTGCCGCTGGCCCTGCTGGTGCTCCTGCAGCTGCACTGCCTACCTTTACCGTCGCCAAGGTCTGGATTGAGCCAGGTTGTATTGTTTGCAATGCTTGTGAGGATATCTATCCTGAAGTGTTTGAAGTGCTCTCTGATACCTGTATCATTCGTCCAGGAGCTCCATTAGATAATGGTCTCAGAATTCAAGAATCTGCTGAGGCTTGTCCTGTTGAAGTCATCAAATTCACTAAAGCGAGCTAATCGTTTAAAAAAAGCCTCCCAAAGGGAGGCTTTTTTATTTCATTTTTTTGATCAGCAGATCACTTTGCATAAAATTCATCAACCCTACTTTATTCTCTTCCCAAATTTCTTTGAGTCCAAGCTCCTCGGTTAAAGGAGGGCATTCAAAAGTGAGAACTCCTGCCTTGTATTTTTCCGGAACATAAGCACCAAATGATCCAGGTGTCGGATAACCAATATCACCGGCAATGGGATAGTTATTGTATTGAGAGAGATACTCTGCCACATCTTGTGAGTCACCATTATAGTTCAAGATGGGCTTCCATGAATGAAACGAGATAATGAGGGCCGGAGGATACTTATCTAGCAGTTTGATAAGATAAATATTCTCTGGTTCAGAGAGTGGTTTGGGTCCTGGATTATACTTGGCTTCACTTGCTTCTGGAGTCCAGTCGCTGGTTGGAAGATTACGGTTGAGATCAACCATGTGCGCGTTGACACGAGTGGAGGCGCGGTAGCCATCAACGTTTAAAATAGGAATAACCACAATAGGGAAATCCTTAAGAGAGTGCTCGTGCTTGAGCCAGTTAAATAGCTCTTTAAGCACGTGAATACCTTCAACCTCATCTCCGTGAGTTCCTGCCATGAGATAAAGATATTTTTGGGCTTTCACATCAGTTCTGTAGGCGGGAATAGGGTAGCCCTCTACACTTTTACCTGGCTCAATTTCACTGAAAATCATAGATCCTTTTCCTTGTACATATAGACTGCGGATTGTCCTGGAGTCTCCTCCACTTCAATCTCAAGTTCACTAAATTTAAATTGATACCTCTCATCCACCAGTCTGCGAACCTCAGAACTAATATACATAGCGATTAGTTCAGCACTTGAGTTCTGAATAGGTAAAAGAAGAACATCGGTGGTGGGGATACTGAACTCACATTTATCAGGTGTCGTGATAATTGTATTCTTCTCACCACGATCGATTCGAATGAGCGGATGATCTTTGGGGATGATAAGTTTGTGGTCCAAAGTATTACAAATGTCACGAACGATAGGTTTTATATCAAGGAAATCAAATACCATATCACCAGACAACTTAGGTGCAACGCCTCGAAACATGACACGGTAATTGTGACCATGAAGTGGTTCACGGGTGCCATTTTCAAAAATCATAAAGTGCGAAGCTGCAAAGTTGAAGTATTGCTTATAAACTTTTATGGAAAATTGTGCTTCCAAATGACTCCCCTTGATGAGACAGATCATACAGGGGAGTAGCGGGCTTGAAAAGAAGGGGCCGTGCATTAATTAGGACGACTCAAAAAGGTTTATTTTGAAAAAGCTTCAGCAACACTTGTCTAAGATTGAGAAAGCCTTGCTTGATCATGAGCTCTTAACCCCAGAGATCGAAAAGGCCCTCTTGTGCCTTAAAAATGCGATCCAAAATGTACCAGAATCGGTTTCAAAGAGTTTAAAAGGCCTGAGCGCCCCAGAAGAGCTTAAATCTTTCCCCCAGGGCCTTGCTCTCTATACGGATGGAGCATGCCGTGGAAACCCAGGACCCGGTTCTTGGGCCTGTGTGGCGCAAAACTATGAAGGGCAGCTGCTCTTTGAATCCTGTGGCCATGAGATTCTCACGACCAATAATAAAATGGAAATCCAGGCCGTGATTGGGGCCCTTCATCAGCTGGAAGGCTTTGTACTGGCCCATCCCATGGATCAATTTAAGCCTATCTTTCTATACACCGACTCAAAATATGTTTGTGATGGTCTCAATCAATGGGTGCAGGGGTGGAAGAGTCGAGGTTGGAAAAAAGCAGATGGTAAAACTCCTGAAAATTTAGAGCTATGGCAGGAAATTGATATTTTAAAATCACGTTTTCCTGATGTCGAAATTCGTTGGGTGAAAGGGCATAGTGGGCATCCACAAAATGAGTACTGTGATCAACTCGCTAATCGACTGCTTGATGATGAAGGCTTTTAGTTCTTTTATTCTCTTCATTATTACACCTCTTTGGGCTTGTGAACTCAAGCAGGATACGGTCTCGCTTTCTGCTCCCATCACGGGCATTTTAGAATTTATGAATCTGCTGGAGTCTCCTAAACTCCACGCCATTTCACTTTTTCATCCTGTGAGAGAAACCAAAAAAGAAAAACTTTCCGGTGGGTTGTTTTTGTCGCAAAAAACGATAGATCGATTCAAACAGCATGTCGTGTATTTTGATGAATCCAGAGAGTTAAAGGAAAGACTAAAACTGATTGATCAAAAAATTGAGATCAGTACTCGCTCTCAGACTCCCTTTACCGTCACACGCTTAGGTCTTGAAAAACTTAAAAGCAATCTCGTTAACTGTGATGAAAAGATGTCTCAGCTCCTGAGCTGGGTTAAGGATGAGGAAGAGTGGCACAGAGGGCAGAGTAGATTACCGAAATCATATTTTTTCCTTGGTCCCATCAATCTCGATCGATGGCCGGAGTATGTCATTGTGAGAGATGGATTTGTTTTGAGTTTGATTGAATCAAAAAAACTTGAAACTTTTGAGAGTGAGCTCTCCTATGTGCGCTGGGGAGAAAAGTGGAAGAAGACAGTAAAAGATGAGCGACTTATTGGGTTGGCAGAAGATAAGTCTAGCCGCGTGGAGAAAATAGCACCAAACGTGTTCAATTTCTATTACCCAGGGGCTCTCACTCCTGGGGTTTATCAGATTCGTTTTTTAAGATTCTTGAGAGAAAACTGGCCCTAAGCTTTTTTCTGCCCGTATCTTTTTGAAAGCTCTCTCATCCTTTCAAATTCTCTCGTGGATACAATAGAGCCTGCTTTTAACTGCTCACTTTGAGACATCGCAAGCATTTGTTTTACGCGCTCTTCTGATGGTGGGTGCGTACTCATGGCATCAGAGAGTGAGGCCAAAAGTTGGTTGCCCTGCTGGCCCTTACTCTTTTTCTCCATCTCAAGAAGTTTTGAATAAAATGAGCCAACGTGGTCTTTGTGGTAACCTGCCGCCACCGTTGTGCGGAAACCAATACGATCAGCTTCCATCTCATCCTCACGAGAGTTTGCCATAAATTTATACTTCTGGATCAGGAGTCCGCTCCCAACTCCTGCGGCGGCTCCGTAGAGAGTGGCTTTTTGTAAGCACTCACGATCTTTGGGTTTGCAAAGCATCTTCCCAAGACCAAATCCAGCTGCGCCACCGAGCACTCCGCCAGCAGCTCCTAGAAGCCAGCCTTTTTTCTCCTCACGCTTGGCGAGTTCTATCCTCTCGGCCGTATGTCGCGCCTGAATGTGACCAATTTCATGACCAATCACTCCCACAAGTTCGGCTTCTGTGTCTGCCATCGCAATGAGTGGTGCGGTCACCATGACGGTTCCTGCAGGAAGTGCAAAAGCGTTAACATAGTTCACGTCGACAGCTGTGAAGCTGTAGGTATAAGGATTGTTGTGAAGATTATTGGCACGAACGACTTTTTGACCCAGGCTTGCAATGTAGCGCTGGAGTTCGTCGTTTTGTATCGCCGGATAATCTTTTTTCATATTCGGTAGCACTTCTGCAGTCATGCGCTTTTCATCTTCGGGAGTCATACTGATCTTTTGATCTGAATTATCCCCTTCGCGATAGCGAGTTTTTTGAGAGCTGGCACAGGCCCCAAGCATCAAAAGCGGGACAGATTGTAGAAAAAGTCTGCGACCCATGGGAGTAGAGATAAGGTCCTGAAGGGCCTCTTCCAGTTTCTGCTCGTTTGAATTTTCAAGAGACATGACTTCCTCCCAGCAAGTTGTTTTCACAATGACCTATTACGCCTAAGATTATCAGTATGCTGAAAATAAAAATCAACAACTCTCTCTATAACACGAAGCTCAAATGGCAAGTTGAGTTAATATTGAGAGCAGGTGTGGCGTATCATTTAAAAGGTGAGAACGGCTTAGGCAAAACTTCACTGATTGAAGAACTCAAGCTTCGTTGGAAAGAGTTAAATCCCGAGCTTCGTTATGCTTTCACTGATCAAGAAGAACTCAATGGCTTTCAAGACCTCAGTGTTGCGGGGCTTATGGATGTATTTTGGGATGTCACTCAAGGAAGGCACGGCACAAGTGATTGGCGCGAAAATCCCTATTTTTTAAAATCACAAAAACTTTGGAATAAAAATATTCGCCAGCTTTCTGGTGGAGAGAATCAATGGATTAAAATATTGATGATGCTCTCTCTTGAAAGTGATGTGTGGATTCTCGATGAGCCTTATCAATCACTGGATTCTCAAAAACAAAGTGAGCTGACTGAACTTCTGCAGCACTGGATTTATCAAGGTAAATATCTTCTGGTTGTTCATCACGGAGAGCTGCACCTCGCTCCAACTCTCAGTTTGTCGCTAAAAGATATAAACGGTGTACTTCAGGTGGATGAAAATAATGGATATTGATGTTCTGAGATTTTTTACTGCCTTTGTGGCCGGTGCGCTCTTGAGCTTTGCTGGCTCAATGGTACAAATCACAACCCGCAATGATCTTGCTTCACCTAGCACACTAGGGATGGATGGATTAGCTGTCTTGATGGTTATGGGAAGTTTCCTTTTACAGAGTCTTGGATTGAATTTTGCTCTTTCGCATATGGCCCTTGGATTAGGTGTCATCTCTCTCATCTTTATTTCTTTTTTTTCAAATGTATTTTTAAAGCAGAAAGATCTCAAGATTGTGGTGCTCATGGGCTTAAGTGTGAATCTCTTAGTCGGTGCGTTCTTTTCCATCATGCAATTTATGGCCATGGCCTTTAATAAAAAATTTCCCGATCAACTCTGGTTTGGTCGAATTCTAAGTTTGGATCTAAGTTCAAGCATAAGTTTAGTTGTGCTCCTTGCTGGCTTGATCATTTTTATTTTGCACTACCGTAAGGCTTGGAAGGCCCTTCTTCTGGGACGCGGATGGTGTCATGGTTTAGGAATTCCAGTTGAGAAAATAATTAAGCTATCTCTTGTACTGAGCTTTTTGATTACACTTTGGGTAGTTGTGCACTTTGGTGTCTTTGGATTTTTGGGTCTTTTGTATCCCTTAGTCTTGAGGCAGTTTAAACGCTATAGAGGAGAGCCCTGGAAGGAAATGACTGATGGTGCCGTATGGGCAGGAATTACTTTTTCAATACTTGATCAAATTTGTTTCCACGTCACCTTTCATGGAGCCGAGGTACCCGTTGGACTCCCTGCCTCCCTTCTTGGAGCATGCGCGTTAGTTGTTATTTTATGGAGACGCAACCTTACGAGATGATTGGCAAAAAGTGATAGGGGGTTTAACCTTTTCTTAGTTTTAATTTTCCAACCTCAACAAGGATAGATCCATGAAACGTATTTCATCATCTTTGATGGCCATCACCGCTGGTTCATTGATGCTCGTTGCTTGTAATAGCAATGATCCAAAGAAAATCTCACTTAGCACTGAAGAAGATAAAACATTTTATGCCATGGGATTCATGCTTGGCTCAAATCTTCAGCGTTTGAATCTAAATGATAAAGAGATGGGTGCTCTTTATAAAGGTCTAGCTGCTTCTGCTAAAAATGAAAAAGCAGAAGTGGACATGAATACTTATCAGCAAAAAATTCAAACTCTCTTTAAAGAGCGTATGGATAAAGTCGCTGAGACAGAAAAGAAAACAGGAATTGATTTCCTCGAAAAATTTTCTAAAGAAGACGGCGCAAAGAAAACCGAATCAGGTCTCGCTTATAAAGTTATCACTGAAGGTACCGGAGCGGCTCCTGGTCCTGAAGACGAAGTGGAAGTTCACTACCACGGAACACTTATTGACGGCACCGTTTTCGATTCATCAGTTGAGCGTGGACAGACCATCTCTTTCCCTCTAAACCGCGTGATCAAAGGTTGGACGGAAGGTCTTCAGCTAATGAAAGAAGGTGGCAAAACGAAGTTTGTTATTCCTTCTGAACTTGCTTACGGTGACGCTGGCGCAGGACCTAAGATTCCTGGTGGAGCAACACTTGTATTTGAAGTGGAGCTTTTCAAAGTTAAGAAAGCAGGCGCTGCTGCAAAACCAGCTGCTGCTCCTAAGAAAAAATAATTCACTGATTAGTTATAAAAAAAGGGAGCCTAGTGCTCCCTTTTTTTATTCTTTATGCTTCATCCAGCAATTGGGTCTTAGTCCGACCTTGTCCCCAAGGCTTGGGTGACAGGTTCCCGTGACTTCATCCTTCTGACTCACATCCGTATTCTCATCTACCAAACAAAGTGCACCTTGAAAGTAGGTGTCCAAGCGGCACTGATAAGCTGGGTGACCGTCAAAAGTACTCGCTACGATCGCACTATCAGGAGTGTTGAAGTTCGGAGCTTTATCTTGGCCTCTTAGTGACTGAAAAAGTTTTGAAACAGACAATCCAGCCATCGCTCCACGCATACAGATCTGGCGATCAAGCTTATTTTTAAACTGACGTGAGCAAGAAAGAGTAACCCTTAAAGGAACGATCATTTTTTTTAGGGCCGCTTCGTTATTTTCATTCACAAAAACTTTTCTCAAGCATTTAAGGGTTGCAAAGTAGTCTGCTTGCCCTTCATTAGATGCCCAGCTTCTAACTTTTTTAGGAGCTCCACCAATATGATGACCAATTTCATGGCAGAGAACGAGTGCAAAGCCATCCTCTGTAATGGCTGGGTGACGGGCCAAGCCTCCATACATCATCACATTCATCTCAGAGCCGTTGGGGTAAGCGGCAGCGTTCACAGTTCCATTTTCCCAGAGTCTAGCGATATTAAGATTTCCACCCACTGAAGAGGTGATAGGGCCGTAAATAGCTTCTACCTTATCAATCACTTCATTAAACTTCTCCTGAGTGATTCCTGTAGGCGTACTTTTAGAGTTTGCTGGAATGAAGAGATCATTCTCTGGCAAAAAGCCGCCCTTACCGTCTTCTGAGCAGGCCAAAGCTTGAGCTCCGAATAAAGCACTTAAAACGAGTAGAGTGATCAATTTCATTATTTCCCCTCAAGTCTTCTGCTCACGTCATGTGACCAGGGAGAAAATTTTGGCCTAAAAGCTTCGAGGGAGTCCAACTAAAATGGTCGGAATAATTGGTTTGTAAGAATTTGATGGCCAAAATGGGGGAATAAAAAAAGGGGAGCTAATGCCCCCCTTCTAAAATGTAATAACTTGTAAGAAACAAGGCTTTAGTTAGCGTGCTTCATCCAGCAAGTAGGACGATTGCCAATGCTGTCTCCATTAGCAGGGTGACATACACCAACTTTCTCATCTTTATCACTTACATCAGTTCTCTCGTCGACTACGCAAAGAGCACCTTGGAAATATGTATCAAGGCGACACTGATATGCAGGGTGATTGTGGTCGGTCGAGCTCACAACACGTGTGTCCGGTTTTGCAAAGTCAGGCTCAACTGTTGAGTTACGGAGGGCCATGAAAAGTCTTGAAACAGACATTCCGGCCATAGCTCCACGAATACAGATGAGACGGTCTTCTGTTGATTTGTACTGAGCTTCACATGAAGTGGTTAGAGCAGCTGGAACATTCATGCGAGAGACAACTTCAGCATTGTCTTCGTTAACAAAAACTTTACGTAGGCACTTGAGTGTCGCGAAGTAATCTGATTGGCCTTCGTTTGAAGCCCAAGTTGTTCCCATCCAACCGCCGCCTTTCTTAGGTGCGCCGCCGATGTGGTGACCGATTTCGTGGCACACAACAAGTGCAAAACCATCTTCAGTAATTGTGGCATGACGAGCAAGACCACCGAACATAGCTACATTCCAAGTAGAGCCAGAGCGAGAGGCATAAGCATTCACTGTTCCGTCAGTCCAGTTACGCTCAACCTTAAGTTTAGCTCCCATAGAGGAGACGATTGGCGCGTAAACTGCTTCTACTTTATCAATCGTAGAATTAAAGAGTTCCTCAGTGATCCCTGAGGTTGCACTTTTTGAATCAACACTGATGTAGAGATCATTCTCAGGGAGAATTCCTTCTTTCCCATCTTCTGTGCATGTGTAAGCCGTTGTTGTGAGAGATAGGGCTAGCGTCAATGCTAATACGTTAAATGCTTTCATTGAGATCCTCCGTGACCGAACCAAACGTCGTGTTTAGGTGTGGGTAAGGAAGATGATTCCTCGTCAGTCAAAAGTATGTCTAATTAAAATTTGCACTGATATCCTGTTGTAAGTTTATGTTTGTCTCATATGAAAAATCTTTTAACTGTTAAGTAAGAATCAGTAAGTTTCAGAGGAGAAAGTTATGTTTAATCTCGTTTTTTATGTGCCCTTAACGCATGCAGAAAAAGTTAAAGAGGCTGTTTTTCAAGCTGGGGCAGGTAGATTAGGTGACTACGATCAGTGTTGTTGGGAAGTCAAAGGTCAGGGGCAATTCAGGGCCCTGAAAGGGGCGACTCCTTATGTAGGCCAAGTGAATAAGTTAGAAAAAGTAGAAGAGCTCAAAGTTGAGCTTCTGTGTCAAGAAGAGGCTGTCGAATCGGTTATTCAGGCACTTAAGGGAGCACACCCTTACCAAACACCGGCCTATTTTCTCTTAAAGGCAGTGGATTTCTAAGTCTAAAACTTGAGCTTTTTCATGAGTCTGCCGATAGGAAACATAGAGTTCTCTTGAAAGGAGATCATTGTGAAGGGCGTACTCTTGCTTACCATTTTTTTTAGTTTTTCCGTTTGGGCTCAGGCCCAGCGTGAAGTAAGCGTGATTGTGACAGCAGAAGGATACTATCCAAAAAGTCTCACTGTGTTTCAGGGGGAGTCAGTAAAGTTTTATGTCACCTCTACAGTAGAGGCTCCGGATTGTTTTTTACTCCAAGGTCACGAAGTCTTTCTGGCTGCGAATAAAGGAAAAATCACAGAGGCTCAGACAAAATTTGAGCACACTGGAGTTTATAATTATTACTGTCCCTCGAGTAAGCATCAAGGCAAAGTGACTGTGCTAAAAAAGTTTGTGCCCCAAGCTGCTCCTGCTCGAAAAATGGCCAGTGAAGATCCGGCGGTGTGGGTACCAAAGGAATATGAGTGAGGTTAGATGTCTGATGTTTTTAAGGACGCGATTGCCAATCTCCTTTCACCGATTGGCGACCTCCTAAAAGATCCAAGTGTTTCAGAGGTCATGATCAATGGCCCTTTCGAAATTTTTGTCGAACGCAAAGGTCAGTGTTTGCGTGTGCCAAATAAGTTTCCTGATGATGATGCCCTGATGGCTTCCATGCGTGCCGTTGCTCAGTCTGTAGGACGAGTCATCGATGCGGATAATCCACGTCTCGATGCACGTCTGCCTGATGGAAGTCGTATCGCCGTGGTCATTCCTCCCATGTCTCGTCGTGGTATCACGGTCGCCATTCGTAAATTTTCCGAAGAAAAACTAGGCTTAAAAGATCTCATCAACTTCGGCTCATTGTCTCCTGAAGGCGCGCGGTTTTTAGATTGCTGTATGTATTTGGGGAAAAACACCCTCGTCAGTGGCGGTACCGGTTCTGGTAAGACCACCATGCTCAACGTCTTGGGTGGTCGCATGCCTAAGCATCAGCGTCTTATCATTATTGAAGATGCCGCAGAACTACAAATTAAAGCCGATCACGTTGTGATGTTTGAAACGCGCAAAGCGAATCCTGAACGCGGTATTAAAGAAGTGACTATTCGTGATCTCGTTGAATCGGCCCTGCGACTTCGTCCCGACCGCATTATTGTGGGTGAGGTGCGTGGACCGGAAGCGCTGGATCTTTTGAACGCCATGGGAACTGGTCATGATGGCTCGATGGGAACAGTGCACGCTAACACGCCGGATGATGCGTGCACGCGTCTTGAAACACTCTGTCTCATGGGTGAGACAAAAATCCCACCTGATGCCATTCGTAAAATGGTCGGTAATGCTTTGCATTTGATTGTGCAGTGTTCACGCTATCATGACGGTGGTCGTCGTACCTCTCATATCTCTGAGGTTTTAGGTGTCGATGAGCATGGTCGCTATATTGTGAAAGATATTTTTCGTTGGGTACAAACTGGTAAGGATGAAAATGGTAAACTGATCGGGCAAATGAGCCCAACCGGCTATGTCCCAACCTTTTTTGATGAATTCATCGCCAATAAACTGCCTTTTCCCAAATCAGCCTTAAAACCTCAAGAATGGGCCCTTCCTTTCTTGGCCGGTAAAAAAGCCGCTTGAGAGTCTGAGACTTGCTCACTAGAATGAGGGCACCCTCATTTTAAGGAGTCTCCATGTCTCTCATAACAAAAATCCACGCCCGACAAGTTCTCGATTCTCGCGGTAATCCAACCGTCGAAGTAGATGTGTTTACCGATTCAGGGAAAATGGGACGCGCTAGTGTTCCTTCAGGCGCATCGACGGGAAGTCGTGAAGCTTTGGAAATGCGCGATGGAGATAAAACCCGCTTTCTTGGGAAAGGTGTCATTAAGGCCGTAGAAAATATCAATCAGGTCATCGCTCCTGCGCTCAAGGGCAAATCTGTGTTTGAACAAAGAGCTGCCGACTATTTGATGATCTCTTTGGATGGAACTGAAAATAAAGAGAAGCTCGGGGCCAATGCCATCCTCGGTGTCTCCATGGCGATCTGCCGTGCAGCCGCTCTGGAAAAGAATAAGCCGGTTTACCGCTACCTCGCTGAAGATTTGAAGATTCCCAATGCGGCCGGTGGAAAACTCACCCTGCCAAATCCTTTGATGAATATCATCAACGGCGGTCAGCACGCTTCGAACAATCTCGACATTCAAGAATTCATGATCGTGCCTCACATGAAAAAAAGTTTTTCTGAGAATCTTCGCGCCGGTGTGGAAGTCTTTCACCATCTGAAAAAAGTTCTTCATGACCGTGGTCACTCCACCAACGTGGGTGACGAGGGAGGATTTGCTCCGAATCTTAAAGACCACGAAGAGGCGATCGAGTGCATCTTGATTGCGATTAAAAAAGCGGGCTATAAAGCGGGCGAGGAGATCTCTGTTTCTTTTGATGCTGCTGCCAGTGAGTTCTGGAATGAAGAGAAGAAAAAATACGTCATGCAGGGTAAGGAGTTCTCCAGCGCTGAGATGATTACGTATTATCAGTCCCTCACAAAGCTCTGTCCTGTATACTCCATCGAAGATGGTCTTGACGAAGGTGACCGCGAAGGGTGGATGGCCATGCAAAAAGCGATGGGATCAGAGTTCACAATCATCGGCGATGATCTTTTTGTAACGAATGCCAAAATTCTCAAGCGCGGAATTGAAAATAAAGAAGCGAATGCTATTTTAGTGAAAGTGAATCAAATTGGGTCTTTGACAGAGACCTTTGAAACACTGAAGCTTGCTTACGAGTCAGGCTTTAAGGCCATCATTTCTCACCGCTCAGGTGAAACGGCCGATGCCTTCATTGCAGATCTTGCGGTGGCCAGCGGGGCAGGGCACATCAAGACCGGATCGGCTTCAAGATCTGATAGAATTGAGAAATATAATCAACTTCTAAGGATTGAAGAAGAATTAGGCACTAACGCCCTCTATCTGCCGGTTAAATAGTTTCCATTGCAAAACACGGCGCTCCCTCTAAAATAAAGAGAGGGAGCGTTATGTTAATTAAGCTGTTTGTAGGATTGAACTTCGATGAAGGCAATCACTTCGCCAAGAAAATTCAAAATTATCGTATGCGCTATGACGAGAAAGTTGTCACTAACTCTTCCGTTTACATGCCACTCATCCCCCCTTTTGAAATTCCGGTCACCAGCTTGCAAAGTTTGCAAGAAGAGCTGCGTGAGGAGTTAGAAAGTTTTTTTAATCCTGAGCAGACGATGAACATTGGGTTCACCGGAATAGACGTCCACAGTTACTCTAGAAAATCCATTCTATATCTTAAGCCCATGGGGGACGAAGATTTGGGTTACGCCACGGAATCTCTTTTTCAGATTTGTCGTGAGCATGCAGAAAGTCGTGAACATGCGCCAAGCAAAGAAGATAAAGGCTTTCTCACCATCGGTCGCTTCACTGATCCAAGTTCACTCCATGCTGCGATCAGTGTTGCTCAGAGAGAATTTGCGGATTGCACGAGTCTTCCACTCAGAGGAGTGTGCTTATTTCAAAAAAATAACGGTGTATGGTACCAGCAAAATGATCTTCATCAATTCTCTCTTGGCCCTTCGCCATTAAGCGAGGAAAGATGAAGTCGTTTTTTTTCTTTTTATTTTTGAGTTTTCAGGTTTTTGCGCAGTACTCTTATGTCGCTCCCGCAAGACTCCTTGGTGATGGAGGAACTGAAATTAGAGGTGAAGGGCGATTGTGGAACTCAACTCAAAGACTAGATGCTAATGGCGAGTCTGTGGCTTATGAGCCGGGAGAATCGTTTTCATATCTTGAGGGAATGTTTGCTGCTTCCTATGGCGCCACTAAAGAGTTGCAACTGGGGATTCGCGCGACCTTTAGACAAAACACAGCCACCATTGAAGAGCCTGCGGGCTCCAATCGACTTGAGACTTTAAGCTCATCAGGAATTCAAAGCTTCGGTGGAGAATTCAAGTATATGCTTGAGCCTGTGGGAAATCTTTACTACGCATTAGAGGGGTTTTATTATCACAACCCCTATTCTAACAAAGAAAAAATTAATAACGATAATATTTCAAATTTCCTTCTAGGTGATGATGGGGGAAGCTTTGGAGTCGGAGGAATCGTTTCATACATTCACCCGAATCAAAATTTTTTCTCGGTTAACGTCGGCTACCGTCGCCCTGGCAAAGAACTTTCTCCTGAAATTTATTGGAAAGCAGAAGCTGCACTGGCCTGGACCTATGTGGCTTTGGTGGGAGGAGTAGAAGGGGTGAACTCGCTCAATCAGGATCCCTACAAAACCGACCCCGACAATAGACCTGTTTTTAATTCAGGGGGCTCGTCACTTTATGCATCCCTTAACCGACAATACATGGCCCCTTATGTGGGAGCAAATATAGCCTTTAGTAAGAATTGGAGAGTGGAAGGGCGCTACCATTCCTTCATCGCTCAGCGCGCCTATGACTCCGGTGGTATGTTTACGCTCGCACTGGTCAAGCGTTTGGAGACCGATACACGTGCCAAGATTGAAGGAAGCTTTAAGGAATACGACATCGAAGCCAGTGTCGCAAAAGTCTCTCCTAAAAAACAGTTTGTGGTCCTCAATAAAGGGCTTTCTCAGAATGTGGAGATGGGACAACGATTTGACCTCTATCACTTTGATTACGTGGGAGGTAATGTCCTGCTTGCCCGAGGAGTAATCATCCAGGTCAATTCTGATCAGTCTGTTCTTCAGTTAACCACAAGGTTTAGCAATAAACATGAGATTAAAGAGGGAACTGTGGCCCGCGGTATGGTTAAGTAGTTGACCGAAATCATTAACTTGGCAATAAATTCTATAAAAAGACCAAAAAATCATAGGTTGAGTCCTGCCCAGTTTGAGTTAAAATAAA
>DIVA01000069.1:65922-66757 GCA_002435705.1 Bacteriovoracaceae bacterium UBA6144
ATTATTCTTGCAGCCAAGAGACGTGGTGAGCAAGACAGTATGGATGAGTACAACGCGTATTTGAAGAAGACAAAAAACTATTCACTCCCAGGCGGAAAGACACAAATCTCAGAGCCTAAGTATACAAAGATGTCGACAGTGAATGGTCATCAGTGGGTTGATGCACTTCATTTGGCTTCGGAGGTTCCAGGTTTTTACACTCGTTACTTGGCGACTGTGAAGGAAGATCTGGGTGTGGCCGTCACATTCTCTGTGACAAGAGATATGTATACGCAATACCAAAGTATCTTTGATGGCGTAGTCGCTTCGCTACGAGTCTTTCGTCAGGCACAGGATAAAGGACAAAATATTAACCTCGGTGCGGCTGACTCAAATCTAGCGGATACAACCTTTATCCCAGATGGTGATCGTGTGGATATTGGCGTTCAAAAAACGCAAGAGCGTAAAAAATCTTCTGATGGTGACAGCACCATGCTGATTGCCCTCTTAGGTGCAGTGGCCGTTGGTGTTGTGATCTTGAAGGCTAAGGGCAAGAAAGGTGGCGGTAAGAAGGGCTAATCTGCCCATAAATTCTGCCACTAAAAGCCCAAGTTTTTCAGTCATAAATTAGCCTATCTTCCTGATAACTCATAAGTGCTGGATATAGACCCCCCATGGATCCAGCACCCCTCTTAAAATAGATCCAAGTACTTATTTTTCCTTTTTTTGGCACCCACCAAAAGACGGTAAAACTCAAGTTTTTGGCTTTTTTAACCGATAGGCAACTTATGAAAAACCTAATCATAACTCTGAGTTTCTTTCTCCTACTCCCTCTCACCGGCCATGCGAATGGACT
>DIVA01000128.1 GCA_002435705.1 Bacteriovoracaceae bacterium UBA6144
GCTTCCGCTCAGACATGATTGAGTCTCAGCGTCCTTTGATCTTTGTGAAAAATCAAGATCCATCCCTTGTTCAGCGTTTTGATCACCACATGAAGAATCACGGTTCTGCGATTGATTTTGATAAAAGAATTGATTTTACAATACCTGGCTTAATAGAGCTTTAAGAGGATTTATGATTAAAAAATTTATTTCACAAATACTAATTGCCGCCCTCGTCCTGCCCGTTGTCGTTTCTTGTAAAGATAACGGCAACGACCCTCAATTGACCCGCGAACTTAAGCGTTTATCTCGGGATGAGAGCTTAACCGTTGAGGGACGAGAAGAGGCTTCTATCATTCTGAGCCAGATGAATGAGATACAGAAAGTGTTGGTTAAAAACCCTCGCCTTAAAGCTCTCCCGGGGAACGGAGCGCGTGTCAGTAAAGAGCGTGCTGAAAAAATTCACAGAGAAAATGCCGAAAAGACATTTGCTCTCCTGGATGAGCAAAATCAACTCATTCATGCGATGGCAGAAAACGTTAAACGTGTTTCAAAGATTAAATACGATAATCAGATGGATATTGTTAGAATTGCTGAATCCGAAACACTCCTCCTAATGAATCTTTTAGTTCTAAGGCATATCACTCAGTCAGCTTCTCGTCGCATCTTGATGCTGATGACAAAATTCGATAAGCCGTATTTTGATGAACTCTCTGAAAACGCTGCGACCAAGCAGCGCCTTCTTTCTGACTATTCCACAGCTTTAGCCATTTCATCAATTACGGCCAATGACCTGAGAGTGACGCTTAAGGAGCTGACTGAGCTTAAGAAAGAGGCTCTTCTTTCTGATTCACTCAAATTAACCATTGATCGAGTGGTTGGTGGGTGCGGTGGACACGAGAGATTCGATCGTGGGCAAGTTGATAAGTTTGCAAAAGAAAGTCTGACTTCAACGGCCCAGGAAAGCTTGCAAAAAACAAAGCTCACTTACCATGATCTCATGAAAGCGAAGTCACTACTATTTGATTCCGCAAATCCAGATCACCCTGTGATTCATGTCCTTGTGATTGTCTCTAACCTTTCTTGGGGTCTTATCAATACGATGGTTGGTTTAGGTTTTGTTATTACAGCGGCGATCGTTGCTCCCATCACTCAAGTGGCTGGGGCCGGTGTACGTGCTTTGGGGTATGAGCCTCTTTTTATGGAAATGCGTATGCCGAAGTTAAGAGTTGCTGATAGTGGAATGCAGATTTATGCAGATGTCTGTGGTCTTGGTTTTATCCCAAGCAAAATGAGCGCAGGTCTTTTTGAGTTAGACTTTTGCACTGGTTATACTTTCGCGAGTGACCATGAAGCAGGTCATGCCAAGCAGTCGGCTTTACTAGGACCGTTGTATTTTCCAGCTGCTATTTTGAGTTATATCTTGAATATGGGTCATGGTGGTTTTATCGAGGATTGGGCAGATGCTTGGGCAACGACTTAATTTCTTCATTCTTTCGCTGGTATTAGTTTTTACCAGCTGTGGGCGCGCTCCTGATCTTTCGGGGGCGCCTCAGTTTGTGAAAGGACAAATCATGCTGCCTGGAGATGGCAGTGGTCTTTCGATGGATCGCAGAGCTGCGAGAACGTGGCGGGACTATGATGGTGACGGTCTGTCTGATCGATTTGACTGGGATATTGATGGTGATGGGGTGGCCAACCTCATAGATCAATATCCTTTTGATGAAAAGCGCTGGGGCGAAGATAAAAACAATAACGGCATCACTGATTTTATAGACCTGTCTCTTTCTACGGATCTTCGTGATCAAAAGCTAGCGCACTACCAATTAGAGATCTTTAATCAGACGTCCTTGGTTGTGATCCATGGAAGTGCTCGCTTCAGTGAGGCCGAGTGGCTGGCACTGCATGAGATTATAAGCTCTGAGCAGCTGAGTGCAGAGATCAGGTTTAGTCATATCAAAGTACTCGTTAAGTATGATCAAAACAGTCAAGTTGACCTTCGTCGTGCTGATTTTGATTCACACTGGCAACAGCTTAATCTCTACTCGAACGAGGAGCACACTCAATCCCTCTTGTCCTTTCGTGGCAGTGTGATCCATGAGTTTGGTCATGTCCATGCCCTTGAAAATCCAGACAAATTTCTTCAGTTTTCGACTCAGTATTCATCTTGGGTGTCTCCTAGTACCTATGGTCTGAGTTCGCCTGAAGAAGGATACGCCGAAAATTTTGCTCTCAAACTCTACCGTTCTGGGCTTGATTTGGATCCCGCTCGTTTTGATCTGCTATAGATATTATTGCCCCCTAGGAACATCCTTAAGCTTTTGAAATAATAAGCTCGGGGAGATCTTATGTTTATTCGTTTTATCTGTTTCTTTTTTGCCTTTCAGAGCATGGCCTGGGCCCTTGATTGCCGTGAGGCTCAGTCACCCAGTGCTGCCAGCACGGCGGTTCAAGACATGCTTAATCAGGCCAGTAGTTTTCGTTCCGTAGAAGATTTTCTTATCGGTTTACCGACGGAGATGAAATCGAACTTCACCATGCTTGCCGATTCAAGAAGTTTTCATACCAGTGATCTTGAGAATCCTCGAGTGGTTCTGAGTTCAAATGATGGAAGAGTACGCGTGAGCTACAACACCTTGCCGAACTCTCGTGGTTCAAATGCCGTTGAAATTTCTATCTGGAACCCAGAGACGATGAGTTTTGATTATAAAGAGATCAAAGCGAAATCAGCGAATGCGTCTTTAGTCGCTGACCAAAATCCCATTGCTTGCTCTAACTGTCACGGTAATCCACCGAAACCTAATCTTGAAGCTCCGGATCGAGTTCCTGGTGCGATTCCTTTTGCACGAGAAACGATTGTTTCAAATTCTCCTGAGTCACAGTGGTATAAGAGCTATCTGGAAAGAATGGATGAGAGAAGTCCTGAGAATTTTAGATTTAATATCTTAAAGCCCGATGTGAGTATCGAAGAATATCGAAGCCGGGAAGCCGCTGGGGCAACTGTGCAGGTCAGCTCACTGGCACCAGAGTCGCGTCCAGAGAGATATTACAAACAGTCCAGCCAACTGATGCGCTGTTTTCAAGCCAACAGAATCCGCAAGCGCCCTAACTATGAGGGACTCAAGTATCTGCTCGCAGGTCTCAAGCTTGGTTG
>DIVA01000017.1 GCA_002435705.1 Bacteriovoracaceae bacterium UBA6144
TGCTTTTGGATCAAAAGCTCAGTGCCTAGCTCCAGAGTTGCATTCTCTGACTCTAGAGCAGCAACTCGCAAAGATCCAAGAGCTGGTTGGAAACCAATCCTCCATTCTCATTGCCCATGATATGGGTGGACCGGTTGCAGTAGAGTTTGCAAATCAATTTCCAGAATTTGTGGAGCGACTTGTTTTGATCAATACGCTGAGTCTCTCAATGTTCGCACAAAGAATGCGCACTCTTGAGCAACTTTTACGCTCAAGCTACATGAGTGTGTTTGTGAATCCTTTTGTGAACACGACAACTATCAAATTCATGCACAAGAAAATCCTTAACTGGATCTATGATTTTGGGAAACTTGATTCCAGTGATGAGCTTCGGCAGGGGCGCCCAGAGGTCTTTGATGGCCTTTCTCGCTATAAAGAGATGATGTGGAAGCTTCCTGGCAAAGTCTTTGAACCTGGTATCCCGCTAGGTCTGCCGGTGCATTTTATCTTCGGAGAGAACGATCCTTTCTTACTTAAACCAACTGAGAAGGAAGCCCTTAGATTTTTTGATAATATCCACATGCACCCAATGAACTCAGGCCACTGGCCTATGCGCACTCAGCCTATTGAGTTGAACGCTATCTTGAGTGGAATTATTGAGAGACAAGCATGAGTGAGACCGTTGCGATCACGGGGATCCTCGGCGGGATTGGACGTGCACTTGCCAAAGAGTTTCAGTCCCGTGGCTATCACGTTGTGGGGATGGATTTGAGAGATGACTGTGAGGAGAGTTTTGATTATTTTCAGCTCGATGTGACCAACCGAGAAGAGTGTGAAAAAAAATTTCAGTTGATTCAAAACAATTATCCAAAGCTGCGCTATTGGATAAACAATGCGGGGATTGCCCATCTCTCGCCCTTCCTCGACACATCGATTGAATCCTTTGATAAAGTTATGGAAGTCAATTTTTCCGCCGCTGTGTTTTCTACCCACTACTGGCTCAGGCACTTTAAGGCCTATGGGGGAGTGGTGGTGAACATTTCATCTGCCGCCGGATTCATTCCCAACGGTGACATGTCGTCTTACGTGGCCAGTAAACATGCTCTCGTGGGTTTCACTCGCGCCGTTCAGATGGAGCTTGATTATCAGCAGTCGTTAGCTAGCACTTGTCTGGTGACTCCTGGATTCGTCAAAACTGAGATCATGCAGGTGGGATCAAAGTATGGACTCCCGAGCCAACTTTCAAACTTTGCTACACCCCCAGAAAAGTGTGCTCGAGAGATTGTGGAAGGTGTGCTCAATGGTGATAAAGAGATTGTCCCCACCATTTCCGGTAAATTAATGACTAACCTGTATCACTATCTTCCTTTTGGTTCAAAACTCTCGGGTTTGGTTTACAAAGCTTCAAAGAAGCTGCGCTAATTTTATTCTAAATCAAAGAAGAGAAATTCACTCTCGACCAAGACTTTCAGAAGGGGATTATTCACCTCTGAGAGAGCGAGAGCGTCTCCTGCGAAAAGCTTTTCTCCCGCGATCTCAATTTCTCCTTTCACCACCTGAATCCACCCATGACGGTTTTGAGCGAGGGGAAGAATAAGCTCTTGCGGGCCAAGCCAGCCCACATAGAGTGAAGCGTTTTGAAAGATCTGCACTGAATCGTCGCTGCCATCGGATGAGAGAACTTTCACAAGTTTATTCTGCGCAAACTTTTCTTTGAAGTTCTTTTGCCCGTAGCGAGTGGGCAGAGCTTCCTTGGGGGGAACAATCCAGATCTGCAGCAGCTCAGCTTGGGTATTTGCATTGGCATTAAACTCTGAGTGAGTGATGCCGGTCCCTGCACTCATGTATTGAACTTCACCGCGCTCGATTTTCGCCTGATGCCCCATGGAGTCCCTGTGGACGAGAGTCCCTTTAATCATGTAGGTGATGATCTCCATATCGCGATGGGGATGAGTCGGAAATCCCGCTCCACCCATAATGACATCTTGGTTGATCACACGCAGAGATCGAAAACCCATGAACTTAGGATCGTAGTATCCCGCAAAAGAGAAGGTATGATAGGAGTCCAGCCAACCATGTTCGGCATGACCTCTCTCTTGTGATCGTCGTATTTGAATCATAATCCCCCCTTTATATCTTCATTCTAAGGCTTTAGAGCAAGAAGAGGTAGTCGCAACAATTGAGAATCATTGTTGCATTAGTTGGAACAATACTATTGAGCTCGGTCAGCACTCACCGAGGCTTCACCCTCAGAGTCAAAGGTCACTCGGTAGAGAATAGGATTACAACACACTTCACAGTCGATCACGGTCTCTTGGCGACGGCCATCGTCGGGGTAGAATTCTTGCCAGATCATCTCGCCACAAAAGGGGCACATTACTTGAAAGTCAGTTTCCATAGGGTGATGTTAGCATTAATGGCTGAAGTGGGAACTTCTCAAAAACTTAGACGAGTAAAAAGTGAGATAGCTTCACCATTATAGGAAGCTTCTTGTGAGAAGCTAAACTTAAATTTCGCCGCCAGTGCTAGGGAGGCGGTATTCTTTGCATCAATCATGCACCAATAGGTCTGTGCTCCCACTCGTTTCTCATTCCAGCGCAGGATAGCCTCGAGGGCTTCACTAGCAAAGCCTTGGCCATGAAAATCTGGGTGAATCACCCAGCCAGCCTCAAAGGGCAGGTTGAGGCTTGGCGTGAGATCTCTTTGAAAGTCTGCCAGCCCGATTTCTCCAATCGCCCGGCCAGAGCTTTTCTCCTCAATGAGAAAATATCCATAGCCCCTGAGCTGCCAGTGGCCAAGGTAGTTATAAAGTCGGCTCCAACTTTGTTGAAGGCTTGAAGGTTTCCTGGAAATGAACTGGTACACCTGTGGCTGATTCCAAAGAGCATGAGAGAAGTTAAAATCTTCCAGTCGGTGGAGGCGAAGTTTGAGGCGAGAGGTTTCTAGCATAGAGCTTATGACCAAAAAAAACCGGCCCTAAGGCCGGTTGTGTGACTATTTAACTTTGTTCTTGGCTTTCTCTTTCTTTTTGTCCTGTTTTTCTTTTGTTGTCAGTTTAGGTTTGCCTTTGGCTTTCCCTTTGTCCTGTCCACCTTCTCCACGGGCCATGTTTTGTCCTTTTGTCAAAGTTACTCAGGTATAAAGAGTATCACATGAAAGAGAGGTAATGTACGAGAAAGATTAAAACTATACACTTTTCCTTGGTCAATAGAGAAAGATGCTTTGAATTGTTATCAAAACTTAACGTTCGAGACCGGGTGATGATGGGATCATATCGTTTTATTAAAAGATTGGTGGAATCCTTAAATGATAGAACCAGAGCACCAGAGGGTCCTCAAAATTAAACTCGATCATGAGTTCAAAATTCAACATTCTTCACAGTCTTTCGCAGCATTCATCGGTCGAAGTGCCAGTGCGCTGGAAGGAATAGTATTCTGGGACCTCATTGCAGCAGATTACCCCCAAGAGTTAGTAGCAAATGTAGCTCAAAACGTGGCAATGGGTTTGACTTGGATGGGAGAGATGCCGTTTTCATCGTTTACTCAAGAAGTCTTGTGGGCTGATGTAAATCTAGTTCAAATAGATGGCATAGTTCATTTTATTGGCATAGAGATCACTGAACAAA
>DIVA01000093.1:0-80722 GCA_002435705.1 Bacteriovoracaceae bacterium UBA6144
AGTCATGAAATCGGGGCTCAGATCATTAGGGGCCCTTTTTTTTACTTCTTAATCATTTCAAAAGTTGTCACTGGCTCATCACGATCAGCAAAGTAGCGATGACCTCCAATAATAGCTAAGCCTCCATCAAACTCTGTGACCTGTGAGAAACCCTTGGTCTCAGAAAGATAGCGTCCCGTGTGGCGCCACTTCTGTTTAGAGATATTCATAGAGTAGATGTGTGACACGTACTCGTAATTCATGGGTCCAGTTTTAAACATTCCACCGAAGACTAAAAGCTCATCACCTAGAATCCCTGCTGCCGGAGCGAAAGTGGAAAAAGGAAGGGCCGGAAGTTCCTTGTGAAAACCGCTGGTGGGTTCAATCAAGGTGACGTTATTGAGGAGTTCAAAGTGGCTCGATCCAACACCAAGGCCACCCACCATGATGATGTTGCCTTTGTTTTCAATCGCTGTGAAAGCACGACGAAGAGGAAGTGGTATCTCCCAGCGGGCACTCGTGATCACTTCTGTTTCAAGATCAAAGATATCAACTGCTGAATGAAACGTTCCTTCGAGATCACCTGGGGATTTGGGAGTCGAGTCCCAGCCACCGATCAGATAGACCTTCGTTCCTACTGTCACGGCTTGATTTGAAGAGCGAGCTCGAGGCATCTTACCGATGGTCTCCCAAGTGTTGCTTTCAGTGTCATAGCGATCAATCACATCAATCGATTTCCACTTAGGTTTATTCTTCTCCTCATAAGCAAACCCACCAAAGGCGTAGAGATATTTCCCGAAAGCTGCCATTTGAAAGCCGTGGGCTTTATGAGGTCTTGGGGCCAGTGATTTCCAGCTGCCAACTTGTGGATCAAAGACTTGAAGATAATCAGTGAAAGATTCTGGTGGGTAGGTGTGCTCTGCGCCTTGATGACCAGCACAGATGTAAATCTTTCCATCTAGTGTGACAGAGCCAAAAGAGGAGCGGGCCGGACTTGGAAAGGGAGTGTTTTGAGAAAGTTGCCAAACAGTTTCCCCTGAAACCTGAGGAGCATAGTCGTCGGCTTGCGAGGTTGTGAGTTGAATCCAGTTGCCTTCAAACAATTTATAGATTTGAAAGTTTCCAGTTCTATTTGAAGCAAAGACAACTTGACCTGCTGGAGTGAAGGTCGGCGCCATTTCATCTTTTCCATCATTGGTTAGTACGACTTTGTCTCCAGTCGCACGATTAACGAGCCAAATGTCCCAAGAGCCATTTTCTTTTGAAGTATAGGCCACCCAGTTTTCATCGAATGAGAGTGCGGGGGCCATTCCACTGGCCAAAACTTTTGTGGTCTTGGTGATGAAGTTATATTCGACGATTTCACGCTTAAGAAGATGTGAACGTTGAAAAACAACAAAGTCACCATTGGATGAAGGCCTAGGGAAGAATCCAGAACCATCATGAGGAACTGTTTGAGGAGCTAATTTGTATACGCGGGTTCCATCGGCTTCTCGACGATCAAGGCGAGTGCGAGAGTTTTCTGGTTCAAAGTACATAATCTTGCTTCCCGTGCTCGTCACACCTGAGAAGAAGATCATTTTTCCATTTTTTGAAAAACGCGGCTGGAGGTTTTGTCCCCGGCGGGAGAGTTCAAACTTATCTCGCGCTTTTGTGGTTACATCATAAACCACAACGTTGAGGTTCTTGCTGCTGGCCCCCTCAACCCATACCACCTTGCTACCGTCGCTTGAAAGATCCGGGTAGAGGTGCCAGTTTTTAGAACGAGTAAGAACTCTCTCTTGGTCACCCACTTTCAGGACAACATGTTTGCCCTGTGGCGTTTCTCGCATGAAAACGATGGTTTCAGTAGCCCAAAGAGATGAGGTCATGATGAGGGAAAGTAGAATTAAAAATTTCAAGTGATGACTCCTCAAGAGTGTAGATGCAGCCATGGTAGGAAGAGGTGTTTGATATGTCAAACCACTAGTCTTATGGCGCTAATTAAAAGATCATAAGTCTATGACAATAAGCGATGTTATTCACCAGCCTCTGCCCCATTGGTGGGATGTGGTCGATCCTACCCCTCAAGTTTTGCGCGGCATTGCTGATCGCTTTAAACTTCACCACACTTCAGTGCAAGACTGCCTTGATCCGGAGCATTTTCCCAAAATTGAAAAAGTGGGTGACACGCTTTTTCTCATCGTGCGCTGTCTTGATCATCAGGCGCCTAAGGATGCCGATAATCTTCTGACTCTCACCAGAAAGCTGGCCTGCTTTTTAAATAAAGATTTTCTCATCACAATTCATCGCGGTGATCAGCCATTTTTCGTAGAGGCCCGTTCCAGAGTTGAAGCGGAGCAATCACCCGAAGATATTATGGTGCGCCTTTTGAAAAAAACAATAGATTCCTATATGCCTTATCTCGAGAGGGTGGAAGGTGAGCTTGAGAGTTTAGAGAAAGAACTTTTAGGACGATCTCCTTCGAGCAGTGAATTAATTAATTTGTATGGACTGCGATCGAGGCTCTCTTTGATTAAAAGACAGGTGTGGCATACCACGAACGTTCTCAAAGAATTCATCACTGTCCATTGTGCAAAGCCCACGCCTTGGCACATTGATCTGCGTGAGAGCGCGGAAGGACTATGGCAGTATTGTGATGAGCTGATGGAAGATGCCCAAAACTTAATTGGTCTTCACATCGCTCTCTCTGGTCATCGCACCAATGAAACCATGCGCTTTTTGACTGTGGTCTCGCTCTTTTTTCTTCCACTCACCTTTATCGTTGGTGTGTACGGGATGAACTTCGAGTTCATGCCAGAGCTGCACTGGCGTTATGGCTACTTTGGTAGTCTCGGATTGATGGTCGCAGTCAGTCTTTTCATTTACTGGAAAGTGAAATCTAAAGGCTGGCTGAGTCGAGAGTAAATCACCACGGAAGCTTTCTTCCGTTGCTGTGCCAGTAGCTTCCCGAATTCTCCAGCGTGAGTTGATCAATCAATGTGATGAGCCCCTTGGCCGATGTCTCTGGAGTGATCTCACCGTGGAATCCGGTCATCTTGGTTTTGACGTAGCCCGGATGCAGTAAAATAGTGCTGATGCCTTTAGGGTTCAGATCGAGCGCTAGATTCTTTCCGGCCATATTGAGTGCAGCCTTTGACATCCGGTAAGCGTAGTAGCCACCAGAGGTCTCTGTGATCGATCCCATCTGGCTTGTCACCATCGCAATCTTTGATCCCCGGCTCAGGTTGGGGAGCAGGGCCTGAGTCACCCTCAGAGGGGCTATCGCGTTGACTTCGAACTGCGAGCGCAGCTCTGAGGGATCGAGAACTCCTAAGTGATCATCTCCGAATACTCCAGCGTTATTGATCAACCAATCGATCTTGAGATCTTTAAAATAAATTTTAAGCTTTTCCTCCAGACCACTTTCCGTCAGATCAATCCCTTCGAGTATCTCCACGGAGATCTCTCTGAGTTCTGGTGTGCTCTTGCGACAGACAACAAAAACTTTCTCGCCGCGAGCGCTGAGCTGGCGCGCGAGTTCAAGGCCTATCCCACTGGAGGCACCTGTGATAACGATGTTCATTTTACGCTCCAGATTTTTGGCATCAGGGTCGCGATGAGCTCTTCCAGAAGCGTTTGGTCTTGTGGGCTAAAGCGGTCCAGCTGCGGTGAATCCAGATCTAGCACACCGACGCACGCTCCTTGATGCATGAGTGGAATGACGAGTTCAGAGCGCGTGTCTCCGTCACAGGCAATGTGACCCGGGAAGGCGTGGACGTCGGAGACTCTTTGTGTTTTTTGTTCACGATAGGCTGCTCCGCACACGCCACGGTTGGGCTTGATACGAAGGCAGGCAGGTTTACCTTGAAAGGGGCCCAGGACCAATTCTTGATCCTCTTCGCTCCAGAGATAAAACCCAGCCCAGTTTAAATCGCTGAGGGAATAAAAAAGCAGGGCCGAGATGTTGGCCAGGTTGGCGGTGAGGTTTTTTTCCCCTTCGACGAGGGCGAGGGCGCTTCGAAGCAGATTGGGGTCAGGAGTCCACATGGCGAGGTCCTTGTAAAAGGGTGTGCTTTAGGTCAGAGTAGAGGAATGAGCAAAGAACTTCTTCCCCCCACCGGTCACCATTTAATCGCAGGCTACATCTTTTGGATATTCGGTTTTACCGGATCCCATCGCTTTTATTTTGGCAAAAAGTGGACAGGGCTTCTGTGGTTTCTCTCATTCGGGATGTTTGGCATAGGTTGGTTTGTGGATCTCTTTCTCATGCCCGGAATGCATCAAGACGCTGAGATCAAATATGTGAATGGTCGCTACAACTATAATGTTGCCTGGCTGCTGGTTACCTTCGGTGGCGCCTTTGGTTTACACCGCTTTTATCTGGGAAAAATCTGGACTGGTCTCTTGTGGCTTTGTACCGGAGGCCTTCTCACTTTCGGTTGGGCCTACGATCTGTGGAACCTCAACGAGATGGTTTCTCAGAAGAATACCGAATCCTAGGTCTATAGAATTTACCTAAGCTCTTTTTATTTCAGCTAGATTCATTATTCTGCACAGATGAATACAAACGAGCGTCCATTCTTCATTTCAAAAGATGTCCTTGATACCATCAACTCAGCCTCATGGTTTCTGATGGATGCCATGTGGATGCTTCAGATGGAGAAGATCTCCGTGGCGATGATCATTCCAACCATTGCGACGGGCCTGTGCTTGGTTTACATCGAAAAAAGAAAAACACTGACTCTCATCAACCTCGCCATTCTCAGCTGGATTTGCATGAACGTGTCGTGGATGTTCTCGGAAGTTTTAGAAATTCCTTTCTATCTCACGGCCGCCAAAAGTCTCTTCGCCTTGGGCCTTGGGTTCATTCTGGCTGCGGTATTTGTATCAGGGAGTCTCACAGAGACCTTTTCGCACTTCAAAAGATTTCGAATCCTTGAAAAACTGCGCAAAGCCCCTTAGGTCATTTTCTTTTTGGGCTCAAAAAGTGGAGCATGATCTCCCAGTGCACGAGCTTCTTCTAAGAGCTTCATGAGATCCAGATCAATCAGATGGAAGAGTTCATCGAAACTTTTAATCACGAAATAAATTGGCTGCAAAATATCAATCCTAAAAGGTGTGCGCAAAGCCTCGATTGGATCAAAACTAATCCGCTTAGGAACCTGTGATTCTAGCGCGTAGCTGGTCTCACCAAATGAAGAGAGGATGCCGCCGCCGTAGGCCCTGAGTCCCTGCTTTGTTTCGATCAAACCAAATTCAATGGTGAACCAGAAAAGCCTGAAGAGTTGCACGCGGTCTTTGGGTTTCGCCTCAAGAGCGATTCTTCCAAAGGCATGCATAAACTCTGCATAGGGTTTCAGTGTGAGCAGAGGGCAGTGACCAAAAAACTCATGGAAGATATCCGGCTCCATGATGTAATCCAGATCTTCTTGGCGACGGATAAAACTCGCCGCAGGAAATTTCTTTTGTGAGAGGAGCTGAAAGAATTCACTGGCCGGAATAAGAGCGGCTACTTGCTCAACGCCCCAGCCGTTGAAGCGCGAAAGGCTTTTGGTAACAAAGGAGTGTTGAGGAATCTCATCACCATTAAATCCGATCAGCTCGAGACCTTGGATGAATTCATCGCAGGCCCTGTGTTGAATATGCTGAGACTGGCGATTATAGAGAGTATTCCAAGTGCTGTGACCAGCAAGACCATAATCAATGAAGCCGGAGGCATCGGGGGCGATAGAGTGGTAGACGAATTTTTCTGGGGACACAAAGCCTCGATTCGATTGGGGTCTTCCTTAGGGAAACCACCTTTTAATCTTTCGTATCACATGAGGCCCTTGTTCGGCGATATAGAGATTTCCATCAGCATCGAAAGCTAAGCCAGAAGGTTGTGCGAAGCTGACGGTAGAAGCTCCATCAGTGGCAGAAACACCTTCATGCTCCTGTTCAAGCTGAATTCCTCCAATGCCCGGGACACCAAACACCTGAGACGCCCCTGAGGCACGGTTACGGCATTTAATGATGTTTTGCCCTGAGGTTCCGGACCCTGAGGTGTAGCAGATCCAGTCTTCAAAGGCTGCAAGTCCCCGGATAAATCCTGGAGAGCTTGCAAGTTCCAGGATAGTTTCGATTTCGTTACGTGGAACTGTGATGGTTGAACCAAAAAAGGGAACAGGGGTCGTGTTTGTCAGGTTTACGTATTTTATATTTGCAGTCGCCTGATCGCTGAAGTCGATGAAAAAGAAGTTCCCTTCGTTGCCCGTAGCTGGATCCATCACTATTTCCGCGGGAGCACGTAATAAAGTGCTTGTCCCAAAGTTCGGAGCAGCAGTGATAGTACCGTTAGCCACCACACTCGGTGCGGGTGTGGCAGAACATGTTCCAATGAATGGTCGCATTTCTCCTGCAGCCGTCACTCTCAGTATACAGTTGGAGCTAGAGGAGGCGATGTAGAGGGTGCCATTGCCTTGATCAATCCCAAGCCCCCAAGGATTGTTCATGCTTGCTGCAAGATCCGTTGTCCAGCGAGGACTCGTGTCCGGGTAGTGGTTACAGTTGTTGAAGTTTCCGGCGATGGAGTTCGTCTTATTTAGGTTCACGAGTGTTCCGTAGACAGTCTCATCATTAGGGAAAGGATTATAGAGTCGTGTGAAGCAGTTGTTATTGAAATCGTTATAAAGAAAAAATCCATCATAGATCCCCATCGCGCGAGGCTGAGACATGCGGGTGGCCGTGGAGACAGTGTTCGCGAAGTTTTCTGTTGCGGGTGATCCTGTTCCGATGAAGTCTTCAACCCGTCCAGTTGAAAGCTTAATGGAGCGGATCATGGCGTTGGAGCTATCAGCGACGAAGAGGGTGTTGCCTGGGATAGGATCTACTGATGAGCCTCCAACTTCTTTGTACAAAAGAGAGAAGGGGTTGTTCCACGTGACAAGAGCTGAGTCGATGGCAGCGTTTCCAGAATAACCAGCTCTTCCGGTGCCTCCGAGGAAGTTACCCACTGTTCCACTTGAAATATCAAGAGTGCGGATAATGTTTCCATCGCGGGCGCCGACATAGAGAGTGTTACCGTCGAGGAGAAGTCCGAAGGCGCGGTTGACGACTGAGTTGCGGCCGATAGGTGGATTGGTCGGTGCGTTTTGTGTGCCATTACCAAAAACATTATTGGCCCTGTTGGAATCGATGGTTTGTCCACCGATCACAACACTGGTGGCTTCATTATTTAAATAAGTGATACGATGTCCATCGTGACTGGCCACATAGATCCCTTTAACTGTCGCTCCAGTCCTATGCACATGTAGATCAGTAGGTCTGTTAAATAGATTCGAAGATAGTAAGGTATTAGTGTTGATGGCATGATGACTACAACCACCGGTTGTGAGAGAGATAAGTGAATTAGCAGTGACGGATTGACCGAAAATAGTTCTTGAAGTTGAACCCGGGAGACCGATAGCACCCACTCTACATGAACCATAAGATGTGAAATAGAGAATTTGATCAGCCTCGTCAAGGTAGAGACCAATGGGTTGGCTTATGCGAGCAGCTCCTGCAATGGTGCCATAAAAGGAAGTTAAGTTTGTTGTTCCATCAACTGTCGAATTTACGTTGTGAGCACCTGCTAATAAATAGGAAGGCCAGACATTAAAATCAGGGTCGCTGGCATCGATGAGCTTGATGACATGATTCCCGAGCTGTGAAACATATAACCTTCTATTCGTCACATCAAAGGCTAAATCTGCTGGATTGGTACAGAGAGAGTTTCTGGCCAGAGCTCCCTGATTTGTCAGGTTACTCAGTCCACAAACGGTGCGGCCTTTTCCTGCAGAGTCGATACGGATCACGCGGCTATTGGTGTAGTCCGCTACATAGAGTTCTTGCCGTGAAGAATCCCACGCGAGACCTCCACCCCAGGTGCCAAAGTTCAGCGCCATCCGACGCGCATCGACCCCGTTGACTCCGGCACCCGCGACACCGGTGCCAGCTACCACATAGAGCGAAAAAGCTGGAACACTGACGTTGAGTAGAGTCACGGTACTAGCGGTTGTGTTGTAGTACCAAACTGTATGAGAAGTATGATCGGCGAAAAAGAAATTACCTCTCTCATCTCTAATAATGCGCGAAGGAGAAATTCGTACGCGATTGGCATTGGTGTTCACATTCGTGGCTGAACCAAGCCCTGGTAAACCCACGAGTGTACAAATCTCACCCGCATTGAGTTGATTGCAAGTGTTGCTAAAATAGTTAGCTGTAATGGTAAAATCTCTTGTTTCGACCTCTCCATATGAGTCAGTGACTCTTAGTTGAAAAGTGTTTTCCCCTAAGAAAGCTGTGCCAGAAGTGAAGTTCGCACTAAAAGCCCCAGTGCTAGTGGGTCTAATGATCGAGGATAAACCACAGGCGCTGGCGTTATTAGAGCCATCAGGCACACAGCTGAGTGCTCCTTTGGTGATCGCAACCGTGAAAGTATCGAGTGCGTCTTCGATATTCGCCGTAATGGCACGCGGACTATTCAGGTTGATAGAAATCGCAGCCGAGGGCGAGGGCGAAAGAATGCGCGGTTTTTGATTCTTGTAAATGGTCCACTGGCGAAAGACTCCACCGGGTGGATCGTTAGTGGTGCTGGAGTCAGTGAGCTCTAGTCTTAAAACGTGAGTTCCAATAGTCATGCTGGTAGCGAGGAGATTGAGAGAGCTGAAGGTGACACTCGACTGAGTCAGCACAGTAACGCCATCAAGCTTCCAGGTAAAAGTCAGAGACCCCACACCGGAACCAGAAGCGCTAAAAGTTTTTGAGGCATCAGTTGAGAGGTAAGTAATGTTGGTTGAAGTAGGGTCGTAGGAGAGCAGTGTTTCCACGGCTGGATTGGCGACGCTAATGCTCCAAGTTTGATCATAGGTCTCAAAGCCATCATTTAGGCGAAGCACTAAGTTATGAAACCCTGCCATGGCACAGGTGGGAGTGTAGTCCAGTCGAGCAGTGTTGGCCGTATTGGTGACCACGACTCCCGCCGTACTGCCTGAAACGACAGCACCATCGAGAATCCACGTCTGAGTAAAAGCATCACTGTCAGAATCTGTTGTCGTTGCCGTAAAAGAGAGCGTTCCCGCATCACAATTCACAAGATTTCCTGAAGGAGGTGGATTCGACGACACCACAGAGGGAGCACTGTTACGACGGACATTAAAGTTTTTAACAGCACTCGATACACTATTACTTGCTGTGGCTTTGAGAAGATGGTTACCGGCACTCAGTGAAGACCCGGTTAGTGAATAGAAAGGTGAGGTCGAGTCTTGGAGTACCGCCCCCCCGACCAGTTCAAATTTATATTGGACAGTACCCGTTCCTCCGTTAACGGAAAGAGCGAATGTCGTCGTACTCACTCCGGTCACAACCACAGGCGAACTCGTTGGTGTGAAATTCTGAATTTCTATTGCGGCATCGGGAGCATTTCCATCACTGACTTCTTCTAAAGAATTAAACGCACCCCCAGAGCCGTTACAACCCGCTAGTAATAAGAACAAAAAGAGTGAGAGAAGATGCCTCATAGTTTAAACACCAATCCCACCAACGCCTGAATTTCTGTGGCGGTTGAGAGTCCAGATCCAGCCAATGATAAGTAGCTCATCTCTGCGAAGAGATTTAATTTTTTGTCGTAATACTTCTCCATGCCTGTAATTAAACCGAAGCCGGCAAATGAGTTTCGAATAGACTGGAAGCTTCTTTGGGCAAAAACAGCTCCAACGTAGGGTCTGTATTGTTCGTGAGTTGTGACATCCAGACTGTCAGTGCGAAGACGTTGATCACTGGTGCTGGTGAAAGGATAGTAATTGAAGCCAACGTTCAGACCGTATCCCAGATCCGATCCCGTAAAATCTGCCAGCAAAAGTGAATAGTTGATTCGAAATTCAAATTGATGACTTAAGGGCTTTAGGTAACCGACGTTGAAGGCAGAGGGGTTTGAAACAGAAGAGCTCTGCCCTGATGTTTTCGCATTAATGCTAAAGAAACCGATCGCCCCAGTAAGCTTGTCCTCCGCTCTCAAAGAGAAGGAAGCTGCGAATCCAAAGAGGATGAGGAAAAGATTAAGCCGACTTGGCATTCTTCTCTCCTTCAGAGGCTGCTGGCATTGGGGTGGGAGCAGGGTTTGTGTGTTCAACGGCGTAAGCAGTCGCAATAGCTCTGCGCTGGCGAATCTGCTCTTTGATCTCAAGCTGCTGGTCGAAGCGACGTAAGTGCTGTGAAAAAACTAGTCTTTGTTTCTCATCTAAGCCATCGGATACTTTGCGAATAAAATTGCGAGATGAATTCACAACAGTGAGTGCCCAGAGTTCTATAGGGAAACGTCTGAGGAAACTAACCCATGCATCGCCTTCAAGTTCAAACACGCGATAGAAAGGTGGGCGAACTTTGAACACAAATGAATCTTCGGCAATGGTTTCGTAGACATCTTTTTCATCATCGATGGAGACGGTATCCAAGTATTCTAGGATTTCGCGGTCTTTACGGTAACTCTCAAGCATCGACCATTCAAGTAGTGGCTCCAGTGCGCGCACTTGCTCGAGGTAGTCTTGCAGGATGGTCGGCGTTAAAGCGAGCTCTCCGTTGCCCTTGCCGAGTAGCCGTCCCCATGCTCCCGGGAAGGCTTTTTTGGCAATACCTAGCGAAATTGTTTTCGGTAAAGAATCGAGGATCAAGAAAGCATGATCAATTGGGATTTTTTTAAAAAAAGGAATACCACGCTCACCACTGCGCCAGATTTGTATTAATAGATCTTCCCAGTGGCGGTCTTTCTTAGAAAAAGAGCGCTCGCGACTAATGCGATCGAGCACGTTTAGGCTTTCAAAATCAATGCGTTCATTTTTGGAGAAGGCTTCAAGCCAGCTCTGTCCAATACCGACGGGAAAGAGGGCCCGTCGCCAAGGCATTGGGAGTTCACCGATGATTGATGAGAGGCGACCTGAAGACTTTTCTGCCAGCTCAGTCAATGTCATGAGGTCTGAAAGGGTAGGAAAAGTTTGGCTCTTTTCGATCTGTTCCAGCTTCAGGTGCACGATATCGAGCAACTTAATTGGGTCATGAAAAGTGACATCACCACTGACGGCGGTTGACGATGCTTTTGCACCGGTATCTCTGGACCGTGGAGAAGCCGTAGCTGCTGCCGAAGAGGCAGCCGCTGGGGAGTTAGAACTTGCAGCAGGTGCACTTAGAGCTGATTTTTTTAGTCCACCACGAACCACAAAGGCGCCGGCTATGGCGGCTAGGAAGATTCCTGCGATCAAGACATAGGCGTAGCCAGGAATTTGGAGATCGGATCTGTCTTTAATCTTTCTCTCTACTTTCACATCATCACGATAAGGCAGTAGACGTAGATAGATGGAGAGTTCGTCGCGTAATCCAGCGATGCGCTCATCACTGAATTTTTCGGGGACAGAGATTTCAATAGACACCTTCGTCACTCGGTTGCGCAAGAAGGGTAGGGGAGTTTTAGAATCATCCCACTCATCGATGCCCTCTTCGGATTCATAGTCAAAATAAGGAAGACTTTCAGTTCTTTTACCGCTGATCGTGTCACGCCTTAAGGGCACCACATCGACGCGGACAAAAAAGGCTTCACCCGGGAAGCGTCGTTCAAAATAACGAGAAGCTTCGTCGCGAAGTAGTTCCTCAACCTCTAGAACCCGTGGATGTTTGGAATCAGCGGCTTGGGCCCACAAATTTCCACAGAGAAAAAACATTAGAAGTAGATATACTTTCATGGCCAACCTTCTTTTTGCGGAGAGATCACGAGAACAACTGTTCGAGAAAGTGAGTCAAGCTCAAGCTTTGTAAGTTCATTTGCTGCAGGCAGAGCTTTGCTCATCGTTTTAAGTTCACCAGCACCGGCGAGTTCCATCTTTTCAAGAGGAATTCCCGCACGCTGGAGCTCACGCATGGCCGTGATGGAGCGCAAAGCTGATAACTCAAGGTTGTCTTTGAAGCGGCGCTGGCGTTTACTTTTCACAGGCCTGCTATCAGTAAAGGCCTTGAGAGATAATCGATAATTGCTGGCGTAGGGCAGGTATCGATCCGCAAATAATTTTAGAAGTTTTGCACCTTGCGCTGTCACATCCGTATTACCAGAGTAAAAAAATGAATTCATGCCAAAGGTCACCACCATCTGCTGGCCGATCTGGCTGACTTTAATTTGCGCATCCTGAGACTCTTCGAGTTTGGGGAGTGTTTGAGAAAGAGTTTGGTCCGTACGTAAGGCAGCTTGCACCGTAGTGGCTTCAAGATCAAGGGCGAGCATGGAACTTTGTTGTTCTAATTTTTCTCGTCCTGGTTCAGTCGTAAAGTAGATGACGAAGAAACTTAAGAGAAGGGTAATCATATCTCCATAGGACACCGCCCAGCTTCCTTCGGAGTCTTCTTCATGAAAAGAGGGTTTGGTGAGGAGTCGAACTTTTCTCATGCAGCCTCTTCTCCTTGAATGCTACTGAAACTGAGATTGGTTTTTTCATCGGCCATAAGAAATGAATTCATCATCTCATGGGCTTCAAGAATGGTAGCGTCCTCACTTAAGAGTTGGATAAGTTGTAAGGAAGCCTCAGCCTTTACTTCATCTCTTTTAATTTCTTCTTGTAGCCATTCTCCCAATGGATTCAAAATCATGTTTGAAATTAAGAGTCCATAGAAGGTGGCCACAAGTGCGACCGCCATCCTTATCCCAGTTTCTTTAGTATCAATCCCCGCTGAGATCCCTCGCATCAAGTGGATCAAACCTAGAACGGTACCTGCGAGTCCGAAAGCTGGAGGATATTTTGATCCTCGCTTAAGCCAACCGGAAAGGAGATTCAGCCTCTGTGTGTGCTGCTCAAAACGTCGGGAAAGAATTTGTGCAATTCTCTCGCTATCCATGCCAAGACTTAAGAGTTCAAGACCATCTCTGAGAATTTGAGCCTCGATGGATTGATCTGATCCCTCTATCTTTTTTTCTTGGAATACTTTTAGGCATCGCTCAATATGAGATTTAAGTGAAGGGCTACCCATAAGAAATTTAGCTACGAAACGACGAACTAAAAGACCGAAAGGAGCTGAGGGAAAAGTGATGAGCAAGACTGCAAGTGATCCAAGGCCTACGACAGTGAAAGCCACAAAATCCCAATAGGCACTTATCCCTTGTTCCAAATGATGGCTGGCCAAGACGAAGCCAATGATGGCGATAAAGAGACCAATAGTATATTTCAAGCAAATCTCCTTACTGCAGCATCCCGCGCAGTCTATTAACCATTTGTCGTGTATCTACGCTCTCAGGGTTGATGGTGAGAGCTTTTTCATAGAAGTTTAGTGCTGATTTAAGATCCTTCTGAAGAAATGAGAGGCTTCCCATCAGATCGTAGCCGACGCTTACTTGGGGGTACTCAAGAGTGATGTTGTTAAGAAGGGAGCGGGCCTCCTCAAAGCGTTTGTTACTAATAAGATTTGAAGCCTGAGCAATGGAGCGCGCGAGTTTTTCTTGGCGAGCGCGAACATCAACATTTTTTGCATCTTCCGCCACTTTCTTCAAATGAACGTTGATCTCGTAATTTTCAGAGCCACGATCACGTGCCAGCAAGATCTGCTGCTGTTGGTAGCCTTCAGCACTAATCTCTAAAGCAGACAGACGTTGGCTGCCTCCTAACTCGCGACTACTGAGATCGAGAGGTGTTTTACCTAAGATACGATTGCTACCATCTGGGCCCTTCATACTCACCACTGCGCCCTCGGGAAGAGAGGTGACAGAGACCCGTGGTGCAGTCGTGCAAGATTGAATGAGGATTCCAAAGATAAAAACTAAATTTTTTTTCATTACCTTCTCAAGCTTTTAGTGCCCTCTGATGCTTCCTTTAAGATAACTTCACAAAGGATTCACTCAGCTATTAAGAAGATTTTAACAAAAATCAGGAAAACTTATGGGTGAAGAAAAGATTGCCTGTCTGGCCATCAATCAGCTTGCGAAGAGGTAAATGATGATGAAATGAGGATTATTCTTGATCTAGGTCGCAAGATTTATGTACGAGCATGTTTCCTGCCCCTACAAAAACCGACACTAAATGATTGTCCTCGGTGATTGTTGCATCCACGTGATAGCCGACAGTGCCGAAGTTTAGGGCAGTGGAGAGTGTTGCGCCCTGGCCAGCTTTCCAGACCTCAGAGGTTTGGAGTTCACCGATATCATTGACCTTCCTGCGCATGAGGTTGCCGGTTGAAAGAGAGCCAAAGGGATACAAAATGTCATAGGCACCGTCGTTACGTTCCACGAGAGAGGAGCTGATAAAATTCTCTGTAAAAGAAGTTACGATGGTGAGATTAGAGAGTCCTGTGTAGAGCTCGACCACATCAGTACTCCATGCACCCGTGGCACAGTTGGCCGGAGTGTTTGAACACACAGAGCGGTAGAGACGATTGTTAGCACGGTCATGATAGGTGACAACGATTTCATCTTTATTCGAGTTCATTAGAACACGCGTGCCCTGACCAGCAACAGCAACGGGGCCAATCATCATGGGGGTGGTAAAGTTTGTGCCACCATTTGAAGAGTGAGAGACTCTCAGAAAATTACTATTTGTAGTGACCCGATCCAGAAAACTGATGAAGATATTTCCGTTAGTGTCATAGGCAGCCGAAAGACCAGAGAGACCGGAGGCGCTGATTGTGTACGGAGTAACGACAGCCGACCAGGTTCCAGTTGTCGGATTAAATCGCGCGACCTTAACTCC
Source organism: Bacteriovoracaceae bacterium UBA6144 (assembly GCA_002435705.1). GTDB lineage: Bacteria > Bdellovibrionota > Bacteriovoracia > Bacteriovoracales > Bacteriovoracaceae > UBA6144. The sequence continues at coordinate 14,691 of DIVA01000093.1, forward strand.
GCGAGCTGTATTGCTATTATCCAGCACAATCATCACAGGGAGTGCGGTCCCTGCGTTGTGATACATCGCTAAGGCCACATCACTGCTTGCAGGCTGAGTCAGAGCGGCGTTGGGACTGACTCCCGTCATCACAGAATTCGTCCAAGTGCCAGTGCCATCTGATTTGGAATTATAAACAATATGAAACCTTGGAGTCGTTGCCGGTAGAGGATTATAGTAGCCAATAAAGGGGCGATCCAGATGGTCAAACGCCAGAGAAGGAGAGCTGGCTGAGGCAATACCGGGCACCGTTACGACATTCCATGCACTGGAAATCGATCGTTCATTCCGAAAGGCATATTTTAAGATGCCTGTTGTGGCTGATCCCGCAGAATAGTCGACATAGGCTACGGCCACATCTGATCGACTTGTTTTCTTCACAGAAACATTCGATGCTATAGCTGCCGTCAGGACAATGTGCCCGTCATTATTGACGATATTATTTGTACTGTTTACCAAGGTAGAATGTGTGCTTGAATCATTAATCTGATTCATCAAAAGATTAAATTTTCCTGCTGCCACGCCAGCATAATGAGTCGAAAGAATTTTTCCCGTGGAAGGAACAATCACGGCTCCACCTAAATGTCCTGCAGCTAAAGTGGTCGTGTTTAAAGTCCCGGCTGCGTTCCAAAAACCAGTCGCGGCTGTCCAGTTCGCAAGATTAGATTGAGCCGTGTTGGCGTAGACCATCGCCGTGGTTCCGTTATTGTAGATGGCATGAAAAATACCGTTCTTATCTTTGAGTAACTCAACAAAATGTGTCCCAAAAGTAGCCGCTGAGATGACTGCTGATTCAGCAAAAGTTGAAGCATTAGCTAAATTGTCACAACCAATTGGTGTCGTCACTCCGGCTGCTGTTGTCCCTGAAAGATAGGCTCGAACACCTGAACCAGCCTTGAGGGCCAATACTTTTATGGAATCATTAGAAACATTAGGATCTATGGAAAGCGTCGAAGCTAGATTTGAAGTAGCGACATACTGGGCGTTTACCGTCCAACCCGCGCTTGTAAGACAGCTTGCTGGATCAGCAGATTTACAAAGGCTCACTCGGGATGTGGCACTAGAACTTCTGCCATATGAGATAACGGGATAGAAAGTATCAGTTGATCCACTGGAATCGCTATCAATTCCACACCACGCAAAGCCCACTTTGACTTGATTGGCGACTGAGAGGTTATCATCCCCAGCAACTTGCGCACCAGTCATGATCGAGTAGTTTGAAAGATTTTGGCATTGAGAGGCGCAGTGAATGTATTTGAGTCGACCAGCCGTTGTGGTGTTTGAATAAATGACACCACCAACAGAATTGTTGGGTGCGCTTTTTAGTTCAACTGTTCTTTTAGCCGCTCCCATCGTGGTGAATGTTCTCAGGTTCCACGTTGAGTTGACGGTAGAATAGCTGGCTGTTCTTGCCGCGAGATAGAGATCCACTCCATTGGTGGTCCACGCGACAATGGGTGTGCCATTACTTAGAATTGTGAGGGAGATGCTATTGGCGGCGACTCCTGCTCCTGCGATCGTTTCGTGAACAAATTGAGAGCCATCCCAGTAGCTCACCTTCATGCTCAAGGCGCCAGCATCATAGTAAGCAATCACTTCTCTATTATTAACGGGATTGAGAGCGATCGCCGAAACGAGGCCTCGACCAACTCCAGTCACTGCGCCTTTGGTGCCACGATCAATCACGCCTTCGGAGCAAGTTGAGGCGGTCGTGTCGTCGGGCGTGGTCGTAGAACCATTGCCCGCAGTGCTGATGGTTCCGGTAGACTCACTGAGGCAGCTGGTTAAGACAAAAAGGGGGAGGAGTAGAAGGTGTCTAAAATTCATACTCGACTCCGATCGGAAATGAGAGCGCGCGATATGTTACGCGAGCATCTTTTATGGAGCGTTCACCTTCGCCTGAAAAAGACAGTACTTCTTGTTCAAACATAGCTTCAGCCTGAATTCTTAAACTTTTAGAAAGTTTAAGACTCATTCCTGTCCTAAGCATTGCTTGGTAGCCGCTTTCATAGAATCCAGTTTTTTTCTCTTCTTTAAGCCATAAAGGAGAATTAATGAATGCACTCGTGGCCACACTTATTTGTGGATTAATCTCGTAGTTAAATTTTATTCCTAGGCTTGGGGCCAGGGACTGCGATGAGCTTGCAAGATTTTGTGCATCACTGAATGCACTACGATGACTAAAAGCAGCTCCAGCCAGTAACTCCATACGAACCTGGGCCAGCATTCTTTTCCAACCGTAATGGGAAGCCAGGTAGGTCCGCGTGATATTTTGAGTTTTATTCGTCGTAGGATTTTTAAAGCCTGTCGGTTGTAAAAAAACATCGGTACGGAAAAGATTTTTATCACCAATCAGATAGTCGTGCTGGGCAAGTAATCCTAAGGAAGTGGTCTTTCCTGTGCTAAAAGTTGTTCCTGTGCCTGATTGGGAGAAGTTTGTCTGAGCATACTGGCTGAGAAGTTTTAGCGAGTGTCTCTTTTTTGTGAAAACGAGTTCCTGAGTCATCTGAGGTTGCGGACTATCAAACACCTCATCGGGTACAACTTGTGGCAAGACTTTAGACTGAGAAAAAGCATTTACGCAGAATAAAAGAGCGATCATCATTCTTTAGATCCTGGGATGGTGAGATCCGTACCGATCTTAAGCCGATTTGGATGTTTCACGTGATCTAAATTATGCTTCAGAATATCGCCCCAGCGATTCTTTGTTCCGTAGAACTTTTCGGAGATGCTCTCCAATGTTTCGCCTCTTTCAACTTTATGAGTTTTCATCGAAGCCAGATTCCGCATCAGCTCTTGTCTGCTGGAGATTTCGGAGAGTTGGTAATTAATACTTTCTTTGTGATTCTTATGGGCCACCTGAAGGGTTTCCTTTAGAATCGTTTCAGCGGCTGCGATATTATTTTGTGCCGCTAGCTCATTAGCGTAGTGGCTAGCGACCCAAGCTTCTGATTTATTTTTATTCCAAAGCTGAGCAAGGTAGTCGTTGGCTTCTTGGTGAGAGTTGATCTCCTTCAATGCTTTCCAATAGTGATACTGACCCCAGTCATCTTCAAACTGACGATTATATTCCTTGATCAAGGTGACTCGATCCGCATGTTCGGAGAGTGTCAGGTTTCGGAGAAAGAGTTTTTTCGTGAGAGCATCTTGTGGCTGATGCTTGAGAAGAATCCGAATCTGAGCGTTTGCTAAACGTTGATCTTTCGCATCCACGTAAATCCAGGCGAGGTATCTTGCTGCTTCTGCCTTAATTTCATCACTGGAGATTTGCTCAAAACTTTCTCGGGCTTCTTGGGTTTTTCCTGATAGAAATTGTGCTTTTCCCAGTGCAAGAAGATCCTGGTCATTTTTTTGAACAGTAATTGATTTCTGAAAGTGAAAACTCGCTTGCTCCCAGTTATTTGTCTTAAGAGCATAGGCTGCTTTCAGTCGCAGAAACTCTTGATCATGAGCGATGCGTGTTTCGAGTTGATTCATGAGCTCTTGGGCCTGCTCCAGTTGATTTTCTTCAATGTAAAAACTTAAAAGTTTGAGTTCAAAAATATTTTTGTGAGGATAGAGCTTCTTACCCTTGAGATAACAGTCTTTGGCCTTGGTAAGAGAGTTCGTTTGCTCGAGGCTATCACATTGCATGAGGACCAAAGGTGAGCTTAATAAATCCTGATTTTCGATTTGCTCCAGAAGCACTAGTGCTTCTGCGTAATCTTTTTTCTCATACATAAGTTGCGCTGCCTGAGCGAATTCTTCGTAGTGGTCGGTGCGGTAATGAGAGCAACCAACTGAGATAAAAAAAAGTAGCGTTAAGAACCAATTCATAACTGTTCTCCCCACTCTAGTATGAGGACCAGAACCGCATTAATACAGGGATGGTAGAGATTGCTTAATCCTTAAAGGTGATATGATTTATATAACAGAGCCCCAGGCCCAAGGAACCCAAAGGAGAGTAAATGAGGCCAGCATTAATACAATTCAGTTTTCAACTGTTTGAGAAAAGTCCGCATAAACTCAGTTCGTCTTTGAGCTTCGAGGCGGCCCTCTTTCGTGGCGAAAGTTTCCTGAAGTTTTAACAGCTTCACTTCGTAGTGATCTAGCATCCATTTTTTATCATTAAGTTCGCGGTTTTCAGCAAATGGATCTTCTGGATCATAAAATTTGGCGTTCATTTCCACATTAACCGCCGTACAGCGAAGGACACCGATCGCTCCGAGTGCATCTAAACGATCAGCATCTTGCACACAAGCTGACTCTATTGAGGTGGGTGCAAGACCTCTTGAGAAAGAGTGCTCGATGATAGCTTGATGAATTTGAGGGTAGTATTGAGAGTCCCAGCCATGTTTTTCAAGAAGCTTCAGCGCTTTATCAGCAGCTAGAGTTGAAGCGCGTACGCGTTCGGGATGATTCTTGGGAACATTCACAATGTCATGGAGAAGTGCCGCCGGGATCACGATTTGCAAAAGAGCAGATTCTTTTTCAGCCAGGTGAGTGGCCGAGGCCACGACTCGTTGAATATGAGCCCAGTCATGACCTGGATCTTGGGCTTCATAGTAGGGCCTAATTTCTTCAATGAGACTTTGTGGCAGCATCAGTGCTCACCAAGCTTCTCTTTTACTTTACGCACTCCCCAGCCGAGCACAGGAATGTATTCGTAGACCATCGCTCCCACATCGAAGTAGTCACGGTGATATGTGACCTTGTCTTCTGCTCCTCCAAACTTAATGATTGAATTGCCCAAGATCGATATCGGCTCCCCACTGTTGAGTTTATCAACGGCATAAGTCATCTTCCAAACGAGTACAACGGTCTTACCCGACTCAATCGCTTCAGTATATTCGAATTTGATGAGTTTGAGGTCTTGGTACATTTTTTTGTAGTAGCTGCGCATGCTTTCGCGGCCCTTGATGGTCCCAATAGGGTCGTGGAATTCGATGTCCTTATCATAAAACTCTTCCACCACCTGAAGATTATCGATATTGAGTCTGGTGAAGGCATCGCGGGCACGATCAGAGTAGGTCATGAGTTTCTCCTGAGCAAAACTGAAAAATGACATGAAAACAAGAAGTAATGTTAGAATGAATTTCACTGGGAACCTCTCTTTTGGGAAGATCGATTATGAGCCTTATTATCTTGAGCATCCTTATTCTCTGTCATCTCTTTTTCTTTATTGCCTATAAGACAGATAAGTTTTCTGTAATGGATATAGCGTGGGGATTAGGTTTTGTTTTAGTTGCAATTGTCGCTTACCTAAGTAACTACCCTTCATGGCCAAAGCTTTTACTTCTCATCATGGTTTCTTGCTGGGGCCTGCGATTAGCCTACTATATCTTCACTCGCTCAAAGGGAAAAGGCGAAGATCCTCGCTATCAAAAATATAAAGACCAGTGGGGAGTTGATTATCTTAAACAAGGATATCTCAAAGTCTTTCTTGCTCAAGGGGCGATGATGTTTGTCATTTCTTTGCCTGTGCAACTTGGCATGTCCCGCGACATGGATCATTTTGGGAAACTGCAAATTCTAGGTTTTATTATTTGGCTCACGGGTTTTAGTCTGGAAGTTTGGGCTGATTGGCATCTCAACCGATTCAAAAATGATCCTGCAAATCGTGGAAAGATTTGCACCACTGGGCCCTGGACATTTGTGCGCTTTCCAAATTACTTAGGTGAGATGATTCTTTGGTGGGGAGTATACATTTATATTATCAATTTTTGGACTGCATGGACCATTATTGGTCCCGTTGCCATCATGATGTCTTTACTTAAGGTCACTGGCATTCCACTCATTGAGCAAAAGTACATGGAGCGAGCCGAATACCGAGAGTATGCGACCCGCGTATCACGTTTATTACCCTTTCTTAAACCTCGCTCTTAAGCGTTCGATTGTTTGGGCGGGTCAAAGTCATCTGCACCACTGAAATATTGCGCGTATCAAACGCCGCCTCACAGTATTTGAGGTAGTAGTGCCATTTTCGGATGAAGCTCTCACTGAACCCGAGTCCCAGAACTTGGTCGCGCACCTTAAGAAAATTCTCATTCCAGATCTTGAGCGTCTTAGCGTAGTGCGGACCGAAGTCACGGAACTTCACCAGTTGAAGCTCGCTGACTTGATTGTAAACTTTGGTTAAGTGCCCCACACTCGGAATAAAACCGCCAGGGAAGATATGCTTCTGGATCCAGTCCACACTTTTTCTGTACTCGTCGTAGCGTGAGTCCGGGGAGGTGATGACCTGAAAACTAAACAGACCTTGTGGCTTTAGTAACTGATCAAGCTTGCTGAAAAAAGTAGGAATAAAGCTGTGTCCTACAGCTTCCATCATTTCAATAGAGACAATCTTATCAAATCTTCCTTCGAGATCACGATAGTCCATGAGTTTAAGTTCGATCTGATCGGCCACACCCTCACGCTGAAACAATTCCTTTGCATACTTGTGTTGTTCCTGTGAAATGGTGATGGTGGTGATCTTTAGGCCAAACTCCTTGGCAGCGTAACAGGCAAATCCGCCCCAACCGGTTCCAATTTCGAGCAGATGATCCTCTTTTTTGAGTTCAAGGTTTTGGGCCAGAGCTTTCCATTTCTCTTTCTGTGCCTCTTCAAGTGATTGATGAGCATTGCCCCAAAGGGCGCTGGAGTAAGTCATGCTCTTATCAAGCCAGAGTTGGTAGAATTCATTCGAGAGGTCATAGTGCTCTTGGATGTTTTTCTTTGAGCCTGTCTTCGTGTTTGATCGTAGGAGGTGAAAGCTGCGATTTAAAACTTTTAAAAAATTACCCTTCATCTTGGATTGAGAACCTGAAAAACCACCGAGCTCGTGCATATTATCAATCAGGAGTGTCATCAATTGGTATAGATCAGGGGTGGTCCACCAGTTGTTTACATATGCTTCACCGAAACCAATGTCCCCATAGAGCACACAGTGAGCATAGACTTTATCGTCGAGTACTTCCATGATGATCGGTTTTGCGCTTTTATCCCCGAACACAACCTGTGAGCCATCTTTTCGCTTAAGTGTTAAGTTACCGTGCTTGATACGACCGAGGACACTTTCAACCAAGCCTCGCGCCATGAGTGGGCTCAAGACTGTTTCACGAATTTTCGCGATTTCCATTTGTAAACTCCAAGTTGTAAGTGTGGATTATCAGATTTTTTAATAAAAGGGACTTTGAGTAGCCATAGGCGGAGGGCATGAAAATGAATTGCCGTGATCACAAAGAGGCTCATCAGGGGAAAGCGAAGGGCGGTCTTGAAAATGAGTCCCTGACTGAGTTCACGCCTCTCGCCTGAATACACTGCTGTCAGCTCTTTCGTGCCATCGGAATTGTAGTCATCGATGATGATTCGTAAGTTTTTATCCGGCCAAGTGATTTTAAGTTTGAGCGTATTATTCAGTGAGAGAAAAGGGGAGACATAGAAAAGTTTATCTATGCTCTGCTCGTGGCTATCACCCGTAAAGGGTCCGAGCAAGCTGGGTTTTTGTTCCCAGAACGTGTTTCCGACTTCTGCCACGATCCAGCGTTGAGCTTGGCCTTGGATAAAATAAAAAGAGACAGGATTAAAAACGTATCCGAAGTTTCTCAAGTTTGTCAGAAGAGCGATGGACTTTATTTCTTCAGTCACACCTTGGTCTTTGAGCCAAGACTTTATGTTGTCAGTAATGGATTGATGTCCGAGATGGATATGGTCATGATCACGAAAGGAGAAGAGCGAAAAATAACCTCGCTTAAATCCCCAATACTTCTGAGCGATTTCATCGATCTCACTTAAATCTAAAAACCACCACGGATGAGTTGAACCAAAACGATAGTCGCGCTGGGTGTATCTCACATGAGTGATCGGTCCATAGTAGAGAGCACTTCTCATAAGGGGTCACGTCCTAAGAGATGGCGGCAAAGGTCAATGCTTGAAAGGAGTGCATCTTCATGAAATCCATAACGAAACCAAGCTCCACAGAATTTTATGGGGCTGTCACTTTGATTGAGTTCTTGGAGGCGCTCTTGCGCTCGCGCCGTTGCAAGGTTAAAGACTGGATGGTGGTACTGAATTTTTTTGATAACTTTTGACTCATTAATAAATCGAGTCCCATTGATACTCACGAAGTAGTTTGTTTTTTTAGAAATGGGCTGAAGTTTATTCATGTAGTAGACAGTGAAGCGCTCACCGTCCCGATGGATTTGATTCCAGGATGACCAGTTTCGCTTGAGTGCTGGCATGATGGATTCATCAGTATGAAGCCATGCCACATTTTCCTGATAACTAAAAGGAGCAAGGAGCTCTGTCTGCAAAGAAGAAGGAGCCTTGAGAAGACTTCGGGATTCATCGGCATGACTGGCCATGATGACCATATCAAAATCCCTTACCTCGCCATTCTTGAGAGTAAGGCGTGCTTGCTCTCCCAGTCTTTCAACGTGACTCACGGGAGAATTTGTGTGGATGCGATCTCGAAAACTATCAATAAGGATTTGTTTGTAAGTCTCAGATCCTTTTTCAACCGTTTTCCATTGGTGTTGGGTATCAATACCTGTTAAGCCATGATTCAAAAGAAAGCGCACCATATTTCGTGCAGAAAACTTTAGCATCTCATAGTGCGGTGTGGACCACACGGCAGCAGTCATGGGTAAGAGATAGTCATCCCTGAAGCCTTCCCCAAGATTTTCCATTTCAATAAGTTCTCCCAAAGAGACGCTTTCAAAACGTGAGTCATTCAGATAGCGCGGCACCCCTTTGCCGAAACGTACGATATCGATCAGCATGCGCCAGAAGCGAGGAGAAAGGATGTTTTTTTTCTGAGAGAAAATGTCCTCCAGTGAACTGCCATTATATTCAAACCGGCGATTGTGATCAAAAACAGTAAACGACATGTCAGTATCGTGATAAGGGACAGAGAGCTTCTTAAACAGGCGGCACATGTTTGGATAAGTGTGCTCGTTAAACACCATGAAGCCAGTATCAACAGGAAGCTTTTTTCCATCTTCATCGACATAGACCGTATTCGTGTGGCCACCGATGTAATCATTTTTTTCAAAGACAGTGATGTCAAAAGTATCTTTTAAAAAATAGGCGGCAGACATACCCGCCATCCCTGTTCCAACAATCGCAATCTTTTTCATTTCATTTCCATCAGGTAGTGACCAACAAACCATTCTTCGCCTTGGTTAAACTTAAAGAGCTCGGCACATGACATAAAAAACACACGCCACCATTCAAGCCATTTTCTGCCTTGGCCTGCACCGTAGTGTTTCTCAAAGAGTGGAAGAAGTTCACTGGCTTGTTGATCGGTCTTTTGTAGCCAAGCCTCAGAGGTCTGGGCATAGTGGTTTCCGTTTACTTTCCAACTTTGTGCAACTTTAAAATGCTGTGAAAATTTTTGAAACTGTTCAAAGCTAGGCATCATTCCACCAGAGAAGAAATAACGACTCATCCAATCCGTTTCATCTTTCACTTCGAAGAGATAAGGAGTGTCTTTGTGGACAAATATATGAACAAATAATTTTCCATCTGGTTTTAGCCAACTTTTAATGCGCAAAAGAAGCATGTCCCAGTTTCGCATGTGCTCAAACATTTCAACTGATACGACTCGATCATACTGTGACGGTGCCTGAAAATCGTTCATGTCAGCCGTTAGGATTGTGATGTTGTTCAAGCCTCGTTCCCGGGCCTTCTGATCAATATGATCTTTTTGTGTTTTTGAATTACTCACAGCAGTGATTTTGGCATTTGGGTATTTAGCTGCCATCCATAAGGTCAGTGAGCCCCAACCACACCCAAGCTCAAGAATCTGCTGACCATCTTGCAGCTGAGCTCTTTCACAGGTGAGATTAAGCATTCTATCTTCGGAACTATCTAAGGTATCTCCTTGCTCCCAGTAACCACTAGAGTATTTAAGATTTTTGCCTAAAACGCGGAGATAGAACTCAGTTGGCACTTCGTAGTGTTGGTCATTGGCATCTCGTGTATTAACGGCAATTGGGCCCAGACTAAGGTTGTTGATAAATTTTTTTTGCTCATTCTCTTGTTTCAAGGGAGCAATTTCAACAAGGCGTTGCCTAAGAAGTCGGCGTATCCCCCAACGGATTGTGAAGTCGGGGATGAGCTGCTTGGCGAGCAATGATTCGATCATGATATTCCCTCTGTGATTGATCAAAAAAGATGGTATTCTAAATTGCACAAGACAAGTAATGCTATAGGGATTTGTTAATCATATGTTTAATATAAAATTTATCGGACGCGTCAGCACTGAATTTCCTGAGAAATTTGGTGTCCCTAAACAGCCTCAACTGGCCCCAGCACTTAAGGGGGTTTTAAGTTTTATAGCACCGTATAATGATCCTAACTATCTCAAAGGTCTTGAATCCTGCTCACATATTTGGGTTTTGTTTTATTTTCATTTGAATAAGACTCACTTTGGAACAACCATTAGGCCCCCTGTTCTAGGTGGAGCGCAGAGGATGGGGATTTTTTCGACTCGTTCGCCTCATCGCCCCAATCCCATAGGTTTGTCGCTTCTTAAAATCGATTCTATTGATCTGAACCTAAGTGAAGTCCGCGTCTCTGGTCACGATCTTGTGAATGACACACCAATTATCGACATCAAGCCCTACGTTGAAAGCTATGATTCTCCCCGTGATCCAAGTCATCATTGGAGTGATGACTTGGATCAAACTCCTTTGACCGTTGCCTGGAGCGAGCATGCGCTTAGTGATTTGAATAATTTTAAAATTGAAAACCTAAAAGACACCATAGAGCAAGTCCTGCGCCTCGACCCTAGACCGCGCTCTAAAGAAATGGAAGCTCAGTTTGGTTTCTACTTCAAGGGGTTTAACATCATTTTTCAAGGTGAAAAAAGCGGTCTCAAGGTTAAGCAAATCATAAAAACAAATTAAGTCAGTTTTTATAATCTCCCTCTTTATTTTGTTTAGCATAGAATAGATGTTGAAGGGAGATTGTGATGAATCTAAAGGCACAACTAAAAAAAGTATTAGTACCAGAAATTAGCCTTGTTACGCTATTCGTTGTAGCAGGCTACAGCAGTGGTAATATTCGCTTAGAACCAGTTCATGATGTTTCATGGTTGATCCTACTTGTGATTGGCTGTTATTTTTTTGGTGCCGAAATACTGAAATCTTATTTGCGTACACCTAAAAGCGATTTAAAGCTTCATCATAAAATTCTTGCCATTGTATCGATGCTACTCATTATTATTCCTCCCTTCATAAGCTATGGGCAGGGTTGGAATGCCTTCATGGTAACTTGTATCATGTTTTGCTTTTTGGTTGGATTTAGTATTCCCCATCATTGGGTGACAAAGAAAATAAATCAGATCGCAGGTCTCGATATCCTGCTCCAATCTCTTACGTGGGGCTGTCTTCCCATTGCCATGGGTGCATTGTTTTCAGGGCTTGAGCCCGATACACGCAGCTGGCTCATTGTTCTTTTAGGATTTTATATTTTCGCCAGCTACTTCATCATGGTGGAAATGAATGGCGCTAAAGCATTACATGAGAAGCCCAGCCTGATCATGTATCTGGGAGAAAGCAGAAGCCTTGAGCTCATCGCTATCCTTCAACTTTTTGGGATCATTGGTCTGACAACTCTGTATTTGTCAGAATACGATTCTTTGAACATGACGAATTTAAGTTTCTATGCACTCTTTACCCTCATCGCATTTATTGGTGTTTTTCAAACTCTCGTCTGGTCTAAGAAGCCAACAGAGAGAAAACGGTTCAATTATCTTTTTTTTCTTATCGCAAACAACCTCTATCTATTCTGCTGGGTTGTCGCTGAATGGTTTTATTACTAATCTAGCATGCTATGAGAAATCCCAGTTATCTTGTGATGAAAGGATCTGAGGCTCGTCAATACGTTCAGCAAATTGCTGATTTGAGGATCTCAGTTTTTCGTGAATTCCCTTACCTGTATGAGGGTAGTATTGAGTATGAAAAAGACTATCTAGAAACCTATTTTAAAAGCTCTCAGTCAGTGGTGGTCCTTTGCCTTGATGACAAAGAAATTGTTGGAGCTTCTACGGCCATAGTCCTCAGCGAGGAATCGCCATCTATTCAAAAACCATTCTTGGATCAAGGCCTCGCCATTAATGAATATATTTATTTTGGTGAGTCTGTCTTAGCACGAGACTATAGGGGGCAAGGAGTGGGTAAAGAGTTTTTTAACTACCGACTGGAGTTTGCACGAACTCACTCCATGGCAAGGTGGGCTGTCTTCTGTGCGGTCCTAAGATCAGAAACTGACCCTATGCGACCAACTAATTATTCACCACTTAACTCTTTTTGGCACAAACAAGGTTTTGAAGAATGGACAGGAATGAAATGTTCATTATCATGGAAGCGAGTAGGAGAGATGTCTGAGACCTCTCACGAACTGCAGTTTTGGCGTAAATCTTTAAAAGGATAGTAATGAAACAGGTCACAGTAATCGCCGCAAGCGATGGAAAAAATATGGTGCTTGCAAAAAAATTCGAAACACAACTTAAAGAACTAGGAGCGCAAGTAAAGCTTGTGGATCTTGTTTCTCTTGATCTTCCACTCTACACCTCTAAGGCAACTCAAAAAGGGGCAGATCTATTGGCCCCACTAAAAGATGAACTCTCTGCCCAGGCTTTTGTTTTTGTGGGTCCTGAATTTAATGGTGGAATCCCTCCTGCCCTTACAAATTTCTTTTCTTGGGCGAGTACTTCTTCTAAGGATTGGCGCCAGCACTTTAATGCGAAGAAAGCCGCACTGGCTACCCACTCTGGTGGTGAGGGCGCACTTTTTCTTGCTGCTCTAAGGCTTCAGTTGGGTTACATTGGCTTAACTGTGGTTGGGCGCCAACTCAGTGTCAATGATCGCAAGGAGATTGATCCGAAATCCGTTGCGGACATCTGCCATCAACTCTTGAGTTAACATGAAATATACTTTCTTTCTTATTCTTGTAAGCTTTAACCTTTGGGCGCAAAAAGATCTTCAGTTTAAAGATGACAAGATTAGCCTGGCCCATCTGCAATCGACCTACAGTCACTTAGGGTCAGATGAGTTTGCCCTAAAACTTTCTGGATCACTTGCTTCACCGCTGCTATTTTTTAGATCTTTCGTTAACACTTACTACTCAGAAATGTCTTCACAAAAGAATTCATCAATCAAGGGCACTTGCTTTGGTGATGCCCACCCTGAGAATTTTGGTTTTATCCTTTTTAAGGATAGAACAAGATTTGTTTTTAACGATTTTGATGATAGCGGTGAGTGCTGGGTTGAATTTGATTTGCTGAGATACTTTGTAGCGTTGTCCCTGGCCTTCAACGACCCGCAACTACTAAATCACACGCTCAAGCATTTTCTTGAGGTTCTGGAAGATTTTTCAAAAGCAGTGGAGATTGATTCTAGGTTGGTGCCAAGCTTAGCGAAGAAAAATAAAAAAATTCTTGAGAAGTACACTAGATCTGATAATTTCAGAGACCTCGCGGAGCTGATATCAATTCCTGCCATTGACAAGAAACAGTTAGTAAATCAATTAAAGATGTCCTCATTGTTTGATAAAATTCGAATTCTAGATATGGTAAAAGTTAAACGGGAGTCAGGTGGAAGTGGTGGCCTTGACCGTTTTTGGATTTTAATCAAAAACTCAGACAATCAATTAGATATTTTAGAATTAAAAGAGTTAGCCATCCCTGCTTTAGCTTTTTTACAGCCCCAACCGAATCAGTCCTCCGAACTTCGCCTCACTTCTTTGAAGAATAGTCTCTGGGGTGAAACTCCACAGTTTTATCATTCCTTAAAGTTACAAGAGACCAGCTATCTTGTTCGCAGCCGAACCAAGGATGACGTCAATCTTGAGAAATTAAAAGATACGGAACTAAGGAATTATCTTAAAGCTCAAGTTTCGATTCTGGCCCTGCATCATGGTAAAAGTAAAATGATTGATACAGAGAAGTTGGGCCTCTGGCTGGCTCGCTTTGTTCCAGTCATCCATAAGCGATACGAAACCACTTATAAGTTTTTACTTAAAACTAAAAAATAGGTCTTATGTCACAAGCCATTTTGAAAAGATTGCTATGGTTCATTGTTCGCTCTTTTACAATCACATACCGCTATACCATTGAGGGACCTAAAGGCGAATCAAAACCAGATGAAATATATCCCAAGGGAGCCCATCTGCTGTGTCTGTGGCATGAGGATATTTTGTCAGTTGTATCTTCTCATGCACAAACCAGGCCTTATCTTGCGATGGCATCGAAATCAAAAGATGGTGATATTGCTTCCTATGTTAATTCTAAGTTTGGATTTGTTCCTGTTCGAGGATCATCGCGTACACCTACAAAAGATAAGGGTGGCAGAGAGGCGATGGCCGAGTACATTAAAAGAGTTGGAGAAGGTGAGTGCGGTGGAATCAGTGTTGATGGCCCCAAAGGCCCCCGGCGTGTTTGTAAGCCAGGAATTGTGATCATCGCTCAAAAGACTGGCGCGCCCATTTATCCCGCCATTGGCCGCGCAAAAAATCCTTGGGAGTTCAATTCTTGGGATCGCTTCAAAGTACCCAAATTCTTCTCAAAAATTAAAGTTGTTATTGGTCATCCCATTTACGTACCTGCTGATTCCACACCAGAGCAAATCGATAGCTATTGTCGAGTTATTGAAAAAGCGATGCTTGAGCTAGAGGCGCGAATCTAGCCCTTGGGTCTTCTCAGTCGACTCAACGATTGTGGCGTAATACCAAGGTAAGAGGCGATGTGGTAATCAGGAATCTGTGCTTGGATATCTTTGAATTCAACGTTAAAGCGATCCCATCTTTCTTTGGCCTGAAACTTTAAAAACTCGTACTCTCTGTTCTCTTTTCTTATGTAGTATCTCTCGGCAATTTTTCTAAGAAAAGCTTCCCAGCAAAGCAAGCCTTGAGTCGCGGCCATAAAATCTTTTTCAGGAGCAACCAGAATTTCACAGTCAGTGATGGCCTGAATGAAAGTGCGCGAGGGCTTCTTTTGAATGATCTCGGCGTAAGCGGCTAAAAGCCCGCCTGAACTCTCAAATGATTTAACCCATTCCTTGCCATTGTCATCGATGTAGTAGAGACGAAAGATTCCAGAAAGCACTACGGCGATAGAATGTGGAATCTCATCAATCCTTAGAAAGTATTCATTCTTCTTTATGGATTTTGGTTGAAAGAGTTTACCGATTCTCTCCCATTCATCAGTCGGAATAGGGGAGAGTTCATTGTATTGAGCGATAATAGGTTGAGGTATCATGAGTTTATTTTATGATAATTTGTTAAAAAAACATAAAAATTCGTAAAGCCGACTATTGGGATCGGATTTTAGCATAGGAAAGAATTTTCCCCTCAGAGGCAGTCATCTATTTTTTTTCTTGGATTCTTGCTTTCTAGTAGATTGCTTTTGCAAGGGACGTTAAGCCAATTTTAATAGTTAGATTCAATGATAAAACAATCTATGTGTGAGTGGTCTATTGGAAGTAAACTAATCCCAGAGATCATTCGATTGAAATCTAATAAGGAATAGAAAGTGAGTAATAATCTAAAGAAAGTATTAATTGTTGATGATGAACCTAGTCTTAGGGAAGTGTATGAAGAGGTGCTTAGACCCTTTTATAATGTGTACACTGCCATCAATGGGAAACGCGCTCTGGAGCTATGCCAGGAGATTGTACCAGACATTATCGTCTCGGATGTCGACATGCCCGAGATGGATGGAATTAATTTCTGTCGCGCTATTCGATCTGACAAAAACTTTATACAAGTTCCGTTTCTTATTTTATCTTCCTATACAAATGAATGCCTAAGAACAGAGAGCTTCAATCTTGGAGCAGATGACTACATTTCAAAACCCGTTAGTCTGCTTGAGTTGCGTGCCAGAATAGAATCAAAGCTTCGCTGGTGTCAAAACACTAAACCAAAAACTGAAACGAAAAATAGAGATACTCTTGAATGCGGTAACCTGACGATTAATCACAAGCGTGCTGATGTATTTATCAATCGAGAAAAAGTGGAGCTCACTAGTTTTGAAATTAAACTTATTACTTACTTAATAGAAAATAAGGATAAGAAACTAAAGCGTGATGATATCTTGATGGATGTTTGGGATGCCCACATCGTTAGTGGCCGCACAGTTGATGCTCATATCTGCGCTCTTCGCCAAAAACTCAATGCATTTGATCATAGAATTGAAACCGTGCGTGGGTATGGATATAGACTCGTGAATGCTAAAAGTAGTCTTCGTGCTGAGATAAATTAGGGCTACCAAAAACTTTTGTACTGCCTTATTTCTCCCCAAGGATTAAAGAGTAGATCACTGATATGGATTTTTTGGGATCCCTCGTGAATCAGAACCTCATATCTTTTTTTGGCGCTTTCTAGCTTCTCCTGATTTATGGGACAAGTATATTTCTTATCAGGTGAGTTCCGCTCAAGATTTTCAATCTCAAACAGGACTCCCTTTGTTGCTTTATTGGTGGAAAGTGTAAGACAATTCTGTGCTTCATCGAAGCCTGCATCAACATATTTTTTGAAATCAATACTTTTAACAGCGACCCACTTATTTTCAATGCAGGCCACGTAAGGCCCAATATTCTCACCTAGAATGTCTTCGTGTTCTTGTAAGATATGATTCCAAAAACGCATTCCTTGGAAGTTTGCCACAAGATCTGCAAAAGAAAAGACTCCGGTTGCAAGAGGATTTCCCCCTAAAATGGTTCGTTCCTTGAAAATGCCAAGTTTGAGAGTATAAGCGAGAGATTTATTTTTAATATGATAGTTTTGGAAGTAGCGATATCCTTGCCCGAACATGTGCTCGAATTTATCTGATCCAATGTAGTGGTCTTGAAACCTTAGAGTTGATCCCATTCCAAAACCACCGCGATCAGCAGATGGTCTAGCTAGAATCTGTCCATCAATTAAGCGGTGGTGACGAAAGATAGAGTCTCGTCGCATTGGTGTGTGACGATTAATCTGCGGACTTTGCAAGATATACTCAATCAGCTCCCCATCTTTGTGGATACTGTTAAAGCGCTTCCTGAGATTTTGAAAGAGAGAAGACTTCTGACAGCTACCTAAACGATTAGTTTCCTCTATACCTTGTGCTAAAAGTTGATTGGCCTGTGTGTTGATGGTTACTGAGGAGTCACTGAGTTCATTGTAGCGAAGAGTAAAGGAATCGATTTCACTGGCAACTGCCGATGAGGCGCATAGTAGAGCAATGAAGATCGGTTTCAGCATAAAAAATCTCAACTCTTTAGAATATAAAACCTAATGGAGTCATGAGGTGAGCGAAGGGTAAAACTTATAGGTTTCTTCACAGAATTCCCATATAGCAGAGAAGTTAAATCCCATAAAAAGACTAAGATTGGAGTTCACCAAGGAGGCCTTATGGCGAAAATCAAAGGGTTAGAAAAGGTTAATATTTCTCGCAATCCAAAAGTGAGCGAAGAAGAAATTGA
The DNA here is from genome assembly GCA_002435705.1 of Bacteriovoracaceae bacterium UBA6144. Lineage (GTDB taxonomy): Bacteria > Bdellovibrionota > Bacteriovoracia > Bacteriovoracales > Bacteriovoracaceae > UBA6144. The sequence goes on from DIVA01000093.1 coordinate 32,156, forward strand.
GTTCGATATCACTGGGGATGATGAGGAAATTGATGATTACACCGATCATCTTGAAAAGTATTCTAGGGATCCTTTCTATGATCTCTACCAAGTGGAGCATTTAGATAGTCATTTTCTGCTCTCCTTTCGAGACATCAGATGAGAAAGCTTAAGATTGTCGGAATTTCCGGAAGTCTGAGAGAAGATTCATTTAATCAAATGCTCATTCAAGCTCTCGATCATTCAAGCGAGAATAGCTGTTTGTTCTCACACATAAGTTTGCGCGATATTCCACTTTATAACCAAGACGATGAGAAGGAGATGGGAGTTCCAAGCTTGATTCTTGAGATTCAGTCTCAGCTCGTTGAGTGTGATGGACTTTTAATTGCAAGCCCAGAGTACAATCACAGCATTCCCGGAGTACTAAAAAATGCTTTTGATTGGCTGACTCGGCCCGCCGAAAAAATAGAAACCGTGTTTCGTGATTTACCAGTGGGGATTGTGGGAGTGACTCCTGGTAAAGGGGGAACTGTGCTTGCACAGAAGGCTTGGCAACCGATTATTCAAACGCTCGGTATGAAGCCCTTCAGGCTCTCCTCACTTGCGCTCTCTGATGCGGAACAGATCTTCAGTCGGTCGGGAGAATTAATCGATGAGCAGGTGCTGGGAGATGTAGAGCACTTTATGAAAGGCTACACACAGTTTATCCGCAACAATACTCGTAACAGCCTCCCTGATTACTACTATCGCAGTCACTTAGAAGGAGACCTCTCAACCTATTTCTAGTCTCAAAGATCTATCACTTTTAAAATGCCCCCCGTTGGGTTAAAAAGAAGACTCACGGGGGTAGTAGTGATGTTAAATCGAAAAATGTTAAAGCCTTCAAATTTACTTTTTGCCATCGTTTTACTCTTTGTTGTGAGTACGCGTCTCCCTCAAATCTTGGAGCACATAAAGCTTGAGGGCCAGCCTCTCATACAAGAAGAGCGACGCAATATTTTAGAAAATCAAACGATTATTTTTCCACCCTCGGCGGGCCACGCAATGGTCATTTATTGGGCCACTTGGTGCGCTCCCTGTAAGCTCGAAATGAACCGCCTCAAGAGCTCGGTGGAGAGCGGGGCTATTCCTAAAGAAAGAATTTTTGCTGTGAGTTTGTTTGAGGAGGAGAGTGAGGTGCAGAGTTTTCTTCAGAAAAACCCCTATCCCTTTATCTTTCTCGCTCTCTCGAAAAATGACGAATCACTCAATATTCGCGCCACTCCCACAACCCTTATTGTTCAAGATGGTAAAATTCGTTCGATATCACAAGGCATGAGTCTGTGGGGAATTTGGTGGGCAGAATTTTTATTTAAAAATCACTTAGAAATGCAGCAAACTAAATAGCTATTTGGCGCGCCAGAAGTTACAGAGAATGGCATGCTGGGATCACACTTGTTGTTTAAATAATTTCTCACCTGTGCATAAGGAAAAGTGCTGGTAGAGGTCATCGTATTCTTAATGTCACATATGTAGCGTCCCTGAGATGCCACACTCCGCTCAGGCTCTTTAGTCTTTTCATTAGCGGCATAGATGGAGCTGGAATAGAGAGAGAGGATAGAGAGAAAGAATAGTTTATTCATGCATCACCTATCGGATATCAGAGCGATTCACTTAAATTTCTTTGATAAGTCTTAGTAAACACACAGCAAGACATAAGCAAGAAAGAGCGTCCCACCAGTATCTAACTTGATTCATCAGATGAGAATCCTCAAGACTTTTGCATCATTTCTTCCTGAGCTATAGTCAAGAGATGCTGAACATAGAGCTGAATAAAAAAGTAATTCTTCACCCAAGCCCTGAGGGCTGGATTGAATCATCTACCGGTGGAGTCCGATCCTTTCTTTTAGAGCAAAGTCCGATTCGCGAAACACTATTGCTCGACTATCGGCCGGGCGTTGAAAACGTGTGGGATAAACCTTCATGCTCGGAAGAGATCCTGGTCCTAGAAGGGACGTTTACCAATGCAGACGGTGAGCACCCGGCGGGCACTTATCTGAGAAACCCCGAAGGGACGCTACACAAGTCTATTAGTGCTAAGGGCTGCCGTCTTTTTGTGAAGCTCACTCAGAGGATTGTCGAAGAGAAGCAGAAAGTACGAATTCTGACCCATCTCGCTGATTGGAGGCAAGGTCACGGCAATCTCCAAGTTCTTCCACTCTATAGTTTTGGAACAGAAGGTTCTGCTCTGGTGAAGTGGCCTGCGGGTGAGAGATTCGTCAAGCACACCCACTTTGGAGGAGAAGAGATCTTCGTGCTCCAAGGTGAGTTCATCGATGAGTTTGGCCGCTACCCCAAAGGGAGTTGGATCAGAAGTCCGCACCTCTCTCAGCACTTCCCCTACGTGGATGTCGAAACAATCATTTTTGTGAAGACCGGGCATCTGCTTTCATAAAAGAATTTTAAGTCGATGCTTTTATTAAAAGTGCCTTAAGCCTTAAGAAAAATTACTCTAATTTAAGACAGTAATTATTACAAATAAGATGAAGATAAATATTCTCAATGATCTTCCGTGATAATGACCCGCCATGAAAAATCTTATCCTTTTTGGTTTGATCTTTGCTCTCCTCTCGCAAGCCTCTTTTGCGGCGACAAGAAGCTTCGCTGAATTGGTACACAACTACCGGTATGCGGTTATTGTCGAATGGGATCAAGCAGACCCCGCATTTCTGCAAACCGCCGAGAAAGAGTTCCAACAAGGGATAGTTAAACTTCTTGAGGACGGAGCTTCACCGCAGGACCTCCTTGAAGAAAGTCTATTACTCATCCCGAATGCAACGCTTAAGCGAGAACTCACTGAAGGTGTTGGGCATTACCAGAGCGGGAATTTTAGCGAGAAAGAGTTATTGGATTTTGTTTTGCAAAATATATCTTCCATGGAATCCCAAGGCTCTTCTTGGTCACCTGTTGCGAAAGTGGCTCTCGGTATCATCGGTGGGTATGCAATTTTTAAAATTTTGATGCTCACGATTTTGTACTGGGATACTGATCCAAACTACGGTCAACCGGGTGATCCACCGCCCATTCCTAAAAGTATTTGAAGAAAAAATGATTGTTCAGTCCTGACTGCTCTTCTTGCCCCGATCATCTCATCCAAAATAAAAAGGCCCGCTTATGCAGGCCTTCGAGTTTTAAAATTAGATGGGGTGACCGACGGGGCTCGAACCCGCGACAACCAGAATCACAATCTGGCGCTCTACCAACTGAACTACGGTCACCACAAAATTGAGCCCTAGTTGTATAATGTCGCGCCGCGCAAGGTCAAGTGAAACATGCGTTTGACCCAAATCAGCATCGCCTTATAATAGATAAATGAAAACAACTCTCTATTTTCTCATCAGTCTACTTTCTCTGGCCACACTCTCTGCTTTCGCTCAGCAGATCGGTGCCACCGCCCTGCCACTCTCGACCACACGGATTGGTTTAGAGGCCGGAGGTTATTTTAATCGTGGGGCTTCGACCGGTGCCTTTGTGCGTGCCATGAGAAATTTTGGAACTCGCAACGCCTTTGAACTGGGAGCTGGTGGCGCAACAGGAGATCGCGGCTCGCGCGCCCTAATGGCGGTCCGTCGGGAAGTTATGCGTGAAGACATCCATGCTCCTTCTATGTCTCTGCGTTTCAGTGGTGAGTCTTACGGGGATAGTGAGCTGTCGCGCCGAAACGCTGCGGGCCTGGGTCTTCTGGTCTCCAAAGGATTCGTGGCCGGTCATCAAGAATTTTATTCCTTTCTTCAGCCACGCATGCAGGTGGCTGCAGAATCAGCAAGTAATGAGTTCGTCATGGTTTCAGCACTTACCATGGGGGTAAATGCGAATCTGGGATCTCGCTCACGTCCCTGGATCGCTTCTCTTGAGTATGATCAAGGACTAGAAAATGCCGGCAGCTCATTTATGATTGGCATCGCAACTGATCTTTAGGAACCCCATGACACTTAAAATAGTTTTCTCTGATTTCGACGGAACTCTTACACTTGAGAATAGACAGCTCACCTCCACTTTTTTTGATATTCTTTCACATCTACGTGAACACGAACAAGAATTGGTGATTGTTTCTGGCCGCTCTCTTTCGTGGGGCCATTTTTTTCTCACGCACTTTAATGAGCTCAACTACGCCATCATGGAAGGCGGTGGCGTGATTCTTAAGCGCGGCAAGGGTGGTTTTATAGAAGAGTATCCTCTCGTGGCTGAAGGAGAATTACAGCACTTGGCCGATACCACAGAGGAGCTTAAACGGATTTTCCCCAACTGCCCCTTGTCGGTGGACTCCTATGGCCGCAAAACAGATCGCGCCATCGAATTCGAACTCATGCAAGACGAAGAGATTAACCAGGTCATCCAGTTTTTAAATTCTCGTAAGATTAGTTACTCTAAGTCGAATGTGCATATCAATTTCTGGAGTGGGGAAATCTCGAAGTTTTTAGGTGTGAAAAAATTCTTAGAAGACTTTAGACCTGATGTCGCTATGGAGCACTCGGTTTTTTTTGGTGACGCTCCTAACGACCAGAGTATGTTTGAGCTCTTTGAGCACTCGGTGGGTGTTTCGAACATCAAGCACTGCCTTCATCGCTTGACTCATAAGCCCAGTATTATCCTCGAAGGGGAGGAGAACGCCGGGCCTTTTGGAGTGCTCAACTACGTGAAGAAGTTTAATCTCTCTCACTCCAACTAAGTTCATAAAAGTTCACCAGCCAGCATTTCGAGGCATCGTCACTGGTAACTAACTCATTTTTCTTATCTAGTTATTTCGGATGAGCTCACTATAACTCTACGTTTAATCGAACCTCCACAGTTCATCCGTATAATCGTCATCCCATGACAAATAAATTATTTCCTGTGTCTTTGAGTTACATGTTCCGTTATAAGGGCCCTCTCCCCTTCGACGTTTTTATTGAGCGCCATCCAGGAAAATTCACACGCATTCATCGCCAGCATGAGATGTATGATCCGGAACAACTCTCTCACTTTGAGGTCAAGGGGGGAGAGCTCTTTGTCGATGAAGGTCAGCTTCCGGAGTTCAACAGCTTCTTGAGTTCCTTGCTGGAGCAATCACTAGTTTCTTCGGAGAAGCTTGAGTCAAGTGAGGCTACCGAGATCATGGCGCTAGGGCTGGATCTTACGTTCCAGGCGATCATCAACCAAACAGATGTATTAAATGATAACCTAAAAAATGCAAATTTATATGTGAAGAGCTGCTTAAACCTTTTGAGTCAAGACTCTAGCAACGGGATAGATATCTACCTCGCGATTGCTCAGGACGCCTCTCTACTGAAGCATTCATTTCACGTGATGCTGCTCTCATTAGCGATTGCTCAAAAATCCGGCTACACTACAGAAAAAGTCTTGGCTCCGATCGGGGTTGGGGCTTTCTTGCATGACATCGGTCACTCTCGCATCGATCAGGACATCTTACTCAAGCAGCGTCTCACGCCTAAAGAGTGGGATATCATCAAAGATCATCCCCACCTCGGGCTAAAAATGATCGATCACTTTGAGGGGCTCTCGCATGAGGTCCGCTCCATCATTTTACAACACCACGAATACTGCAACGGAAGAGGATATCCTAATCGTCTCACTCAGACTCAGATCTTTCCTCCGGCCCGCTTGGTGGCTGTCGCAGACGTCTTCAGTTCTCTCACCATGAAAACACACTATCGCAGTGTGTTCTATAGTCCACGAGATGCCATCAATATCATGAAGACTGACCTCGGCCACTTCGATCCGCTCTACTTGGATTCACTCCAGCAAGTGTTCGTGAAACCTAAAAAGAAAATAGCCTCTTGAATGCCACCTGCTCTCAGCGAGGCTATTGCCAAGACAGAAGCGCCTCTTCAATTTTGGCTTCAATGATTTGCGGATCCAGTTGGTGGGCTTCGAGCCATGCCTTAAGATCCAAGGGGAGCGGGGCCCGGAAGGTCGTAACTGTTTGCGCTGAAGGGTAGGGCACCTTTAAGGCTAAGGCGTGCAGCGCCTGACGAGGGATCTCCATCAGCTCGTGATCCTCGGGCGTGGCTAGTTTGTCTTTAAAGCGCATGAAGATGGTGGGGTCTCCGTTGTACATCTTATCGCCCAAGAGCGGGTAGCCGTGAGCTGCAGCGTGCAGGCGGATCTGGTGCTGGCGACCCGATTTAGGAAAAGCCAAGGCCAGGGTGTAACTTTCGCTTTGATGAATCATCCAGAACTCAGTCTCAGCCTCTTTACCTTCAATTGCGTGCTTGTCATGCCACTGGTGCATGCCGCGTGGGATCCCGGGCCTCTCGCCTAAGCGTTCTTCGGCTCGAAAGGGCATCGTCGTTTTTTGAGTATTATGCTTTGAAATCAAAAAGTAGCACTTGCGAATTTTATCTGCTTCGAACATCTCTGAAATGAGGTTGGCGACTTTTGTTTCCTTACCTAAGAGCAACACACCACTGGTCTCCCGATCCAGTCGATGGATCGAATGAATAACTTTGTCGTGAATGGTCGAGAAGTAAGTGGTCGCGACATAGAAGAGGTGGCGCCCGGCTGGGTGGGTGGTCATAAAGGCCGGTTTGTTGCAAACGATCAGCCCTGAGTCCTCAAAGATCACCTCAGGCACAGCAGAAAGGTCTAAGGGTTTTCCCATCCACTCTTCGTCTTCTAACTCCGGTGTGTTGTGGGTAGTGATCTTGACGGATTCTTTGTGATGCACTTTCGTGGAGGGCTTGTGGGGAGGCTTGCGCCCGGAAATTTCGACGTCGCCTTTTTCAATCTTCTTCTTCAGAAACTCCCGCGAGAGCGTGGGCATGTAGAGATGAATGAAACTGTCGAGGCGCATGCCTTCGTGCTCCGGTTCAACAGGATATTCTGCTGTAAACCGGTCAGCACGAAAACTCTTTTTAATTTCTGGATTCATTACTAATGGCTATATCTCTTTTTTAGCAGATATTGAACCAAAGTTATGCAGCCTTCTTTCGTATACCCATATTTATTCACCATTCCATTCACAATGTTTTGGATGAGTGTTCTATTTTCAGGCGTCAGAGAGCTGGATTTCATCCCCGAGCGAGTCTCTTCTAAAAAGAGCACTAAATTTTTCGCAGCTTTAGAAATCATTTTTGCCTGCTCTTTGCGAAAGCTCTCTTGCAGAAGGCGCACGATATCATCAAACACATCGGCATAGGAGATGGGTCTTCCCGGATTATCTAGGGCATAAGCGCCTAGGCGTGCAATGAGGTTGGAGCGAAAGCGTTCAGGCGTATCATTTAGACCTACATTACCTTCAAATTCTTTAACGAAATAGCTATCTGGGACTTCAAATTTTCCCGTCACATTGTTTTTAACTTTTTCGCCTTTGATCATGGCATTGATTTGTACGATGTATTTGCCCAGATACTCCTCATAACTGCGCTCATCCACAAGACCCAAAGATTCACGAACCTCAAGGTCAAGGAGATCAAGCTGATAGGCTTCGATCATATCCACGTGCTGGCGTGGATGATGGTATTGTCCTTGAGGAGTAATATTGAGAAAATCAAAATCTTGTTTTTTTTCTGATAACTCGCGCAGAGCTTCGAGGACTTCGACAAAAGTCACCTGTGAGTGCTGGTCCGCTAGATCATAAATTAGATTCTTCACATCACGGGGAGAAATCCCAAATTTACCTTCATACATCGGATCATTTTCGTATTCACGCGCAATCGTCTCGATCCCAGCTTTGAGGATCTGCTTCGATTCACCGTCTAGGTGTTCGGGAGTTTCCCCATGGGCGTAGAGCAGAGATTTCTCAAGGGGTGAGAGTTCCTCGGCGATCTTACCTAGGCGCTCTTCGGCGTAGGTGCGAAAGCTTGGTGCTCGCATACGACTCATCACCGCCCAGAGACAAAGGGTGTCGAGCGCATGGGGTTCAAAGCGTGATTTGTCGGACACGTTTCTTACTTGCTCTTGGTAGATCTTGGCTTCATCGGTGTAGCTCATTAAGTATGGTGCACGGATGAAAGTGAAGCGACCTTTAAAGCTATTGAAGTCAGGGTGTTGTTTAAAGGCAGAAAAGTGAATTTCGTTGGAACTTCCGATGAAAAAAATATCGAGTTCCGTGAGGATGCCGCCGATGTTGATCGTGCGCGACTCCATGGTCATTAAAAGATACTTAAACGTGTCCAGTGGCCGCTTCAGGAGATCAGAGAACTCGAGGATCCCGCGATTGGCGTGCACCACTTCTCCATTCATACTGAAGAGATTGAGTGATTGGAGAGACGGGGGGAGCGATGCCAGGCGCTTATCCATGGTGATCTGCTGCATGTGAGCGTCTACGTGCAGCTGTGGCTCGATGGTGGTGGCACCTGAAGAGTAACGACGATTGATGAACAGACGTTCCACACGGATGTACTTGAAGACTTCTTCAAAATTCCCTTTGTGGTTTTTTAGAAGGGCATCAAAAATCATACGATTGCGCTGTGAAAGGTCTCCATTCCAGAGATAGGTTTTCTTAACCGCTTCCAAACGATCCGGGTGGTCTTTTAAAGATTTTTCAATCAAGGCCTGGCGAGCTTTCACTGGAATAAGTAGAATGGGATGATCTTTTAATTCACTCGCCAGAATCGCACTGATATCTTTGTCTTCAAGATAGGCGTAAGAGTTGAGGTTTCTGTCAGTGTTAACTGAGGAAAGTCCCAGAGAGCCTTTCACAAAGTGATCAATCGGAAATATCCAACTAAAAGTCCACAGGGCACCCGCATCAGTGTTGGCGTACTGCTCAGTGGCCAGCATAATTTTTTTGATCATGCTGGATTTAGAAGATCCGTTGGGACCTACTAAAAGAATAAACTTGTTATTAAAACCTTCTTCAATGAAATTTTGAAGGGCGAGGTATATTCGATTTTGTACATGAAATTGACCATGCACAGGGGGAGCATCAGGGTGCTCAAGATTGAAGATGTTAAATCCACCTTGTGGGGAGCGACCGTAGTAATCAAACATCTCTTTAAGATAGAGGCAAGACGAACGAGCTTCGCGGTGAGGGTTCTCTAAAAAAATCTTCATGTACTCATCAAATGAGCGAGTCCATGTGGTTTTACCAACCTCTTTATTTACTTCTTCCATCCATTTCATATAGTCTGATCCCGTGAGAAAAAAGGGCCAATCCCTCCCCATTAGTATACCAAAAATTTTGCTCTCCTTTACCATCGGTGTGGGGGCGGCAGTATTATTCTTACTTTCAAAGAAAATATCTTCCCCTATGTCTCAATCTGAATCAGATCCAAGTTTGACCGAAGTTGTTCTCTCAGCCATTCCACAGGTCCAAGAGCGCTGGTCAGAGGGGGACATGGAGTCGAATTGGGGATCAGCGAAGTGGACCTGTCGCTCGCTTAATAAAAGCGAACATATCTCAAATGGATTTTTTAAATGTCAGCCCGCCTACCTCGACTGTTTCGCTCGTGGTGAAGTAGGTGTCGATCCGCATTTCAAAGTCAATCTAGGGAAGAAAGAATATCAAGTAAAACTCCGCGAGCTCTCCCCAGGGAGTTTCGGAAAGTGGCTGACTAAGAGTGATCTATTGGATGAGAATCTTCCTGTTTCAGGTCTACTGGTGCACCTAGAGGTAAAAGATTTGGGTGTATGGCCAGTGATTCTAGAAGACATCTGTCGCGATCAATATCTTCCTCAGCGTTTTTACTCCTATGGGTCAAGGCCAGAGAAAGGAGAGATTCCACTAGAGATGATGTGGGATAATTTTGGGCGTTTCATTTTTATTGATAAGTATCTTGTCTCGCGTATGGATTGGGCCCTTTGGAAAAAAAATCCAATTCCTCAAGATCCTGCTCTTCCTATTGTTGGTATTTCAGTCATAGAACAAGAAGCCTATTGTGCATCCAGAGATGCCCGCCGTCTCGATGCCCTTTTTTGGGATGCAGCGACCATGACTCCACCTGATTTAAAAAGAGATAAACCTCAGTTTATCACCAAACCATGGCTTCCTTGGTCTCGTGATCGTCGTGAAACTTTTTTCGAACTTGCTCTCAAGGACCCCAATTGGAGAGCGACCCTCAATGACTGCAAAAAAGCCTACGTTAAAGAATGCCAAGGGTTTCCCTACCTCCCTTTTGAAATGGATAACATCTCCTGGATGGGTGTTAATCATGTTGTGGGTGGAACTCCGGAGGTCATGAGAAACTCTATTGAGGGAGAACTCGTCTACAAGGCATCTTCAAAATTTGAGTCAGCTCGATCGAGTGCGCATCAGTTGGGAGTCAGGAAAGCCGAGGGCATGGACTCAGGCTTTCGCTGCTACCGGGAGATTTTTAAGTGAAAACGCTTATCTCTATCCTATTAATTTTCTTTTTTCATTCAGCACACTCTCATGTGCGGCAAGATTGGTTAAGTGTCTACAAGATTACCCAAGAGCATCCAGTCTATCGATCAGGTGAGCCTATTCAAAGACCGGGGGGAACGTATCAGTTACTCATGGTCCTGCACTTCATTGATGGAGAGGGTAGCACTCAACGAGATTGCATTTGGTATCGACTGCCCCAGGATGAAAACCTCGGGGTACTTAAAGTAATAAGAAATCAAAAAGAGTGTCGTGATTGGTTAGAGAGTCCAGTATGGGAGATCTCAGATATTAGATCTCTCACTTTTAAACGTGAATCTCAAAAGTTAATTTTTGAATACACGACAAAGGAAGCTCAACTAAAGGTCGAGAAATTTGAGTTACTCAATCTTCCCGATAGTCAAACCTTTCAGGCCTTTCAATCCTCCCATCAAAAACGCTCTATTCGGGGTGTCTTTTTTCTTTCTCCACGATCTACAGCGCAGAGTCTCTCGCTCAAGGTTGCTGCTCTTAGGGATCAGGCAGAATGTTCTTTTACTGATGGATCATGCCAGCGCTGCCCTCAAGGGGTTGTGAAGGTGTGGGATGCTGATCGGCCTCATTACAAATGTGGAATTGATCACTGTGGTGAGAAGGGTGAACTTGCCTGTTTGCGTGGGTTTGAGTGGAAGCGTGAACGAGAAAAGCCTACTTGCCGATTAAATCCGTGGCATCTGTATTGTCAGCAGGGGCTTCGACTTGAGTGCGAGGGAGAGCTGGGCTTCTGCCGCTAGCAAATGTTTGAACACTATCCTGCTTCCAGCTCACAAGAGTATCTGCCACAACCCTCTCTTCGAGTTCGGCTGTTTTTTGTGGAAAAAGATCTCTCTGTATTCTTACCCAAAGTTTTTCATTCAACGCCACACGCACCATATCTTGCCCAGACAGCTCCTCCATGGGAGTGAGAGATGAATACCAGCCTCTCTCGTCGATGTGCGCCCGAAGGCTCTGGAGTTCAAATCCAGATAGGGTTAATTTATAGATTTTTTCACGAGCCGCTTTTTGACGATAAAGATCTCTATAGGAAAGCGTGCCTTTTGGCAGTCTTAATTTCCACCCTTGAGTGCCAATGATGGCGACATCGACATTTGCCGTATGTAAGAGTGAGTCCGCTATTTCTTGACCCAGTGAAGAACTATGAAAGTTCTCAATAAGTGGTTCTGTAGAATTCTCTCTCCATTCATTCATTAAAACCGCAGTCATTGAATCTGCGGTGATTGTTTCCCCAAGAAACTTAGCTGGAATAAGATTGCGGTGATCAATACTTGGGTCACCTTCAAAGCAATCCTCTGTCGTCTTAAAAAAACGATGGCAAACAAGTGTCGGTTGATGGATGAGGGTGCGTTCTTTTAGCAATCGTTTGGCTTTCTTGTCCCAAAAAAATTCTACCCTCGAAAATGACTTTCCGCCTCCCATGGCTTGGACCACAGGTATATCATTGATGAAGTTCGCAATTTTTCCTTTTGCTCCTCCTGTGAGAACGAGATCAACACTGCCCGCCGGTAATCCCTCAAGGAAAGATACGAAGGGATCTGTTTTGTCGCACACGTTGGGATCTCGGGGGTCGAAGTTAACTTTGGCCAAGGGGAGATTCTTTTCACGGGCCTTCACTTCCCCGCAACTCAAACCACCGTGCTTGATGAGGACAATCACTTCTGCACCTTTTAGTCTAAGACTGCGAAGTTGACGCAAGAAGGAGAGTTGTCCTGGTTCAATGTAGAGACCGTTAAGCACTGAGGCATCAAGTTTTTTAGGAAGATCATCAGGTAAAAGACTAATGAAGCCGACCTTTACGCCATTAACAGCTTTGATCATTTGGGGACTCGTATTACCCCATTCAACGGGAGCGGCTTTTCTAAGATTAATGAGATTGCTTATGATGACAGGCGTTTTTGATTTTTCAAAAAGTTTTGGCATCCACTGCAAGGGAGAGACGGGTGAACGTAATTCCGGCCCGGCTGCAAAATCGGCAGCGGCTAATCCCATGGCATCGTATTTAAGAAGACTAAAAGCATCTACGATAGCTCGGCCGTTAGTATTACGTGCTATAAGACTGCCCGCAAGTGAGTTTCCGGCATCAACCAAGAGTACCTGATCCCTAAACTTTTCTCTGAGGATCTCAAGATAACGAGAGAATGCTTCTACACCGCCAACAGAGATAAGAGTTTTCTCAGGTGAGAATTGATCTTGAGCTGCCACTTGTTGTGCTTCAAGATTCCCTGCCCAGTCATTCGTGGCGACGACAACGATGCGTGAAATATTATGATCAAGCTTTTCAACGTTAATTTTATCTGGGTTTGAGTAGAGATGAAAATGACCTGTGGCACTTTCATTATTCACTTTTTTAAAAAGACTGCAGCCAACCAGCAGAGCGAGAATAAAAAGAGAACGCATTAGTAAGCCTTAATCTTAGTGAGTTTTTTATAAGCATCATTCAAGCTGGCTGTGACACGTTGGTAATCTTCCTGAGTGGCAGAAAGTGCAAGACTGACACGCACCACTGAGCGGCCGAGTTGATCTTCGATTCCCATGGCCCGCAGCACCTTGCTGGTCGCTGGTTCGTTATCACTACAGGCCGACGAGGTGGTCACGAAGATATCTTGGCTCTCTAACTCAATTTGAACTCCCTGACCGTGCAAGCCGGGAAGACCCACAAGGGTGGTGCCGGAGAGTCTCTCATAGCTTTTGCCAATGACGACTGCTTCAGATGGCAGAGAACTCTCAAGACTGGACCGCCATTCATGGTGCTGGGGAATCTTTTTTAATTTATCCGGTAGTGTTTGGAGCGCAATCGCCAGCGTCTCAGAACCTAGATAATTTTGTGTTCCCCCGCGCATCCCATTTTCTTGTCCACCCCCAAAAATAAGAGGGGTGATCTCGAAGGGCTTCGTCGTCAAAAGAAATCCTGAACCCGGAAGTGCTCCGAGCTTGTGCCCTGAAGCCATGGCCCAATCAAGTCCCGACTCTCGAAAATTGAAAGGCACTCGTCCTACCAGTTGAGTTGTGTCACACAAGTAATCACAGCCCTTGCTCTTACAAATGTCTCTGATCTTCTGCCACGGTTGAATCACACCCGTTTCGTTATTGGCGCCCATGCAAACGACAAGTGCCGTTTGTCCATCGACTCTTGTTTCAAGCCAGTTCGCGTCGACGAAGCCATCGCGAGAGACTGGAATGTACTCTACTTCATAGCCCCATACATTTTTGTAATATTCGAGTGCCATCACCACGGCTGCGTGCTCGATGGGTGAAGAGTAAATTTTATTTTTATTTTTCTTAGGCAAGAGAATGTGATGAAAAGCTGTCGCTAAGCTCTCACTCGCTCCTGAGGTCCAGATCATCTGTATCGCACCTGCCCCGAGGACTTCGGCAGCAATTCTTCTGCTCTTCTCCATACCGGATTTTATTTTTGTTCCAAGTGAATGAATCGCATTCGGATTTCCCCAAAGCGGAGCCGGCAAACGTGAATCAAGATAAGTTTTCACTTCAGGTAGAAGTGGCAGTGAACCATTAGCGTCAGCGTAAATCATACAATCTCCAGCATTCTTTCGAGGGCCTTCAGGCTCCATTTGCGAGTTTCGGCGTCGACTCGAATAATGTTGATGGCCTGATTATTTTCGATCGCTCTAAAGCTTTCAAGCATCCAGCGTGGGCGGATCCGATACATTGTCGTACACAAACACTGATATGGGGAGAGAGATTGGATGTCTTTATCTTTAAATTTCTGAGCGAGACGGTTAACTAAATTGATCTCTGTTCCGACCGCAAACTTTGATCCTGCCGGCGCTTGTTGAATATGATTGATGATAAAAGAAGTTGACCCTGCGAGATCAGAATTTTGAACCACTTCAAATGAACACTCCGGATGAACGATAATCGTTCTATCGGCTTCTTTTTTTCTTAGAGCCTTAATTTGATCAACATTAAAACCTTGATGAACAGAGCAATAACCGTACCACAGAATCACCTTCGCGGATTTCACTTGTTCGGGAGTCAAGCCACCATTCTGTTTACGGGGATCGTAGACCACCATCTCGCTTAAAGGGATGCCAAGCTTAAAGCAAGTATTGCGTCCAAGGTGTTGATCAGGAAAAAAGAGAAGTTTTTCTCCCTGATTAAGACCCCACGTAATAACTTTTTCAGCGTTGCTCGAGGTACAGATGGCGCCGCCATTCTCACCGACAAAAGATTTTAAGCTGGCGGCACAGTTGATATAGGTGATGGGAGTGATTTTTCCTTGGGAGTGAGCCGTTAGAAAATTCCACGCTCGATCAATATCAATTCTGTTTGCCATATCCGCCATGGAGCAGCCGGCACGAAGATCGGGAAGAATAACTTTTTTTGTTCCCAGCGTGAGCATGTCTGCTGTTTCGGCCATAAAATGGACGCCACAAAAAATAACAAATTCTGTCTCTTCCGAAAGTTTAGCCGCATGACGGGCCAATTCGAGTGAATCGCCAGTGATGTCGGCGAAGGAAATCACATCGTCTTGTTGGTAGTGATGACCTAAAACAGTCACACGATTTCCTAGTCTTTTTTTTATCGAAAATAATTCTTCGAGTACTTGCTCATCGCTGAGTTCTCCCTCTGAAATAGGGGCAGTGTGACCGGAAGGAGTGAGGGTATCAAAAATGTTTTCCATAGGGGCTTTTCATACCATTTTTGAAACAGCCTCGAAACAATAACGCGTGGCCGTATGATGCATCGGGCCGGCCTGGCCGCATTAAGTCAAAAAAAACATCGACTTGGCCTTTGACGGAGTGTGAAAAAGACTTTTAGACTAAAAGCATTAATAACCTTAGTCGGGAGGACCGGGGCATGAAAGTTATCACGGTCGGTAACAACAAAGGCGGCGTGGGTAAAACCATGTGCAGCTTCCAGTTAGTTTGCCATTTAGCCAATTTGGGTCACAAAGTCTTAGTCGTTGATTTAGATTCACAGGCGAATCTAAGTTCAACTCTCGGGGTGCACATTCAACGCACACTTATTCCCGAGTGGTTGATCGGTGACATCGGGGCAAATGAAATCATGGTGCCAGTGGATATTGCTGATGAGTTTGGTGCTAACATTAAACTTATTCCTTCCTCTCGCCACATGGCCAATCTTGCAAAACTATTGATTCTCTCGGAAGCAGAAGTTCGCAAAAATGCTGGTCGCAAAGAGCGTCTCCTAAAATTGCGTTTAAAAGCGATCGAGAATGATTTTGATTATGTTGTGATCGACACACCTCCAATGCTTGGAGATGAGTTGATCATGAGTCTAGTCGCTTCAGATAAGATTCTTATTCCCACGCAAGCTCAAGACTACTCCATCGATGGTTTAGAAGAGCTGATGGACACCTTTGAAATCATCAAAGAGTCTGAGAATCCAAGTCTCGAATTTGCGATCGTTCCCAGCATGGTGAACCCACGCCGTAAAATTGAGCGTCAACGCTTGGAAGAACTCTCTCAGAGCTTTTCTGTGACACCAATGATTCGCAATCTCGTTGAGATGCAGGAATCAGTCGCGCTTAAAAAGCCAGTCTTCAAGTTCGGAGCGAACTCAAAAGGTCGCAAGGACTATGAAGCACTTTGGGATTCATTGGGTTTAGTTTAATTTTTAATACTTCTAGGGTGGGAGACTAAAAAATGGCTAAGGAATTTGCCGCACGTACAGTAAAAAGAGAACGCAAGATGACGGACATCACGGCCAACATCGACGAAAAAATATTACGTATCCACGATCAAAAGTTGCTTCGTGGGGCTCAGCTTGATCACATCGCACTTAAAGATATTGTGGTCCGTGATCAGGTTCGGACGAAGTTTAACGATGAATCTCTGCAAGAACTCGCATTGAACATTAAAGAGAATGGTCTTATCCAGCCTCTGGTCATTCACCGTGAAGGGAATAAGTTTGTTTTGATTTGTGGCGAGAGACGTTTTCGCGCCATGAACCTTATCCCCTTTGAAACAGCCCCCTGTTTTATCCTAGAAAACAAAACAGCTGAAGAATTAATGGCCATCCAATTCTCAGAAAACCAGGCCCGTGAAGACTTGCACTACATCGATCAAGCAGATTCAAT
Source organism: Bacteriovoracaceae bacterium UBA6144 (assembly GCA_002435705.1). Lineage (GTDB taxonomy): Bacteria > Bdellovibrionota > Bacteriovoracia > Bacteriovoracales > Bacteriovoracaceae > UBA6144. The sequence goes on from DIVA01000093.1 coordinate 48,559, forward strand.
TTTTGGTTATCAGAAGTTGACTGGAGCCAGTGAAAGAAAAATCACCGCAGCTCTAGGGATTTCAAAATCAGAAGTTCATCGCTGTCTGCAAATCGCGAAGCTCCCAAAAGAAATCAAAGAAGCTGCTAAGGAATACAATACTGAGAAGTACGTCCTTCTGGAGTGGCATGAGCTTCCTAAGAGTGAGCTGCGTGATGAGATCCGTTCAAAAATTCTCAACGGTGAGATGACTAAGCGCCTTCAGCTTAAGCGCCAACTCTCAGCTAATAACTACGCCAAAGAGAGAAAGCTTCCAGTAGCGAACATGGATCACCTGATGAAAGAGATGAAGTCTCAAATGAAGGATCCTAAGTTTCAAGCTAAAGCTAAAGCGATGATGAAACAATTGATCAAGGAAACGACGCTGCAGTAAATGCAGTTTCCACGGATGGATATAAGGGGCCTTTTAGGCCCCTTTTTTTTGCTTCACACTTTGACCATACTCCATATCAATCCCCTGAATATGACTTGAGAGCCAAAACTTCAAGAAACGAAAAAAGTCTTCAGTCAGCTCATTTTTTTCGAAGAAAATTTTTTCATGTTTTCCAAACTCTTCGAGCAGTCTTTGGTGAATAATTTTATGGGTCGGGAGTTTCGCCCATTCAATTTTCTCCATGTATTTTTCTTCATTAGTAAAATGCTCAACGGTTGCTGTTTTAAGTTTTAAAAAACAGACTTTCTGCGCATCAAAAGGCTGTTTTGCCTCATACGCATCATGCAGATTATTCATCAGATCCAAGAGGTCTTGATGTTGGTGATTCATCTCACTCACACCGATATCTAACTGTGCACTCCATTTTAGTAAGCTCATAGATTTCTCCTTGAAGAAATTATCGGTCTGATACCTGTTTTTAAATCTGAGTTTTGCTAGTCAGCCATCTGATCCTTATCAGGCTTAGGCCGCTTGGCACTAGGGTTGCACTATCAAGAGGAAGAAGGTGCTATTTTAGGACAAAAAGGCATGTACTTCCAATAAGTTACGCTTTGAGGGGAGAAGGGATAAATGCATAAAACTTGGTCATTTTTGAAGAGTAGTCTAGCTTTTAGACAGGTCAGCCTGTTAAGCCTGGCCCTATTCACTCAAACCCTCGACCTACATACGGCTTCAGGCCGTAAGCCCGCCCATTACGTCCCAAATGACGACGTGATTGTGGTTCCGGTGGAAGCCAAAATTGGTTTTTATGAAAAGCACGTCCTCAATGATAAAACGTGGTCAGAAAAATCTCTGGTCCAGCAGCAGATCCGTCTCTGGCAAGAAAATGAGGTCATGGCCCAACGTTATGGGATGGATACGGAGTCGATTGGATCTCAGTATTACGTCCCTACTAACGATGAGAAATTTCGCTACATCCAGCGTAGTTATTTTCGATTTATCTCCCGTCAGGGAACTCAGCAGCTCCAAGACACCAGCCGCTCGACCATTCGTCAGTGGACCGCCTCAGATGAAATTAGCACCATTGATGAAATGGAAGCTGCTTTTAGAAATTCAAACAGTGCGGCTAGGACCAATCAGAGACCTAATCTTCTGCGTGAAGAAAATTTTGCTCATACCAAACGCACTAAGTTCCGCTATCAATTGAGACCAGAGCAAGCGATGTTCATTGTACGCATGGAGAGTCCTTGGCTGGAAGCGCGTGCTTGGGTGTCACCGACGGGCGCAGAGTTTAATCTCCAACGCAGCTTCGAGAGTTCAGGCACGCGTCTCATGATGAACTACTTTACTGATGAGGGGCGCTATCTGGCAGTGGCGGATCAGTCTTTGGGAATACCTGGTTTGCTGGCCCGTGCTACTGCAACCCGACAAGCGATTGCGGTCGATCCCATTCAGTCGAACACAGGTACGCAATTACAGGATGATCAAACACTCCAAATCCTCTTTAGTACGCAATTCTAATTTTCTTAAATAACGCACATAGACTCTTGTGGCCGGACTCGAAATCCTTCGTTTAAGATGTCCGCATTCAATTAAACAGGAGTTCCTATGAGTCTCTTTGAGAGTCCATTTTTCCAAGATGCCTACGCCCAGTTAGAAAGCGCCGGCGGAATTATGAATATGGATCCAAACGTTCTCGAACGTTTGAAGTATCCAAAACGTGCCCTACAAGTATCAGTGCCGATTCGTCTTGATGACGGAACTGTGAAAGTGTTTGAAGGCTACCGTGTTCAGCACAACATGACTCTCGGACCTGGTAAAGGTGGAGTTCGTTATCACCACCATGTTTCTCTCTCTGAAACAGCAGCGCTTGCGATGCTTATGACTTTTAAAAACTCTCTCGTTGGTCTTCCACTCGGTGGAGCCAAGGGTGGAATTAAAGTTGATCCTAACGACCTTTCTCGCCAAGAACTCCAGGCCCTCACTCGTCGTTATACGACTGAGATCTCAATGATCATCGGTCCAGAAAAAGACATCCCCGCTCCAGATATCGGTACCAATGGTCAAACCATGGCGTGGATGATGGATACTTTTTCACAAATGAATGGCTACGCCATTCCGGGTGTTGTGACTGGAAAGCCGATTGCGATCGGCGGCTCTGTCGGACGTGCTGAATCGACCGGTAAAGGTCTCGCTTTCTGCGTGAACTTTGCTTACGAGCACCTTGGTAAAACAATTGGTCCAAACACCACAGTTGCTATCCACGGCTTTGGTAAGGTGGGTGTTCCTGCGGCTCAAGATCTCTATTCTCAAGGCGCAAAAATTGTGGCTGTCTCTGACTACACCGGCGGCGTGTACGCAAAGAATGGTTTGAATGTTCCAAGCCTCGTAGAATGGATGAAAAATAACAGAACACTTGAAGGCTATCCTGAAGCTGACAAGATCACCAATGCTGAGCTCCTTGCGCTCGACGTGGACGTTCTCGCTCCGGCAGCGATCGATGGTGTGATCACGAAAGATAATATGCACACAATCCGCGCTAAGATGATTGCGGAAGGGGCCAATGGCCCTCTTACTAAAGAAGCCGTTGAATTCCTCACGGATAAGGGCTGCTTTATTATTCCCGATATTCTTTGTAACTCAGGCGGCGTGATCGTGTCGTACTTTGAGTGGGTTCAAGGTATCGCCTCTTTCTTCTGGGATCTTGATACAGTTAACAAGAAACTTCATGGCGTCATGAAAGAAGCCTTTGATCGCGTCATGGCGACCCAGAAAAAACATAAATGTAATATGAAGCAGGCCGCATTTATTGCTTCCCTTGATCGCCTTCAGGGTGCCATGCGCTTGCGTGGTATGTGGCCAGGCTGATTCAATAGTTTTTACTTGGCCCTGAAGGGTTTAACTCCTTTAGGGCCAATGATCTTCTAATTAGATAGCTGCCTTCTGATTCTTGTCATGTTCACTCGGGTATTGATCAACTAATTTACTCGAATGAAATCACTTCTCCTTCTTCTTGCCACATTCGTTGTTTATCACTCAGCCTTCGCTGCTTCATTTGATCGAGTCAATGTGATGCACGATGAACGCCTTGATCGTTTAGTTGAGATTCATGAATCTCTCTCCCATGTTCACGGTTACTGTGGAAATCCAGGAAGATTACAGATCACAGCAAGAAGAATAAATGAGATCTGGGAAAATACAGTCAAGCAAGCGGTCTACTTTTCCAACACTGGTGTGAACGCTCCTGTGAGAAACATGAAAGTTAATGAACTCGATCTACGTAAGCGCGGATCAGTCGATCAGTTTATTTCCGCTGCTTTTACCGAAAACATCCAAGACCCCACACGCCTCTCAGGAGCTGATCGTCAGGCACTCAGTAGTTTCATTGCGATCATGGGAACGCTGCGTGGAGACTATCGCTTCTATATTGGTGGCCATCAAAATTTTTTAGGCCCCGCTACATTCGCAGTGATCGTTGATCTAGTGAATGCTGAAGTTCTGGTTCTTCAGGCTTCTTACTGCGAATAAAAATCTCGCTTAAAGCATCTAAATTTATCTTGAGTGTCATGAATGATCTTGATCTCATAGCCGTGTTCGTGAGCTGAATTGATAAAATCATGAATGGTTGCGTACTCTTGGGGATTAGCCAGAATCCAAGGAGTAACGAAAGAATCTAAAAAACAAAAAACATTAATTTTATTTCGAATCATAAAATCAGTAAAAGACTCGTTATCAAATCTGTGAAATGTGTAATCACTGAGTAAGTATGATTTTTTAAGTAAATAACGATCCTTAAGATATAGACCTAAGTGATCAATGGTCATTATTGATTCAGTATCCTGAAGTGTGCTTGAGAGTTGTTTTATGAGAGCACGTGGATGATTTTCAAAACGATGTGTTTCAAAAAAAGTTCCATCACAGAAGAAGAAATGAAGAGCTATGCAGAATCCGTAAATTGTCGAGGCAATTAAGCCGATCAAAAAGTTAATTGAATGATTAACTTTCGTAATAAGGCGACTAAATCGGCTGGCTAAAAGAATAAAAAGAATCATCACAAAAACAGAAAGAGCAGGAAGATACTTTGTCCACGGTTGCAAGAGTATAACCAAAATTAAAGCTTGTAAGGCTAGCGATCCAGAAAAAATTAAAGTGCTACGATTTCTGGAAATGCTTTGAATAGGAAAGATGATGAAAAAAACAAAGAGAGATAGAAAAAAAATCAAAGAAGACACTCGACCCAAGCTTGTACTCGTAGCCTTAATTAGAATTATCGGAAGGGTAATAATGTTTTTCAAAATATGTGAAAAAAAATCGGATGGATAATTTACTAAAAAAGTAAAAACGGATGTCGCACCAGGAAAACGTTGATCAAAGTCACTGAAGGTTAAAGCAAGCTCTGGGTTCCTCCAGCGGAAATGATCAATAAATGCAGCAAAAGATCGTGGATCAATTGGTGATCCCCAAACGAGTAACAATAATATTACTCCTAAAGAAAATATTGAAAAGTAGAGTAGTAGATTTTTAATTCTCCGGAGATTGCTAAATCTCTTTTCAAAAACAAAATTAAAAATAACAAAGAATACAAAACCGATGATATTTTCTTGCCTAATAAAAAGACTGAGTCCCCAGCCCCCAAAAAATAAATATTTCTTTAAAGAGCTTCGGTCATCGTAGAGGTAGACAAAAAGGAGAGTGAGTACAGAGAAATTAAACTTATGGATATGTGGGACTGCTGCAATAAAAGTTTGGGAGAGTGATAGTGAAAGTGAAATAATGAGTGATTGAAATGAATTGGCACCCAATTTTAAAAATAGCAAAAAGAGTGAGATTGGGACAATAAAACTTGTAACAAGGACAAATGAAAAATCGTGCAACAGAAGTGGGGAATTTATTACAAGACTTAAAAATTTATAAAAAGATGAATAAAGTGGGCCCCATGCAACATTAGGAGAGTTTCTAAGATTGAGGTAGAGTGTTTCATCGAAAAGATCAATTCTAGTTAAATCAAAGTGGATGTAATTAAAAATACAAACAAAAAAAACGAGAGAGATTCCATGCACCCAAGTTCGTGATAGAAAATTAAAAAGAATATTTTGTCTCACCTAGATAGATCCTCGAGAAAGCATGGTTTGTTGTCATAAATAAAATCCTATTATAAAAGAAAAAAGCCTCAAAAGTCTTAGAGCAAAAAGAAAAAAAATCAATTTGAGGAGAAATTTTTTCGAATCACCATTATGCGAGATTTGTAATTATGACGTCTTAGTTGATTTAAAATATGGCAAAGATTTGCATAATAAGCTCCATGGAGGATCTTCATGGAAACACAAATTCAATCGTTCGCATTTTCTCGTCGCAGTCCTGGGCACATCACACTCTTTGGTTATTCTTCAAAATCTATTCCTGGGTTAGAAATTAATGGGCTCGGGAAATACGGCAAAACACTCAAAGAGAAGATCATCTTCCTTACGCGCTCGCGCCAGCTTCCTATACCGCTCAATCGGTATGTGATTAGTACCGAGTACGACCTCGACACGGATCCCAATGTGGTGAAGTGGATGGATCTCCCCATTCTCATGCTCTACTGGTATCTGGCAGGATTGATTAAAATGGGACGATTGGACAACTGCTTGGTGGCCGGCCATATCACGCCTTCGGGAGGCATAATAGAACGAATTGATAAGTCGATGTATCAGCTCGCCAAAGATGAGTCATGGCTTTGCATCACCTCTGAACCCACTATCGAGCAGAGGATTGGTGCTGATCAGATCCTCGGGCATATTCCTCAGCTCATCTTCAATCCAGACCGAAAGCAGATTCTAGAGATTTAAAGTAGTCAGTAGTTTTTTGTGACTGTGATGTTTTTTCAATCACAAAAGATCCAATACAAAGAGTATCCATATCAGTTTGAAATAAGCATTTAAGTGCATCCATGGGAGAGCCCACAATAGGTTCTCCCCGCACATTAAATGAGGTATTAACGAGCATCCCAACTCCCGTGAGTCTTTTAAATGTGCTTATGAGTTGGTGGTAGAGAGGATTGGTCTCTTGATGAACAGACTGGACACGTGCAGTGTAATCTAAATGAGTAATGGCCGGCATTTCCGAGCGAATGAAATAGAGTCTTTTATCTAAAGGCCAGCTTTGATAATCAGCGGGCCATGGGTAACGGTGCTCAGATTTAATTTTATCCACCAAAAGCATATAAGGTGAGAGATAAGCACCTTCAAAGTAATTTTTGAGATCCTCGGCTAAAACGCTCGGAGCAAAGGGTCTAAAACCCTCTCGAAATTTAATTTTTAGATTTAATTTCTTTTGCATTTCCGGAGATCGAGGGTCTGCTAATATGCTTCGGCCCCCTAAAGCCCTCGGACCGAACTCCATTCGACCTTGAAACCACCCAACAATTTTTCCATCAGCAATTTGTTTTGCTACATCGGCAACTAATGATGAACTCTTCTCTAAGAGTTTATAACTGACATTAGATTCATCTAAGACCCTCTTTATATCCAGATCCTTAAAAGATGGACCCAGGTAACTTCCTTTCATGCTATCTTGTAAATCGATCCTACGTATGGAGTTATCGTGAGCGTAGTAATAAGCCAAAGCTGCACCCAATGCCCCACCAGCATCACCAGCTGCTGGCTGGATCCAGATGTCTTCAAAAATATTTGATCTTTTTATGGCAGCGTTTGCAACGCAATTTAAGGCCACACCACCGGCCAAACACAAATATTTCTCTCCGGTTAATTTCTTAGCTGTGATAGCCATTTTAATCACGATCTCTTCTGTAACTTCCTGGATCGCAAGTGCAAGATCACAATATTCTTGTGTGAGAGGTGCCTCGGCAGATCTTATGGGAAAACCAAAAAGACTTTGCCAGAGATGACGATTAACCATCTCAAGCCCGGTTGTGTATGAAAAATACTTTTGGTCAAGCCAGATGCTTCCATCGTCATAGACTTTACAGAGATGAGTTTTAATTTGAGAAACATAAAAATGAATTCTTTCGTGTCCATGTCTTCCATAGGGGGCGAGTCCCATAAGTTTATATTCACCCGAATTCACCTTGAAACCGCAGTATTGTGTAAAAGCAGAATAAAGTAGACCGATAGAATGCGGGAAGTGCAGCTCGCGAAGGATATTTATTCTTTTATCAGTCCCATGAGCAATTGTTGCCGTAGACCATTCGCCCACACCATCAAGTGTAAGAATAGCAGCAGACTTAAAGGGAGAAGGATAAAAGCAGCTGGCTGCATGAGAGAGATGATGGTTTGAAAACTTAAGAGGAGTTTTCTTTGGAATATTTTGCTGAATTAGTCTTGGCAGCAGTGCCTTTTCTTTTAGCCATACAGGTAATCCAGCACGAAAAGATGCTGCTCCTCTTGGTGCAAGAGCATAGTAGGTCTCTAGAATTCTCTCAAATTTTAACCAGGGTTTATCATAATAAACAACGGCATCAATATCATCAATTTTAAGATTACCGATATCTAAACACTGAGCAGTGGCGTTTAAGGGAAAATTACTATCATGCTTTTTTCTAGAAAAACGCTCTTCTTGAGCGGCTGCCACAATTTCCCCATTAACAATTAGAGCCGCAGCGCTGTCATGATAAAATGCAGATATGCCAAGTATTTTCATAAAGCTACCATAAGTTGTCAAAATCATCGATTTTGGTTTGATGACTGATTGTTTTGAAATTAGATTCTGGTGGTGGACTAGTAACAAATGTATCTTGAGAAAACATTCTTTTGATAAAAGCGAGAGGAGTTAGTCCCAAAAAATATATAATGGATAGAATGACCGGAGAAATGATCTTAGAGAGAAACATTCCTAGCTTTTGCCAAAACTTGATCAGTCTACTCCTGAGTGTTTCGAAAGGGAGTGCACAAGCGATAACTACTACAGGTAAAAAAAAGTAACTGTTTTTAAAACTACCGAGTAAAATAAAAGGCAACGAAACCTGCAAGAGATATAATATGGATTCTTTTGGTTTCATGACTCACTTTATAAGGCCGCAATTTATGTTTCTTCAACTGTTAAAATATTTTAAGCAGAGAAAAAAATACTGGCTTATTCCTCTTTTACTAATTTTTATTATTTTTGCTGTCGCTATTATTATAGGTCCAGCGAGTCCATATTCACCTTTTATTTATACGGTTTTTTAATGACCATTTTACTAAGTTTTATAGAGCTTATTGCATTTATCATTTGTGTCCCTGTGTTTGCCGGTGAAGTAAAATCGATTAAAAGTTACAAAGAAAAGATTGCTCTATTTAATACTTTCACGGATTTGAATAATACTGATTTTTACAAAGTGCCTTATTCCTACGAGTTTCACGGTGTTTTTAAATTAGAATTTCCACAAGAAAAAATTTTTCACGAGCTCTATGGAATGATACACAATCCGAATTCAGAAATTAGGGCTGTCTCCCGGACAAAAGATAGGATCATATTTGATACAATCTATTCAACAGATCAATTCTCCCGCCGTCTAAATTTGACTGCTCCGAAAAAAAATCAAAAAAAGTTCCTCATGCTTGCTGGTTGCTCCTTTACCTTTGGTATTGGAATTCCGGACAATGAAACCCTTAATCATTTTATCAATACTCAGGATTCAGATTACTTTTCTTATAACTACGGCCTTGCCGGGGCTTCGATTGGTTACACGTTAGCTCTGTTAAAATTCGATAGATCTCTTGAGAGTCAGCTCAAATTCCCAAAAGGGGATTTGGTATACTTCTACATCGATTCCCATCTTCCCCGGTCCGTTGGAAGTTGGCCTAATGTTTGGATGAAAGATACTCCCTATTTTAAACCTGCCTACAACAATAGAATGATATATGCAGGTAGTGTAGGTCAGAACTATTCGGCTTACAGGAAAGGAGCTCTTGTTTTAGCAGACATCCTCCCGGATTCAGTTAAGAAGAATAGAATCATTCCAAGAATAAGTTCAGCAGATTATGAGTACTACTGCTCCCTTGTTAAGGAAGTAGAAACGGTTTGGACTAAGGATCTTAATAAAGGAAAATTTCTCTTTGTATTTCACCCATTGTCAGTAGTAGATGATAACATTGTTACTTGTCTCAAAAACCAGAACATTGACTATATCATTCCAACAGTACCAGGAACTCATGCTGAGTTATCTATTCCACTGGACTACCATCCCAATGCAAAGTTCAATAAACAATTTTCTGAAAAAATTCTAAATCATCTAACTCAGAAAAGTAATTAAATCGAGAGTTTCTCCGCCAGTGCCTTAAATTCAGAAAAACTCACATCGTTTTTAAGGACGCAGTTGGCAAGCTCTTCAAGTTTCACGGTCCCATTTTGTACCACAGTTACTTTTGAGGTTTGACCAGAGATAATCGCCTCAACGGCCAGTGAGCCCATCTGTGAGGCAATAAAGCGATCATTAGAAGTTGGAGACCCCCCGCGCTGGATGTGACCTAAAATACAAACGTGAGCATCAAGGCCATGGGAGTTTTTAAGGTCCTGTTGAATCTGATAACTTCTTCCTGCTACAGGACCCTCAGCGACGACGACAATGGATGAATCTTTTCCACGCGCGACTCCACGTTTAATATCATCCACAATCTTTTGCAAAGGAATTTGATCATGAGGAAGTAGAATGTTTTCAGCTCCAGTACACACTCCCACCTTGAGAGCAATAGCCGAAGAATTTCGTCCCATCACTTCTACGAGGAAGGTGCGTGCGTGGGAATGAGCGGTATCGCGAATTCTATCGATGGCCTCAATGGCCGTCTGAACCGCGGTATCGAAACCAATTGTGTATTCAGTATTTGAAATATCGTTATCGATGGTGCCTGGGATCCCAATCACGGGGAAGCCATGTTCTTTATACAGAGCGTTTGCCCCATTAAATGATCCGTCTCCACCGATGACAATCAGAGCATCAATCCCTTGCGCTCGCATAAGCTCTGCCGCCTTCGTGCGATACTCTGGCTTCATCCACTCTGGACAGCGTGAGGTTTGCAGAATCGTTCCTCCACGTTGGATGATGTTGCCGACAGAGGAGAGAGTCATGTTTTCAAACTCGCCCCGCAAAAGGCCTGCGTAACCGCGTTTGATGCCTACCACAGAGTGTCCGTGGAAAATTGCCGTTCTCACAACCGCACGGATAGCGCAGTTCATTCCAGGAGCGTCACCGCCCGATGATAAAAGTCCAATTTTCATAAAAAGATAGCCTCGCCAGTAAAATCAGTTGGTTTTTCTAAACCCAAGCAATGCAGCACCTGAGGGGCAACATCCTTGAGCGCTCTCTGTACGAGAGAGGGGTTGGGTTGAAGTTTAAGGTTTTTAAGTTTCGGATGCACCAGAATAAAGGGCACCTCTGCCTCAGAATGTGAGGTGTGAGCTGAGCCATCAGGATAAATCATCTGGTCAGCATTGCCGTGATCGGCGGTGATGATCATGGTGATATTTTCTCGCTCACACATATCACTTAAACGCAAAAGGCATGCATCGACAGCCTCAACTGCTTTGACAGTGGCTTCGTATTTTCCAGAGTGCCCAACCATGTCACAGTTGGCAAAATTAACAACATAGAGTGAGAAAGACTTATCCTGTAGCTTTTCTAGAAGTTTTTCGCACACCTCTGGAGCACTCATCTCAGGCTTGAGATCATAGGTCGCGACTTCTCTCGGTGAATTCACCAAAAAACGCTCTTCTCCAGGAAAAGGTTTTTCTTCACCACCGTTAAAAAAGTACGTCACATGAGCATACTTCTCTGTCTCCGCAATTTTAAATTGCTTGAGACCTTTGCTGGAGATGTAATGAGCTAAAGTGCCTGGAATTTTTTCTTTATCAAAAAGAATCGGAAGCTGGGGGAGTTCATCCTGCACGAAAGGACTCATGCATAACCAGTGGCCCGGTCGCACGGTTACTGGAAACTCAGAAAACTTCGGATCATTAAATGCGATAGAAATCTGTTTAGCACGGTCAGGTCGAAAATTAAAAAAGAAGACGACATCACCTTCTCGGATTTGTGCTTCTGGATTGAGCAAGGCGGGATTCACAAATTCATCAAAGCGCTCACAAGCATACTCTTGTGCGAGATAATCTAGCGGGTCCAGCCTCACCACACCTTGCGTGCCAGTCATCATATCAATCGCGGCTTTAATCTTCTCCCAGCGCCGGTCGCGATCCATCCCTATGGATCGCCCTTGAATTGATCCGATCACACATTGATTGAGATCTTGAATCTCTTTAAGATACTTTGCTCCATTCGTTTTCGGAGTATCACGTCCATCCATGAATGCATGCAAGTAAACACTCAGATCCTCTTGGGAGAGGAGGGAGAGGATGTATTTAAGATGACTGATGTGAGAGTGGACTCCTCCATCAGACAGGAGACCGAGAAGATGGATTCGTCTTTTTGGTCTAGCTTTTTCAATCACTCGCTTCCATTCAGGAAGCTCAGGAAAAGTATTTAAGGAGATCGATTCATTAATCCGAACCAAGTCTTGTCTTACAGGTCTTCCCGCACCAAGATTCAGATGTCCCACTTCAGAATTGCCCGCTACGCCTTTTGGTAGACCCACGGCTTCACCACCCGGTTGGATGGTGGTTGAGGGGTAGGTCTTGGAGAGCTTATCGAAATTTGGTTTCTGTGCATGCATGATCGCATTTTTAAGATCTTGGGAATTAACACCAAAACCATCAAGTATGCAGAGAAGAAGACGAGGAGAAAGACTGAAGGTTTCATTTTTCATGAAACCAATTATAAACCAAGTTTTCTAGTTATGGTACGGGTGACCTGAGCGGATCGTTTGAGCACGATAAATTTGCTCCACAGCAATGAGGCGCGCCAATTTATGAGGAAATGTCAAATTCGAAAGCGATATCTTGGCGTTGACTCGAGATAAGAGGGTGGGCTCAAACCCCTCTGCTCCAGCGATAATGATGCACACTTTGGAGTAGTTCTGAATCTGAGAGTCGAGCCAACCAGAGAACTCCACTGAATTATAAGTTTTTCCCCACTCCGTTAGCGCAACGAGACATAGATTTGTCTCTCCAAGTTCTTTAATTTTTTTCTCGATCGCCTCAGCTTCTGCCATCTTATTTTCTGCGCTGGCCTTAACCTCATGCATATGAAGGGTGGGATTGGTGATTCGCTTTAAGTAATCTTTTTCAATTGCTTCGAGATTATGGTCTTTCAGCTTACCAACACAGATCAGATGAATAGCTTTCACTAGGCCCTCTTTTCCTTCTTGAATAACCAGTTGAATAAACTTCCTAACATACTAAAAGCCACTTTGAAATTTCGTGCGTTACTCACTTGGTCCGTTTCTCTCCAAGTGATAGGAATGAAATGAAATTCTTGTCGAGAATCAATGAAGCGCAATAAAAGTTCAACGTTAAAATTAAATTGTCCTGAAAGAGCGTGGTGATTGATCTCCTTCAAATGCTTTACACTAAAAAGATTAAGTCCAGATCCAAGGTCACTAATTTTTTTTAAAGTCACAAGACAAAAAAAGATATTGAGTGAAAGATTACCAATCACACGAGTTTTCTGATACCCCAGTCTTCTGGATCCATACATAAAACGCGAACCAAGATAATGTGCAGGCTTAGTTTCGAAGTGGCTCAATAGATTCCAAATATCGCTACAATCGGCTTGATCATCGCCGTGTAATACGACAAGTGCATCGTAGGATTGATCAATCGCAGATTGAACAAGAACTTTCTGTGTTCCCCCAAGCCCAAGATTTCTTGGGTTTTGTATGACCTTACATCTTATTTGAGATGACAGGGCGGTCAATTGCAAAAACGTATCGTCGGTACTGCAGTTATCAATGAAAAAAATGTCGATATTATTTTTTAGTGCAAAAGGCTTCAAGCCCTCAGCGACGCGAGAAACTTGTGTTTCACAGTTAAAACAGGGGACACCGATCAGAACTCTAGTCATGTGAACTTTCAAAGGCCCGCAGGGCTTGCTTCAGGAATAAGAGACATTTTTTTGGAGCTTCTGCGTGAAGAGGAAGCATTGTTAAAAAATGTGAGGCCTCCACACAACGAATGAGTTTTAGGTTTAAGTTAAATTGTTGGGCGAGGTTGGTAAATTCAGATTTGTACGCCGGCTTGAAACCTTCTAAGGTCTCAGCATGGTTAATGAAGTCATAACCACCAAAAAAGCATTGAGAAAGTTTAGCAAAATCATAATAGGGGCTCATGAAATGATCCTTATCCTTGTTGCCGCGGGGATCGATGAGAAATAGTTTTCCATCTTCTAGAATAATGTTCGAAAGACAAAGATCGCCGTGACCAAAGAAAAGATCTTCTGCGTCGGAGTGATTGCTTAGTTTTTGCATTTGAAGTTGTATAGCTTGAGCGAATTCAAAAAAATGAGAAAAGTTATGAAGACTTATGATTTCATTAAGGGCAGTGACATTGGATAAATTAGAGATTCTAGGAATCCTTTCTAGGTCTCGTATTTTAATGAAATCTATAAGTGCGATATTTTTCGCAATGGCAGCCTTCTTTGGGATATCAATAAAAAATTTTTCTAGCAGATGAATCAGTCGTTTAAAGTAGTCAGATTTTTCAGAGTCATCTTCAGCGTAAACGAAGTAGACACTCGCATCATAGTCTTTGATTTTTTTTATCTTATACCCAGTCGTCCATCTTCCTTTATTTGAAACACCCAAGAAGCTTGGGAAGTAGGCATTCATTGATTGGGGTAATTGTTGATAGAATTCAATTTCAGAAAGTATCTTTTGTTCTGAAATTGAACTTTTTATATAATAGTCTCCACAGTCAAGAAGGTCATTACCATCACGAGGCATGGTTTTTCTGTATCCACTCTTTAGCTTCATTTCGTCAGCTCGATAAGTTCTTCATAGCTCGAGTTTACAAATTCTTGAGGTCTTATCGCCTTGTCATCAATATAAAAGGAATTTTGGGCATAGGGTTTTCCAAAGCGGATCCCATCATAGGGAACCTTGTGACGTTCTAGCCACTTCAGTGTGACAGCGCCGATGTTGCCAATAACAAGGGACTCATCGCCATGCTGAGTCTGCATATTTCGAGCAGTATAAATAATAATTTTGAATCCAAATCTTTTGTAATGCCTAATCTTCTCAATGACATCCAGCCTTGGTCTCTTCTTGTCGTAGCTGAGCTCTTTATCATCAATAGTAAGAGTGTTATCCAGATCGACCACAACGGTACCCGGTGGGTTGTCGTGAAGAAGCTGTTTAAGGTTCACATTCCAGTATTTATTTACTTGCTCAGGTGTTCCAAATGGCAGAAACAGATCACAGCCCACAACCTTGAAACGGTGACCCTGTTGAATAAGATGGTCGTAGAGAGCCGATACGTAGATCTCTTTTTGTGTATTGGCTTTATTTAGCAAAGCTTTTGCATGCTTAATAAAAAAATGAGTTTTACTAAAATAATAAAGTCCGACCGTTGCATTCTTTGAAATGATCTTCTTCTCGGCTATAGCTGTCGCGATATTAAACTTATCTGTTTTGACAAATGACCAAGCACTACCTGAAGCCTGAGCACAAGGGATGAGACCATCGAGCTCACCACTCTCTCTTAATGCAAATAAAAACTCAGAAGACTTAAAGTAGGTATCACAATTCCAGATCGCAAGCCCGTGGTCTCTACGAAAGTATTTTTGCGCCGCCAAAGCTGTTTCCAATTGGCCACTGGTTGGCTTTAGAAGTTCGATAAAAACAATCTTGATCCACGGATAAATAATGATGAGTTTACTGGATAGATGTTTTGTGAGCTGATCTTCCTTTCTTGTGATGATGATAAGTTGATCTCCTGGAAGTAGCTCCAGGGAACTGATTGATCTCTCGATCATTGTCGAGCCCAATAGATTTAGCATAGGCTTGGGTTTGAGAATTGTGTTTTGCTTGAAGCGCTCAGACTTTCCAGCCGCACACACAACCCAATCAATGCCTGATCGTTTAACTATTTTATTTCGTGCTCTTTTCATAAAATCTCGTTAGTCATTTAATTTTAGTATAAAATAATATTTTTTGAGATTTTATTTATGAGCAATACCAAAAGATTATGGACTGCCTTTTGTCGATTGCGACAGAGTCATTCATTTATTTTGTACTCTATCCTCTTTTCTCTGTTCGTTTTCTGTCTGCTCCTGACTCGACCATGGTTTACTCCTGTTGTTATCCAGGGAGAGCATAATGGCAATATTGAGATTAAATTTGAGCGAACTGATGGAACAGAATTCGTCAAGAAATACACTTTTGCCTCAAATCCTCCCGAACTTCGATTCCACTCCCTTCGACCCCTTGAGATTAAAGGTTTGTCTGAAAGTATTTCTATTAAAATCAATGCGGTTGAATACATTCTAAAAAATGATATGACCCTTAAGGTGACCGAATGGCCTTCCGTACGCTTTAAGCTCAGGCCCTTGCTCTTTATTCATTTACTCTCGATCGTAGCTGGTTTTTTATTCTATTTTATTTTATCAAGCATGAGTCTGCTCAAGGGAAATAAAACTGCGTTTATAATTCTTTTCTTTTTAGTCTTATTTTATGGAATCTCAAGCCCAGGAATATTTTGGTTCGACACCTACGTGAATCTTGATACGGCCGCGACCTATGGGCTCAGTGAATTCACAGGAGTCGTCTACAGTGGTCTCTTGATGGGTCTCTATCAAGTGTTTCCTAGTTTCGCGCTCATTCATTGGTTAAATTTTTTTATTGTGGCGTTTTGCATCCTCAGCATCTATTTAGATACGAAATCTAAAAAAGAAAAACTTTTTTTTGCTCTCGGACTAGTTGTGATTTTGATTTACCCCGCCAATACAAACTTTAATATCTCAAGTAATAGAGATGTTGCTGCCATGTGGGTCCTTGGGTTATTTTTGCTCCAACTCTTAAAACATCGTTTTGATAGTAATCAGTTACAAACTCGAGCCTCTTTTTGGTTTTTGTTAACTCTCTCTTGTGGTTTGAGATTAGAGTTTATCTATGTGGTGATACTGCTAATTCCTTTGATGCTTTTGAAAAAGAAATTTAAACTATTTTCTGGGACTGTTCTTATCGTTGGAAGCCTTCTACTTATTAATCACGTCATCATCTCTCCAGGGGACAGGAACGCCTATCAGTCGACGGCCTTTATTAATCCTTTGAGCTATATTCTTAAGAAGAAATATCCTGACAAACTTCCAGATGAAGTTGATAAGCGATTAGGTAGTTACTTTAAAAACTCGCATTTGGTAGATCACTACTCAGAGTTTGAAATCAATCCTTTTCATTATGGTGGAGTGAATTCATCTGCGAGTCCTGAGGACTATCGTCAGTTTCGTAGTTCTGCTCTCACTCTTATTTATGAAAACATGGGCCTATTCATAGAAAACCGACTTAAGTTTATTCGATCTATGTTTGGTTTCTCTTATCTGAAGCCGAGCATTGGTTATTTAAATGAATATGAACAAAACCCCTACCTTCTTCTCATCATGGAGAGATTAGGTTTCCAGCCTGAGAAAAAATTCAGCAATAATCCATTCATTAAGTTCTATGGACTTGATCTTGTTAAATATTCCGAGTGGTTTATGAGTTATTTCCTAGCGGTTTTACTATTATTGATAGGACTCTTCAGTCGCAATAAATCATTCTTCTTGGTTCTAACGATACTACTTTTGAGAACGGCCATTGTCGTTCTCACCGCACCAGCACCCATGTATAAGTATAATTTTGTGATCTGGGTGGTGGCTTGTTTTTCACTGGTTTATATCCAGCAGCACAAGCAAGCAAACGCAGCCTTGAAAACCTAGAAAAATCCTTTCAGATTATCGTTATCTTTTGTCGCAGGAGTTGCCGCTCCAAAGTAAAACTCATCAGGAATTTTTATCAAAGGTCGCTCTCCAAAGACATGATCAAGATCGTACACGTCACGCGTTGATTCTTGAAAGACGTGGACAATAATATCTCCTGTGTCGAGGAGAATCCAATCAGCGCTGCCGTAGCCTTCTACGGATTGAATTTTGACATCTATTTTTCTAAAAGTGCGGCCGATTTCATCAACCATGGCTTTGGCTTGTGTCGTATTTTGTGCTGTGGCCACAACGTTGTAGTCACAGAGGATTCCCCCCTTGGTCATATCAAAAATCTTAAGATTTTCGCCTTTGAAGTCAGCAATGATGCGCGTGGCGAGCATGGCGTGATTTAGAGGAAATTCCCAAGAGCTATTTTCGAGAATTGTTTTGTATTGTGTATTGAGTTCTGTTGTCATGGCTTAAGCCTCTTCTTTTGTTGCAAGCATCAAGCGCTTGAGTAAATCAATGTTGCGACCAGAAACAGAAGAAATAGGCAGAACTTTTTTATCAAGCTGCTGCTCCATAAAACTTCTAAACTTCTCAATCTCAACTTCAGTCATCGCATCAATTTTAGTTAAACAGATGATCTCTTTCTTATTCAGAAGATCTGTATCGTATTTTTCTAATTCTTCTCTAATCGTTGTGTATGCTTCCATGACTTCGAATTCTTCGATGAACATCGAGCAATCAATTAAGTGCACGAGTGCACTGGTGCGTTCTATGTGTTTGAGGAACGCAATTCCCAGGCCCTTGCCCTCAGAGGCTCCTTCAATCAAACCTGGAATATCAGCCACGACGATTGTTTTCTCGTCTACTTCAGCTACTCCCAGATTAGGTTCAAGGGTAGTAAAGGGGTAGTCCGCAATTTTAGGTCTTGCTGCACTGATGGTAGAGATAAGAGTTGATTTTCCTGCATTCGGAAGACCAATCAGCGCAATATCTGCCAGAAGTTTGAGTTCCAAGCGAAGAGGGAGCTCAACTCCGGGTTCACCTTTTTGAGCATAGTGAGGAGCACGATTAGTGGAGGTCTGAAAAAAAGCATTTCCCATCCCACCACGACCACCTTCGGCAGCAATAAATTCTTGGCCATGCTCAGAGAGGTCACAGATCAGATCTCCCGTTTCTCGGTGATAAACTAAAGTCCCTACCGGAACACGCAGAATAAGATGGGCTCCTGTGGCACCGTCCATCTGAGAGCCAGCACCCTTGATGCCGCTTTCAGCTTCGAAAACTTTTTTGCCACGAAAGTGCATGAGAGTGTTGAAATTTTCATCGGCGACAAAAACCACGTTTCCACCCGAACCGCCGTTTCCGCCGTCAGGGCCGCCGCGCGGAACATACTTTTCGCGACGCCAGCCCACGCAACCGTTTCCACCGCTGCCGGACCTTACAAGAACTTCAACTTCATCAATAAACTTCATAGGGGGACTTATATGACATACGACACAAAATAAAAAGGGAGCAATGACTTGCTCCCTATTTTATTTTACGACTAAAATTTGAACTTTTTTAAATTACGCCGGAACGATAGAGATGATTTTCTGGCTCTTTGTGAACCATGAGAACTTCACTTTACCTGGGCACATAGCATAGATCGTGAAATCACGACCCATACGAACGTTCTTGCCAGGGTGGAACTTAGTTCCCTTCTGACGAACAACGATCATTCCTGTTTCTACTACTTCGCCACCGAATTTTTTTACACCACGATATTTTGGGTTAGAGTCACGTCCGTTAGAGGTCGAACCACCCGATTTCTTGTGTGCCATGGGTTATCTCCTGATTTCTTTAATTATTTAGTTAAGCGCTTGGCGTTTTTATGGCCAGCATCCATCTTAGCAACTCCGCCCTTACCATCATTGATTTCAGTGATCACAAGACCAGTGAAATTCTGACGGTGACCGTTTTTTCTACGGAAGCCACCAGGTGAGCGTCTAAGAACGAAAATTTTACGAGTGCGGCCTTGCTTTACAACTTGAGCCACAACTTTTGCGCCAGTGACCGTCGGAGCGCCAACGAGAGTTTTATCTCCGCCGATGAAAAGAACTTTATCAAGTTCAACTGTCTTACCTTCTTCAACGTCGATTTTTTCTACGTCAATGAGGTCACCAGGTGACACCTTATATTGGTGGCCCTTGATTTCCACAACACTATACATGCGAACTCCTTCGAGAATAACCATCTGCCGGGGAGGGAGGTCCCTACTTGTTTGCCCTAGATGAGTTTTAGATGGATGTTTATAGAGGGAAACGGGGGGGATGTCAATCCAATAGGCTGAATTGTCAAAGGTCTTGAAAGCCTCAAAAAAAATTAAATTTACCCAACCTCGAGTTATACTATGATTAACCTCTGGGGGAGAAATGGGCAAAAGAGATAATGAGTCATTCATTGAGTACAAGCAACGCGTAATGAACCCGATTTCAAGTTCATTTTGCGCTGCAAAATGGTTTAACGCCACTATTTGGCTGGGCTCAGGCCATACGACCAGCTGCCACCACCCTCCAGGTCATGCCATAGATCCAGTAGCGGTGAAGGAAAATTATAAGCTTTTGCATAATACGCCGCACAAGAAAAAGTGTCGTGATGAAATGCAAAAGGGCGATCGTCCCAAAGAGTGCGAGTACTGTTGGAAAATTGAAGATATTCAGCGGGACAACGTCAGTGATCGAATTTTTAAAACCGTGCTCTATGATGAAAAAGATATCGATTGGGCGGGAAAGCTTGATCCGCAAGCCGATGTCGATCTGAAGACACTGGAAATTGCCTTTGATCGTACCTGTAACTTTGCCTGTTCTTATTGTAACCCAGCTTTCAGTACCACTTGGGCCAATGACGTCAGAGATAAGGGAGCTTATCAAAAACTCAAAAGTGATGGTCGTGGCCACTTCACTCATGCTCACGATGAGGCTCAGCCCTACCTGAGAAATGAAGAAAACCCTTACATCACAGCTTTCTGGAAGTGGTGGCCGGAACTCAGTCAAACTCTGATGGAGTTACGTGTGACAGGCGGAGAGCCCATGCTCTCGCCGGATGTGTGGAAACTTCTGGATTTGATGGAGAAAAATCCCAGTAAGATGCAATTTGCGCTTAACTCAAATCTTGGTGGAAAAGACGAGTTGATAGAGCGTTTAATCGAGAAGAGCCAAAAAATTCAAAACTTCGATCTCTATACTTCAAATGAAAGTCTCGGCAGCCATGCAGAGTACATCCGTGATGGGATTAATTCGGAGCGCTGGTGGACTAATCTTGAGAAAGTCATCACGAGGGGGAATTTTCGTCAGGTGCACGTGATGATGACGATTAATTCTCTTTGTCTTTTTTCAGTGACCGAGTTCATGGATCGTCTGGTTGAGTTCAAACGCAAACATGGTCGTAACAAGCCCTTGTGGTCTGTGAATATTTTGCGTTTTCCTTCTTTTCAAAACTGTCTGACCTTGCCTGAAGATATTCGAACCGAGAGAAAGCAGCACATCGAGCGCTGGCTTGATAAAACTAAACGTGAAGAACTGATTCATGACTTCGAGCGAGTAAGTGTGGAAAGACTGGTGGATTATTTAGATGTGGTGAAGACACCTCACCAAGACAGTTCCCCACTGGAGATTTTACAGCGAGATTTTAAAAATTTCTTTCTTCAGTACGACACTCGTCGAGGAAAAAATATCAGGACTGCCTTTGCTGATCATGCGCGATTTATCGAATGGTTTGAGAGTGTAAAGGTTGATTGATGAAATTCAAGACTGATCCCAAAAAAGATCCGCTCTTTTGCATGGCCCCTTGGACCCATACTTTTATTAGCCCACAGAGTGAGAGAAGACTTTGTTGTGCCAGTCGAGAAAAGCCAAGCTATATCCAGCAGTACATTGACCAAGACGGCGGGGATATGAGTGATAAACTCTATCAACCTCTGTCGCTAGAAGAGCACTGGAACAGTGATTACATGAAAGCCATTCGACTCAAAATGATGAATGGTGAGCCCGTTCCTGAGTGTGAGATTTGCCAGAGTCAGCGATTACATATTTACACCTACAAAGATTATTTTACCAAAGCACTCTTCGCGCACTTGTTGGATAAAGTCGAAGATGCCACTCATGCTGATGGCAGCACTGACTGGCGACCGAGATCTTTTGATTATCGGTTTTCCAATATGTGCAATTTTAAATGTCGCATGTGTGGGGAGCAATTATCATCAGCATGGGAGCACGAAAAAAAACAAGCTGGATTCTGGAGCCCTAAGGATCAGCCTTGGATGATTCCTGAGGTGAGAGATAAAATCGATAAATTTACGGAAGATGTCGTTGAAAAAGAATTTGACGCCGCTGTAGAACGAGGTGATTTAGAAGAGATTTACTGGGTGGGGGGCGAGCCCAGTATCTGGCCCAAACATTGGGAGACGATGGCCCGAATCATTGAGAAAGGGGATGCGCACAAAGTTCACGTTCGCTACAACACAAACCTCGCTCTCATCTCGTGGAAAGGAAAACACCTCTTCAAGGACTACCTCCCACCATTTAAAAGTTATCAAGTCTGCGCCAGTATCGATGCTGCCGGTAAAATAGGTGAGTTCGTGAGAACTGGGCTTGAGTGGAATAAGTGGCTCGAGCACTTTGAATCGGGTGTCCCCTTTATCAAACTGCGTGGCCCCGACAGTCTTGTGATGGATCTCACTCTAACACTACCTGGCCTCTTTGGGATTGAGGAGCTCTTGGATCATGCTCTTCGCTTAAATGTGAAGATGTATGTGAAGATTGTCTTTGCATTTGACCCATCGGTCATGATGTCTCCCCTTGCTTTACCTAAAGAGCTGCTTGTTCCCTATTTGGATAAACTCATTAAGCGGATAGAGCCAAAAATAAACCAAAAAACGATGGTTCTTCTTGAGACCTTACAAGCACTCAAAGAGAGACAGACGTTCATGGAAGAATATCCCAATTGGAAAGATGGATTTGTGCGCGGAAGAAATTTCATGCAAGACCTCGCTCGCCTCAGAGGTGATGGAACACGGGGGAGATTGAGGATTGAGGATATTTTTGCAGAAGAGCCTGAGATTTTGCGCTGGTGGGAAGGAAAGTATTTATGAGTAAGGCCTTTTGCTCACTTCCATGGATTCATTTGGCGACTCATCCCCACGGGGGAGCCAGCCTCTGTTGTCAGAGTGAAATGGAAAAGGGCACTTCGTTTGCGGTGAACGAAGATGGCCATGATCCCATTACTCTTAATGAGAGAGGGGTCAGTGATCTCATTAATTCCAAACGATTTAAAGAAGTGCGCTTGAGTATGCTGAAAGGCGAGAGGCACCCTGCGTGCTCACCTTGCTGGGACAGGGAAGATAAGGGACTTGAGAGTAAGCGCATTTTTGATATGAAACGCTTTAAGCTTACGCCCAGTGAAGCCCAGGCTATGACTGCCAGCGATGGCTCAATTAAGCCTAACATAAAGTTTTTAGAGTTAAGACTTGGCAACACCTGCAATATTAAATGTGTAACCTGTAACCCGAACTCTTCCATCGCATTTTCAAAAGATCATGAAAAAATGATCAAAGATCCAGAGCTTAATTTTCTGCGAGACTACTCATGGGTTAAGCCTAATATGTCTGATTGGACTGAAAGAGAAGAGTTCTGGGTTGACCTCAATGAAAATGCACCAGAGTTGCGAGAGATCTATATTAATGGTGGAGAGCCCATGCTCATAAAGAAGCATATGGAGTTTCTCACAAAATTAGTCCAAGACGGGCGTTCAAAAAACATCTCTCTGACTTACTCCATCAACATGACTCGATTGATTGACGATTTTAAAGTTCTCTGGCCTCAGTTTAAATCCGTTCATATCGCCAGTAGTATCGATGATTGGGATAATAAAAATTTCTACATTCGCTACCCAAGCTCGTGGCAGCAGGTCACATCTAATTTTCAAAAATTGCTTGATTGGGGACTCAAACCTCATGTCTTGCAAACAATTAGTGTGCTTAATTTTATGAGTCTCGGAGAGTTCCATAAAAACCTTCAGGGCATGTTTCCTGGGACAGTGATATCTTACAACGATGTGTATGATCCCCCGTGGTTTTCAGCTAAGATTTTAAAGCCAGAGTGGCGCAGAGAAATAATCGCCTCTTTAAAAGATCAACTGCCTGATCGACTGCTCAATCAGCTAAAGTCGATGTATGACACTGATGAATATTTTGAGAAAGACTTTATAAATTTTAAATTACAGATGAAGGCCTTTGATACACTCCGAAATACCAACGTGAAAGAGTATTTTCCTGAGCTCGAAGCCTTTTTAAATTCTAAAAATGAAACATTGGGTGTTTGAATGTCTAAAGATGATTTATTAAAAACAAAACACTTCTGCCTGGTCCCTTGGACACATTTACATATCTGGCCCAATAGCAGTGTGCATCTCTGCTGTACCAGTGACTCCTCTAAGCCACTGACTTACATCACAGAAACAAATACCCTAGAGAAAGCCTGGAATACCAAAAGACTGAAGGAAGTTCGCCTGGACATGCTTCAAGATAAAGCCATTCCGGAGTGCACACGCTGTTATGAGATCGAGGCCAGTGGCCTGCGCTCCATGCGAGTGGATCACAATCTGGCTTTCGAAAAGCATATCCAGATTGTAGAAGAAACTCGCCCTGATGGTTTTGTGGAAAAAGTAAACATGCCCTACATGGATATTCGTTTTAGTAATATCTGTAACCTTCGTTGCAGAACCTGTGGACCAGAATTGAGTTCTAATTGGTTTAAAGACGCGGTTGCGCTTCAAATTCCCATGCAACATAAGAATCCAATCCTGCAAGCGGCGAACGACCCCCAATTGCTTTTTTCTCAGATAGAAAAATTTCTCCCTAGCGTGGAGCAAATCTATTTTGCCGGTGGTGAGCCCCTGATCATGGAGGAACACTATAAAATTCTTCATTGGTTAATTCAAAACAATCGTACAGATGTTGAGCTTCGCTACAACACAAACTTCACCATCACAAGCTTTCAAGGAAAGAGCGTGTTCGAACTCTGGAACAAATTTAAAAAAGTGGAAGTGGGGGCTAGTCTCGATACTTTCGGCACGCGTGCTGAATACATGCGCAAGGAATCAGATTGGGCGAAGATAGAAGCTTCACGCATGAAAATGAAAGAGATTTGTCCAAAGGTTGGCTTCTATGTGAGTGTGACCTTGAGTGTACTAAGTTTTTCTTTGATGCCGGAGTTTCATCGCGATTGGGTTGAAAGAGGTCTTGTGAACATCAATGATTGGAACATCAATCCACTCACCTTTCCCTTGCATTACCGCGTCCAGGTGGCGCCGGAATCCTACCGCAATGAGATTTCTAAAAAATACGCAGATCACATTGAATGGATTAAAGCTCAGCCAAATCATAATAATATGACTCTTGATAGATGGAATTCAGCCCTACGATTCATCCAAGGGGAGCAGTCAAAGAGTGAGCTTGAAAACTTTAAAGATATGACAAAAAAACTAGATACCTTGAGGGGGGAGCGGTTCCAGGATACTTTTCCGGAATTGTCCTTTTTAATGAATGAATAAAAATACTTTTTGTGTCCTTCCCTTTATCCATCTTGAAGCTCGAGCTGACGGATTCGTCGCTCCCTGCTGCATGTCTCAGGATTTTTACGCGAAAGATAATGGGGAGATGTTCCATCTCTCAAAAGATACGCTTTCAGATGTTTGGCATTCACCATCTCTAAAGTCGCTAAGAGAAAATCTTTTATCCGGAGTTAAAGATAAAAAATGCGTCACGTGCTGGTCAGAGGAAGCGATTGGAAAAACCAGTAAGCGCATCCGTGAAAACCACCGCTGGGGAATGGAGCTATCAGAGCTGAGTCCCACAGATCTTGGAAAGCTTGATATTAAATTTCTAGATTTAAAACTTGGGAATTCCTGTAACCTTAAATGCCGCATTTGTGGACCCGCTAGTTCAAGCGCATGGATCAAAGAATGGGAAGAGACCACTGGCGAGGATCTCCTGACCAACCTGAGCCTTACGGTGAGTTCCGAGGGCACCAAAAAAGTTATTCGTTCATGGCCTGATGTGAATGTGGATTTTTGGACTGACTTAGAAAAACACTTACCCGCCGTAAAGCTTTTTGAGATCTATGGTGGTGAGCCTTTCTTAATCAAGAAGCACTTTGATGTTCTTCGAAAAAGTGTTGAGCTTGGATACAGTAAGAAGCAAAGAGTGCATTACAATACGAATGGAACGATTTATCCGGGTGAAATTGCCGATGAAGTTTGGAAGCATTTTGAACGAGTAGACATAATGCTGAGTATTGATGGAACAGGGAAGCAATTTGAGTATCAGCGTTATCCTGCAAACTGGGTTGATGTTGAGAAAAATATTTTTAGATTTATGCAAAATTTCTCTACCAAAGATCTTCATATCTGCTTAACAGTGAGCTCTCTTAACGCTTTTTACCTGCCTGATTATCTACGTTACTTTCATAAGCTTGGGCTGCCGGTGTGGTTAAATGTACTCTATGGACCTGATCATTTCAGTATGAAGAATCTCCCGCAGGCAGCTAAAGACGCGATTCTGCAATCTTGGAGTACGATAAAAGGGGAGTCGGCGATTTTAGTTGAGCCTTTAGATTCTCTTAAGGATTTTTTGCAACTGAAATCAGACCCTCGCCAAGAAGAGCTTTTTATCCCAAGTCTCAAGCGTCACGATGCTTATCGTAACGAGAAATATTCAGATTTTTTTCCAGAATTTGCGAAGATTATTGGTTATAATTAGAGCCACGAACACACTCACCAAAGGGAGTTTTATGAAGTTTCTCATGACGGTTATGATGGTACTATTTGTTGGTACAGCATTTGCTAAATCAGCGGCTGAGCTAGAAGGTGAATGTAAGCAAAAAAAATGGGGCAGCTGTTTTGAACTTGGCAATTCACTCAAAGCTGCAGGTAAGTTAAATGAAGCTGCTAAGTTTTTTGATATTAGCTGCACAGCAACTCACGAGGCTTCTTGTCACTCTCTTGGTTTGATGCTTGCTTTTGATAAGACGGATGAAGAGAAAGCTGAAAAAGGTAAGAAAGCATTACAAAAAGCCTGTGCACTTAAGTACAAGCCGGCTTGTGAAGATCTCAAGAATCTTTAATTTTTACTTGTAGGCTGATCTTTGATCGGCCTACTTTTTTAATGCCGAAATATTAAGTCATAAGGGTAATCGATGTCAGATGATAGCAAGGTTAATGACAACACTCCCGGCGATCGAGTCATCGAGAAGAAGGATAGTGATGAACTGCAATCTGGCTACATGTCTGATGCCCTTGTGGTTAAGCAAAAACTAGATTCGGTTTCGCCCTCGATGTGTCTTGCGAAGTGGACACAAGTGAGTATCCACCTCACAAATGGCCACACCCAATCTTGTTATCACCCCCCAGTACATAAAATTCCGATCAAAGAGGTGGAAGCGAATCCCTCTGCTCTTCACAATACTTCTTATAAGAAGTTACAGAGAAAAAAAATGAAAGAAGGGGAGCGCCCTTCTGAATGTCAGTACTGCTGGAACATCGAAGACGCTCCTGGAAACCATTTGAGCGACAGACATTATCGTAGTGGTGAGGAGTGGGCCGTTGAGATGTATGACGAGATCGTCAATCAACCCTACGACTACGATGTTAAGCCACGTTACGTAGAAGTGAATTTCAATCACGCCTGTCAGCTAAGCTGCTCTTACTGTTCTCCTCATATTTCGAGTTCGTGGAATGATGAGATCACCAAGCAGGGCCCCTATCGTATGGCCGAGTATGAGCACAATAGTCTTGATTGGGTTAAGCTTGCGAAGCTGACCCCCATTCGCCAAGATCAACCAAATCCCTACAGGGATGCCTTTTGGAAATGGTGGCCAGAGATCTATCCGGAATTGAGAGTTTTCCGCATGACTGGTGGAGAACCTCTGCTGGATGTAAATACCTTTAAAGTTCTTGATTATGTCATCGAGCATCCATCACCGAAGCTTCAGATTGCGATTACCAGCAACATGAGTACGAAGCCTGAGCTGATGGATAAGTTTATTAAAAAATCTAAAATCATCGCCGATGGTAAGTTGATTGATCATCTGGCGCTTTTTGCGAGCGTGGATAGTGTTGGCAAGCAAGCCGAATACATTCGTCATGGTCTTAATTTTGATACATTTTTAAAACATGTGAATCGCTACTTATCAGAAGTGAATGCCAATTCAGTCTCGTTCATCAACACCTTTAATGTCATGAGCGTGACAGGTCTTCACGGTTTTGTGGACATGGTTCTCGATCTTAGGTCTAAGCATAGTCATACCTTTCAGCGTGTCTGGTTTGATACTCCTATGCTCAGATACCCCGGGTGGCAGTCGGTGCAGATTCTGCCTGAGAGATATCAGGGCATCATTGAAGAAGTTATCCGTTACATGAAGAAGTTTCCTGAAACGAGAGAAACTCGCCTGCGAGGTATTAAGGATTTCGAGGTGGCAAAACTTGAGCGGGTTTTAGCTTGGATGAAGTTGGGTGTTAGTCCTCAGGTGCTTGAGAAAGAAAGGGCCAATTTTTATTTCTTTTTTACTGAGCATGATAAAAGAAGGGGCACGAATTTCTTAGAAGCTTTTCCAGAAATGCTTGATTTTTGGGAACTGTGTGAAGCAGCCTCAAAGAAATTTCCTCGCAACTACTAGGATCATTCATGAAGATTAAGGAAGGTGAGTCGCTCCTCCAGTACAAAAAAAGAGTCATTGATCCGATCTCAAAGAGCTTCTGTGCGGCGAAATGGTACAACGCGACTATCTGGTTAGGCTCAGGAATCACCACCAGTTGCCATCACCCCTTAGGACATAAAGTTTCTGAAAAAGATGTAAAAGAAAATTACAAAATGCTTCACAATACTCCTCATAAGAAGGAGTGTCGCTCTCAGATGCTCAAGGGGGAGAGACCGGCAGAGTGTGAGTATTGCTGGAAGGTTGAAGACATTAAACGTGACAACATTAGTGATCGCGTTTTCAAAACCGCCATCTACGAAGAAGAAGATATCAATCAAATCCTGCAATACAAAGTTGCGGATGATGTAAATTTAAAGACGCTCGAAATTTCATTCGATCGAACCTGCAATTTTGCCTGTAGTTATTGCAGTCCTTCGTTTAGTACCACCTGGGTCAATGACATCCGTGATAACGGCGCTTATACAGGCCTTGATACGGATAAGCGTCAACACTACACTTCGACTCATCCTAGTGCTCAGCTGTATAAGCCCACTGACGTGAACCCTTACATCGAAGCATTCTGGAAGTGGTGGCCTGAGCTTAGTAAAAGTTTATTTGAACTAAGAGTTACGGGGGGAGAGCCGCTCTTATCCCCAGAGGTTTGGCGCTTGCTGGATTTCCTGGAGCAGAATCCCAATGAGAATCTAGCCTTGGCGCTCAATTCAAATCTTGGCGCCAAAGATGAATTAATTCATAAGCTCATATCAAAAAGTCGATCGGTTAAATCAATTGAGATTTACACTTCCAATGAGAGTTTTGGTCCTCATGCAGAATATATTAGAGATGGCCTAAGCTGGGATCGGTGGAGTGCGAATGTAAAAAACGTGATGGATTCAGGCCATTTTCGCCAGCTTCACATCATGATGACAATTAATTCACTTTGTCTCTTTTCGATCACAGAGTTTCTCGATTGGGTGATTGAACTCAAGAAGCAGCACCGTGCTGATATGCCTTTCTTGTCTGTGAATATTCTTCGCTATCCAACTTTTCAGAGTCCTCTTGTTTTACCGGATGAGCTTCGGAATGAGAGAAAATTGCATATTGAAGAGTGGCTCAAAGAGAAAAGAAAGTTAAATCTTCTACAGGAGATGGAGTTAGAGAGCATTCAGCGTTTGATTGATTATCTTGACGTGGTGAGAACGCCTCACTCAGGAAGCTCGTCGAGAGAAGAGTTAGAGAAAGATTTTAAGCGATTCTTTCAGCAATATGACTCTAGACGTGGCAAAGATTTTAAAACTGCTTTTGCTAATTCACCCTCACTGATCAAGTGGTATGACTCGATTGAGCTGAGTAAGTAAAATGCTGGCGCATTTTCGTGAAAGTTTAGCTTTATCCTCTCAGGGCATCCCGCGCCGGTGGCTGATTATTCCCTACACCCTGCTTTTCCATCTAACGAAACGCAGTCTTAAAACTCCCGATTGTGATCTTTGGTTGCGCAATAGCCTCGCAAATGATTATTGGGAATTTGCTCAAAGTGACCTTGATCTCACTGTTTGGGCGAATGGTGGAATGAAAGATGCCGCTATTCTTTGGCCCAGGATTAAATCCATGAGAAAGATGCTTTTAGGTGGAGAGATCCATATCTTTCCTTCTGATCTGGTCTCGAAGTACCTTGCCTATGCAAATCCTCTTGAATTAGGGCGAGACCCACTCTTAGCTGCAAAAATATCCTTTACTAGAAAACCAACCAAATATGAGAAAATTGCATTTCTCGTCAAGTCACTCATCAATGATAAAAAGCTCGCAAGTCAGCCGGGACTTCGTCGAAAAAAATGGCTGTGGATTTTAAAAAGCGTCGATCCAGATTATCAATTTCTTCCCTTGAATTTTTCATGTGAGTATATCATTTCAAAATTTTTAAAACCTCTGGCTCCATGGCTCGATCTGTTTTCAGCAGAAGAGATTTCCTTTGTACTTAGAACGCCTCAGTGCCCGATCGAACTCTCTGGACTTGAGAAGATGCTGAAGCCAAATCAGCAAATCTGGTTTGATCTTGAGATAAGTGAAGACTCTCTTTTATTAGAAAGGGCAGGAAGCGAGTTTCAGGTATATCTATTCTCCATGATGAGCTGGGAAGTATGGGGGATTTTTCCTTTGGTTCAGCTGACCTGTGGCCTGACCTTGCTTCAGCTTTCTCAACACATAAAAAATCAAATGCGTTTGATCGACCAGCTTGAGATTAGTGATGAGAGAAAGCTCTTTCTCAAGAATGGATTTATCCAATTGCAGAATGATTATGATTCAATCAGGGATAGATTCTAAGTAGCTGGTGTACTGAGGAAAAACTTTTTTGAAATTTAGTTTCTTTCTTTTGTCGTATTCACTAATGAATTTCTTAAGTTCTGAGAGCTCTAGATTTGATGCTGGCTCAGCATTGACTAAAATGCTACTGAGGCGCTTCATTTTGTTAATTTCATAACTATTGAACCCCCAGATATAATCTTTTCTTTCTTGATGGTGTTCCATGAAGTCGAGATGCTGAATTGTTAAACGACGCATCTCCTCACTCGCATTCATAGGACTCAAATAGGTTGGAAAACGCAAATGATTGATGTCCACCATGATGCGCGGGATAGGCTCGAGCCTCTGAATAAATTTCTTCTTCGTATTTAGGATGTCTTTCAGAAGATCTTTGAACATTGGATAGCTGAGAATATTAAAGGTGACGATAAAAGTGAGCTTCACATCAGGACAGTGGCGCAATATATAATCACAATTATCAAATAGTTTTTTGTAATTAAGTCCGAAGCGAATCCATTCAGATTGCCCCTGAGCGGTATCGACACTTGTGTAGAGTCTAATCTCTTTGAATTTTTTTGTTTCCAGTAGCTCATTGAGTTCCTGGCAAAGTCTCTTAAGGGTATTGTCTGACACCATGAGGTTTGAATTGATGCTGAATTCAAGGTCAGAAAAATCTAATTTTTTTAATTTTTCAATGGTGCGAAATGTTTCTTCGTTAAGAAGCGGCTCGCCTCCCGTAATACGAAAGACTTTTAGGCCCCCCAGAATCTGTGGAAACCATTTTCTGAAAGCAGTGAGATAAGGATTTCTTGCCTTCTCAGCATAAGGAGTTCTTTTGTTCTCTTTATACCAAGCAATAGAATTACTTCCAGTCACGGGATAAGGACCATGCTTTTCAAACTCATTCCAAATCGCACTACTCACTTCAGGAGAGCAGTAGCTGCACTTGAGGTTGCACTTATTTCCAAAACTCACCTCAAGGTAAGTGGGGTTAGGGTAGTTCATCCTTTTAAGTTTTGTGAGATCAGTTTGTGCCCAATCGTCTGCTGACTTAATGACCCGGTCAGAGAATGTATCCGGAGAGCTATCCTCAGCCGTCCAGCAGTGCTCACACTCAGCAGGTCTCTTGCCTGCTTTCATCAGGCTTCGTTGTTTAATTTTAAACTTAGTGTTGTGGAGGGCCCCGACTCGGTCTTTAATCTCTGTGAGTGGAATTTTATGAGGCGAAGGGTGGTGACATGAATGAGTCATTCCATTTTGTAAATGAAGAGTGAGTTGGAGCCATTTGGCTGCACAAAACGAGGGTGAAATCTGATTGAGTTCTTTCTTCTTTTTAGAAAGTTTTTTAGTCCACTTTTTATCGTTCTCATCATTCATGGATTGTTCTCAAATGAGGTCTGCTAGAAGCCCCAAAAATATCATAGCTCCAATCAAAGTCTCGGTATACCTAAAAGTCTAGAACATAAAACGGAGAGCAAAGCCAACATCGGTTGTTAAGAGGCGCTGACCGAGAGTGGATTCTTCTCGCTTAATACTCAAGGGAGAACTTGCAAAAAGATCAAGGGCCGAGTACTGACTGAAGTCCCAGGAGAGACGTGTCTTGCCAAAAGTAAATTGTGTTTTGGGGTCATAGATAATATTTGTCTGGGAGCTCCATTTTTCACTGAGTGCGATGGTTACCCCTGGTGCAATAAAATATTCGTAGGGCATCAGTCTATCTTCAAAGTTTAAAGCGTTAAGAGTCGAAATCCGGCGGTCTCTCTCTTGATATCCCGCTTCTAGAGAAAGCTTCCACTTTTCATTTACTTGACGACTGAAGCCTAAAACAAGGTCGAAAAGATTTTCTGAGGGTTTGCGATTAATGAGATTGGAAGTGTAGAGGGATTGCAGGTAGATCGAATATGATTTTTCATCATAGCGTAGTTCTCCTCCTCCTTTGTTTCGACGCTGGTC
>DIVA01000093.1:80761-83861 GCA_002435705.1 Bacteriovoracaceae bacterium UBA6144
CTTGCCATCATCCCATCGCTCGCCTGATGAATATTTCTTTGATTGACCATGCCGAGCGGTTGGTTAAATGGGTTAATGGGATTGAGAAATTCACCTGAACCATAATTAATGATCATTCGACCAATGAGAAAACTAGAATCTTCGCCATCCAGTTCATAATAAAACTTGCTCAAGATAGAATCAGTTCTAAAGTCTTTGTCTTGGCGATTATACTGAAGTTTGAAAACATCTCTTGAAACAAGAACATTGGGGAAGTTAATCAGGTTCACATTTTTTCTATCTTCTTGGTAGAGACTTGATTGAGCATGTCTAAAAAACCAATTCACTTCAACTCTTGAGTCCTTAAGTTGGGACTTAAAGTTTAAATTTCCATGGGCCATACTAAAGTGACCATCGGTCCACTTCTCGTTAAGGGGAGTTGCTCGGGCTGCACTCGAGTTTTTTGTGAGTCTGCTTTGGAGTTCGAGATTTCCTTGCAGTCCAGCCTTAAAGTCACCCCTTTCAAAAGTGGGTGATGAAAAGGCATCAAGACAGAGAAAGAACAAAGCAAAAGAAAGCATATTAAAACCTCATGAATAGATAATTTCATTTTATCATTTCATGACAGCAATAAAAGCTAAATTAAACTCAATCAATAAAGGTTTTGATTGCTAACTGGATGCCCTGAGGGGTTAGGCTCATTTCGATCAGATCAATCGGGCCTTGATCGCTCAGGGAGACTGGCGTGTCTGAGGGGTCAAGTTGTTTGAGATTAAATTCATGAAAAAGGGTGATGAGTCCATCGAGTTCATGCTCTTGCATAAGCATGTGCAAAAACCATTCTTTTCGTAATGGGGGTGCTTTTAGTTCAGAGCTTTGGAAAATGAGTCGGTAGCGCCAGTCTTGGTGAATGCCCATTTTTTCAGCATCATCTAATTCTTCTAAATAGTGCCCTAGTTTTGTGAGGCTGTCCCTAAGCTCATTACGCTTATGATCCCATTTCAGAAGTCTCTCGGGATGATTGGAGAGAAAGGGAGCAGCCTGAGGCTGCTGAGGGAGGGGATGATTTGGTTGTTGAGTAAAAGAGAGCATATTCATATCTCTTATTAAGCAAGCGGGGGGCCATCAAAAATACTGTCTTTACAGCAGGATAGCTGATGAGACTGACTAAAGCTTGAACAGATAGCTCAGATAAGTGTCTAAAATTTAACTTCTTACACTATCCCACCGAATAGGAAGCTAAGAGGATGGTGGTGCTTATGAGCGCGACTTCAACAGAATCAATCTATTTTCAATGGCAGAAAAGCTCTGCTTATCCGGTATTTATTAAGATGCCTAGGCTTATGCTTGAGGGAAGACTCGAAAAACTTCTCATCGATCTTGGCTTTCAGGAAGTAACACCGCAAGAGCAAAAAAAGATATCTGTGCAAAAGCTTGGCACTAAAGTGATAAGTCTTTCTCGGGCCTCAACTCGTGTGAGTCAACAGGTGATGCTCTCAGATTCTCTCGATAAATTTGGTCACGAAGTTCTGAGCTATCGTGGGGATGCTCATGTCTATACTTATCGCAAGATTGGCATGATGGTTTTTTCTCACACCACTTCTTTTTGGGAGATGGGAATCGCAAGCCAGTTGGAAAATACGGAAGAGCTCATGGGACTAAGAGTGATGCTGAACCGAGCCTTGAGTTGGGCGCTGGCTCCCTTGGGGATCATTGGTTTTTGGGGAGTTGTGACGGCAGAAGGATTTGTGGCGATGAAGCAGTCACAATCATTCGGTGAAGCTGTTTTTGTTGATACCGACAGTGAGATGATATTTTCATCTGCGGGTAAATCAAAAATGGAGTCAGGCTTTACCATTTTTCGCGCGGATAAATCTGGTGTTTCTGGAAAGCACATTGGTCCTGAGGAATTAATTAGTTTTCTCTCCACATCAAATACCTATTTGAGTCATCTCAATCTTCCCCATCCACTTAAGCGTGCTGCCATGAAGCTAGGTGCGAGTGTCAGAGGCGTATGGAGTGGATATTCGACACAATCTGAAGGCTTGTCGAAGGCTTAAGTTCAACGCTACCATTTCTCCATGACAAATTCATCCTGGTTTGATCCTGTTATCTTTTCCCTTGGTCCCTTAGAAGTACGCTGGTACGGGTTTATGTACGTACTAGGATTTGCTTTAGGGTCCTATCTCTTGGGCCGTTTGGCCCTCTCAAAGTTCTGGCCTCTTCCCAAAGAGAGCATTGATAAGTACGTCACGGCACTTATCATCGGAATGTTTTTGGGCGCTCGCTTTTTTTACGTCTTCATTTATAACTGGGGCTACTACTCAAAAAATATCGTCGAGATGTTTTATGTCTGGCAGGGTGGACTCTCTTTTCATGGTGCCGTTTTTGGCATGTGTTTAGCCACCGCTTGGTTTGCCAAAAGAAATAATGTGCACTTCTTTCAGATCGCTGACTGCATGGCCGTTGCCGGTTCACCGGGCCTCTTTTTTGGGCGCATGGGGAATTTCATCAACGGTGAACTCTATGGACGCGTGACTTCATCTCCCCTAGGAATTGTGTTTCCTAATGCGGGGCCTTATCCGCGTCATGCCTCTCAACTGTATGAGGGGTTACTCGAGGGGATTGTGCTCTCAGTAGTGCTCTATGTGATTCATAAAAAACAAAAGCATTACGGTGTGGTCAGTGCCGTTTTTCTACTGGGCTACGGAGTGTTTCGATTCATCGTGGAATTTTTTCGTGAACCAGATGCGCAGCTTGGGTACTACTTTGGATACTTCACTATGGGACAAATACTCTGCTTCATCATGCTCCCTGTTTCCTTTGGGATCTACCGCTGGGCGAAGAAAACTAATATTAAGAATCCACTCGCTCTTTAGTTTTTGGATTTTTGGAGCTGCTCATGTAGTGAGGAGTAGCTCTTGTTTTTTTTATCTTGTGCGGAAAAATAGATCGGAAAACATGTTATCGTGCAAGAAGCGGAGTAGTGCAGAGTATAGTCGTCTGCGTCCCATCGATAATAGGCCTCTTCATCAACTCGCTTATAAAAACTTTGTTTCCCCCATCTTGTGATGACGGACTGATGAAAAATATCGTGTAAAAAATAAGAGGGAAGACGAGC
>DIVA01000063.1 GCA_002435705.1 Bacteriovoracaceae bacterium UBA6144
CCCTATAACTATCGCGCCCACTGACATCGATCAACTCCAGCACGTCAACAATGAGGTCTACCTACGTTGGCTCATGCAAGCGGCCAGTCAGCACTCCAAAGCGGCAGGCTTTGGGATGGACTATTTTGTGAGCACAAAAAAAGCCTTCGTCGTCAGGCGACACGAGATCGATTACCTACTCCCGGCCCTTTTTAGTGATAATCTCATTATAAAAACTTGGATTGATAGCTTTAAAGGCGCTCGCTCCTATCGTCGCTATGAACTCTGGCGAGATCAGCAGAAACTCGTCGAGGCTAACACACTGTGGGTGTACATCGATCTCAATACAGGCAGACCCATCGAAATACCTGCCACCATGATCGAGCAGTACCATAAAGTTCAAATTTGATTTTCGAAAATATAAAGCGGAATTGTTTTGAGGCTGGCCAATCGCTCCATCAGCCCACTTAACTGCGCCGGATCATCTCCGTAGCGTGACTGATTTTGAATCTTACCATTTTTAACAATATAGGTGTCTTCTAAGCGCTGCTGATAATGATGATTGACCCGCTGACCAAAAGCTTCATCTTCAATCACCACACCCATCTCAGCATTAAGCCTTTGCACAGAGCGCGGATCCATATTCAGACTACCAATCCATGTGATTTTTTTATCTATGATGAGAGTCTTCGCGTGGACACCCCAAAAAGCATTGGGTCGGACTTTCTTGGAAGGAAGATTCTCAGGGTTCATAAAATTGCCACGGTTCAAAAAGAGATTGTACCCCATCCGAGAAAACTCCAACCCCTGAAGCAGGGTGATGTAGTTGATGGCAAACTCTTTACTGGCTTTCTTAGAGTTAATCAGAAGATTGATCTCAAGCCCTGTGGTTTTAAGTTCCTCGAAGAACCTCTGCTCTTCTCCTTGCATATAGAAGTAAGGAACTTCGATCGAAATCTCTTTTTTAGCCTCGGCCATAAGCTCGTAGTACCGAATCCCAGAGATGCGATGCTCTTTATTTTTAAAATCAGGGCCGTCAGAAATGAAGCGAATGTTTTTAACTTCATAAATCGGCTCATCTGAGAGTTCACGAGCACCCATTTCGAGCACACGTTGTCGAAGCTCGATCAGCTCCTGGTCAAGTTTAGCATCGAAAAGACTAGCAAACTTCTTCGCCTCAACCACTCTCCGATTGTAGCGTCTTACGGCCATCTCAAATTGAGCAGTATTCCCATTGTTGCGAGGCTTCGCCGGAAGTCCAGGGCGTTTCGTGCGTCGGTAATTCCAAAAATGCTCAAAACTCTCATCAATCTGAGTGACGATGTCTCCTTTGAGCCAAACATCACGATCGGAGAAGTTGAATTTCGCCGCCATGTCAAAGTACTCATTGGCCATATTACGGCCACCCACGATGGCTTCTTGGCCATCGATGGTCAGGAGTTTGCGATGGTTTCGACTGGTGACACTGGAAAGATTGAGAAGGAAAGTATCGTTGTAGTGTCTCACATCAATCCCTGCGTCGAGGAGAGCGCGGGAGTAGAATGAATCAAGGCTTTTAGAAAGACTAAAATAATCGACGATGATACGGATCTGGATTTCAGGATTTTGTCTTTTCTTCTGTAGGAGTGTTTCAATAAAAATACGGGAGGCATCGGAGGTATCAAAAATAAAATACTCTACATTAATGGTGTGCTGTGCTTTTTCAATCAGCTGCAGCCTCTTCGCAAGTGCCTTCGTGCCCGTTTCTAAGGATTGGACGAAGTGAGGCTCCTGTGAGCGCACGTCGATGGGCTTCGCCCAAAGTAGCGTAGAAAAGCTCAAGGCCAATAGAAAAAAGAGAGATCGCATACCGAGTGATATGCATTTTTCATACCAAATCCAGGCTGGCATCAGGCTTGCTTATATCTCATTATATAAGTTTTAAACGCTTTTAGATGGTTTTCAGTGCCTAAGTTTTAGACACCTGAATAGGAGATGTATGAAGTCGCTCATTTTATTTTTTGTATTACTGTGGACATCGGCAACAATCGCTCAGGTTGAGATCCTTGATGACCAGGATGGATTAGACGATGAGATCCAAGGCTACTCAAGTGTCATCCCCTATCCTTTTTATGCTGAGGATAAAGAGAACATCAATAAAATGATGATCATCGAAAGTGGATCCATGGCCCTTCAGGCCCGCATTGATCTCATTAGAAGAGCGCAGAAGAGCATCGATGTGGAATATTTCATCTACAATACTGACATGGCCGGCAAGATCATCACCCGTGAACTGATTGAAGCGGCTAAACGTGGCGTGAAAGTGAGAATTCTAGTCGATCACTCTCTTCCCATCTTTAAACTCGATGAATACTATGCTCAGGCTTTGGCTAAATTTGGGATCGAAGTAAAATACTATAACACGGCTCCACTGATTCGAATCAGCACGGTTCAATTTCGAAATCACCGCAAGCTTTTGTTGATCGATGACACTGAAGTCATCACCGGTGGACGAAATATAGGTGATGAATACTTTAATCTTTCAAAAAAATTTAACTTCAATGACCGGGACTTACATGTCACAGGTCCCGTCGTTAAGGTCATGAAGGATAGCTTTGAGTCTTTCTTTAATCATAAAATTTCTAAACGTGCAGCCAAACCAAGCTTCACTGAGTTCAGTGGTGAAAAAGAGTCTGAGCGCGTCGAGCGGATGAAAGTATTTAATGCAAATCTTAGTAAAGCTGAAAAGTTTCTCCAAGAGACTCCCGAGGAGCTGGCGGCGCGAGAAAAGACGAAAGAGATCTCAGATTCGGTCATGAAGAACAAGCGCTGGCATGATTGTAAGCACACAACATATTCGACCGATGCCCCAGGAGCAAATTTCTTTAGCCGCCTAAATCCACGCTATGACATGAAGTATCGATTCTTGAGAAAAACTCTCTTCGACAAGATCTCAGCCATTGATAAAGCGATCCTTATCTCATCGCCTTATATGCTTCATAATAAACATTCAAAAAAACTACTGAAAGATCTTCGCAAAAAAAATGTCGATGTGACAATTTACACCAACTCTCTCGCCTCAACCGATGCCATCTATGTGGCCGCAAACCTCTATCTCGATCTTTTCCGTTGGCGCAGACAAGGAATCAATATCTATCTCCACGACGGCAACTGGAGTGGTGTCGAGGAAGGTGTGGATGAAAGCATCATGAATGCCAAATGGGGCACCCATGACAAGACTCAGATCTATGATACGTCGACCTACTCTGAATTGATGGTCGGGACCTATAACATCGATAACCGGTCAAATTTCTATAACACTGAAATGGCGATGTTTTGCCGTGGCAACGATGAACTAGTCGATGAGGCCCGCCACTACATATCAAAACAGAAAACTCAAGGCATCACGATTAATCCAGATGGAACCGCCACCGATCGTGAAGGAGAAAGAAAGAGCATCTACGGAACAAACAGGAGAGGTCTCTTGGTCATGAAATTGATCACTTTACCTTCTTGGCTACTTAAGTTCTTATTATAGAATGCCACCATTTGATCTGTCCTATATCCTGAACGCACCTCCAATCATAGAAAAGAGTCAGCGCCTGTGCTGGCTCTTCTCTATTTATAACGAAGAACATAATCCTTATTTCTGGAAGAATCTGGAGCTGCTGCGTGCTCATCATCAGCTATTCATCGTGATTGATGGAGCGAGCACCGATGCGACTCAGGAACTACTTAAAAAGTCTCGGGTACTGTTCATGGAACTCCCCCACAGCACGCGTGGAGCGCGCTTTAATGAAGCCCTCAAAGTGAGTTTCACCGATACTGTAGTCTTCGTCCACCCACGCTCACTTTTAAATCGTGAGCACATACAGGCGCTCAAAAGATATGAGGGCACTGAGGTCTGGGGCGCCTTCACTCATCGATTCGATCATGATCATCCTCTTCTGCGCTTCACATCCTGGTGGTCAAATTGTGTGCGTGGAGACATCCGTGGCATTTATTATCTCGACCACATCCTGTGGGCCAAACGAGGTGAAATTCAATCGTTTCCTACCGCTCCCATATTTGAGGACACTCTCTTTTCACTTCAGATGCTGAAGCGCTCAAGACCCTGCCGGCTAGCAGTGGCGAGTGTCACGTCTGCTCAAAGATTTTTAAAGAATGGAATCTGGAAGCAGTCGCTCTTGAATCAAAAGATGAAGTTCGACTTCCATCGTGGTAGACAGCTTCAGCAAATGGATCAAGAATACGAACAAGGTCTGGGGCTTAACAGAAAACTCTAATCAATCACGCCTTTCTCACGCAGATGGTTTTGCATCTGTACTCCATGCACCAGCGTCACACCAGCCGCCATCGCGGCACTCACTTGTACAGCTTCCATCATCTGCTGAGGGTCTGCTCCATTTTCTAAGCAGCCCGTGGTGTAGGCGTCGATGCAGTAGGGACACTTAAGGGTGTGAGAGACGGCCAGGGCAATCAGAGCCTTTTCTCTTTTGGTGAGGGCACTATCGGTGCCGGTCACAAGCCCGTACCACTCGAAGAACTTTGCGGCCATGTCAGGTGAGAGATCAGATATCTTAGGAAATTTTTTGAGATCATTGGACTCGTAGTAATTCATAGCAATCCTTTAGGTTATGGTGCCGCCGCAGCTTGACCCCGCACCTGCGGTGCAGCCGTAGCAGTGGTCGGCCCAGAGAATGTTTCGATTTAAAAAACTCTCGATGTTAAAATTATCTAAACTCACGGCCACTTTATCCTGAGTGCGAGACTGCATTTCAAGCATCTGATTGAAGTCGCAATCATAAATTCTCCCGTCCCAGGAGACAGAAAGCATCGAGCGGCACATGACTCCAAGAGCAGCTTGGGGATTAAAAGCATTGATCAATTTTTCCATGTACTCTTCGAGCTGATTATTTCGAGCGAGATCTTCCTTGAAGCGCTTCACCGGAAGATTGGTGATGGCAAAAAGATTATTGAATTCAATATTAAAATTGGCCTTCAATTCTTTTTTGTACTCAAGTTCAAGACCACTCTGCTCTGGGGGGAGATAGTGACCCACAGGATTATACACTAGATTAATCTCAAGCCCTGAGTCCTTAACCCCATATCCCAGTTTATTAAGTGTCTGAAGACCCAAGATCGATTTTTTAAAGACTCCATGGCCTCGCTGCCGGTCAGTCAGAAACTCACGGTAGTATGGCAGCGAAGACACCAAGGAAACCTTATGCAGTTGAAAGAAATCATGCAGCCAGAGCATGCTCATGCCTGTTTGCGGATGCGGGTCAAACGCCACCGTCAGGTTATGACGGACAATGATCTTTTTTCCCACACCTGAGACTCGCTCTATCAATTCTTTAAAGCGCGGGTGCAACTCAGGCGCTCCACCGGTGAGATCAAGTGTTTTAATCTGTGGCGCCTGCATCAGTGCGATGACTTTTTCAAAATGGCTATCACCCAAGGCTTCGGTGCGTTTAGGAGAAGAGTCCACGTGGCAGTGACGGCAGGCCTGGTTACACAGTTTGGTGAGATTAACTTGTAGTGTGTCCACACTCGTGGGATTTAGATTAAGCTTATGCTTTTGAAGCATCAATGAAAAATTCATGGAGCGCCTTTGAATTTTTTTGGCCAGGACATCAATGGTTGAAATGGAAGGAGAAGATCGGACTTTATCTCAGTCTTTTTAAGATAAGGTACTCCAACCACATCAGTCGCTATGATTCCTGAGTATGACCCAAAAAGATAATCCCACCCAACCCAAAGAGCTGAGTAGTTAGAATCGGTTCGAGAAAGAAAGAGAGAATGATGAGTGCGGTGGAACTTTGGAGTCACCATCAGCTTACTTAACATAATCTCAAGCTTTTCCGGCAGAGCAATGTTCGAGTGGTGAAAAAGATTAGCGGCGGTGAGCACGAGATTATAGAGCAGCACTTCTTGCACTTCAAATCCGAGCATCAGGAAGAGAGCTCCTCTCACAAAGTAGGAGAGAGTCAACTCACCAAAGTGGAATCGAAGGGCGGTCGAGAAATCAAGAAATTGATCTGCATGGTGAACCTGGTGAAAGCGCCAAAAGAAAGGAATGCGATGATTAAGCCGGTGCCACCAGTAGACACTTAAGTCAGACAGCACAAAAACATAAACAATGAACCAAGCACCGAAAGAGGACTTCAAGCTGTAGAAGGCTAGCCGCTCGAGTGCGAGTAGCGAGACTCCAAAGAAAATTATTCGAGCAACAAGAAAAAGAGCCGAGTTTAGAAACACATGCCGAAGACGCTCAGACTGCGCTCTTAGCGGTGCGAGGCTCTCCCAGATCACGAGTCCTAGAGTGAGGAGTCCAAGCTGGAACATGGCTACCCTCTTCTCCAGGCATGAAACTTCTCTACCCAGCGCAAGAGCCCTTCGGGTTTATGGGCACGTTTCCACTCACCGGCCAGGTACTTATTGGCTTCAGCGAATGTGGGGTACGCGTGTATTGTGCCTAAAATTTTGTTGAGTCCAAGATTCCATTTCATCGCCAGCACAAACTCAGCTAAGAGCTCACCGGCATGAGCGCCCACGATGGTAGCTCCCAGGATCTTATCACTGCCCTTGGGGGTGAGCACTTTTACGAAGCCGTGATTCTCACCGTCGGCGATCGCCCGATCCAGATCATCAATCCCGTAGCGCGTGACCTCGACCTCGATGCCTTTCTCTCGGGCCTCCTTCTCACTCAGACCCACCCGCGCCACTTCTGGATCTGTAAAAGTGGTCCAGGGAATCACGCGGTAGTCGGCCTTGAACATTTTAAAGGGAGAAAAGAGCGCGTTCACACTGGCGTACCAGGCTTGGTGAGCAGCCACGTGAGTAAACTGATAGGGACCGGCGCAGTCACCACAAACAAAAATATTAGGGAATTTTGTGCGCAAATACTCATCATGAACAAAAGTCCCTGAAGGATTGAGCTCAAGCCCCAAACGCTCCAAACCTTTCATATTTGTATTGGCCTTTCGCCCCAAGGCGACGATGACTTCATCGAAATACACCTTAACCATTCCTTGAGAATTTTTAAGCTCGACAAATTTTCCTGCTCCATCCTGCCCAAACCCCACCGCCTTATGACCTAAGAGCAGATGAATCCCTTCTGCTCTAAATTTATCCGTCACAAGTTTTGAGACATCACTGTCCTCACGAATTAAAAGTCCTTCCTGCGCTTCAACTTGTGTGACCTGAGTGCCAAGACGAGAGAAGGCTTGAGTGAGTTCGCAGCCAATGGGACCGCCGCCTAAAACCAAAAGTCTCTTCGGTAGAGTGGTGATGTCCCAGAGATTTTCAGAACTCAAAGGCTTCATCTCTCCCAGTCCTGGGATCGGCGGAATGAGAGGCCCGGCTCCTGTGGCCAGCACAATATTTTTTGTGCGTAAAATCCGCTCTCCGACCTTCACTTCCCACGGTGAGAGAATCTCTGCCTCCCCTGTGAGACATTCCACACCTAAAGAGGTGTAGCGCTCGATGGAGTCGTGCGGAGCAATCTCTTCGATCACTTTATGCACACGCTGAATGACTTGTTGAAAATCGACTTCGCTTCCATTAGTTTTAACCCCGTATTTTTCAGACTCTTTGATCTGCTGAGCGAGTTTGGCGGATTTGATCAATGCCTTACTCGGCACACAGCCCGTATTAAGGCAGTCGCCACCCATCTTGTGTTTTTCTACCAAAGCGACTTTTGCCTTCACGGCGGCGCCGATGTAGGTGGTAACAAGGCCTGCGGCCCCGGCCCCGATGGCCACGAGGTTGTAGTCAAAGGTTTCGGGCTTTTTAAACCCTCGGTATACCCGTCTCGCTTTGATGGTCTCAATCACTCGCTTAGAAACCAAGGGCAGAATCCCCAACAAGGCAAAACTCAGGATCATGCGCACAGATAAAATCCCTGAAGCACTCTCGAGTTTTGAGAGTTCAGTGCCAGCGTTCACATACACGAGGGTCCCAAGCATCATTCCTATCTGAGAAACGCCATAGAACACCGCCACTCGCATCTGCGTGAGTCCCATGAGCATGTTGATCACAAAGAAAGGGAAAAGCGGTACAAGCCTGAGCGTGAAAAGATAAAAGGCTCCTTCCCGCTTGATGCCTTCGTTGATTCCATTTAGCTGAGAGCGAAACTTCTTTTCGATCGAGTCACGCAGCAGGTAGCGCGTGGTCAAAAAAGCCAAAGTCGCGCCGATGCTTGAGGCAAACGAGGCGATTATGAATCCTTTACCTAAGCCGAAGAGCGCACCGCTGGCAATGGTGAGGATTGTGGCCCCAGGCAAAGAAAAAGCGGTGGAGAGCACGTAGATTGAAAAAAATATTCCCGCAAAAAGCAGCGGCGCCTCACTGGCCTTGAGCAAGAGCTCAGCCTGAGAGTTCTTAAGCGCCTCGAAGCTGAGGTAGTCCGTGAGTCCGGAAAATTTCAACAGGATGATAAATAAAACGAGAACAAGAATGGTAAAATTTTTTTTCATAGGACAAAGATATCGCATTAGTTAACATGTGAACAATTTAAATTTCATTAATTGCCAATCTTCGATATTTT
This sequence comes from Bacteriovoracaceae bacterium UBA6144, assembly GCA_002435705.1. Classification (GTDB taxonomy): domain Bacteria; phylum Bdellovibrionota; class Bacteriovoracia; order Bacteriovoracales; family Bacteriovoracaceae; genus UBA6144. Next base: position 8,510 of record DIVA01000063.1, read on the forward strand.
AGCTATCCTTATCGAATATGGGGAAAGCAATTCAGTCTAAAAACTTTAATAAATTCGAACGTCTTAAAAACGATACGTCACTGAAGATGTGGAGAAAACTACTTATTTTAGTTGAAGATATATACGCCCAACTCGAAAAATCCCTCAACGAGAAAGACTGCTCCTACCCTCGCTTTCGACTTCTCTTTATTCTCTACTTTGAAGCCCCTTATAGCGCAGCTAAACTTGCTCAACGGCTACGAGTCACGAGATCAAATCTTTCTACTTTCCTCAAGCGCCTCGAGAGTGACGGCTTGATCATAGCTTGCCCCCTTGTCTCCACAGACACACGGCCTCTTTACGTGTTAACTCCTGCAGGAGTTTCCTATACGGAAGAACTCATGGGGTTTCATTTTACGAATGTGAAAAAATTGCAGATTTTTAAATCTAAAAAAGCTGTATATGCCTTAAAAACGTTTATATCCCTGACTGAGTAAATATTACACTCAAGCTCTCTGCCCTCCCCGTTTTGAAGTAAATTACCCCTTATTCATTAAGGTGGTGAACCATGCGTTTTATTATCCCTTGTCTTCTCTTGTCATTCTCTGCTTTTGCACAAAACAGAGACTCTATCTACCCTCACGTTCCGTATGGAGATAGTGAGATTTTAGAAAAAGTATCCCGCATGGCCGAGGAAGAAAAACCACTTATCAATGTCTTTGAAATGAATCGCCTTAATCTCATGACGGCTAAACCTGCTCAACAGCCCTGGGGCGGATCATTCTGGCCATTGATTCAAGGTCAGATCGGCAACCGGTGGCAAAAGAAGAACTATCTCGAGTTTTGGGAAATGGCCCTCTGGCGTAATAACGTCAATAATTTTAAGAAAAATGATGTGAAGGATCTTCGTGATTTTGACAAACTAAATGAAGAAGAACTGGCTGAACTCGCCCCTTCAGAAAAATATGACATTCTCATCGGAGATAAATCTTTTCAACTCACTCATAATGTTTGGAATTTCATTGAGCGCTGGGGAGAAGAAAAGAAATGGGGCTTTTTAAGTTCAATTGATCTTCCTGCAGGATATCGCATTCCTAAGGCCAACAAACTCATGGCTTTCTGGGAAGGTATCTGTCATGGTTGGGCGGTCGCTGCTGGAACCTATCCTCGTCCCGCAAAAACGGTCACCATTACTCTTCCTGATGGTCGTAAGATGCCTTTCTTCCCTCATGACATTAAGGCACTCGTCTCCCTTTACTACGCGAACTCCGTTCTGCAAGACAACGTCCTGATGGAAGGCTACCGCTGTAACGAGAAGAATCCGACAAAAGATCAGTTCGGTCGCCACATTGATGAATTACCGAAGAAAGAAGGCGAAGCTCATCTCCCTCGCTGCGCGGATGTGCATCCAGCGGTTTGGCACTTAGGCATGGTGAACATCACTGGAATTCAGAAACGTTCCATGATTGTGGAAATCGATGCTGATGCTCCGATCAATAATTTTCCATTCAGTGGCTATGAGTTTAAATGGTTCAACCCAAGCACGGGTAAAACAGACATTCTAGAAAAGTCCGTCGTCAATCTGGATAGCTTTAATGACCCCTACAAGGCCAATCGCCACCCGCGCGCAAAAAGGCTCGTCGGAGTTGAGACCAAGATCCTCTACACCGCCTGGGTACGTCCCAAAGGCACTGAGAATGACTCTATCGATAAAGATGAAATTAAAGATCAAAAATTCATGTACGATCTTGAGTTAGATGAACAAGGAAATGTGGTAGGTGGTCAGTGGCGTGCAGATAAAGTAGTGAGAAGCTACAATGACGAGCAGTCAAAACCGACGATCAAACACCCTGACTTCTTTTGGGTCGCACCTAAAAACGTGGGACAGTACTTACGTCCACTCAATCTTGAAGCCTGGAGTGGAACTACACCTACGCCGGCCAGCTGGCTGCCAGCCGCTCAAGCTGCGACAAATTTTGTCTATAACGTGACCCAAGAGTTTGGTTTCCGCGAGAAATGTACAGTGATTCCATTGCGTGGTCGTGGCTCAAAAGAAGTGGACTGTGAATTCAAGTACCCTCGTCCGCAACCATTGGTAAACGTCATTGATAAACTCGTAGAACTTTCAAAATAATCTCTATTTAAATAAAATGATGAAATCTTCATACCCTTCTTCTTTGAGCTTCTCCTTCGGGATGAAGCGCAAAGAAGCGGAGTTCATGCAATATCGTTTTCCCGTCGGTTTGGGTCCGTCATCGAACACATGACCCAGATGCGAATCGGCGTGCTTGGATCTGACCTCCACCCTCTCGCTCCAAAGGCTCTTATCAATTTTTGTGGTGATGTTCGCCGCCACAAGTGGCTTCGAAAAACTAGGCCAGCCCGTGCCGGAGTCGTATTTATCAAGCGAGCTAAAGAGCGGCTCACCAGAGACGATATCGACGTAGATCCCTTGGCGCTTTTCATCGGCATATTCGTTTTTAAAAGGCCTCTCAGTGTCATCTTCTTGCGTGACTGAATACTGGATAGGAGTGAGTTTTTTCTTGAGCTCAGTGCTGGATGGTTTTTTAAACTCTGCAGGGTTCCAGGCGAGAGCTTGTGAGATAAGTAAGATTGATAACATAATAGTTCTCCTCAAACAAAGTATAGGCTATCTGATAGTTAGCTGCCGGCGTAAATCTTGCCTGCCTAAAGAATAATTAAGTTTTTGATCTATGTTCTTTTTCATATTCAGTGCCTTTAAATATGTTAATATATTAACTATGAAAGGACTATTCTTACTATTTTTTATTCTGCCCCTCACAGCTCAAGCCCTTAACATAAAGATGCGGGCCCGCGAGCATTTTGAAAATCACACCCTTCGTCTCCAAGACGGAAGACAAGCAAAATTTTCTGGATTCAGTAACACTATCAACCTCTGGCACGAGGTTCCCTACCGCTACTCTTTCGGTTTAAGCCTGAGTCCAGTGATAGGCCGACTCAAGGCTCAGGATGCTCAGAGTAAAGAGATGTTTCGTGAGAAGTTGAATTTCAAGGCCTACGGCTTTGAAGGAAAGCTCTTCCCTTTTCAGAGCTCGATTTACCTGCGTCAGGGCGTCTATGCTCATGAGTTCGATCGGCTGGCTGGCTGGGGGGCCCTGACCGCAATCGGCTATGAGTATCCCTTCACACGTCTCGGTGTCGCTCTTGAAGCAGGCCAGCGGCAGTATTTTTTAGGTGCTGAAAGAGGGAGCGCTACCAGTGTGGCGATCGGGTTCCACTTCTACAAATTATAAAAGTTATCTCGGTGCTCTTCGATCTCGGTGGGGGTCAGATAAATTCTCTCTTTCTTTTTTAACTCCCTAGGAGTCAGCTTCTGATACACCCAATTGCGGTAGTCGATCAGGCCTTCGTGCAGCCCAAACTCTAATACCCTCAAGTCCGTCGCCCGTTCATAACCAATTCTTAGGTCGCAGCTGAAACTATACTCTAGCCCATGTCGCACAATACGAGTGGTACTCCAGCGCGTGTAATCTCGGATGTGCTCGAGTTCGTGAACTAGGATCGCTTCCAGCCCCGCCGCCGTCGGGGGGCAATCAAGCAGTTTGGTGTTGAGCTGAACTTCATAGACACGCTGAGATCTTTTTTTAAAAAGCGTTGTGATTTTTGGCTGCGCCTGGAGAAAATAGGCATCAGAGCGAAATGTCGTAACGATGATGGGCGTATTTTTGAATTCTGGAAAATAACTCTCTTTGACTTCGTCGACTTTTTGGGTGAACGATTCAAGCGTCATAGGACGGCAGTCACTAGCGGAGGAGCTAAAATTGAGCAGAAAGACCAAAAGTAAATTCATCGCAGAATTATAACTTGAGAAGATCTTTTTAGCAGTTGTGCTAAGTAAAACTTATACAAAAAACGAGATGATCGCTCCTGTCAAAAGCGTCGCCATATTCCCCGCCAAGACAGATTTGAGTGCCAACCCCATGATCTCTGTGCGTCGTTCAGGCATGAGTTGCCCCAACCCGCCGGCCACAATCGCGAGGCTGCCGAAATTGGCAAAACCACAGAAGCTATACAAGCAAATGAGTAAACCTCTCTGGCTCAATTGAGTTTGCGCCAACTGGAGATAGGCAACAAATTCATTGAGAATAATTTTCTGTGCCATCAAACTCGCGGCCTGCCCACTCTCTTGCCAAGATAATCCCACCAGCCACATGACTGGTCTTAAGGGATAAGATAAAAGTGTTTCGAGGGGAAATGAAAGAGGCAACAAACTATTCACCAGATGAATGAGCGCAAAGCAGACGATCAGAGTCGCCGTGATAGAGAGAATCATCTGCAACCCTTCAGAGATGCCTGAAGTGATCGCATCCCCAAGGCCGTGATAAGGTGATTTGATCTCAACGCTCTGAGTGTTTTCTTTAGCCTGAAATGGAATCAGCAGCATCGAAACCGCAAGGGCACAGGGCACGCTCATAAGCGAGGCTACCATCATGTGACCGGCAGACCCGGGCAACTTCTCAGAGAGTACGCCGGCATAAAGCACCATCACTGTCCCAGCGATGGTCGACATGGTACAGGTCATGAGGGCCAAGAGTTCACCGCGGTTGAGATTTTTGAGCCATCCCTTGATCACCAAAGGTGCTTCGATGGTGCCAAAAAAAATACTCGCCGCACTTCCAAGCGCAAGCTCCGGTGAAAGTTTTAAAAACTTCCTCACAGGCCATGAGAGCCATTGAATGATCTTTCCCATGACACCCAAATGAAAAGCGATGTTGCTCAACACTCCCACCAAGAGGATTAAGGGAAACACCCGAAAGGCGATAATAAACATGTTCTCAGGGCGCGTAATCTCAAAGGGAGCAGCGCCACCGGCGAGATAACCGAAGATAAAAGAAGCACCGTGATTGGCACTGGCCTCAAGCGCCGCCACGAGTTTATTTAAAACCAGAAGACTCTCTGAGGGAATGAAGTGAAAGACAAGAGCTACCATGAATGACAACACAAGTGACAGGGTCACTCTTCGCCAAGAAATCTCAGCGCGTTTTTCACTGAGCACCAAACCGATGATGACAATCATGATGATGCCTAAAAGCCCTTGAGGATTCACTTCACATCCTTTTGATAGATTCGCACGAAGCGTGCACTCACCGTCAGGAACAAACACCCGAGCCAGATGAGGAGAAAGACTTTTTCGAACTCTGGATAGAGCCACACACACGAATAAAAGATCCCGGTTTCTCCTGCCTCGGCCAGGCCCTGAGCAAGCTTCAGCGTTCGGTTATCTTTGTTTGTCTCCACACTCCCGAGCGCCAGCGCCGTTGTGATGCACATGACATATCCCACGATGACGAGACACCAAAGGACGTCAAACTTTGAGCGCAGAAAAAAGCTGAACGCGACCAGTGAATAGGCCAGCATATCGAGACTAATATCTAAAAATCCTCCCCTGGCACTTTGAAGCTTCGCCGCACGAGCGACCAAGCCGTCGAGTCCGTCGAAGAGGCGTCCACTCCACCAGAACAGAAGTGCTAAGAGATACTGGTCAGCGATAATAAAATAGCAGCTCGCCGTTGAGATAAAAAAGCTCATCCAAGTGAGCGTATTAGGGTGAACATTTTTGCGAACTAAAAACTGCACAAGCCCGAGGCTTGAGTTTTCAAGAATTTTTCTAAACGAGGCATCAATCATGTGTCTTCATCATAAGTCGATTGATGATCATTGTGAAACGAGATTTCGTGTCATCGCCATCGCTTGACACCCACAGGCCCAAGACCTCACCTTGGGGTGCACGCAAGGTCGCCTTGAAAACGCCCTTCTCAACCACACCAACGATTTCTTCTTCTAAGAGTTCAGAGAAAGGGTGGAAGCGTTTCGTGTAGAGAGGCTTCTCCTGCGCGATCACGAGATAAGAAACGCGATCGAGACCCCGCTCTTTCGGGGCGAGGGTATAGAGTTCTTTGACCCACTTCGGAGCAATGAGGCTTTGCCCCCAGGAGAGCCGCTTATCTCCGGCCATCACAAACCCCAAGCGCAAGGGAAAATCATCAGCTCCCTTCTCACCAATTTTTTTTCCATGATAATTGATCGACCCCACTTGAGTCAGTTCAATCTCCACCTCATTAATCCTTTGAGGCTTATCAAACTGATAGACCAGAGCACTCGCCGACTCATTGATAGAGAGCTTCAGCCCCTGCTCGAAGCTAAGTTCATGCACCGGCACACTGCCATAGGGAATCTGCTTCCAGCTCGAAGGTTCGAGGGGGATCACAAACATCGCCCAGTAAATTACTTTTTGAGATATTTTTTTTGTTAACACATGAACATTATGCCAAACTAAGGACTATTCACACAAGGATGAAATTTCATGCAAAAAATAACGCTCTACTCTCTCGCCACGCCCAATGGTCAGAAGATTTCAATTGCTCTCGAGGAGATGAACCTCCCTTATGAGGCTCTAACAGTGAACATCATGAAAGGTGAGCAGTTCACTCCTGAGTTCATTAAGGTGAATCCCAACTCAAAGATTCCAGCTATCGTCGATCCTGCGGGTCCAAATGGCAGGCCCTTTTGTGTCATGGAATCGGGCGCCATCTTGGTGTATTTGGCGGAAAAGACTGGTCTCTTTCTGTCGAAAGATCCTTTTATTAAGAGTGAAACTCTCCAGTGGCTCTTTTTTCAAATGGGAGGCATAGGCCCCATGTTTGGGCAGTTTGGTCACTTCTTTAAATACGCCGGTGAAAAATGCACACATCCTTATCCCGTTGAACGCTACTCGACTGAGGCCCGCCGTTTATTGGGCGTACTAGAACAAAGGCTCGACGGCCGCACCTTTCTTGTCAATGAGGAGTACACTATTGCAGACATGGCCATCGTGCCGTGGGTAAGCTGTCTCGACTGGGGTTATAAGGCCAAGGAGCATCTGCGACTCTCCGAATTTCCCCGAGTCAATGCTTGGGTCGAGAGAGTGCTCTCAAGACCTAAGACTGCAGCAGGCATGAAAGTGTGTCCGTTTAACTAGATTGCAATTCATGAGGTGTGTATGTTTGGATTTCTTAAAGGTGACCCAAAAAAGAAACTGGAAGAAGAATACGCACGTCTTCTTACGCAAGCCGTAGAAGCTCAGCGGAATGGAAAAATCGAACTCTACGGTGAGTTAACGGTAAAGTCAGAAGAGGTCCTCAAAAAAATTGAGGACCTTGAAAAAAATAGTTAGCTCCGCAGGAAAGGATAGTCCGTGTACCCTCTCGAATCAGGGCCGTAGAAGGTAGCCGGGTTCGCAGGGTTCAGCTCCGCTCCCTTTTGAAAGCGCTCCACAAGATCTGGGTTAGCGATAAAAGGTACACCGAAAGCGATGGCCGTGCACTCTTGCTTATCGAGGACTTTTTTCGCCGTCTCTAGTGTGAATTTTTCATTGCGGATAAAATCTCCGCCAAAAGCCATCTTCATTTTAACACTTAATTCATCAGTGCCTTGGTATTCACGGGTGCAGATGAATCCGATGCGCTTTTTATTCAATTCTTCCGCCACTCGTAGGTATAGATGCTCACAGCGAGAATCTCTCGCATCGTGTGCGTCCCCACGTGGAGAAAGATGCACACCAATCCTCCCACTCTCCCACACTTCTGCGATGGCCTCGACGACCTCCAGTAAAAAGCGCATACGATTCTCTATGCTGCCACCATACTCATCGCTGCGCTGATTGGCATGATCAGACATAAACTGCTCAATCAGATAACCATTGGCCGCATGGATCTCCACTCCATCAAAGCCCGCCTGCTTAGCATTGAGAGCGGCTTTTTTATAATCCTGCACTATTTCTTTAATCTCTTTGAGCTCAAGTGCTCGCGGGATCTCAAAGTTTTTCTCAGGACGCACAAGACTCACACGCCCCTTGGGTCTGATGGCCGATGGGGCCACCGGAAGATGACCGCCCAGAAAAATAGGATCAGAGATGCGACCGACATGCCAAAGTTGCATGACAATTTTTCCCCCTCGTCCGTGGACGGCTTCAGTGATTTTCCTCCATCCTTTCACTTGATCTTCATTCCAAATGCCAGGAGTCTCTGCGTAGCCCACACCCATGGGAGAGATGCTAGTGGCTTCAGTGATAATTAATCCTGCGCTGGCACGCTGGGAGTAGTACTCCGTCATAAGATCGTTGGGAGTGCGAGACTCTCCAGCACGAGCGCGTGTGAGAGGTGCCATAACAATACGATTGGAAACATCGATCAAGCCAATCTTTGCCGGACTAAAAATCTGGTGCATAAATTCTCCTTAAAAAAGAACTTAGCACAACTTCTAGGGCATGACACTGAGCTGGTAGCTATTTTTGATTAACAAATCCTCATCCACCCAGAAGCGACCTGTCGGACGATTGCCGCTATCCATTTCACATTCAACAAGCGGGGCCAGAGCAGAAGGCACGGAGTTGGAATCGTTTTGGAGAAAGGGGCACGTGGGTCCCCAAGAATTTTGAATCTTAATTTGTTTTTTCCCACCATAAGTTCGGTATCCTACGAGGGTCAAAGCATGTCTGCCATGTCCTGCAACTCCAGGGATATCGTTCTTGCAGTACTCAGAATCAACAGGTCCTGAGGATTTAAAAAAACCTGTGCACATGGAAATTGCAAGGGCTTTCCCCAGACATAACTGAGAATAAATTTTTTCCTTAGCGCGTTCTGCTGAATTATCATTATTGATGGAATGGTTATTGCATCCGAGGTTTTCATTCCCTTTGTTTTGAGTCATCTGAACGGCACACGAGGGAGAGACCAAATTAACGATCGCCGCCTGCGGATCGGCTTGCGGTGAGAGATACTCTTGGAGCTGAGAGAGAATTTCTTCTGCCTGATCTAAGAAATTCTGTGGCAGAGAGCTTTGCCCTGGCACACGACAGAATGCCTCTTTTTGAATGTATTTAAAATCATCCAAGAGAGTCTCTTCTTTGCGGCAAGGACCGAAAGCAGCATGATCGGATTGAAACATGTTAACGAAGGGATAATTAAGTTTAACTCCCCCGATTTTTAGTTCATTGCCCCACCACACACTAAAGATAGCTTCATTCGGTAGTGAGGTCGTGCCTAAGGTAAACTGTTCTTTTTTTTCTTCACTCAAGAGCTGCTGCCCCGTTGAGCGGATGAAGCCTTTATGAAACTCAAGCGCACGTGCCGTGGGCTCCCCTCGCTCATCAAAGGTCTCCCGGTACATTCGCTGAAGCTTTTGTTTCTCAGGCCCTGCACTACTTTGGATCTGCGTTGAGAGAACTTCCCTGAAACGCGTGAGCGCTCTGTGAGAAATAAATTCATCAAACGCTCGTGCACAAGTCTGTGTTCGAGCGAATTTGCGGTAAGCAAAATTCTGCTGCGCGATTTGACGCTCTTTGGGACTTGCGAGTTTTGATCGAAGGGAGATTAGTTCAGAGCGATTCTGTTCCAAATATTCAGCGATGGAGTTGAGAAATTTTCCTTGTTCATGCTGTGGATCTGCTTGGCCTATAGAATCGTGAGCAAAAGCCGTATGCCGACAGTAACCATCGTCTTTGGCGACTTTAATGACTTCACAAATATGTGCTCCCCAATTAAAAAGGCGGCGCTCACCTTTGTCGTCTTTAAAATAGAAATCAGCTTTTTCTAAACCGGAAGTTGTAATGGAAAGTTGCAGGTATGAGGGCGACTCTGCCAGTCCGAGGTTGTGTTGCATCATGAGAGCCGCTGTATTGGAGGCACAACTGCCCACTCCATCTTGATCATGCACAGGAAGTGGAGACAGCACCTTCTCAGCTGGACACTCATTGGCGAAGCTCAAGAATGTGATAAAAAATATTACCAGCGCCATAGACCATCCAGACTTAAAAAAGATCCATCCTTGAAAGAACAAAAAGCGACTTCATTCTGTTGATCATCTCGAGCCACGAAAACGCTTCCCTGATAGTGCTTCTGACAGACTCCTGAGCCTGGATTAGTCCCACCCGGTCCTGCATCAGACTGAACTTTATTCTTCATTGCCTTAAGAGCTTGGCATTCAACTTTTAGATTTTTAAGGCATGTAGAAGAAATGAGGCAGTACTGACTAGGGCAGCGACTCACCTCTAAGCTCTTAGCGCCAACAGACCAACCACTGGCTTTTGAAGACAGGGAGAATAGGAGGATAAAAATGGCGGCTAGCTTTTGCATCACTTCACTATCGACCTAATCTAGCTCAAGCTTAAGGCCCACAATACTCCACTTCTTCAGTAAGATAATTCCGTAGCATATTCAAATTTTTGAAAAGTGGGTGCACCAAGTGGAGGGAGTTGGACCGTAAACGAGCTTTAAACAAAAGCCTTCGGTACGAGAAAAACAAGACTCTAGAAAAATCCTAAAATTTCATAGACTTAAGTTCACTGCGTGTGAGGGCTTCACTCTTGACCCATGATTGTAAGCGAGAATTATGGCCCGCATGATACACCCAGCGCACTAAACGAGCCGAAGATACACTCTTGAGCCTCTGAGGGATCTGCTCTGATTGGAGGTGGGTGAGAAGATCGAGTCGCTGCCAATCAGCCTGGGCTTTCTGGATTTCAGAGGGAAGATTTTTTATCTTAAAATGCGAATAGTAGTCAGAGAGAACTTCCCCTTGATTTTTAGATCGCAGCACTATGGTGACACAAAAGCTTTCATGCAAGACCGCATGGATAAACTTCGGCGCATGCAAAATAGTGTGCGCTTTATTATTAGGCAGTAATTTAGCCTCTCCAGCCTTAAGCACACCTGTCACAACTCCTTCACCCAAATCTTGCTCTTCTTTAAACTCATAGATGGTTTGTGCGTAATCACCCCACAGAGGCATGAAGGCACCGTGAAAGCCGTGGTCATGGGGAAGAGTGTCTGAAGGGAGCCAGAAATACAAATCAAGATTAAACAGCTCTGAAGCATAGAGTGTGACCGGATGGTGACTAAATCCTAAGGAAGGAAATGTGGCTTGTGGGTGAACATCTTGATTGAGAAAATCCACCAGAAGGAGCTCCGGATCGAGGTGGAAATCAAAAAAATGCTCGTCTAACAAATCTCGGGCCTTCTCGGCCCACTGTGAACTCGGCAGACTTGGTGAAAGAGAGTGGTGTGCCGTGGCGGTGAGCTTTTCAATGCGCGAGAGGAGATCCAATCAAAATCCGAGGATGTCCACGTAAGTCACACCTTTGGCCAGAGCGGATGATGACTTGGCCCTCTGACCTTTGATCAAAATCTTTTTTTGATTAAAGAGTTCCTTGAGTGCCGAGCGAGAGATTTCTTTGAGTTTAGTGTTCTCGTTTTGCGCTCTCAGTGCTGCAAGAAGCACATTATCCATCCGAGTTTCTGCATAGTCGAGATTGAGTGTCAGACGAAAAGCATTAGGGATAAGGGCGGGAACAGTTGAATCAGTCATAAGTAGTCCTTTGGGGCAGTCTTAGCATGCTCGTCAGTTTTTGGCCAGAATCGGAACAAGCTGGATCTCCCCTTCTTTCAAATCGGTATGAGGGTCAACCCATTGAGCAGCCCTTGAGTAAGCATAGAAAGAAGCCACTTGGCTCACAAACACCACCGCATAGCCCACAATCTTTAAATGGGGCTTACGTGACTTAAGAGCAGCTTCATTAAACCGATGGAGCAAATTAAGTTCTAGCATGGTTTGGCCTGCATCCACCCCCACACCCCAAGCACTATCGAATGCTAAACGCTGAGGTGATTGGGAACCAGAGAGCCCCACTCCCACACTTAAGGAGCTGACAACTCCCACCGTACCAATCATGGCAAAACGAGCCAACTTGGTTTGCCCCACTCCGGCTGCTCCCGTCATGAGAAGTGTGTCCATGAGCGAGATTGAAACGTTCTCTTTGACTTCTGGGTGATGGAGAAGATTCAGTGCCAAGGTCGCGGGGTTCGGGTCTTTGACCTCATCGTAATAAGAATATGTTTCTGCGGCCCCCTGAGCTGCCATGCTTGCGGCGATGTATTTCCACTCGGCTTTCATGTTCTTGAGACCTTTAATGATAAGTCCCTTGGAGCGGTTCATGGTGCTCTTAAGAGTGATCGCTTTGATACTTTGTCTGATGGTTTGCTGATAGGTACGAAGGCTCAGTTTTAATCCAACTCCTGCCACACGTAGGGGTGCCTTGAGAGAGCGAGCCGCCCACTTTAATAAGACAGCGCCCGATAGCCACATGCCGATGTCACCTGCCCAGTGTACTGCTTGGCCTGCGCCGAGGGCTTTATCGAGTCGCTCGTAGGCACGATGATTCCCTTCAATTAAAAGATTAATTCCGTAGATATACTCGTCGCGGGTCATGAATTTCTTATTCTGCTCAAGAACCATAGAAAGTTCGGTGAGGTCCATCCAGTCTTGGTAGTAAGTCTCCTGGGCCTTAAGTAAATGGTCCGCACCAAAGAAGAGAAACGAAGATAGGTTTTCGGCAAGTTCACGAAAATAGACTTTCCCCGAATACTTAGCGTGCTCGCGCAATGCTTGGGTGGCCCGCTCCCAAGAAGTCAGCCGAGGGTGGTGATTGGTGTAGGTGGTGATGCCCTTACTTCCGAAGATAAAGAAGGTCTCCACAATTCCGTCCTGATCAATGTCTCTTCCAAACCCAAGCACCACCCGCGCGAGGTTAGCCGTTTCAAAACGCATTTCTCGCTGACCACGGTCATTGATGAAGTCGTGGATCTTCACCTCTACCCGCGAATCATTTAAATTTATATTAACGACGGTTACAGAATGAGCCGCAAAGAGGCTTAAGGAATAAAGAAAAAAGATAGTTATACTGATCAATCTGATCATGCCGGGCTCTCAATGAGGGAGTAAAAACGCGAGGCGGATTATAAGCCCAGAAGTCAGAGTGAAGAAAAAAAAAGCTTAGATCAGCTATTTTTTATAGACCTAAAATGCCCCCCATCCTTAGGGGGCAAAGAGGATTATTTGATGTAAACTGCGTTCTGGTCAACTTGCTGAGACTTTTTGATCGGACTAGCCTTCCTAGAAACCGGTGCATTCACGTCATCAAAAAGCGCGATGCGCTCGAAGAAATAACGATCCTCGACCACTGTCTTGGCTCTCCAAAGAGTACGACCTTCGTCTTCTAGGCGCAGGCGCCCTAATTGATACCCAATGTACTTCGGTGTGGTGACGACGATCTTCGTTTCATCTTGAATGCTCCAGTCGACACCAGTTTGAAATTTCACATACTGGCTGACGTTATCGGCGTTGAGTCCGATGCTGTTGCCAGAAATCTTTTTGAACGAGATCGTCAGCTTCTCAGCCTTCAGGGCCTGGATGATAAAGCCCACATCATTGAGATAGAGCCGACAGGTCTGACTCATGCCATCTGAGTACCAGTCCGTGATATCGATGGAACTCATGTATTCCGTGATGAGTCCCGTAAGTTCAATTTCTACGAAAACATCTTTTTTGAGACTCAGACCCGCGCTTAGGATTGGGTTCCCCGAAAGAAGAAACCCCAAACTCCCTTGGAAATTATACTTGTAGATGCGATTATATTCCGAGCGGTCAGTGTAGCGAGGGAGACGATCGTTATTAAAACAATCGTTGGCAGGAGCGACAAAAGAGACAGCGGCGGGACGTCCACCGATCAGTGTACCAGTGCTGGCATTTTCAAGGGGATTTTGAAATCCAATGTAACCAAAATCTTTTACCAGACCATCAATGGCTTTATTGGGGTCTTGTACTTCACCATTACAACCTGTGAGCAACGCTAGCATGAGAGGGGTAAATAGACTCAACTTCTTCATGGGATACTTCCTTTACAACCAATAGTTCCAGCGTGAGCATAAATATTCCGCGTACGTCCTACAGCCGCTGGGATAAAGGTGAGTTTAAGCGCAGAGACTGAGGTTCACCAAACATGCAAGGGCCAAGCAAGCAAAGTTGATTAATTCTCTTGAGTTAGTTGTGAGAGAAAACTTGGCCCAAAAATTGTAAGAAAAAAATATTTGCCCCGAATTCCTGTCACCTCTCCTCTAAGCCTAAGGATTTTAATGCTGACAATATTCTTGGTGGGTGCCATAGTTAACTATGCTTAAACTCACCCTACTTACTCTTTTTTTATTTTCTTCTTGTGCCACACAGCCTCCCTTGGTTAAACCACTAACCAAGAAATCTCTAGTGAAAGTAAAAAAACCTCGCAGGGTTTCTGCTAATCCCAAAGACCTCATCACTCACTTCTACGAAGACTATTTCACCAACCCAAAAGAGACAGAGGCTCCACTCTCAAAGGCCCTGGCGAATCTCAACCAAGAAACTGACCAGCTATGCCAACAGAAGGCGCAAGGTGAGGTTTGTGGGTGGAATGCAAACGGTGATCCCTACCTCGATGCTCAAGACTTTAGCGATAAGCTCAACCTCAAAACCAGCCAGTTGAAAGTTGAAACCTTACGCGGCTCCCGTGTGAAGGCCCGCTTTAACATCTTTCCGGATCTCGCCCACAAGAATCAGTACCAACGCGAGATCACTTACCGTGTGATCAAAGAAAATGGTCATTGGGTCATCGATGACATCTTCTACCCCAACAACCGCAGCGCACGAAAATCCATGCTTGAGACACAAAGAAGCTTGCAGGACAAAAGCTTTAGTCTGCCCAAGATCCTCGCGTTCTCAAAATCCGAAAAACTCAAGACCAATATCAAGTCGATTAAAAAAGATGTCTCGTTTAATAGCTATAAAGTAGCTGGAAAAAATTTGAACCTCAGTCTCAAAGCATTCCCGGGGCCCGAGCGCTTCAACCAGCTCTCTCTGAGTTGTGATCACTGTGGGATTAGTGAGATCAGCCTCGATCAAACGCTTCTGTGCCAATCAAGTTTCAAGGGACTCTACCGCAAAGTGGTTTCAACCAAGAACAACGACGAACTCAGCACACTCTTCAAGCAGGCGCGCTTTGAAGAGGGCATAAAAATCTCGCTACCGGAGGCGGGGCATGAAATGCGGATTGAGACCAGTCCCTTGAAATGCGATGGACTTGGTGGCCAGCAGATACGAATTGATATTTTTATCAATTAACAAGATCAATTAGTCACAGGGTGTCTCATAGATCTCATCGAGCTGCAGCTTAAAGGCCCTCTTCTCTTTCATGCTTGCCTGACTCTGCCGCAGATATTCTCTTTGCTCACTCATGAAGACTTGAAAATCATCAAAACGATTTTGTGCCAAGTACCCACAAATCTCTCGACTCAGTATAGGTAAATCATGGGACCCAGGAGTCTGAGGCTTTTTTTCAAACAGACTCTCCGCCAGTGCGGGCACACTCCCCTGATACTCAAGCAAAGTCACAAGCGCCTGTTGAAAGAGATCAGGCCACTGCCGCACGCGCTCTTCGTAGTAGATCACGGCCTCAGCCCCCACTTCTAAAAATTTCACAATGGCCGTGAAGCCACGAAAATCCGTGGTGTGTTGATCTACAACACTCTGGCTCATTCTCTCAGATTCCTCTTCAGAGGGATGGAAAGCCGCGGCTTCTAAGAGAATCGGCCCCAAGTGATAGATCGCTCCCGCCGCTACAAAATACGGATGGCCCATCCCAAGCTGTGGGTTTTTTGCAAAGTAGCTTCCGGCAAAATGAGAGTAGGTGCTGCGCATTTTAGCCCGCAGATCCGAGAGTTCTCTTCCCTGCATCTTCAGCATAAAATAGGCATTCACTTCAGCAAACGCCTCCGCTTGGTGGACCAGATGAGCATCCTCGTGCTCGAAGGTTTGGGGAAAATACTTTTCATCCAGACAGTGAGAAAGCTCATGATAGAGCGAGAAGAGCTGCAGGTCCTCAAACCCCATCTGCGCGGAGTAGTCGTGCACCTCACGATGAGGGTGAATGTTTTTATCATTGAGGGCCAGGAGGCGCTCGTTTTCTAGTTCCTGACTCGAATTGCGACTAGCAGGAAAAACAGCACAAAGTTTATAGCGGACCGGATACTGACTCCTTAAAACTGGCAAAGCAAAAGCTCCCTCTTTAAGCACCGTCAGGTATGGCTCAAGTTGTGAGGCTTCAATCTCAGTGAGGCTGAGTCCCACGCGCTCTTGCACATAGCTTTGAATGATCCGGTAGCGCGCTTCTTTTTTCTTCTCTCCCAGCGCTTTTGCTCGAGCAAAGCGCCACTGAATGTCGTCTTTATCAAACACCACAATCGGCCAGCTCTTCTTATGACCAAATTTCTTTTGTGATGAATCGACTAAGTCATGGGCTTGCGCGAGAGAGGAAAGAGTCAAAAGAGAGAAGAGTATGAGTAATTTCACGGGCACCTCACTGTGTGGGTGGAATGGTGCCATGAATCTAGTGTGAGATTGATTTTTTGAAAAATATTCACGACCGTGGTTTTCACGGCCGTGAACAAGGAATGCTGATCATAAAGAAGCCACTATCCTGAGGTTAGAGCAAGTCTGGATGTTGCAACGTGACCTCACCCCCCAGTTGAACCGCTAGGCCCAGATCGATTGTTGCATCAACATATTTTTTGCCTTCAATTTCTTGAACCCCGCTGATTTGGTAATTAAACTTCAAGGGCAGAACATCACCTTCAAGCAGCATCGGCTTAATCGTTCGAAGTCCTCTAGAATTCAGAGTGAGAGAGCAGGGAATCAAATCATTGGCCTGGGCCGTATTGGGAGAGCAGGAGTGATGAGCAATGAATGTGGTTAGACTCTGATTAAACTCCACGCGTCCATTGAACATTGGAACGACGGCGAAGCGGGCCTGAGGTTTAAGTTTGCGAATTTGCTCCTGAGCTGCGAGAAGATTTGCATCATCAAACTGTGCTTTCAAGATCGCATTCAAGAGACCTTTCTTTTGGCAGTTGCGACCAAAACGATTGCAGTCATTAGTATATTCGATGAAACTGAAACTCCCCGCTCCTAATTCCGCCGCATGTCCGACAGAGGAAGGGGCAAAATAGAAGTGATTAGGATCAGCATGGTCAGGCCAGATGATCACTTTACTTCCGATTCCGGCAGCATTTTGATTCAGCACAGGAAGCGCAAAAGCTGAATTGAGAGTGAGTAGTAATAATAAAAATGTTTTCATTTAATATCCTTTTTTGTGATCTTGCACATTTCATTGCATTCGAGTTCATACTTGCTATCCAGATAATCAATCGCTCTATCAAACTGATCGGGAGCATGACGGTAGATCACTGCCATGAGATCCATCGGTTTCATGAGTTCATTTTTCTCCATCTCTTTTTCAAGGGCTTTCATTTGCCGAGAAGTGAGAGGATTTGCGACTTGTGTCGCGCCCCCTGCTCCCCCTGTTGTCGTACTCTCACATCCCACCATAAGAAGTGTCATGAGGAGAAGAAAACTTAAAAAATAATTAGAACTCATAAATCACCAAACTGCTTTGAGGTTTCATCTCAACCTGACGGTAATTCTCTTTCATCTTTTTAACTTTAATCGCAAACTTCCCCGCCTTCCCCTTGACTCTCCAGAGCTGAGACAGTTCTTTGAAATCATTTGCTCCTCGAGCATCCACCGTTGTACAGGTCTGAGAAAAATCATTGAGTAATGTTTCCCAAACGAGCTTCTCTTTCGTCATGACAGCCTCAACATCTTTTTCAAACGCTTTGAGTCTTCTAAAAAGCCAAGGAATTCCCTCATTTGTGCTTCCACCAAAGAGACAGTGGGTGTTATAAACTTCCTCATCTTTTAGAGACCTCTTGTAGTGACCAACCACCAACTTGAGACCATTGGAGACAGAGAGAAACTTTCTAACGTTTGCTAATTCAGTATCAGGAATTTTTTGATAATTTGCCTTCAGCTCCCAACCATCCATCTGCTCAGAATAGCGGAGTGCTTGAGCTGGAAGATTGGGAATATCCATCTTCGCTTCCACGTAACTGAGTTTATAAAGATAGATATCTCTACCAGGGTAAGCGGCTTGCGCCTCCTCAACTTTGGCCTGTGTCTCCTGCGAGTTGAACACAACCTGTGTGTTAAGAAAGTGATTCGCTCCCCCTCTCTCCTGCATGAGCTGGTGAGAGGCTGTCAGGACTGGGTAAACCCAGACCTGATCATTAAACACATCTACGTTTTCAATGGCAGAGGCATTTTGGTTAATGAAAGCGTATAAAAAAACAAAACTTAAGCTTAAAAATTTCATGTGATAACTCCCTATTGAACGTTTACGATGAGCCATGGGAAGCGCTTGATGTCATCAAGGCCTAGCGAGACACAGTAATCACGATCAATGATCTCGCGGTGCTTGAGTTCAAACGTGGAAGTACGGTCTTCCTCATTGCGTCCATAGGCCACACCAAACCGGCCGGAAGTTGATACGCGTCTGTTTTCTAATTGCGGCTTAAAAAATCTTTCAGTCATGCGATCAACAAGGGCCATGATGTAATCGTACTGCTTTGCGGTTCCACCATTGATCTCAATTTTGATATCTTCAGTTTCTATGAGCTTTTCAATTTCTGTGCGAATGTTCCATTTCCACCACCAGCGACCACCACTGGCCTGGGCGACAAAGTGAGAATAAATCTTGTTATAGTTCAAGCTGATTTTTGCGTGAAAAATGGGTGACACCCCTTTAACCGTATAACAATACTCCATTTCAGATGCCATCCCCGCACCGAGGATTTGCATCGCCATTATTTTTCCACCCACGGGTGTGAGAGATGCCGAAAGCCCAATGCTATCTTCCGCTCGCCCTGAGTAAGGAGGTAGATCAATCTCATGAAAGATTTCTCTAAACACGCGCTCCCCTTCTTCGTTTTGAGCAAAACGAATAAATGATTTCTGCACCGGCAGCACACTCACTCTATTTTTTTGCTGTAAACTTGCATCGATGGCCTGCTGCAATTCTTTACTTTTATGCAGATTAAAAATTCCAGTCATGAAGCCACCCACTGCATCTGTCATAGGAGCAGTCCAGTAACTAAGAGCAAAACGAGGTGTTCCGTCTTCACGCAACTCAAGTGCTCCGCGATTGGGGAAGAAGTAAACTTGTTTGGGATCTTCGTGATCAGGCACTAAGGTGGCCAAACGACCTGCGCTATCCTTAGAAGCGGTGAGAATTGGTAAGGCGAAAGCGGGAACAGTTAAAAGACAAAGGCCCAGGGCCCCAAAAATCTGCTTCATAAAACCTCCGTTGTGAGCAGTGATGTGAATGCCTATTACAAGCCTGATGCCATAACGCCCACATGTAATATCAGCAAGATAAGTAGTATTGCCAAGAGAGACACTGCGCGCTATATTCACGATTCGAAAAACTGCTCTTTCGAATCGGGAAAACATTATGCGTATTATTCTTATTGAAGATGATCAAATCACAGTCAGCCTCATCAAGCATGCGCTTGGCCCTCAGCACTACTTAGTGAATGCCACCAACAGGTCCATGGCAGAAAAATTAATCGATGAGCAACGCTGGGATCTAGCACTGATCGATTTAAATTTAGAAAGTGCACTCGATGGCATGGGGTTAATTAAACAGTTTAAAGCTAAAAATATATTCTCGGTCATCATCAGTGCTCATGAAGACGACAATATTATTGAAGAATGCTATCAAAACGGCTGCGATGATTATTATGCTAAAGGCGAAGTGGTCAACTCTATCAGCGAAATTCTGAAGCAAGTTAAACTCACAAGAAAGCCTGGCTTACCTGATTACATCTTTGATTCCCGTTATCTTACGACCGACTTGGAAACCAAGAAGCAAACGAATAATCTGCTTCAGGCCATCGAATCAAATACACCTGCACTGGTGATGGGAGAAACAGGGACGGGAAAGTCTGAATTAGTAAAAGTCATTCACGAGCATTCACAGCTCGAAGGTGAATTCGTCGAACTTAACTGTGCCAGCCTCCCCAAGGACCTTATCGAGAGTGAGCTCTTTGGTTTTGAAAAAGGCGCTTTCACTGGTGCAGATAAAACGCGTATGGGGAAAATTGGGTTAGCTCATAATGGAATCCTCTTCCTAGATGAGATTGGCTGCTTGTCACTTGAGACACAAGCAAAACTACTCAAGGTTCTAGAAGAAAAGAAGTTTTACCCTATTGGTAGTCTTGAGAGTAAATCATCAAATTTTAGACTTGT
>DIVA01000078.1 GCA_002435705.1 Bacteriovoracaceae bacterium UBA6144
ATATGGGTTTTCACCTTGGCACTCTCACAGAATTCGTGGGGAGCGTGCAGACTGATGATCAGGGAAAGAAAAACTTTTTTGAATTAAATCCCACGCTGGGCTTCTCCACCCAACTCACGCTCACTCCTCAATGGATCTTCTCCCCAGAACTCCACTGGGTTCTCCCCAGAGAGGCCGGGAGTGGTGTGACGAAAAATCTTTTTATGATCCGAGGGGATTTTGGTTACGCCTTTGAGGACTGGATCAGGTTGAGAGTCGGCACCTCCCTAATGGTGAATAATATCCGCGGCACAGGCGGAACCGTGCCCATGAATAATGGGGCCGGGCAATCTGATTTTTTTGTGCCACCTGAATCACAGACTTCTTTTAATAACACTCTCGATTTAGCAGCAGAGATTCACTCCAATGAACTCGCCCTTCGCTTTCAAACATTTTGGTACGCCATTTTAAATAATGAAAAACGTCAATTGAGCTACGCCCTCACTCTCACTTTTTACTACGATCTCAAGGAGTAACGATGAAGTTTATTCTACTTCTTCTTCTTCCCACTCTCTCCCATGCCTTCACCCTTAATAATTCGATCGGGGCCCGCTACAAAGAGGACCGCGTGCAGGTGCGGGCGGGACTTAATTCCAGTTGTGTGAACGTTGATATGCAGGAAGTGGCAAGCCTCATACAGCCGGCGATTAAAGATTTCTGGAATACCGTTCCCACCTCTCGCCTGATTTTAGAAGACGGCGGCAGCTTTGATGTCTCAAATAGTTTTGTCACGGGTAAGTTGTGTTTGATCGGAGCCTCAGACTGTACCTCAGGCATACCTGCTGTCACAGATATTGTGATCACCTGTAATACGAATGCTGCTGATAATTTCACCAATAGTGCCTTACTCGCGCTCACTCTCCCGACTGTGATTTCCGGCAAAGACATCAGGGGCTCTGTGGTGATCATCAATGAAAATTCCACGAACTTCAAAAACCTTAACACCAATCAAAAAATCTCGGTCATCTCACATGAGATCGGTCATGCCATTGGCCTTGGCCACAGCGATGACCGCTCATCGCTCATGTACTTCTCCGTGGTCCCAGTCAGAAATGACCTAGGCCGCGATGACATAGACGGGGTGAGCTATCTCTATCCTGTACAAGGGGATATGTTTGGACTCGGCTGTTTTCTCGGATCAACAGATTCTCGTGATGGTATGTGGCCAACAGCACTTTTAGGTTTTCTGCTGGCCATCTTTTTAGGACGAAGAATTAAGCGAGAGTCATAAGCGAGTTCCCTCGCTTCGCGCACTCAAGTTCATACTCTTTCAGCTGCGCCATCTCTTCACTATTCATGAGCGAGTCGTCGATCAGTTCTGGGTCAAATCCCACATTCGTGAGAGAGCGAAAGCGCAACATTCCCTTCAGGGTCGGATGTTTCTCCACCACCGCTACGTTCTCTAATCTCACTCCCGCAAATCCTGGGATATAAATCCCTGGCTCGATGGAGACAACTTGTCCCTCTTTCATCGGCATCTGAGAAATCATCGAAAGCCTCACGCCGTCTTCATGGACATGCACACCCACTCCATGGCCTGTGCC
Organism: Bacteriovoracaceae bacterium UBA6144; assembly: GCA_002435705.1. Classification (GTDB taxonomy): domain Bacteria; phylum Bdellovibrionota; class Bacteriovoracia; order Bacteriovoracales; family Bacteriovoracaceae; genus UBA6144. The sequence goes on from DIVA01000078.1 coordinate 1,584, forward strand.
ATGGTTGTAATTGTAGCCATGCTTAAAGAGCGGAGCACGGGCAATCCCATCGAGAACATTACCTTTCGTCCCCGTCGGAAACACACTGTACTGGCAGTTAAGCAGTCCCTTAAGCACGAGAGTATAGATTTTTTTATACTCCGGATTGGCACTTCCTTTATAGGACGAAAAAAAAGTCCGAGTGGTGTCCGTGGCGAATCCACCTTCGTAGTAGCCCCCGGAATCAAGGAGGATCATGTCATCCGCTTTGATCGCCAACTCATCCGAAGGGTTACCGTAGTGAATGATTGATCCATTCGGACCCACGCCCGCGATGGTATTAAAGCTTTGATCAATCGCACCCTGCTCGCGGTACTTGTTGCTCGTCTCTTGCCACAGATCGAACTCAGTGAAGCGCTCACCTTTTTTAGTTTTCTCTTTCACCCACTTCATGGTGTTAAAAATAGCTTTATCAGAGCGCCGGAAATTATCTTCCATCTCTTTGATCTCGATCGGCTCCTTGATCGACATCCACTCAATGAGACCCGCTGGCTTTTCTTTCAAGCGGTCGGTGTGAAACACAGACATGAGTGTGTTGAAATCTGCACAGTTTAAATGGGCCGGGTCAAACTGAATGCTCTCAAGGTGCAGAGAATTCTGAATTTTTTCTAACTCATGCTTCAGTTCACTCGCGGATACTTTAATCCACTCAACCCCTTCAATTTTTTCCGCCGACTTGTGTAACGGAGTTTCATGCTCGATAAAAACATATACTTTTTTAAGAGTCGCGAGAGCTTTCGCGCGAAAGCTTGAAAGGAATGGGAGATGATAGCCTCGGCAATTGGTGACCCAAGCGATCTGGTCCAGGGCCGCAATAAACATGGCTTCTTTGTCTGTGGTGAAAGCTAGACGTGTTTTTTCAAGCGTATCCCGTCCGCGGTGTTCGCGCGAGACGAGCTTAATTTCTTTAGGGGCTTCAATCGCAGCTTTCTTGATCAGTTGAGCCACTTCACCATTTTGAAAAGGTTTCACCTCACTCACACTTGAGATGCGCTTGAAAAAACTCAGAGCACAGCGCTCAGCCTCAAGTCCTACTTTTTTGAGTTTGAGTTGTAGGATATCTTGAATGAGGGCCTGATGATTGCCGGTAGATGCGTCGCATTTGACGACATGAACAACGTCCAGCGGGACTTCGGAATCAGCTTGCTCATGGTAGCGCCCGTCGACGTAGAGATGCACTTTTCCTGTCCGAGGCACCAGCGCTTCGGCCACAGAGCCTGTGAATCCAGTTAAATAAAAGCGATGGTTATCTGCAA
>DIVA01000056.1:0-22620 GCA_002435705.1 Bacteriovoracaceae bacterium UBA6144
TTAGATCAAAATCTCATTCAGCAACTTGATCTTGAACTCATCCAGCTGGAAAATAATTTAGAAGCCCAAGAGTTAGCCATGAATTCACAGCTCGGAGTTAATCCTCAGGCGGTTGATGCTCAGATCATTGAGACTCTTCCCCTGCAAACAGAACCCACTCCAAAATTCATCAACACTGAACTGATTAAACAGGTTCAGGATGTGGTCGCTCCCGGTCAAATTCATCAGGTTCAGCATGATCCAGAGATGAAAGCACCAATGACACTCAAAGATCTCCTTCTCCAGCAGCAACAACAACCAGCGACTGCTGCGAGTGTGTCTGTTGGAAGATCTCCGGCGACGAGTTTTGAGCAGGGCGAGTTTGATCCGAAGCTTATGCAATTTGAAGATTTCGTCGCACAGAAAAATGCGGTCACGGCCAAAAATGTAAATGCACAAGTCTACGGTGTCATGAATAAAAATCCGATTCAAGTTGAAGAGCTTGCTAAGAATTCTGATTGGTCACTAGAAAGTGCTCTTCCAGAGTCCATCACTGGTAGCACCAGTGATTATGTCGCTCCTCAAGCAGTCTACACTTTAGAAGCTCCACTTCCGGCCAGCAGTGTGAAAGCGGAGATGGCCCCAGCAGCAAAAGTATTTGATCTCAACAATCTCACAAATTCACAAGACAGCGATTCGGTCATCACACAAGTGACTGACTACATTGTGCAGGCCAAGGCCGCAAAAGAGCCAACTGTGACCATGAAGATGCAGCACCAAGACCTAGGACTGTTGGATATAACAGTTACACGCACAGGTCAGAATAATGTGAATGTTATTCTGGGAGCTCAGGATGCCAATACCAGAATGTTCTTGGGTCAACATAGAGAACAGCTGATGACTCATCTCACTCAAGCGGGAGTAGGCGTGAGTGACTTGCGTTTTGAGCAATCAGCCCCATCAAAAGATTTTAATTCTCAATCAGGTCATCAGCAGCAACAGTCTGGTGAACGTCAGTATGGTTCTCAGCAGAATGAGCGCAACTCTGAACAAGAGCGTCGTCAGCAGTTGTGGGAACTTTTACGTGAGAAGGAAGTAGCATAAGTCATGCCGGAAATTGGAAGACCCGTCGATCCAAAACAGGCCCAATATTCTCAAGTCTCCATGGCTCCAAAGTCGCTTGCGGGTGAGAGAAGTGCTCTGGGTAAACAAGATGATGAGAAAATTCTCAATCGTGCTACTGGTCGCCGCGAACAATCGATCTATGGTCAGCCGAAGAAAAATGAAATGGGTAAGGATGAGTTTCTAAAACTTCTCACTTATCAAATGCAAAACCAAGATCCCATGAATCCGATGGACCAAGGGAAGATGACTGGTGAGCTGGCTCAGTTTTCTCAGCTCGAGCAGCTCTCGAACTTGAATTCGAAGTTTGATCAAGTTCAAAAAAATCAAAACATCCAAGACAAGTTTCATGCCGCAAGTTTCGTGGGCAAGAAAGTTGTGACCGCCGGAGCCAGTATCAAGATCACTGATGAAGGTCAGCCGGCCAGCGTTCTGTTTAAAGTTGAAGAAGATGCAGGCAAGGTACTTGTACGTATCATGGATGAAAAAAATCAAACTGTCGGTGAGATCTGGAAAGAAGGTATGTCTCGTGGTGCACACGAAGTGGAGTGGGATGCGATCACACTCGATGGGCAGCCTGCGGCGAAGGGCAACTACAAAGCGATGGTGAAAGCTTGGAATCCACAAGGACAAGAAGTGGGAACAAAAACACAAGCGACAGGCATTGTGTCGAGTGTGACTTTTGATGAAGGTGAGCCAGTGTTAACGGTTGATGGACAAAAAGTTTATCTTCGTGACGTGGTTAGTTTTCATTCAGGCGAAGAAAATAAAATGAATAATGGTTTGAATGTAAATTCAAATACAAATATGCGCGATGTGCAAAAGATGCCTACTGCACAACAGCTACAGAATAATTTAAGATTAAATCAAGCTCCTACTCCGAGCGCGAGCCAAGCACACAATGCTTACTCAAATAACGGAGAGGGAATTTACGATTAGCAGTAGAGAGAAAAAAAATGTCACGGATTAACGAACTCCTTATTCCCAACGTCACGAGTCTGCCTCAAGAGCAGAAGTCGCAGCAGGCGAACAAGCTTCAGTCCGGACAGAAGAGTGAGTTCGCGGATCTGATCGGCAAGGCGACAGCTGAACCGAAGCAGGGCGTGGAGCTCTCGACGCACGCTCAGAAAAGACTTCAAGAGAGAAATATCTCTTTTGATACGCAGGAGTACCTCAAGCTGCAAGAAGCGCTCGGTAAGTTGAAGCTGAAAGGTGGCCACGACTCGCTCGTGATCACCGGGAAAGCCGCTTACGTGTTAGACGTAGATCGTGGCATGGTGGTGACGGCAGTGGATCGAGACAGTATGAGTGAAAATGTTTTCACGAAGATTGATTCGACCATTTTTATGAATTAGGAATTTTACACGTTTTAGGAAGAAGCGTGTGAGAGGTAGTAACAACAAAACGTTCGGATAAAGGCTGGTCCTTTCCTGGAAGCCCCACTTTTGGCCTGTAGTTGTCAAAAGAGTCTGAACAAAAGTCTAGGAGGGACAATGAGTATTCTTTCGTCTTTTAACATCGGTATCACAGGTCTTAATGCTGCAGGCTCGTCCATGAGTGTGGTGGGTGATAACATCGCCAACGCCGGTACTTTTGGTTTCAAGTCTTCGCGTGCAGAATTCCAAGATACCCTCGCTTCATCTCTTAAAGGGATCGACGGCGGTGACCAGATCGGTTCTGGTACAAAGCTTGCTCACGTGACTCCTCAGTGGACTCAGGGAACGATCCAAAGAACACAATCAATCACAGACCTTGCGATCAACGGTAACGGCTTCTTCATGGTCGATGCTCCGTTTGGCAAAGGCTACACTCGTGATGGCTCTTTCCATTTTGATAAAGAGGGCTACATGATCAACGGCGACGGCTACCGTGTGAGCGGATTCCAGCCAGACGCTGACGGTAAAATCACAAATAAAATCGATCCTATTAAGCTCGGTTCAACAACGATTCCGGCTAAGGCGACAAACGAAGTTAAAATGTCGATGAACCTTGATAGCCGTGAAAACGTGAAGCAGTTTGACCCGAAGAATCCAGATAAGACATCAAACTTCAACAACTCTGTGACTGTTTACGATAACGTCGGTACAGCACGTCTTGTGACTCTCTATTTCAACAAAACTGCTGACGGCAACTGGGACTACCATGCGATGGTTGACGGTGCTGACGCTCAAAATGGTAAACCAGGTGAGCTACTTGAGATGGCGTCTGGTAGCTTGAAGTTCGATCCAAATGGTGTGCTCCAAGAAGAAGTTGAAAAGAGCAACTCTTTCAACTTTAACAAGGGTGCTGGTCAAGGTCAGAAGATTGCTTTTGACTTCGGTAAATCGATCAAGGAAGGCGGCACCGGGATTGATGCTTCAACTCAATACGGTTCACGCTCTTCGATTGCTCGTCACTCGTCAACTGGTCATGCAGCTGGAACACTGGCTTCCATGTCTTTCAATGATGATGGCGTGCTCACTGCTGTCTATGATAACGGCACTCAGCTCTCTTTGGGCCAAGTGGCGATCGCGAAGTTCGATAACACTGAAGGCCTCTTCAAGACAGGTAAAAACCTTTTCAAAGAGACTCGTAAATCAGGGCAAGCAGCTCTTGGTAAGCCAGGTCTTGACGGTCGCGGTGAAGTGCTTTCGAAGTCGATCGAAATGTCGAACGTGGATATCGCTAACGAGTTCATTGGACTCATGGCTGCTCAACGTAACTTCCAAGCGAACACTCGTACCATCACCACCAGTGATCAGATGTTGCAAGAAGTGCTCAACATCAAACGTTAATAGTTTGATGACCGTTGTTACTAAATTGTTAGAATTCTTCCAAGAGAGGACCCTTAGGGGTCCTCTTCTTTTTTGGAGAGATTAGAATTGGCAGTAGAACTTAATTTTCGATGGTGTGCTGGACTTATTGCCACCTGAAAAATTCAGTGATGTCTCACCCGCAATGGCAGCTTCCACTTTGTATTTTGAAAGATCGCAGAGCACTTCCCCTGAGAGGACGTCATTTCCTAGAGTAGCTGTGAAGCGGCGTTTGAGGTTCTTCTTCACTTCGTGGTTAGCCTTAATTAAAGCCGGAACTTCAGCCCGAAGTATGCGCCCACCATAGGGAAGACCCATTTCAAAATCTGGCAACTGCACGGGGTAGGTCATGATGCGGCCATCTTGATAAGTGACTTCAAAAAACCAAAAAGGCTGAGGTGTATCATACTTGAGGGGTTGGCCCGAGCCAAAGACTGAGAATGAATAAACGAGTGCGAGAAGTGCAAACTTAGTCATAGGAAATCCTTCAAAATATTGATGCTTTCAATTTAAAAAAGCCAAGGCTCATAGACAAGTCAAATTTGGACAAGCCAAATCCTCTCACCCGTCTCGACCAATAGCTTCGACAGGGCAAGCCGCGAGAGCGTTCTCGGCTTCAGCTTTTTCTTCTGGAGTCTGGGGCTGGAGTTTGACGAAGGCATGACCTTCGTCGTCGTTCATGGCAAAAAACTTCGGGGCTTCAACGCAGCACGCATCGCAAGCGATGCACTGATCGTCGACATAATAGCTGCCGTCTACGTTTTGTTTAAATTTATGTTTTTTATCGGCCACTCACTTTCTCCTGCTGCCCTTCTTATTTATAGCAGTGATGGGTTTGTGACAACCTTTGCTTTCGCATTGAGCTCTTTGATGAGCTCTTCTCTAAATTTGCGATTAAACATTTGTGATTGAGTCATCACTTCTGTTTTAAGCTGAGTTGCGATTTTTGAATCCACTTCACTGTTCACTTTCTCTCCAACTTTCACCATAAACACGGCGCTTGGTGTAGAGAAGTCTACAACCTCACCTGGTTTAGCAGCAAAAAGCTTTTCTCCTTCAGCGGGAGAGAGGGTCTGTGGACCTACGTTCAGATCGTAAAGGTTTACTTCGCTGCCAGGGAAATGGTTCATGGTCACCTTAGTTTTTTCAGCGTCGATGAGCTTCTTGTCACCAGACTGCAAGAGTGCCTGTAACTTATCTTTGGTCTGCTTCATGAGTCCTTCAAGGTCGAGGCTCTTTCTCTTTTGAAGCGCCATCTTCGCTAGCTCAACTTTCACTTGTTCAAAGGTTTTTGTTTCTTCACCTTTTTTGCCTTCAATGAGAAGCCAGTGATAGCCAAATTGAGTTTTGATCGGGCCCACGATCTGACCTGCCTTACCTTCAAAAGCAGCTTTTTCAAATTCAGGGACCATCCGACCGCGGCTGAACCAGCCAAGATCTCCACCGTTGTCTTTGCCTGATGGATCTTCAGTGAGTTCTTTAGCTTTAGTGGCGAAGTTTTTAGCATTAAGGCTTCCAGCGAGTTTCTCTGCACGGGCCTTCACTTCAGCCTCTTTGCTAGGGTCATCGACTTTAAAGAGAATGTGACGCGCTTTGGCTTCTTCGGGCTTGTTGTAACGAGAGAAAGCCTCTTGGTACATGTCCTCTAAGAGTTTCTTGTTTTCAGCCTTATTAGCAAACTCTTGTGACTCGCCGCTACTAACCTCAATCAGGTTAATCAGATCCGAGCGCTCGATCCGAAGAGCGTCGACTTTAACCGCTGACATTTTAAAACGAAGAACATCGGCAGCCAGTCCTTCAGAGACATTTTGTGATGAGATCATCTGCTCAACTTTACGTGTCGCCATGTCAAAACTGATCATTTCTTCAAACTGAGCCGGGTTGTAGCCGTTTGACTGCATTAGATTGCGGTAGAGGCCCACGTCGAATTTTCCGTCCCGCTGAAAGTAAGGCAGTTTTTTAATTTCTGATTTCACTTCATCCTCTGAGAGCGCCAAACCGTTATTCAGACCGAAAGAGAGAAGAAGTTTGGTTTGAATGATCTGACCTAGTACAGTCTCTTTTACACCCATTTGATTGATTTGCTGCGGAGTCATTTTTCCGCCCATCATCTGATTAAAAAACTCAATTTGTTGTGAAAGACGCATCTGGTACTCGCGGGAGCTGATGGGGAGTCCGTCAACGGAAGCGACGTCTTGCGGCGAAGACGATCCACTGCGCCCATAATCGCCAAACAAAAAGCTGACTATTATGAGTAGGAAAAGAATTGAGATAAGAAAAGTGGCGGCTTTACTCGTAAACGAGTTATTCATTTTGAACTCCTGAAGTTTAATCCTAGATATTCTATGGAGAGAAAATGCTCCGGTCAAAGGAGTTCTGTTGGCAAGCTGTCTCGGAGCGCGTTAGGCTAATAGGGTTTTAAGACTTTATACGTGAGGATCCATTTTGAGACGGATTATAACCGAGTCATCAAAAGTTAAAATTATCAACAATCTGTTGGTGATCATCTTGGCTACTTATGGGTTGTCCCAGAAGCGCTTCGATTTGGAAGAGATGACTCTCTTTCAACGTTTGGTCATCGAAGTCGTCTCTCCCGTGCAGAAAGGGATCATGGCCAGTCGTTCAGAGATTCTGAATGTGGTGGATAATTACTTTATGATCGTCAATACCAGTAAAGAAAACGAATTCCTCAAAAATAAAATCGAACGTCTCGAGCACGATCTTTTTATTATGGAAGAAACTCGTCGCGAGAACCTGCGCCTCAAGCAGATGCTCTCATACTCAGAGGAATTAGGGTCAGAGAAGATATTGGCGCAAGTCATTGGCTGGGATTCGGCGAACCAATTTAAAGTGCTGCGTTTGAATCGCGGATCTAAAGACGGAATCACGCTCATGTCTCCTGTCATCACCAACTCAGGACTTGTGGGCTACATCTATCGCGTGGGTTATAACTATTCAGACGTTCTCACTATCCTTGATCCTAACAACCGTGTGGATGCCATCGTTGAGCGCACACGAACACATGGAATTGTTGAAGGCGTTTTTAACTACATGTGTAGCCTTAAGTACGTTTCTCGAACTGAGCCCATAGAGCTTGGGGACAGACTTATCACGGCCGGAGTGGGTGGGATTTACCCGAAAGGCGTAAAGGTTGGGATGATCACCAACATCGAACAAGAATCCAGCGGCATGACACTTTCGGTAGAGGTCACTCCTTCGGTAGACTTTCATAAGCTTGAGGAAGTGATTATCTTACTGGCTAAGCCTCAAGTGATCTCGTCAAATAATCCGACTTCAGCCACCGATAACACAAAGGGAGTGAAGTAATGCAACCAAGACTCACTCGTTTGATACTCTCTCTTATTATGACCTTGGGTATTTTGATTGCCCTTGAAATTGCTTCCTCTGCTCTCCTGCCAGCTTTCGGTTGGAGGGAGTCTCGTTTAGCTTTTAATGTGGTCATCATCCTTTTCATGGCCTTTAAAATCTCTACCCCACTTTTGCCTTGGTTTGTGATGATTCTGCAGCTTGTCCATGCGGGCTTTTCTGTAGAAGGCTGGGCTTTGGGGACATTGGTGGGAATATTTGTTTCCCTCATCGCATCTTATCTCAAAGAGATTTTGCAGTTCTCTACGGCCATTATGACCATCATCACGGTGCAGATTTTCCAAATTATTTGGTACATCACGACCTTAACCATCATCTCCCTTAAGCTTGGACACTTTAACAACTTCGGGATGATGTTTTGGAACGTGCTCCCTGGAACTTTTCTTTTGTCATTGGTTTCACCACTTTTATTTAACCTGCTCAATCGAGTGTGGCCTGTAGAAATGCAGGTGAGCCGATCGACGGGAATGGAATTATAGAAAATGTTTGGTGAAGAAGAACTCGTTAAAGTCCATAAAAACCGCGCAGGTATTATTGGTAATATCATGCTGGCTTGTTTTGGTCTTATTCTCGCTCGACTCTGGTACCTTCAAGTGTATAAGGGAGAGCAGCTCCATCAGTTCTCTATCCAAAATCGTCTTCGCAAAGAAGTCGTCTGGGCCCCTCGAGGCCAGATCTTTAGCCGCGATGAACAGCTCTTGGTAGATAATATCCCTCGCTATGATGCGATCATCACTCCTCAGTATTTGCTTGAACGTGATGAAACGATTCCACGACTCGAAAAGATTTTAAGCCTCGAGCCAGATACCATTCAAAAACTCCTCAAAAAGAACGCTAATCAAGCCACCTATCGTCCTATTACGGTGAAGAAAAATATTGATTTCAATGAACTCGCACAAATCGAAAGTCTCAATGCGGATCTCCCCGGAGTAAGTGTTCAGACCTTTATTTCACGTGAGTATAAAGACAAAGACGTCGGGGCCCATCTTTTGGGTTATATCTCTGAGATCAGCCAAGACCAGCTTCCGAAGTTTAAAAAGCGCGATAGCTTTGATTATCGTCTCGGTGACTTCATTGGGCAGTTTGGAGTAGAGGAGCAGCTGGATCGCTATCTGCGAGGAGTGAATGGTCACGAATTTGTGGAAGTGGATTCTCGAGGCCGCAGAAAACGCTACATTAATACAGATAATCTTTTTAAGGGCATTGAAGATGAAAACCCCACTCAGGGGATGAATGTGCGCTTAACGATTGATCGGGACATGCAGCTTGCTGCCTACACAGCACTAGAGGGTAAGGTTGGGAGTGTGGTCGCGATTGATATTGAAACTGGTGAGATCCTGACCATGGTGTCTCGCCCGGCGTTTGACCCTTCACAGTTTTCGCGTGGTCTGAATCCGGAGTATTGGCGCAGTTTGATTACCAATAAATTGAATCCTCTGCGTGACCGTAATATTCAAGAGCACTTTTCTCCTGGATCTACCTTTAAGCCGGTGACTGGGATCATGGGGCTTGAAGAGAATCTGGTGGATGAGCATTCAGATGTCGTGTGCACCGGAAGTTTAAAGTTTGGTCGCAAGGCTTACCACTGCTGGAAGAAAGAAGGTCATGGTAGCACCAGCATGGTGAAGGCGATTCGAGAAAGTTGTAATATCTATTTCCAAAAAACAGCCATGCGCACGGGGATTGATACCCTCGCTAAATATGCTCACTTGCTTGGGCTTGGGAAAAAAACAGGCATTGCACTTCCTCGTGAAGTTTCGGGATTAATCCCTACTGAAGAATGGAAAAAGAAAAGATTCGGCGAGGAGTGGCAGCCCGGTGAAACGCTTTCCTGTTCGATCGGGCAATCATACGTTCTTACTTCTACCATCCAGCTGGCGCAGGCCTATGCCGTGATCGCTAACGGAGGAAAAATCTATCGCCCGCAACTTGTGAAAGAAATCTACAACGAGAAAGGGGAGATCACGCAACCCTTTAAGCCTGAGTTAGTGAGTGATTTTAAGTTTAAAAATCCCAACACACTCAGACTTGTGCGCGAAGGCCTCTATCAGGTTCTTAATAACCAGAAAGGAACGGCCTATTACCGTCGTGGTAAAGGTCTACAGATGGCCGGTAAAACCGGAACGGCCCAGGTGGTTCGTGCCAGTGCAGATAAGGTCTATCAGAAGTGTGATCAGATGGAATACCAGTACCGCCACCACGGAATTTTTGTGGCTTTTGCTCCTTACAAGAATCCCAAAGTGGCGATTGCGGTGTTGGTTGAGCACGGTTGTTCGGGCTCGGGAGCAGCGGCGCCTGTCGTTGAGCCTGTCATGACGACCTATATGAAGAAGTATCAGCCGGAGCTGTATCTTGAAAACTTAGAACTCGAAAAACAGATGGGTACATCAATTGCACCGGCCGCAAAAGTGGTCCCGGTGGACGTTGACGTAGATTAGGATAAAGCATGTATCAATCGCTTGTGGCTTACCTTAAACGCTATGACTTTAGTTTCATCGGAAGCTTTTTTGCGATCTTTTTGGTGGGTGTGCTCAATCTTTATTCGGCGACACATTCTCAGACTCATGATGGTCTTCACATGCTCTATCGCTCACAGATTATTTGGTGGTTGATGGCAACAGCGACCGCTATTATTGTGAGTATTATCTTTAATCCTAAAACTTTTGAGCGCGTTTCCTATTTTGCTTATGGTGTGACCTTCTTTTTGCTCATCCTTGTTATCATTATGGGGGACGTGGGCATGGGAGCTCAACGTTGGCTGAATTTTGGCCCTATCCGGATGCAGCCCTCTGAGTTTATGAAGCTTGGTCTTGCAATGGCGCTGGCCCGATATTTTTCACGTGTTCATCCCGAAAGAGAGCTGGTCCTCAAAGACCTCATCGTTCCTGGGTTGATTGCCGCCATACCTGCGGTCATGGTTATCATCCAGCCAGATCTGGGAACGGGAATGCTGCTGCTTTTGATCTTTAGTATGGTGATCTTTTACAAGCGTCTGAAGTGGAAGACCATTATTTCTCTCATCATGGCAGCTCTCGTGGGCGGCGTCCTCATGTATAACTTTGGTTTACGTGAATATCAGCGTAAACGGATTCATACTTTTATTGATCCTTACGCCGATGCTAAGGGGTCTGGTTACAATGCGATCCAATCCGAGATTGCGATTGGCTCGGGTCGACTTTTTGGTAAAGGTTTTAAAAACTCTTCCCAGGCTTCTCTTCAATACCTACCTGAAAATCATACCGATTTCGTCTTTGCTATTTTTAATGAGGAGCACGGATTTTTTGGTTCTATGTTTTTAGTACTGCTCTATCTCATTTTATTTTTGCGACTGATCTGGCTTGCCTCCTCGGTCCAGCGTTTCTATGACTCCGTTTTGGTCATCGGAATAACGGGAATCTTTTTTTGGCACACCTTTATTAACATGAGCATGGTGAGCGGAATGATGCCGATTGTGGGGATCCCTCTTCCTATGATGAGTTATGGGGGATCGGCGATGATGACCTACGGGGTATGTATTGGGATGGTGACAGCTATTTCAAACTCGCGAAACTTCTTCAATTGAGAAGAATTTACATTGTTTAGCCTGCTCCTCGAAGCCGCAGGCTAAAATCCAATTTATGAAGTACAACCTCCTTATTCTCTCATTACTCCTCACCTCATTCTCCGTTCAGGCGCTGCCTTTAGTGTCGGTCAAAGAGCAAATTAGAGATGAGTTATGGCATCAGGGGCTCAAAAAAGACGCTCAGGTCGCTGTTAAAACTGTTCAGGTGAAAAAGTCTAAGCCTCGCCTTAATGAAGAGCTCCACAGAGCACTGAATAAGTATCAGTTGTAATGAGTTTAGGCCTATAGTATGATAATTGTACTATATGCGAAAGATAGCCCATATCGGATCCCTCCTCAAACAAATTTACCGCCTGTATAGCGTGGAACTCATGCATCGCTTGCAAGGGCAGGGCTTTACCGATCTGAGGGCGTCTTTTCTTGAAATCTTAATGTTCCTCACGGAGCACGAATCACCTTCGATTAAAATGATAGGCCAGGCCTGTGGGCTAAAAAAACAAACGATGACTAGCCACCTCAATGAGTTAGAAAAACGCGGTTATATCTCACGACAAAATTCTGATTATGATAAACGTGAACAATTAGTGGTTCTGACTGAGTATGGGGCTAAATTCAAAGTGTGCCTTCTACAAGTCATCAATGATATTGAAGGTGAGTACACAAAAAAACTAGGTTCCGTGGAGTTAGATCGCGTTGAACTGATGTTAGGAAACTTGCATAAAGAACTGTTAAGAGGAACTGAGAAGAAAGGCAGCTTAATCTAAGCAGAAGCTTTTGATCTCACTTCGATCAGTCTGTGACCAATCCAAAACTTCCAACCCCCAGAGACGTTATTGCAGTTGTAGTAGCCCTTGGTGTTGAGAAACTCACAGGCCAGAATGCTGCGAAGACCATCTTCTGAGATAATAATAAGAGGCGTAGAGTGATTCGGAATCTCGTGGTAGCGCTCTTCGATTTCTTCCAGGGGAATGTGTAAGCACTCCTTAGGGCGAGGCCCATCGAGTTCAAAATTTTTATAACTCACATCGATAAAAACAAAATCATGATTTGGATCTTTAAACATCGCCCAGGCTTTTTCTGGTGAAAGATCGAGGTAGGGTCTTCCATTCTGGAGAAAGTCATCGGGAAGATAGCTTTGATTTTTAACTCTCACCAAATGATTACGTTGAATCGCCATTTGCTTATTGAATTCATTTTCTAGTTTATAGAGGCGGTATTCGACCTTGGCCAGCCGAGCGACTAGTTTATTAATGATGAAGAAGACATTGTTCTTAAGCTTATCTTGGATCGACATGAAGTCTCACCCTCCATGGCTTATTCTACCCTGTCCACTGCGGCCCTAGAAGAATGGGTAAATCGTGCCGAACTGGATGTGATTGACGATCATTGAGGTCAGGATTGAAGCACTTAAGAAGAGGGCAGCCTCATAAAATCCATAGCCCCAGTTATGTTGATTCGGGTCTGATGGAGCCTGACCGGGGGACTCGGCATAGGAATAGGTCTTAAAGATGAGATCTAATCCAATTTTAAAAAGCGGATAGATGATCAGGGCCAGAAGCATCTTAAGAAAGATTTGAACACAATACATGGTGATGTCGTAGTGTTCTTGATCAAAGCTCGCACTGATCAGCCAGCTCATGCCAAGTGAGAACCCAGCGTAGGAGAGTGCGAGTGAAGTTTTTTGCTGGGTTAAAAGTGAATTAAAATTGAGTTTGGTAAGAAAGGTGTAGTACTTCGAGCCAAATCCCAGAACCACCATTGAAAGAAGCCAGAGAATGAACAAGATGACCAGCGAGTTCTCTGATTGATTCACCACTGATTTTGTCACAAAAGCGGTGCTTATGGAGTGCGAGAGGCAGATGATGGCATAGGCCATATTCTGGCGCTTAAGAATCTCATCTTTATATTCGAAGTTATAAAGCACAATACTTTCGATGATAAAGAGAGAGAGTAAGTAGAGACCACTGGTGAGAATTCCCCAAACCAAAAAATGAAAGATCGTAAGAAAAATGCCATGGCTCTCGTCAAAGCCTAGGGACGAAAGGATGATGGTAAAGCCAACCATGCGAGAAAAGAGGTGAAGCGTATCAGCGGGGTTTTCCGCAGGGTAAAATCTCTTGGTCACTTGCTGTTTGACTGTTGGATAAAAAAGCATGTGAGCATATTTGTAGATGTAGATAACTAAGCATACGAAGACAACGAGAATAATTCGTATGATGAGGCGATCAAAAATTTCATTCATCTCTGTAGGCCTTGGCTAGAAATTTTCTCTGAAGTATTTCAGGAGAAACGTTTTTACATCAATGCGCTTTTGGCGCTCTGGTTTAAAGAAGTTGGGGAAATTTTTCTGTGTCACTGTGCCCTTGGTGCCAAACTCTTTGTTGGAGCCAAAGTAGGGCTGATTGCGTTCCTTGAAGGCGATGTACTCTTCATGAAAGAGTTGATCGGGAGACCACTTCCCCCAGCCTAAGTAAGTGGGGAGATTTTTGTAGGCGCGATAAAAGCGCCATTTAGCCACGCCGTATTTGTTGGGACGCCATTCCCCAAAGCCTCGGTTACCAATAAAATTCGCTCCTGGTGGCATCGGCAATATTTCTTCACCGGAATCACCTCTTCGGAAAATGGAGAGTCCTACGTTTTCACGATTTTTTGAGGCGAAATCTCGTGAGGTGCGGACAATCACTTCTTCGATTCCCTGAAAGCCGTGAATGATTCGATATTTTTGATAATAGGTTTTAATCAGAAAACCTGTCGCATGCATATCAATTAAGATGATGGATACATTCTCTCCGGTAAAAACTTTTGCTAGTCCACGTTCATTCGGAACATAGTCCATGCCAATCTCACTCGGGGAGAGCCCTTTTGAGAGTCCTAGGTAGGCGACGATCAAAATGAGGTAGAGGAGTATTTTCTGCATCAGTTTGAGTTAATTATTTGGATAATATGCGATTTCTGAGATGCGGGAAGCTGTTCAAAATCCAAGTGGAGCCTCGTGACGGCATGACTCTTTTGGTACTTATCAAAAAGATCCGTGGCTTCGTTCACATTCAGATGAGTCATCTTTCGTGAAACGCCACCTTCGCGCACCACTTTCATGGGGAAGGTCTTTGCCGGTGCGGCATCATTGTAGTACTTAGAAAGCCGCCCCTGAGATGAACAAAGGATGTAATCAATCCCTTCTGTTTTGAGATAGCTCTCGAGTTTACTCATTGTCACGAGTCCGTCCTTGCCAAAGGTTTCAAGGATTTTTTGAGGCACGTCATTCAGGACGATCCTCTGAGCCCAAACATTTTTTGATTTTTTCAGCGTTTTCATTAAATAGGGGTCGTCATGCTCGAGATAGGCTTCTATGTCAGCCGGGATGGAATACTCATTGCCCGATGAACTGAAGTAGCGTGTGAGCATTTGCTCGAGGCAGACGGCGCGGTAATGAAAGTAGACCATCATAAACATATGGAAGCGACTGATGAGAAAGTCATCAAAGGTAGAGACTGCACGCTCACTAATTCCGAGGTAGGCCAGATCATTTTCGATACAAGGTTTTAGATTATCAATAATCCAGTCGAGATCAAACTTTCCATAGCTGACGCCACAGAAGTAGCTGTCACGTAAAAGATAATCCATTCGATCGCAATCCATCTCGCTCGAAACCAGTTGGTGCAAAAGTGGAAACCAATTCACTCCTTCAACAGTAAAGTAGGCTGGATCACTGGTTTCACCGAGCACGAGCTCTGCGACGGCTTCAGGAGTGACACCGTACTTGGCCCGAACTTGAGCGAATGATTCCGTAAAACTGGAGTCAACGATACTTTTGAGGGTGTAGTCCTCGTGACTGGCCTGCCTGTCTTTTTTTGACATGAAACGAGGAGGAAGTTTTAAGGCACTCACCAAGGGCATGACCGATTCGGTGGCATGTGACATTGGGGCGTGACCAATGTCATGCAAGAGACAGCCTAGGCGTAAGGTTTCTTTAAGTCGACGGTGATCAGCACTGGTTTTACCTTTAAACAATGCCTCAAACACCAGAGATCCCACATGCATCACACCGATGGAGTGAAGATAGCGAGTGTGAGTGGCACCGGGAAAGACGAATTCTGAGAATCCGAGTTGCTTAATATTTCTCAGGCGCTGAAAGAAGGGATGAAGGATAATTTGTTTTTCAGCATCATCGATGGCAATTGAGCCATGAACAGGATCTCGGATTTCCATTATTACCCTTCGCTTATTTTTTTCCGATTTACTTCAAGCCATCGTGCGATGTCTCGACTTTCAAACATTGGTTTATCATCAATATAGAGACACGGAACAGTCGTTCGCCCCGTGGTCTTTAGGTGGCGATCGCGGTGTTGTGGATTTTTTCTTACATTACACAAAATGATTTTCGAGGTGAGCTCTTGATCATCAATCACCTCCAGCACAATCTGGCAGTATGGGCATTCGTCGTAGTAAAAAAGTTCTAGCTTCATAGTTAAAAAAAGTGGCCCTCTAGGGGCCACTCATATCCAAGTGTATAGGCTTAGTAATCTTCGTCTTCTTCTTCCTCATCATCTCCGGCCGGCTTCTTAGGGCCTTTCACATACTCTTCGTCTTCATCAAAGACTTCTTCGTCTTCAACTTCTTCAGGGTTATCGAGAGCTTCTTCATATCCCCATCCATAACCGAAGCTACCTTCCTCATCTTCTTCTCCGGGAGCAAACTCTTCAGCTGGTTTGGCAGGAGCATCAGTCGCTGGAGCATCTTCTTCATCAAACTCTGCATCGAATTCATCAGCGCCATCTGAGTTATAGTCCTCATCGAAGCCACCAGATTTCGCGTGCGCAGGAACTTTTGAGGCTGCAGGAAGTACTTCCACTGCAACTTTTTTTGCTGCTGGTTTTTCTGCTTTTTTTGGTGCTGCTTTAGCTGCTTTGGGAGCTACTGCTTTTTTTTCTACTTTCTTCGGTGCTGCTTTCTTTGCGACTACTTTTTTAGCAGGAGCTTTTTTCGGAGCCACTTTCTTCGGTGCTGCTTTTTTTGCCACTACTTTTTTTGTAGGAGCTTTTTTAGTGGCCACTTTTTTAGCCGGAGCTTTCTTGCTCGTCGCTTTTTTGGCGGGAGCTTTTTTAGCTACCTTCTTTGCTGCTTTCGCGGGTTTTTTTGCTGTTGGTTTTTTTGCTTTTTTGCCTGCCACGATTAAGTCCTTTGCTGAAAAATAAATCTGGGAAGAGTCAGTAGTATAAAGTCCTGTAATTTGTTGGGCAAGCCTCAGTGATTGACCGTGGGCGGTATTCCAAGAGCTTCCTTATCCAGAGCGTTTTTAAATGATTTCTGTTTAATGTCCGTCGCACCCACAGTTCCTGCTCCCTCTGAATAAATAGAAAAGCTGGACTGCGACTGATTATAAGTTCCGCTGGTGGTGCGAAGTGAATCAATGGCGACAAGTTTAGTCGAATAACCTGTGCGTCGCATGACCTCATCTGTTCCTCCACCCGAAGCCAGAGGAGGGCTCATCACCCCTTCATCACTGGCGCCTCGCCCAGGGCCGCCCGGCATGTATCCTGTGAGGAGTTTATCATAATTGGTGATACCGCCGGCGCTATTGGCTGCCAGAGTGGTGTAGTACATAGTGTATGAACTCTTATCGATAGAATCTAGGGTGTTTTGATTGTTAAAGAATTCATCCATTTTCGAGGCCAAATCAAGCGGACAGCCTTGTGACGAGCCAACGCTGACTCCGTTTGCACCAGAGGGGCCAAGGTAGAGATAAATAAAGGCACCGGCGATGCTATTACACGAGCCAGGATTTCCCTCGGCAGGACCTGAGAAATTAAAATCAGAAATTCTTTCAGCCGCTTTTTTATACTCGCCCGCATTCATCGTAAAAATTGAAAGCGCCACTTTGTTCATGGTGTTGCGATATTTTTCAATGGCCCCTGATTGATTGGCTAAAAACTGTTTTATCATTCCCGTCACTTCATTGGCGGTTTTATAAAGCGCATCGCCTTGTTGACCATATAAAGGAGCATAGAACTGAGCAATCTTCTGTCCGAGATCGGGCACCTCTTGGCCTGAAATAAATCCAAAGGTATCAAGCTGTGCTCCCTCTGAAAAACTAGAAGGAAAGGGAATGGTGTAGTTGGCAGCCTCATAGCGAGTAGGGCCGCGCACTTTGATGATGGATTTCTGAATATCCTCAGGAGAGTCGGCACTGATAAGATTCGAGCGGAACTTTCCAAACTGATTTTTTTGATAAAGACCAGAGGCGTAGTTTGTCCCATTTGCATCGGCAGGTCTGATGATATTCATGGCGGCACTGGTTTGATAGCTATCTGGCGACAGAGAGTTATCGACGAAATCATAAACCAGATTCGGCACACCAAACATGATCCCAGGTCCAGAAACCCATCCACCAATAGGATCGTCCTGCGCTGCAATCCAGAATCTTCCTTGAGGACTAGTAGATATGTTAAAAGGGATCGGAATCCCCGCCGTAAAGTCTCCCGGCTGAATAACCTGATTGGTGCCTTTTTTCTTGATTCCAGCTAAATCAATTCCTGAGACGTAGGCCGTTGAGCGGCGTTTGTTGGCAGAGTTTCTGGGGGTGACGAATGTTCCACTGTCGTCAGTGGCAAAGAGAGCGGGCCCGATTCTTCCACCCATGGGCTTGGCTGCAGCATAGGCCGTGAGTTTTACTTTATTGGCAGCAAAGGGATTAAAAAGTCCGGAGTAAAACGCCTCTCCCTTCACCGCATAGTAGGTGAGGAGATCAGGATTTTTATAAAACCCCATCGGATAGGCTGGAACGGGCACGGCAATTTTTGAAACATCGCAGGCACCTTCGGCGCGCACGCCCTGGCCTTCAATAGAGAGAGTATTATCGACTGAGATAAGGGCCGTGAAAAAAGTGGCAAGATTCACTAGTTGAAGCTTGAGATCAAGATAGCTCTTCGTCACATTCCCACCGGGGATGAGAAGGGAGGAGAGTGATTTATCATTCGGATCGCTGACCGGAGTCGGTGCAAGTTCTGTGAGAGTAAACGATGCCTTCATGTCTCGATCGACTTCATTTCCAATATTTCGATAGGCAGACCAGAAAGCCTTGATGGGTCTTTCATTTCCATAATGCTGCTCAGTTGAGTATTGAGTGACGGTTTGACAGCCGGGCATTCCATCACCTGGGTTCGAACAGACTGGCTCCACAGGCGCACGGTTAACTGCATTCTCAAGATTTCTGATTCGAATCGCAAGTTCCATGGCCTTAGGCCACGCACCCGTCCGATCAGAAGCAATTTGAGGAGCATCAGCAAAAACGTTTGAAGATTGATCCTGCGAGGGAATGTTGAAAGCCCACATGGTCGTCACGTTATAATTGAGCTGTGAGCGCTTGGAGCAGTCATCAGTTTTTTCTCTCACGATCGCATCGATGAATGAGGAGGTGGTCTCATCGATACCCACGAGGTTGGTGGGCTCAAAACGCGGAATACCGGGGATGGCATAACGTCGACAAACGTTGGTACGCACTCCTGCATAGTGAATGCAGACGGAAGGAAAATTATAAACGTCCTTCCCGGTATCATTGTTGATGTTGGGATCTGGCTGCATGGTATAACTCATTAAGCCAGTGGCACCTGGGGAAACAGTATTTTCGACGTCCTGAATATTGAGATTGCCTAAGACGTAATACTTGAACATCCATTCTTTGTAGACGTTTCGCATTTCCCAATTCAGATACCCAATACGATTCAGCATTCGCGCCTGAACCGCGGCACCCGCATAGGCGCCGGCATCGGTGGCATTTTGCAGATTAATTTTAGCCTTAACAAACAAACCGATGTTGATGACAAAAGCGATGATCGAGATCAACACGATCAAGGAAGAAGCAAAAAAGATGCTTATTTGGCCCTGCTCTGAGGAGCGTTTTGGCCCTTGTCTATGGGAACTTCTGGAAATCATGTAAGAGCATTTTGGTATGGGATTTGGAGTGTGTAAAGCACTCGATACGTGGGCCTTGGATCGAGTTGTGGTACGTGAGTTGGCTGGGCCGTCCCCCCTCAAAATCTATCTGTTCGAATTCCCACCACAAAAGATCATTCACCCTGAGCCCCGCGGGGGGCTCAGCGGCCATTTCTGCCAGCTTATGGCTGAAGCTCAGACTGTGCTTTAATAGAGAGAGGAGAGTGCCAAAAATGAGAAATAAAGATTGTTACTGTGCTTTGTGTCGAACCCCTCGGGTGGTGAGATATTCGCGCACACTTAAGCCGATTCATTACGCGCAAATCACTCTCTTTACTGTCGCCACCACCTGGCTTCTCTTTCCATGGCTCGAGTTCAAGGCGCTAGGAAGTTTTTTTATTTTTTGGGCGGGCTTTGAATTTACACAAAAAACTCTCTACCGCAGAGATCTTAAGTGCAAGTCCTGTGGTTTTGATCCTACTTGGTATAAACGTGACGTCAAAGTAGCGCGTCGACAAGTGGAGGAGTATGTGGCAAAGAATCCACAACTCTTGCAACGCAACACACGCAGCTCAGCAGATTCAAATTTTTCCTCAAAGCAGTAAAAAACTTCTCATAAGATTTATTTACAATCTTCATTTCAAGACTTTAGCCCGTCTCTCTTTTGGCACACTCTTGCATAAGTAGGCCCTTGTGAGAAACCTGAGCATTTAACTTGTGACTCATTTGGGTTAGAGTTTTCTCTCGTGGTGGAAATCACAAAAACATTTATGCCTCACCATCAGGCAAAGGAGATTTTATGAGCGTTAACAAAGTCATCATTCTCGGTCGTCTCGGACAAGACCCAGAATTGAAGTACACTCCAGGCGGCGCGCCTGTGTGTAACTTCTCACTCGCAACGACTGAAGCTTGGACCGACAAGTCTGGTCAAAAGCAAGAGAAGACTGAATGGCACCGTATTGTGGTTTGGGGTAAGCTGGCTGAACTCTGTAACCAGTACCTTGCTAAAGGTCGCCAAGCTTTCATCGAAGGTCGCCTTCAAACTCGTTCATGGGACGATAAAGACGGTAACAAGCGCTACACGACTGAGATCAACGCTTCAACGGTGCAATTCATCGGCGGTCAAGCCAGTGATCGCGGCGAGAAGAGCTTTGATTCTTCCATGGGCCAGGGGGCAGCTCCTATGGACATGAATCAAGACTACAAGGTTTCAACAGACGCACAATTTGCTTCTGACGATATCCCATTCTAGACCACTAAAACTGACTTAAATTGTTGTCAGATGAAGCCCACTTCGGTGGGCTTCTTTTTTGCCTATCTCGCTAAAAATGCATCACCTAAAAAGACCATGTTACTATAAAGATGATGCTTACAACGCCCGCGCTGAGAAGTTTCTTCTCGATCAGATATGATTTGATCGCCACTGAAGACGCACTTCCATACGATCTCTTCGTGAACTCTTCTTCTCTCAAAGAGAAGGAAAAATTTGTGCGCATTTTTCCCGCAGGTGAGCAACTCTCAAGCGAAGATATCCAGAGTCTGCGCAAAAAATATATCCAGCTCTATGTTCCTGAGGATCAGAGGCATCTCTACTTAAAAAGTTTGGTACAAACAGATCAGTATGATGACGTTAACAAGGCTCTCTTACTAAAAGATTCTGCTCTAGAATATTTGGGAAGAATTTTTGATGGCGAGAGAGAATTTTCCACCGAAATCTTGGAGTCCAACATCGAGGGCTGTCGAGAAGTGGTCGAGAACATGGTAGATCTTTTAGGTGAGTATGGCATTGATGACCTCAAGGGTCTGATTGGTAATCTGAGCTTTCATGATTTTTACACTTATGATCACTCGATAAATGTCTCTATGTACTGCATAAGCATTTGGCGCTTGGCGCACCCTAAAGCTCCGCGCTCAGATCTCGTCAATATCGGCTTGGGTGGTCTCTTGCACGATTTAGGAAAAGTGAAAATCCCCACGCACATTCTTAATAGTCCGGGGGGACTTACAGATGAAGAGTATGAAGAGATCAAGCAGCATCCGGGCTATGGCCTCGAGCTTCTTTTGGCCGGTCATGTGAAAGTTCATCCTTCACTGGATATAAACGTCATTGCACGAATTATCCATGAACATCATGAAAACTGGAATGGGGAAGGTTACCCCTCAAAAAAGCGTGAGGAAGAGATCCACCCCATGGCCCGCGCTTGCACCATCGCGGATTTCTTTGACGCGATCACGACAAAAAGATCTTACAATCAAGTCATGCATATTGCTGATGCGATGAATGTCATGAGAAAGTTCAGGGGAGTTAAAATTGAGCCGGTGCTCTATGATCTTTTTGAAAAGTCAGTTGATTTCGTCAAAGCGGATGTAAAAAAAGACCTTAGACTCTCGGATCGATTTGATCCAACTATTCCATGGGAGACCCTCCCGCTTGAGGAAGTAAAGGCGCTCAAGAATGCTGACTTTGGTAAGATTAGAATTGTGGGTGATAAAAAGGATGCTAAGAAGTCTTAGCCTTTTTATTTTTATCCTCTCTCCAATCGCTTCTGCGTTTACTCCTACTATTCCCTCTGAATTGCTTGATCCCAAAAATCGTGGGGACTTTTTATCCCATGAGGAATGGCTCGGTATCTCCTTTCCCATAAGCGAAATCATCAAAATAAAAAAACAGATTGAAGAGAAGACAGGTGAAAAACTTTTTGCCCTCTCGGACTCCTATCTCATGCTCGTGACAACTCAGGAGTGGTCGATCTTAAAAACAGCACTCAAGATGAGTGATGTGGACAAACTCTTTGTGCAATATAAGATCAATTTTTTAAAGTTTCAGCCCCACTGTTTAGCTCGCCTTGATGGAAAAGTGGGTGAGGTGAGCTACTCTCAATGGGCTTTAGTTTTAAAAGATCACCAGTTGCTTGAAGACTTTCGACGAGATTTACGTCGGCTCTTTCGGGCGCGAGGTGGTTTGGGAGATGATTATCAAGTCAGTCGCTGGAAGCCCTTACTCGTCGTAGGGTTTAGTTCACGTGAGTACTTCGATCAAGACGGCTTGATAAAGTCTAGCCAAACCAAGTGTGTTTACAAGTATTAGGCGATCAAATTTAGAACTGATAAGTCGCACCCGCATACGCATTACGTCCCATGGTAGGCATTACACCTGTGGGCATCACGCGCGCATAGTATTCACGATCGAGCAGATTATTTATCGCCGCATTTAAGCTCCACTGATTGTTCAGCCGATAGGCAGCCAGCAGGTCGTAGAGGGTGTAAGAGGGAACAAAATATTCATCCGTGTGCGCATCATCTGAGTAGTGCTCGTTAACAAATGTACTCATGAAGCTCACATGCCAGTGAGACTCGTCTCGAAAGATCAGTCCATATTTGATTAAGGCAGAAGGAGCGTGACCAGGTGTTTTGCCTTTAAACTCACCACGCCTAAAACGTGCATTCATCACGTTGGTGTTAACATAAAAATCTAAAAAATTTTTGTGCCCCTTGGAGCGTGTGAGATCTTTTAAAGTGAAAGACAGGTCTAATCCATGATAGCGGGCCGAAGCGCCATTCGAGAGCACGTTATTTGAGGAGGCTAAAATATTCTGTCGATGAATCACATAAAGAGATGCATCGGCTCCCCATTTTTCTTTATCGCTTCGGACGCCAGCTTCATAAAAATAATTGTACGAGGGTCTAATATCCCCGTTCACTGTGTAGTTCGGATTTCCTTGGCTGATAACATCTTCAAAACTGATGGGCTTGAAGCCTTGCGAGGCATTGGCATAGAGCTGAGAATCGCCGGAGAGGTCATAACTAGTTCCAAGTCCAAAAAGAGCAACGTTGTAAGTATCACTG
>DIVA01000056.1:22790-24260 GCA_002435705.1 Bacteriovoracaceae bacterium UBA6144
CGGTGGGGATTTTTCCAAATCCTGAGCCTCGTTGAGTTTTATTATATTTTCGATAAGCTGAAGCCCAGACTTGTGAATCGATCGACGTTGATTCATTAAATTTCTTCTCAAGACCCATCATCACGAGCGCACGTGATACTCTTAAGCGATTAAATCTTCTCGTCGCTTTACGATTATCTTCTCCCCAAGTATTTAATCCAGCTCCGCGACTGAGGGCCATTCCCCCTGGCATGCCATAGTCAGCATTGAACCCTTGAAAAGCAGTTTTAAAGACCGTTTGATGGGATAAAAAAGTCGCTGATTTCAATTGCACATGATCAGCATGAAAATCACCATTCTCACGTTGATATCCATCACCTTGTTTTCGATAGTAACCTGCTGAATAGGAAGTCTTGCTCGATGATCCTTTGATTTGATTCACAGTGCTTATTAAATTATAGCTCCCGAGAGCAAGGTTAACTCGTCCCTTAAGGGATTCATTCTCTTGAAGCCGTGGTGAAATAAAATTCACCACGCCACCAACCTGTGGCCCATAAAGTAAAGAGCCACCGCCTGCGATAACTTGGATCTCTTCCATCAGGGGAGCCGGAGGCGAAAAATAGTTATCTGCCTGACCGTACATGTCCATCGAAGTTGGCAGATCATCTTGCAGGATCAGGATATTCTGACCCTCTTGCGGAGATCCGATGCCGCGATAATTGATCACGGTCCACGGTTCAGTGGTTTGCTCAGGTGTGTGGATGCTTGATTGTTGGGAAAAAAACTGTCGCAAATTATCTGTCTGGATGGGCGGAAGATCTTTGATCTGGGTGCTATGATTCTTTTTACCAGAGAGAATCTTTCCGTCCTGATCATCTTGCCAACTGAGCGGGGACGTATCCTCAACTTCTATTTGTTGGAGATTTGTTTGTGCTAAAGCAGCAGAGTGGATGAGGAAGAGGAAAATACAAAGTTTCATGTCCTACTTGGACCCTCTTCTAAAAAAAAGCCCTCTTCAACGCCCAAAAAAGCATTGAAGAGGGCAAGATTTTATATTTATTTTGTAGCGTCAGCAGGAGCTGGGGCAGCAGGTGTTTCAGTTGCCGCTGGAGCCGTCGTGGTATCACTATTGAGTGGAGCTACTAGTTCTTGTTCATCATCAAAAAGTGATTTCTTCGCTTCACGGCTCTTTAGTGTCGTGAGGGCGATGGAGTTAAGCATGAAACCAATCGCAAGAGCGGTTGTGAGTTTTGTAAAAAAGTTACCTTTTGATGAACTAGAGAAAACTGCTTGAGAAGCTCCTCCACCCATAACGGCCCCAACTTCAGCACCTTTGCCGAATTGGAGGAGGACTGTGACCACAAGAAGGACACAGATAATAACGTGTAGAACGATCAAAGTAGTAATCATAAAATCTCCTAAGCCCAAAGTTGTAACACTGGGCCCGCTAAAATGCTACTGTTGGCACAGTGCCAAAAAATCTTTTGCTTT
>DIVA01000061.1 GCA_002435705.1 Bacteriovoracaceae bacterium UBA6144
AACAACGACCGGTTCGCCGTCTTCAAGCAACTCTAGGTCCACTTGAACCTCTGGACTACTTGTGCTGCTTTGAGGCCCTGGACTGGAGGGAGCTCCTTTTGAAAAGCCTGAGTTCTTAGAACAAGAAACACCAACAACCAAAAGAGCTAAAAGAATAAAATATTTCATAAGTTCCTCCAAACTCTATCGTTGCAAGCTGAGGGCCAGCTCAAATGCCTTTAAAAGGCCTAGCGAAATAATAAACTATCAAAATTTTAGACACTAGAGGGGTAAAATAGTCTTAATTTGTACAAGTCTTATGATTGGTTTGAGGGATAAACCTAAAACCCACAATCATTGATTTTATTTTTAACTAAGTCTCTAAATTCATGAACAAAATCCTGGAGTTCTTTAACCTCCTGGATCGTGACTCCTCCGATACTGTCGTATTCGAGAATATTCCTTTTAGTGCGACAAGCATCTAAAAAGACTTGTGAAGCGATGGACTCTTCTCCTAAAAACTCTGGAATCAATTGAATAGTATTTAAATGAAAGCCTGTTCCTCGCACACGATATCCGTGAGCACGAATGAGAATCGTCGCCAGTTTTAAGGCAGCATTGTATGCAATACCAAACTGCCAATCCTCCGATAACTCATCTGTCTGGGAGTCGCGAAGATCACGATCAACAATGTGGAATAGCTCGTTGATTTCCTGTTGGCTTTTATCCTCTCGGACGAGCTGCCCTTTTTTTAATAGCTTTGAAATCATTCAGCTCTCCCGCGAGCACCACAAACTCTTTCTCAAAAACACGAGAGAGAAAATGGTTTTTAGCGGCGAGCTTAATAGAGAACTCTTCAGGGGTATAGACGACAGGATTAATTGGTCGAGAGATTTTCTTTTGTGGAACAACTAAAAGTTGAGCCAAGGCCTTAAGTCCAATCTTACCGATAACAATCAGATCCACATCACTCTCTGCGCGCTCAGTCCCTTGCGCTAGGGAGCCAAAGAGCAAAGCGAGCTGAATGCGCGGATCTACCATTGCAGTTTTAAGAATTGATTGAAGACCACTGGTCTTTTCAACAATACTCTGGAGTTCCAGATAGATAGGATGATCTCGATTCGCCTGATAGTAGACTCGATTCCCGTCCCGACGAGAGGAGACCAGATCGAGCTTTATGAGATTTTTTATTTCTTTTAAAAGTCCACTAGCATTCACGCCACACAGACGTTCAAGTTCACGTAGGTAATAAGATTTATGACTACTATCAAAAAGAAACTTAAGAAGCTCTGCTCTCGTTTTTGAACCAAAAATAGATTCACTCATATGTTTACCTTTATGCAACAATTGTAGCATAAAAACATACAACTATCTATTTCAATGCTTCAAGACAGATCAAATTGATCCAATATCTTCCCTCGTTACAGATCTTTTAGTCTTAATTTGCACAAGCGCTCAACCGATACGTCCCCCATGATTTCAGCCCTCTTTAAACTTCTCTCTCTCGTCGCCGTCGCCTCCCTGATCGTTCAGTAAACTGATATTTATCAGATTCACCTCTGACCCCTCTCAAACACCTCTGGCGGTGATCGTTCTAAACTTTTCTCATCAAAAGGAGAAAGCTATGAACCTCATGATCACTTGTCGCAATATGGAAAAGACTCCGGCCATCGAAGCCATCATTGCGCAGAAATCTCAAAAATTTATCCGCCAGCTCGGTGAGAACATCAAAGTTCACTGGGTCTGTCAGGTCGCAGCCGGAGAGCACATCTCGGAGATCGAGATCACGGGTTTCCATGGCAATCCCCTCTTCGCCAAGGCGACGAGCGATGACTTGTATAAAACCTTCGATGAAGTCGAGCGAAAGATTTCTAAGCAGGCCGCACGTATCCACGACTCACACATCCGCCCACACGCACAGGAGCCTCAGTATGAAGAATGAACTCACCGTCGAAGAATACACCACGCCTTACCTCGTGAGTATTCCTCCTGAAGCCAGCCTCGATTCAGGACTAGAACTCATGCAAGAGCATGGCATCCGCCACCTCCCCGTGATTCAAAACGGAAAGCTTGAAGGCGTCGTCTCTCAACGCGATCTCGTCACGCACGCGGGAAAAAGTTGGGCGAAAATTTTAAAGGTTGAAGACATCATGAGCACCGACCCGCTGGTGGTGCGCTCCAATGACTCTCTCTCACAGGTCGCCTACCTTCTGTCTTCCAGCAAAGTCGGTTCGGCCATCGTGATGGATGAGAACAATGAAATTTTTGGTATCTTCACCACCACCGACGCTCTGAACGCGCTGGTGGAGATCCACTGCGACCCTGCTAGCCTTTAAAGTACTGAGACACAATGAAACTCACTGGCGCTGAGATCACCTCGCGCCAGTAGTACTCTAGATCCTTGTGCCACTGAGAATCAAATTCTCCGGCCGTCATGATCAGCGCTTCAATCCAATAATAATAAGAGTGCGGATGGATATTCATATTCCCCGCGCTGTGAGACTGGGCGATGCGAGTAATTTGTTGTTTGGCGTGTTTTTGCTCGGGCTGCAAAGATTCAATCAGAAACTCTAATCCACGCATCAAGGCTTTTTCTTGGTGCTCGAAGTCGGTGTTTTGAAAATAATCCTTGAGTTTCGGTGAGAGGAAGAAGAGATTCTGGTAGAACTGGCGGGCAAAACCTGTTTGCCGTGAGGCCCGCCGAAAACTCGCTTCGACAATCTGAATTTTTTGCTCCCAACTCTTCTTTCTCTCTCTCATGTCTCCATTTTAACTTATTTTTTAATTTAGGGAACTCGAATGATGGGTCTCACTCTCACACAACTTGAGGCCGGGTTGGTGTAGGTAAAGGTTTGATAAGGCAGGGTCTCCGCGTGCATGTCCTCTTGCAACTCCACGTCCACGCTTAACTCACATTTTTGAATGAGGCTTGGCTGATACTTGATTGTGACTCTCGCCTTATGCTCCATAAAAGCTTCGCAACTGGAGCCGGGGTAAGTGCCGTGAAGTCTCCAAGTATAACCGGTGACTTTCATCTGGCTGGCCTGCACCAGAGAAATCTTAAACTCCTGCGCCACGGCCGTGATCAGCATATTTTTATTGTATCGATCGAAGTCCGCCCCGATCTGAATCTGGCAGGCCCATGAGTAAGTAGTGGCGAGAAGAGAAAGTGCGGCGATGAGTAGTTTCATGTGAAGTGATCCTCCTAAATTCAGAGTAACCACTCTGGGCC
>DIVA01000016.1 GCA_002435705.1 Bacteriovoracaceae bacterium UBA6144
TCACACTGGCGTTGCAGTTTGAGTCTAGGGGATAGAAGAAATACTGGATGTTGAGCTTACTTCCATAACGACGCACAAGGGCCGGCATCTGATCCGAGACCACTTTACAAAAAGGACACTGGAAGTCAGAGAAGATGCTCACGCGCAGAGGAGCATCCGCAAACTTCTCCGTGGACTTATGGATGGCAAAAGGAGAATCCATATCAGGGTCTCCATAGTCGGCGAGGGCCTTAAATTGCTCAATCACCGCTACCGCTACTTTGGACTGCTTTTCCTCACGACCTTTAGTGTAACTTGCGATCGCTGCTCCAGACACCACAAGCAGAGCGGCAAAGATGCCGGTGATTTTGAGATCAGGCACCCATGAGTTATGGCCAAACTTAAAGAAGAGAAACGCCGCAACCCAACTGAGGATGTAGTAAATGGTGCAAACGGGACAGAGACCTCCCAGGGCCACCAGAGAGTAGAGCATCAGAGTAATGGTGCCGATGGCATTGTACTTAGTCACAGCAGAGCAGGTTTTCTCGAAAGCCAGGCTGGGAAAGATGGAGCTCGCCAAAAGCATCACGCCATTGAGAAGTCCTAAAAATGCAATAGGGACGCCCGCGATGGCGGCGATGGGTGAGTGAGTGGCAGAATCACAATTCCAAAAGGAGCTGATGTCACACAAACTGCTCGCCTGACCGAGCGTCGTCGGGAAAAGCGTATCGTAGTAGTGCATCGTGAGATACACACCGACCACGATCATCGCCAGAGAATTAAAAATATGCAGCATGTGCATGGTGGTGAGACCGCTGAGAGTGAGACCTTTTCTATCCATAAAATGATCCTTTGTTAGATGGATCTATTTTGCCTGATAACGAAGGATATTCCAAATACGTTGAGGTGTTTTGTCGCGGCGAAAACTAGGAAAATTCTTATCACAGCAGGTACAGACTCCACTGTCGATGGCTTCGATGCCATAAAGGCGACGGATTTGATCTTTTGCTTCAGCCACCAAGTCAAATTTCCCATTCTCAATTGACCTATGGGGGAAATGCGCTTGAAACTCCGACGTCACCTCAAAGCAGCACGCATGAATACAAGGGCCAATGAAAGCCTGTTGCGGGGAGAGAGCTTTAATTTTTTCATCAGATAAAATTTGAAGCTGCAGTCCTCTCCAGCCAGCATGCACGAGAGCCGCCTGATCTCTTCCAATCAGCGCAATAGGTAAACAGTCAGCGGTTTTTATGCCAAGGTTTTCCCTAAGGCCCACGATTCCATCACCCTCGAGGCTATTATCACAAGGGGTGGCGATGACTTTAGCGCTGTGAGTTTGGTGCAGTTGATGAAAAGAGATGTTGGGTTTTTCATCCCAAGCTTCAAAGCAAAAGTTTTGAAGTTCCATTTCAAAAAGTTTCTTCATACGCTTTGATTCATGATCTCCACGATACTCTTCATAGGCTCAGGCAGAGGTGCTTCAAAGTAGAGTTTTTCTCCCGTTATGGGATGAGTAAAACCCAAGATCTTTGCGTGGAGAAGTTGGTGAGGGTAGTCGTGAAGAATACTTTTTATTTTCTCATTCATCTTAGCTTTTTGATTATTTACATCTGCGTAGACGGGATCACACACGACGGGAGTTTGTAGAAACTGAGAAGCATGCACTCGAATCTGATGCGTGCGACCGGTGTGTAGACGAAACTCCACGAGTGAGAAACGCTCGAAGCTTTTGAGAACTTTATAATTTGTGATGGCCTTCTTCCCAAACTTCACCGAACAGCTCATCTTATGTCGATTCTGCGAATTGCGATTAATAAAAGTCTCAATCTTGCCAGTCAGATGATGAGGTGTGCCCCAAAGAATCGCTTCATAGGCTCGTTCGATATCGTGCTTTGAAAAAAGATGCACCAGCGCCTCATGGGCGGCTTGAGATTTAGCCACCACCATCACGCCTGATGTGCCAAGGTCTAGACGATGGACGATCCCGGGGCGAATTTCTCCTCCGATGCCTGGCAGATTTGGACAGTGATAGAGAACCGCGTTGACTAGAGTTTTATCGGGGTGACCTGGAGCTGGATGCACACACATTCCGGCAGGTTTTACGATCACGATAAGGTGTTCGTCTTCAAAAAGAATTTCCAGTGGAATGTTTTGAGCTTTGAGTTCTGTGCTCACCGGTGGCGGGAGCTCGACTTCAATTTCTACTCCTGCTTTAGGGAGCTTATTGAGGCTGAGACTCGAGCCATCAAGCGTGGTGATGTTCCCGTCTTCGAAGAGTCTTTTGATCGTCGAGCGCGAAGCATCGGGCATGTGATGGACGAGCCAGTGGTCGAGGCGCTTGAACTGATCTTTATCGGTGGGACTGACGGTCAAAAGCCGCGTTTCACTCTCAGGGACCTCTTCAGTGATCACTTCGTGCCTTTCAGTCTCTTGATGTGATGAATGTAGGAAGTGGCCACCAGATCAGGGTTAAGCTTTAACACTTTCGCCATCTGCGCCACGAACCCACGAGCATAAACTTCTGCGGGAAGTTTTTTGATATCATCATTTTCAATGGCCGTCAGATGAGTGCGTGAGATGCGAGTCATCTCGACTAAGCGATCCATGGGAACATTTTTATATTCACGAATCTCTTTGAGGAAAGCACCGGTAAACTCTGTGGCCTGCTCGATCTTTTGCTCCATTCCTTGATCCGCCTGATAGTCGAGACCAAACTTTTTAAGCGCCTGAACCTTGGAGACTTTAGCTTCTTGGTTAAGTGAGGCGTAGTTTTCGTAATGAAATTCCCCACGCACCGACTCGGTTGGTTTGATCGCGACTTCGTCGATGAAGTCATGAATCTTCACTTGAGGTCTAGCTTCAGGAGTGAAGCTAGGAGCATTATCTTCGAAAGGATTTTTAGCCGTTGAGTTAAAACCACGAACACGATCATATTCTCGGCGTTTTTCAGGGAATCCAAGGATGCTGTAAGCTTCTTCGATTTGAGTGAGGATTTGATTACACTCATCAGCCGTCATCAAAGAGTACATGGCCA
>DIVA01000049.1 GCA_002435705.1 Bacteriovoracaceae bacterium UBA6144
ACATAAGGCTTATACGCAGTCTCTCTGGTAAAAAATCTGTCCTCGAATTAGATCGTTTTCGCTTAACCTTCACCTGCATTTATCATTCATCTGACTCCTATACCCTGGAATTAAAAGGAGAGAGTATTCCTCTCCCCCCGCGCACGACCACTACTGCCACGGCTTCAGGGGTCACCCAAATAACTGAAACTCCTGCTCAGAATTTGCAAACAATTGAGTCGACTATCTCGCTTAGGAAAAATATGGATGTGAGTCTGGGGGAGATTTTCAAAGAGATAAATAATAAAAACAACGACTTAAATCTTGTGCATCCTCGTCTCTCAAAAGAGTCAGGCGAAAGTGTCGATCAGTGGTTTGTAAGTCTGTATTAAACTTTTGTAACAATTCCAAAACCTATTAAGTCATCAGTTAATCGCAACGATAATAGACCTAAGAGGTAATATCATGGCGAGAATTTTGATTGTTGATGACGAATCTGAAATTTTAGAGCTTATCGAATCCGAAGTTAAAAGCTTAGGCCATGAGGTCGTGACTACTAATTCTCCTATGCATGCTCTTCAACTTTTAAAGGACCATCTAAACCTTTTTGATCTTGTCCTGTGTGATGTGGTGATGCCAGGTAAAAACGGTATAGATTTCGTCAGAGAAGTGAACCGTATTCCATGGTTTGAAGGTCGCATTGCTCTCATGAGCTCTTACACCGATGCTCTTGCACAAGAGTTTAAGGATGTCGGAGTTACAGATGTTCTACGTAAACCTTTTGATGTGCAAAAACTTATGAGTTTTTTTTCGGAAGTTTGTTAGAGCGATTAACGTTTATTTGTTCAAACTCTCCATAAAGATCAGTCAGTCTCCCATGTAGTTTCATCAAGGCTTCGTTCTCTGCTGCCTCAATTTTATCTCCCAGTCGCATGATCCGTGAGAGGAAGATGACTATCAAGTTACCAAGAGTGTGACGGTGAATTCGAATACTTTCAAGCACCAAGCGTTCTCGATGCCAGGTCAATAAAAGCTTTAAGGACTGAGGTGTAAAATCTTCACAGGGGAACTCCCCATCAGGGGCGATGAGAGTGAGAACTTTAGGATTTGGCGCTTGCTGCGAGAAATAAAGCGAGTCTGACTGAGTCTTGAGAGCAAGCTCTAAACCTAAACTATCCGCCATCATCTTTAGCGGCTCCCAGATTTTCTGCTCTAGCTCAGTTGTAGCAAATCCGACATTCACTAACATTGCATGCTCCTTGGTTAGTTTTGGCCCCAGTGGTGGCGCAAGGGTCAGTGACCTTTTGCCCCTATGGCAAGAGGCAGCGAACTCAAAATTAAATACTTAGGAACATATCTCACTTGGCACGTATTCTGCTTTATAGAATCTTGAGCCGGGGGGAAGGACACCTCAAAAGTTCCCAAAAATGTCCCTGAAGTGATAAGAATTTTATCCTTCGCCAAAACCCCTCCACAAAAGATCAAAGTCTTACTCCCGGCCTCACTTCTTCTCTTACAAATCTCCCACTCACAAACAACTTAAGGCATCCACTCATACAGAGTATAGTGCTCACCATTCATCGCAAGATTCTCATAAACTTTCTGTGCCCCCGTATTACGTTTATCAACATAGAGACGAATACCTTTGAGATTCTCATCCGTTCGAACCATTTCTTGGATGTGAGAATAGAGTTTTTTGTAAACACCCTGACCTCTGTACTTGGGAAGGGTGTAAACCGAATGAATCCAGATGATCGTGCCATTGCGCCAATCACTCCATTCGGGAACCGTTAGCAGACAGCCCGCGATCTCACCCGCATTTTCCATCACCCAGTATTTCCCCTTAGAGGGATCATCGATGACGGCCTGAACACCCTTTTTGACAGTCTCAAGATCAAGTTTAAATTCTTCTGTCTCCCACGCCATGGTGACCTGCAGTTGTGCGAGAGTCTCAACATCATAAAAAAGACCAGGACGAATGTTCATGTAAGTACTCCACGTACGCGCTGACCAAATTCTCTAAGAGCGTCGTTAAGTGGTTTGCCCATATCGACTTGCGTACGAATCTCGGCGGCTTGAAGATAGTCACTCATTTGATCACCAGCATCCTCTTGGGTTTTTACAGGAGCGACTCCCGTCGCTTCAAACTGGTCAGCAAACTTGAGGAGCTCGTCACTTGTGTATTGTTGGACCAGTGACTTGATTGATTTGATATCCATGACTAGCCTTTAAACTTTTGTACAAATTCGCGAAAACCTTCTTCTTTGGTGATGCTCACTAAATCTTGAGGTTCACCATTTTTAAATCCGCCCACAGAAGGAAGCCCAGGAAGTGTCACCATTTCTTTAATCTTTGGATTTTTTTCCACGTCAATTTTATAAATGGGAATATTAAACTCTTTGGCTACTCTTTCAAACATGGGAGCGGCTACTCGGCAAGCTCCACACCATGAGGCGAAGAAATCAATCAATACGATTTCTTCTTTCTCAATTACATCCATGATGGTGTCATCATTCAACTCTTGCATATAATCCTCACAATAAGATTCTAAGTGAATCTAGGTTTAACTGAGCCTCATTCATTGCTTTTTCTAATTTCAGTCGTCGGGTTTTGAGTTCGACAATATCTTTAAGCGATACGGTGGGATTCACTTCTCGTAGTTTTTCAAGACGCAGAATCTCTCCATCGAAATGTGTCTTCATCTCCAAGATGAATTTCTCTTTGTACTGCTTGGCCCGGGGGACAGAGAGATCTTTGGCTTTTTTGAGGAG
>DIVA01000125.1 GCA_002435705.1 Bacteriovoracaceae bacterium UBA6144
TTTGCAAGCGTAAGGTTGTCAGAGCCTGCATCGATGTTTGGTCTGTCGGCGGTGAATGGTTTTTGAATTGAGCCACCAGAATAACTCCAGAATGTTCTTACTGACCAATCAGATGTTGACCCCATATCAGCACGGAGACGACGGTTGGTGATAACCTTATCCCCTTCATCTTCTTCTTCAGCTGGAGCCTTAACTTGTGCTTCAGCTTTTGCAGCCGGAGTAGCTGGAGCAGCTTCTTTTTTCTTAGCTTGAGCGAACACACTCACAGACATAAGAAGCGTTACTAATAGAAACAAAATTTTTGACATATTTACCTCGCGTTAGAAAAACTAATCCAAAAAGCCTAATGGATTAAATTGATCATGCAAAGCTTATGTTACAAAGAGTTAGGAGTATTTGACCAAAGAGGGCCACAATGACCCCGCTTTTGATTTTTCCATTGGCTGCACTCCTGCTCACGAAGGGGTCTACAGGTGTGTCTTTTTTATAGGATTTATCTCTTTGATTTCAAAACCTTAGAGGCTCTCTTTTATTTCACTTTTGAAATTTTCCAAATCTTGGTAGAGCCATGAGTCATGAAATACTTCATCCTTTTCACAGCTGTGTTTTCTCTCTCTGTTCAGGCAGAAAGTTTTAATTCATTTATCACCGGACTCAAAGCAGAGCTACATTTCACCAATGGAGCCAGAGGGATGGTGCTTGCGTCTAAGGTGAGGCTGACTGACTTTGGTCCTCTGGCGCGCATCCTAAGTCCCGACGCCACGGCGACTTATAATTCTCGTCTGAATGTGATAAGTCTCCACAAAGATCTTCTCAACAAAACCAGCCACGGATGGATGATCAAAGATGCCCGCGAGATTCGTGGCCCTCAGTATATGAATGTTCCTTTGCAGACTATTTTTCATGAGATGGGACATGCTGAGCTGGATACGATGATCGAAAATAAACTCGAATCTGAAGATCTCATGTTGATGCATCACTACCAACATTCGTTAAAAGATTTTTATAAAAAGAATTTCCCCAGCATGAGCAGCTTTGATCTTTTTCATGAACACTTCTCTTACTATCGCTCTGATCTGATCGATTTAATGTACGCCGAGCAAGATCGAATCTTTTTGCAAAATGGCTTTAATAAATACAAAAAAAGCTGTTACCTCAACCCTCAGCTACGCTCTGTGCTCAAAAACGGTATCAGCCGCGAAGAGTTTATTAAATTTTTATTTCTCACCCCAGGAGTCACCCCTTTCTATCGCACTCTCGTGCAGCCACAATACGTCTATGTGAAAGGGAAAGATTTTAATTTGAAAACAGCACGCTTTAACCCTGAGGTGGTTGCACGCACCCATGATCTTTTCTGGGCATACCATCAACACTTCTATAACTTTGCCATCAATGAAAAAGATTATGTCAATCGCATCAACAGATCTTCATCTCATCGCAAGGCCCTAGCCGATTGCCGCGCTCGCCTGTGGGATGAGTTTCGCTAATCACCCCAGCCTACGAGCCAAAAAGCGATCGCATAGATCAGAGAAAATCCGATCGTGAGTAAATCCGAGAGATACCCCTTGAGTGAGTCTTCTTCGTACTCAGGAAAGTAATCCATGATGATTTTTTTCCCAAAGGCACCCAAAATGATCGACGCAAGAAAACCCATGAGACCCAGCACCCAAAACCACGGGTCTTGATTCACAGGACGCTTAGTCTTTATCGCTGGCTGTTGAGAATTATTCACTTGAGGCCTTGTGGATCTAGGGACAAGCACGGCAGGAGTCTCTTGACTTGCAACTGTAACAGTCGTCACCAACTCCGCCTCACCCCGCTTAGCCTTTTCTCTCATCCGCATGGCCGGAGTATCAGGGATCATGTGCTTAGACGTTGGAGTCTGAGCATCAGTGAGTTGCAATTGAATAATGCCACTCACCTCAACTTCATCGCTGACTAAAAAATTAAGACCGCTCAACGTTTTATTCCAGCTGAGACCATAATCTTGTCGATTAAGCTGTGCCTTAAATTCTCCAAAACGGCTGGGATACCCCCATGAGTCTTTCTCCAATGGCCCCAGATTCAGCTCGACTCTTTGAGAACGGGATTGCCCCCTAAGTTGCAACTCCCCTTCTATCTCATACTGCTGGCCCGAGCGTTTAATGGTTTTGCGATAGGTAAAAATGATTTCGGGGTATTTTTGTGTGTAGAAAAAATCATTGGCCCGCAGATGCCCGTCTCGCTGAATATGACCGGTGTCGAGGGAGTTTGACTGAATTTTGACAGTGAGGTTTTCGATGATGCCTGAGTCATTAAGATCGAGAGACCCCTTAAAACTTTTAAACTGACCCTGCACATGGCCATAACTCAAGTAATTAACTTTAAAAAAGATTTGTGAATGATCCTTCTGAATGACATAATTTTGAGCAGATACACCATCAATCAGTAAAACGAAAAAGATCAGGTACGAGAATTGGAAGAATTTTCCAATCATTGGAGCGCTCCCATTGAGAAGTATAATTAAAACATGAAAATTTTAACACTTTGTACTCTCTTTTTCTTCTCCATTTCCCTCTCACAGGCACAAATAACTCGTCCATGGTTTAAGGTGGTTCCAGAGCATGAAGCACACAGCTCTTGGGGTCAGGCACGTGACCATGAACTAGACCCTGACTCAATTAAATGCCTCGTGTGGAATATTAAAAAGACTGAAATGTCTCCTTGGAATATCGAATACATGATCTATGGGTTTGATAAGAATCTTCACCTCATTCAAGAAGCATTCAAAAATGAGCGCTTTAACTCAACCCTCAATCTCTTCCAAAATATGCGCTGGGACATGGCCACCAGCATGCTTTATAGAAAACAGAATAACACCCCCACTGGCACATTAATTGGCTCTACCGCCGAAGCAGTGGAAGCCTGGGCGAGTCACAGTCCGGATACCGAAATCGTTGTCCAAACACCCAAGGCCAATATTTTTACCAAATATAGAATCCGAAATACTGATCAGACACTGTTGGCCATCTCTGTTCATGGCATCAATATCACCAGCCTTTCGGCTTTTAAGCGCCACATGAATCAGATCGCTGATGAAATTCGTGGGCACGAGGGCCCGGTGGTTTTTGCTGGTGATTTTAACACGCGTACAGCGAAAAGAACGAACTACATCAAGAAACAAATGCAGCTCTTAGGATTGAATGAAGTCGAGTTTGTTAACGGAGAGCATCGAATGACTTGGCCTCTCTCTAGCAGCTATCTTGATCTTGCCTTCGTCAGAGGCCTTGAAGTCAAAGAAGCTGAAGTTCTCAAGCATTCACGCGGCAGTGATCATAAGCCCATGGTCATGACTCTTAAACTTAGCGCTGCAAATGAGCCTCAATCAACTCTTTTAGGGCTTCGTAACTAAATCTTGTTAAAGGATCATTGTTCACAAAAAAACTAGGAGTCATCCGAACTCCTAACTGTGCGCCGTCTCTTAGATCCTGCTCTATCAATTGATCAAATTCAGGGTTATTCATGTCAGCTCGAATTCTCTCAATATCCACCACCGGCTGAAGATAATTCCAAATCAACTCAGGACGCGGGTGATGGTGATCACCCCACTGCGGTTGTGTCTGGTAAAGCACCTCAAGGGTCTGCCAGTACTTATCCTGCTGGCGTGAAGCCTCCAGAATTTTAACGACCATTTTAGAATTTCCATGAAAGGGAGCATAACGAAAAATAAAATGAACTCGATCCCCGTAGTCCTTAACCAGTGACTTAAGGTAGGGGTGAAAATAGCGACAAGACTCACACTCAGGATCAAAAAACTCGACCACTTTAACTTTTGCCTCGGGGTTCCCGAGGCTCATGGCTGAGGCCCTCAATAAACTCGTAGTTGCCGCTGACTGAATTTCGGTTTTCTCTTTATTTGTGTACCAAACCAAGAGAATCGCAAAAGAGAGCAGAACTAAAGAGAGAGAGAGAATAAAAACTTTTTTATTATTCATGAGAGGCCTCTTTTTTAAGAGCAAGTGTTGACCCGATGAAAATTAAGCTAAAAGCGATAAGCGAGAGCAAAGGGATGGTGATAAAGCCCATCCACTGCAGTTGAACACTGGTGCAAGAGATTCCCTTCACACAAGGAGAATGACTCTCAGGCAAAATTTTATAATAAAGGAGGTTATGGTAGAAGGCTATGGCCCAGCCAACGAGAGTTAAGGGCATGATTGCCTTCACAATCTGACGACTAAAAGGAAAGAGGGCCCAGGGAAGGATAAAAACCAATGGGTACATTGCAATACGTTGATACCAACAAAGAACGCAAGGAGGATATCCCATCACATCACTAAAAAAAAGGCTGCCAAGACTTGCAATTAAAGAGAGAATCCAAGCAGATAATAAGTAGTGCCATGAGTTCATAATGAAAAATCTCATTCAAAATAAATATACCCTGATCTTCTCTCTCCTCTTGAACTTTGTCTCCTGTTTTGGACAAACCTTTTTTATTTCTTTATTCGTCGTACATTTTTTGAAGAAATATCAAATATCAGCTGCTCAATTTGGTCTTTACTACTCTATTCTGACTTTAACCGGTGGGCTCCTGATCCCTCAAATCGCCAAACACATGGAAGCTCTCGCTTGGAGATCTGTCGCCATGGTGATACCGATCGTACTGGCGAGTTCCGCTCTTCTGCTTTCACAATCCAATCAATTGCCGACATTCATCCTGGCCCTCTTTGGCTTACGCCTCTTTGGTCAAGGCATCTCAGGCCACATGAGTGCTGTGTGTGTCGTTAAAAATATTTCAGAAAGCCGTGGATCAGCTCTGAGCCTGAGCTCTATTGGTTATCCGATGTCGGAAGCTCTCATGCCTGGGTTATGTTTTTTAATGCTGCAAAAGATTGGATTAGAGAAAACATGGATGCTGTTTTCGGCGTTTCTTTTTTTGATAACACCGCTGTTTTTTTTCCTCGCTCTAAAGATTAAAAATACCTCTGGTGTAGCGACCCAAGAAAAAACAGTGCCTATAAAAGAAGTTTTAAGGGATAGAGTTTTTTTAAAGTATCTGCCGGCTGTCTTATGTGCCCCATTTTTCATGACTGGTATTTTTCTCTATCAGAGTTCTCTGAGTGAAATGAAAAACTGGCCCCTCGAGCATCTCTCCCTTGCCCTCTCTGGCTTTGCCTTAAGCCGTTTTCTCTTTTCACTCTTCTCTGGCCCCCTCATTGATCGTATCGGAGCCAGGAAACTCTTCAGTTTCTATCTGCTCCCATTGACGACGGCCTTAATCATTCTGGCCACCATGAATCAAACATGGGTGAGTTGGGTTTTTATGTTTATCGCAGGGGTGAGCATTGGGATCTCCGGGCCGATCAAGTCAGGACTTTGGACAGAAATCTATGGGCCCCAATTGCATGGTCGCTACCGTAGTGTCTCTTCATCTTTTATGGTGTTCAGTACGGCGGCAGCTCCGTTTATCTTTGGGATGCTCATTGAAAATGGTGTTGGCATCAAACCCATGCTCTTAGGAAGTGCTTTCATCATTATCTTGGCCAGCCTTCTCACTCTTCTGCAAGACAATCAACTGCCCCGTCAAATCCAACAGAGTTAGGTTGAATCTCTCTCCCAGCAATTTCACTGTCTGAGGTCTTAAAAAACTTATGTGCGTTGGATCAATACGATAGTGCCATGACTTAAAGTCCGTATCGACCTGAAGAATTTTAGTCATGACTACCAACAGCCCTTGAGGACGCAGCAAGGCCAAGAGCTCTTCCAGAAATGACTTCAGATCTGCGATGTGCTCAATCACTTCTGTGCACGTGATAAAATCATACTGCTCAGTCAGCACTTCCCGCTCAGGATAAAAATACTTATCAAAGTTTTTCATTTTATAGCCGACTTCTTCAAGCATCACACTTAACGTGGGCCCGGGGCCACATCCGAAGTCTAATCCTCTGCCACCTCTTGGCAGATTTTTCTGTACGGCCTCAAGCGCCGGCATTAGAAATTTTCTGTAATTTTTATCTTCGGGGCTATTTTGGTGAAGTGTATATTGGGCCAGTTCATCGCCTGAAGCAAGGCGCCGAGAGGGGTCAAGAAAAACTAAACCACAGCAAGCGCATTCGAAGTAACTCTTATCACTGACTTCTTGAAAAAATGGGGCCTCCTGCAAACAGAGACCACACTTCAAGCATCCACCTCTGAAATCTGTATAAAGCGATACTCCCCAACTGCTATCCCCTCGAGGCTTAGCTTTCCAAATTGCAAGCGATGCAGCTTCACGACATGATTCCCACAGGCAGCAAACATACGCCTCACCTGATGATATTTTCCTTCTTGCAGTGTCAAATGAACTTTGTGTTTATCAATGAAAGTGAGTTTTGCAGGCAAGCACGGCTTTGACTCTCCCTTCAACATGAGTGTTCCACTGGCAAAAACTTCTCTCAAGTCTTCAGGGACAGGATCACGTAGAGTGACCTCATAAATTTTTTCAACGTGCTTTTTCGGGCTTGTCCAGTGATGGACAAGTTCACTTCGATCCGTGAGGATAATTAGTCCAGAAGTCTCTTTATCAAGCCTGCCCACCGTCACAAGTTTTGGGTCACGCTTGAGCCATTGAGGAGGTACGAGTTCATAGATTAATCTTCCTTCCTCGTCATTATGTGAGCAGACATAACCCAAAGGTTTATGAAGAGCGATCAAAATTCCCTCAGGATGATCCAGTGGCTCACCGGCCACCCTAATGAGAGAAGGATCAACTCGATCATCTTCTTTAACTGAAACGCCATCATCGCGGACGACATACATCTCTTTTATCATCCGCTGGACTTCTCTACGACTACCGTAGCCGAGACTCACCAGCAACTGATCCAGACGAGGGAAGCGTTTAGACATGTAGCACCTTAAAACCGTCCTGCTTTAAGACCTTTTGCATTCTTCCAAACTCTCTTATTAAGGCATCTTCATAAGGAAGAAACTGATTGGCGACTAAAAAGAGGTGACCATCTTTTTTTAAAAACTCTCGCGCCTTCTGAATAAAACCTAGCCCCAAATCTTGCTGCACTTCTTTGCCCTCATGAAAAGGAGGGTTCATCACAATAAAATCCAAGGGAGCAAGATCTATCCTGTCATGGAGGATATCTACCCAATGAAAAATACATTTCGTCTCATTTGAGAGATTTCTGCGGGAACACTCTAGTGCCCTCAAGTCATTTTCCAGTAAGTGCATCTTAGTCACTAGAGTTCGATCCATTTGATGAGTCAGAAACCCATACCCGCTGCCAAAATCTGCCCCCTCACCTTTGAGTTTTGGAAGCGTGCTGAGTAGAAGCCTGGAGGCGTGGTCTATCTTATTCCACCCATAAATACCGGGGAAACTAATAAAGCCAGCCTGATTGATTTGATAATCAAAGTCTTTACTCCACTCCTTGTCCTGACGGTGGATGAGCTGCTCGGGAGAAAAACTAATAAATCGTGCTTTGCGTTTGCTCTCAAATTCAAAATCGGGATTCAGCATCTTGAGCTGACTCATAAAGCTTTTGGCCCCTGAATCATTGGCACAAGCAAAATGAAAGAGTCCAGCGGCCTCTAAGTGATCAATCCCACAATTGATAAGTGCTAGGCTCTCGATTTTATTTTTTGTGGGAACGAATAAGATTTGCTGAAAACTTTCATTTGGAAGCGTGGAAAGTGCAGAGATCGATCTGGTCTTAAACTTTTCCAGTTCACTCTTGTGAGGAGTATAAACCATGAGGTTTTTTATCTCACTGAGTGAGTCGATAGACTCTGAGTACTCAGGCATGAGAGCAAGGGTCTTGAGAGAGCGATCCCAGACTGTGGCCAGATTCTCCCAAGATGCCTGACTCATGGAGTGATCTTACCCCTTAGCCCCTCTAACTCGGCTTTAACGTCTTGTGGGATATGGGTTCCACTTGATCCAGAGTAAGCGAACTCCATGAAACTTTCGTATTCTTTAAAACATTTTTTTGCGATTGGAAGCTTAGGCCAATTCTCAATACAGGTGACCAAGAAGCTGTCAGCGAGAGAAAAATAGATATCATACCCAACAGCTCGCTCACTGAGGGCCATCCAATAGTAGGCTTCCGGTAGTTCTTTGTTCTTCAAATCCCCCATAAGATTGAGAAGATTCTTCTTCAACACAAGAAAGAACACTTCGTCTTCAGGGTTTGCCAGTAGCCCAAAAGTCGGCTCTTCACTACCAAAGGTTTTCTTCACGGCCCTTTTAACTTGATCGAGTGATGTGAGTGAATGTGAAAGCGAGAGTTGAGCTCTCTCTAGTCCTTTGATCCATCCTGAAATCAGCCTTGATACCTGAGGAACCAGAGGTTTTTTGGCATAGAGACTCTGTAAGACCTCGAGTTCTGCTTTGGCTTCTGAATAATTTTTTTCCGATATTAATATTTGTAACTTCTTTCTCAGGGCATCTTCTAGCTCCTGAGGTTTGAGGTCTTTCTTCATCGCTTCATCTAGAAATGATAGGGCGACCTCAGGCTGACGAGTGGCCATGGCCAAATGAGCTTTTTCGAGCACACTTAAATTTTGTGGAATATCTTTTGAGAAGGCGGCTGATTTAATTTTATCGTTTTGGTGGCAGGAGAGGCAAATATTAGGTTGAGCCAAGAGGTGCTGACGACTGACCTCATAGCGCTTTAGTTTATAGGCCCTAAAGGCTTGTAGGTTGAGACGCTGAAGAATTTTTTGATTCATCTCATAGTGAGGACTTCTGCCTTTAAAATGCTTTTGGTTTCCGGCCAATGAGCTATTGAGTTGCTCAAAAAGTGCGGTGACTTCTGTGGACTGAGTTTCAAATTGTTTAGGCTGAGCAGACAGAACCAAAAGCCGAGAAAGACTATTGGCCGTTTTTTTCATGTCTGTAGAAATACTTGAGTGTGCGACTGATGTCAGTAGTAAGAGAGTCAGGCAGAGAGTTTTCAAGTTTAATCCTTAACGTTAACTGGCTTTGCGTTTAGTTAAGACTACCTTCTCTCTTTGGGCCTGAAAATAGCAAACCTCGACAATTTGCTGGACCCATTTAATTTTTCTTTGCAGGCGTCGGTCATGAGTAATATCGAACTCAAAATTATTAAACTTCCATTTTCCTTTAGTCCGGTACCCATTCGCTGCCCAAGCCCCTAAAGTTTCACAAAAGTCTTCAGTACCTGATGTTTGTGCATACCAACTCACCCATCCAGCAGGAGCAGGTTCGGATTCACACATGAGTAAAATGGCTTTCTTCTTTGGCAGACCTGGGCTCAGAGCAACAAAACGGGAGATTAATTCTTTGGGCACTCTAAATTGATGAATCAAAGCATGACCAATCTCATGATAAGTGAACTCTCTGAGCTCTGCTCCCCGTGCTTTGATAGGAAGAGTGAATTGATAGGTATAGGTGTCATAGTAAGCATCACCTCGCTGCATCCAAAACCGAGGCTTACGAAGTCTCAAGGGAATGGAGTGCGTGCGAGAAAAATCATCGATAATTTTCTGAGTGGTGTACAAGGGAGCTTTCATTCCTCTTACCTCCATGAACAATCATACACCGGATTGGGGCCTCTCACGGAGGGTTAAAAAAATGAGCTAAGGCTTGGATGTTTGATAAGTGGTGAAGAAAATAAAGCTGCTTGACCAAATAAAAAGCAGATTAGTTACTCAGTTTTGTCGGGTATCTGGGCTGAATCATCTACTTCCTGAAGACTGCGCTGGATAGCTCGTGTTCTGACACCCATGACTTCATCCAGATTTTTCATCCCACTTTGAAAATTATGCTGGGCCTTTGAGAGGAGTCCGGAAAACTTATCAAACTCCGCCTTCACAT
This sequence comes from Bacteriovoracaceae bacterium UBA6144, assembly GCA_002435705.1. Classification (GTDB taxonomy): domain Bacteria; phylum Bdellovibrionota; class Bacteriovoracia; order Bacteriovoracales; family Bacteriovoracaceae; genus UBA6144. The sequence goes on from DIVA01000125.1 coordinate 9,803, forward strand.
TACCCAGAACACTCCAAACTTCACCCGTTCGTTTTTGAATGGCCAGGGTTCTAAATCCAATCTGTAGACTGTTAAGTATCGCCGCCAGAGTCGTAGGGCCAGTCACAATTATTTTGTATTTACCTTGGAGCTCTTCAAGGAGGGCCGCTTTTCTCACCACCTCAGCGTAGATGCCCTCAAAAGGCAGAAACATAATGGCGAAATCTGTGGTGTATGGCGGTTCAACGTATTTCTGGTAAATATCTTTCGCCATTGAACGGATTGTTGTTTCAAGATTTTTCTGTGCCAATTCTATCTGAGTCGTGACCCCACTATCATAGGCTTCAAGTAACTGCTCATAAACATCTTTAGGAAATTTCGCATCGATCGGAAGCCAGACTTGGGAGAGAGTCACATCTTTTCCAGGCAGCTTCAGAGCAAACTCCACAACCTCTCTACTTCCCGGTTTAGTTTTCACATTCGCTTCAAATTGATTAGGAGCTAGAATTTGCTCTAACAGCATGGCCAGCTGAATTTCTCCAATGCCTCCACGCATTTTCACATTGCTTAAAACATTTTTTAAACCACCCACATCTTGAGCGAGCGAGCGCATCTCCCCTAGTCCCAGCTGAACGGCTTCTAACTGTTTACTCACAGTCGCAAAGCTCTGTCCTAATCGTTCATTGAGAGTTTTCTGAAGTTTCTCATCCACAGTGGCCCGCATCTCATCGAGCTTTTTCTCGGTAGAGATCATCACCTTGTGTTGAGTATCAGTCAGGTCCCGCCGAAAGGTCTGAAGCTGACCTAAAAGTTCATCACGATTATCTTTAGAAATTTTGTTGAACTCATCCCGATTGAGACGAAAATCATCTTTCAGGCTTCTCTCTAAGCGCTCAAGGCTTGTTTGAAGATCAGCAGAAGCATTCGATCTTCTGGAGAAAAGCAGCAGCAGAATATTAACGCCTATGCCTGCCAGGATGAAATATTCAATCATCTTTTTACACTAAAACCCATCTGGTTCCATTGAATCATCCCACCCTGCATGTTGAAGACGGTTTTAAACCCCATGTCTAGGGCCATCATCGTCGCATTCGCTGAGCGAGCCCCCGAACGACAAATGAAAAGTATGGGCTTTTGTTTGTCCTCAGTGTTGAGATACTTCATAAGGTCTGGACCCAAGGTTTGAAGACTAGAACCATCAATATGGCCTAGTTCTCCGGTGAATTCATCATCACGCCGAACATCCACCAGCGTAAATCCTGCGACATCCGTCATGTCTTCTAATACTAGGGTAGGCACCCCATCCACATTAATTTTTTGTCCCATGTCTATTCTCCTAAACCAAACGTAAGACTGGCTTTAATGGTAGTTTTAAGTATGACTTTCCGTTCTCTTCCGATGGCGGCAAATGTCCTGCATCAATATTGACCTGAATAGAAGGAAGTAGCAAGCGAGGAGCCTTGAGTGTTTTATCTCGTGCTTCGCGAAAACTCACAAACTCAGTTTCAGTCGTTGAGGCTTTTAGTTGAATATTTGACTTTTTAGACTCCCCTATCGTTGTTTCAAATTTCATCTCACGCCCACCCGGCGAGTAGTCGTGACCGACAAACACTCTGGTTGCATCAGGAAGAGGATAAAGGTTGTTCACTACTGAGGCATAAAGATCTTTGGCTGAGCCTTTAGGAAAATCACAGCGACCGGTTCCGTAATCAGGCATAAAGAGTGCGTCACCCGTGAAAACAGCATCACCCATAAGAAAACTCATACACGCAGGAGTATGACCTGGGGTTGGAATCGCTTTCAGCTTTAGACTACCAAACTCTACCGTCTCAAAATCTTTGAGAAGTTTATCAAACTGGCTAGCATCCGTTTTGAGGTAATCAATGTTAAAGTGTTTTTTGAACACCTCTTGTACATGTTTTATTTTTTCTGAAATCATGATTTTTGCTTTTGGAAAAAGCGTCTTTAGAACCTGTGAACTCGATAAGTGATCAGCGTGGGCATGGGTCTCAAGGATCGCATGCAACTGCAGTCCCTCTTGCTTAATAAAATCAACCACGAGCTTGGTCGAATCATCCGTCACTGTTCCACTCGCTTGTTCGAAATCGAGCACAGGATCAATCACCACTGCGTCTTTTGTTTTTTCATCAAAAACCACATAGGTCAGCGTGAAAGTATCTGGGTCAAAAAAATGCTTTATCTTCATATAAACTCCTCTAAGAATAAAATTTTATCATGGCAAAAAGAACAATCCCACTGAAGACCCATTTCCTTAGGAGATCGGCCTGCGGTGGTGAAATGCGTTTAATCACTTGCTTAAGAACAAAAGTAGAAAGAGCGATACCCGTCACTAAAAAGAGCACTTTATCTAAGGCAGGTAACATGGCTCCTTTCTGCCACTGCAAAAGGAATGAAATAAATGATGAACCGAGAATCGTCACAAGACTGGTGGCCAAGGCTTGAGGCATGGGCATTCGAAATATCCCTACAAAGATAGGCATCAAGAGCACTCCTCCCCCCAGTCCCGTGAGAGTCGTTAAGCCACCTAAGATAAATCCCACAACAAGTGTAAGCCAAAGAGGATGGCTTTTGGTTTGAGTGACTTCTGCCTTTTTTGGCATCCACATTGTGATTAAACTATAGATTGAGATCAGGGTTAACAAAATGACGATGACAATATTCGGAGTGATCTCCTTGACGGGAATCAAGACAATACTTCCGAGAAGAGACGCCCCGATCATGATCATCGCATTCTTAACCTGCGCCGTTTTGTATTGCTGGAGGAGGTTAAAAGCACCAGCAAGCACAACAGCAATAAGAGATAAAAATGAAGCCTCTTTAATAGTGAGACCTAGATACATAAATAAAGGGATGGCGACCAATGCCCCACCAGAGCCGGTCAATCCCAAAACACTTCCAATGATAAATCCAACAGTTAAGTAGTCCATTTCAGTATAATACATCATCTAATTAAATATTCAATTGATTTATTGAATAATGAGCATTATCATATTTTTATGAATGCTAAGCTTTTACAAACCAAAGAGAACCAAAATGAGATCTTCGAAGGGCTCTCCTCCTTGCTGTTGGGGCTCGCTTCACCTGTGAGGATTAAGCTTATTCATTTTCTATCTCAGTCACCTCTCAGTGTGGAAGTTCTTGCTGATAAGATTGGTCAAAGTGTCGCCAACACGTCCATGCACCTAAGAAAGATGTATGGAGCTGGTCTGGTGAAAGTCAGTGTTGTGGGCCAGCGTCGACTTTATACTCTGGAGACCGCTGTCCTCCATTTCTGGGAGAAAGCCCAAGATCTATTACAAGAATTGCATCCTGAGCTTAATTTAAAAACTGATGAGACCTATGGGGATATTGACTGGGAACTGAGTGGGGAACTCGTGAAACGTCTCAAAGAAAACTCTGCTCTCATCATTGATGTGCGTCCTGACGATGAAGCGAAAGATTCCCCCTTTAGCCATCTTTCATTTTATCAGCAGATACCAGCGAGTGAATTGAGTAAGGAAAATTTTAATAAGACTAAAACTCTTTTCATCTTTTGCCGCGGCAGATTTTGTGCTCTGTCGGCTGACAGTGTTTTTCAATTACGTAAAAAAGGCTACAAAGCTTTTCGACTTCCTTACTCTTGGTTTGAGCTTAAGAATATCCTTAAAGGAGCTAAAATATGGTGAATGCAATTATCGGAGGACTGATTATCGGTCTGGCTGTTAGTATCATGCTGCTATTCAATGGGCGCGTGACAGGCATAAGTGGGATTTTAGGTGGAATCATTGCACCAAAAAAGAATGATTTCGATTGGAGATTGGCTTTTTTTATTGGTCTCTTGAGTGGTGGGGCACTTCTCTTCTATTTAAAGCCAGAGCAATTTGTGAACCTCTCTCAGGCCAGCACAGTTGACTATATTATAGCAGGCTTTTTAGTCGGATTTGGAACATTGTTAGGCAATGGCTGTACTTCAGGTCATGGCGTCTGCGGTATTTCTCGGCTCTCTATTCGCTCCATTCTCTCGACCTTAACCTTTATTGGCTTTGGAGTTTTGAGCGTGCTTATTTATAAATCTTTGAGAGGTGAACTATGAGACCCCTTATCACTTTTGTTGTCGGTTTTATTTTTGCGATTGGTCTGGCGCTCAGTGGAATGACTCAGCCGCATGTGGTGAGAGGATTTCTAGATATTTTTGGTAGCTGGAATTACTCTCTCATGGGAGTCATGGGTGGAGCGATTGCTTTACACTCAATTGCCTTCTACCTTATCCGTAAACGTGCCACACCTTTGCTGGATGCTCAATTTCATCTACCCACTAAAAAAGATATCGACTTAAGGCTCCTCGCTGGAGCGGCCATCTTTGGTCTCGGTTGGGGATGGGCGGGCATCTGCCCTGGTCCCTCATTTGTTGCGGCAGTCAGTGGAGATACCAATATTCTGTGGTTTATCGCTTCTATGCTCGGCGGAATGGGAGTGTTTAAGTTTTTGGAAGCCAAAAAAGTCTTATAAATTTTACAATTTCTTCAGTGAGCATCCGCTTTATTGATATAAGGGCTCCTCAACTACGAGGAGCCTTTATGTTTTATGCCATCATTCTAGGTCTATTGAGCACAACTGCCTTTGCTCAGACCTGTGGACCTGTTTCTTGGGTTAATCCTGCTGTGGTGACTCAAGGTCTGTATAAAGGGGTCTTGCGTGTTGAGTGTACATTAAAAAAATCAAACCCCGATATCCGTTCTATCTCAGCAGGCTTTAAACGACTGTCTCTTTCAAGGGCGCAAACGATTCATGCTGGACCTATCAGTGAAAATCTCAGAGGTTTGCCAGGAGAAAAGTTCGATACCACCATTAAAGAGAATGATGGAACCATTAGAAGTTTACAAATTTTTGCCTCAGATGAAAGAGATCTGTTTGCCTACGACACCAAGTCACAAAAAATTAATCTTTCAGGTCTCTCAGGCTATCTCAGAAAACTAGACGTAGGAGTTGAGGTCAAAAGATTAAATTCATCAGAAATTAAACTCACACTCATCAACACCACTCATGTGGCAAAACCAGCTCTGGCCCCAGCTGGAATATTTTTGAATATGGCCAAGAAGCAATCCCTAGAGCAGTTTGACGTGGCCCTTAAATCACTGATTCAGGATATCAATTCACTCTAGTATAGCTAATTTATTCTAAATTCTATCTTTAACCAGAACCCTTTTGTATTAAACTACTAGAGTAGTTTATGCGAAAGGAGTCCTGGTGAATGCTTCTCTGTACGGCTTATTCAACATTCTAACGAATAATATTTTTCTTATTATCTATGGCTTTGCGGCCATTGAAATTTACCTGATCGCCTCAGTGTTTTTTATGCTCAAAAAACACCAAATGGTTTTATTAGATGTCACTGATAATCTCCTGAAAGGTTTCAGTGATGCTCCGGACAAGGATTCCACCCAGCATGTCCATGAGAAAATTCAATCTTCCCTGCAGTTCATCACCAATAAACTCTCCTCTCATCCAGAAATGAAAAAAGACTTTCATAAAAATGCAGAAAGGATTAACGAGCGTCCTTTCTATAATCGTCATTATACGATTGAAATCTATGCCAGCATCATGTCTACGCTGGTTCAAATTTTTCCCCTCTTAGGGATCCTTGGCACCATCCTGGCCATTGCCCAAACATCTTTTCAGCCCGGAGCAACCATCGATGTCTCGGCTCTTTCAAATGCCTTCGTACTGGCGATGGATACAACCATCCTAGGCATTTCATTTTCAATTATTTTTATGGTGATTGAGAGTACCTTCCAGGCCAAGATTGAAAGAGTTATTTTTGAAAGCAGTGAGTGTAGAAGAATCCTCTCTACAATATATCTCTCATGATCAGACGAAGAAAACGACCAACGGTCGAACTCACCTCTCTGCTTGACCTGCTTTTTGTGATGATCTTCCTCTCACTTTTGCAGACAAAGACTCCGACGCCCGTAGAAGCCAAGCCCGTGGAGAAAAAAACTCAAGCACCGGTGGTAGAAGCTAGCAAACCAAAAGCTCAGATCGTGGCGGTGAATGCGATCTTTAATTTTTATCCCACTCAATCGAATCCCTCTCTCCCCTCTGGCTCCTATCACATGAATGGAACGTTTGACGAAGCCACCGGTCAGTTACAGCTGGGTGGATCAAGCTGGATTAAACGTCCGGCGAACTATGACATGGTTCCCCTCAAAGGGAACATCGACAAAGCGACTAACACCTTTCGTGGAAGAATTGAATTTCAAGGCTGCTTAGAGTTTGTACTTCGGAAAGAAACGGCAGATCAATCTTTTCGAGGAAGCTGGTCTGGGACTTACAACTGCACTCAAGGTGAAACGGGTCTGACTCTCACGATTAATTAGAGCAGCTTTAAGGCCGTGCTCCCGTGAGTGTTGGCTTGTGCCATCACCGCCGTTCCGGCCTGACCCAGGATCGAATTACGGGCCTGTTTAGCCGTTTCCTCAGCGTAGTCAAGGTCACGGATGCGCGAGTTGGCTGAATCCATATTCTGCGTATAGATGCCAAGATTATTAGAACTTGAAATCAATCGATTCTGAACTGAACCCAGAAAGGATCTTTGACCTGCAACTTTGTCAAAAGCCTGATTGATGCTATCGAGAGTGGCTTGGGCAGAAGACTTAGAAAGCACATTGAAGCTCGCAACCCCTAGCGCCTGAGCAGTGGCATTGAAGCGTGAAGTGTTAAAGCTGATCCGATCATCATCACTGTTCTCACCTACGCCCACTTGAAAATCCATCTGCATATTGCTGCCATTAATGACTTTCTTCCCGTTGAACTCGGTGACGTTGGCAATGCGATCAAGCTCGCTTTTAAGTCCCTCGTACTCTAGGTTGGACATGCGTCTTTCACTGTCAGAGACGGTATCAGAAGCAGCTTGGATGGCGATCTCTTTGAGTCGTGAAAGAATATTAGTGGACTCATTCAAGGCACCTTCCGTGACTTGAATTAAACCGATGGCATCATTAGCGTTGCGATTGGCCTGGCGAGAAGAGCGAACCTCAGCTTTCATTTTTTCTGAAATCGCCAAGCCTGCAGCATCATCAGCTGCTTTCGTGATACGCTGCCCGCTGGCGAGCTTTGACGAGCTCTCCTGCGTCTCACGAGAGACGACATTCATGGCCCTTTGAGAGGCGAGCGCGGGAGTATTGGTGTTAACGCGAAAACCCATGCTTGCCGCATCGGTAAACTTTGCCGCTTTATTAAGACATCTTATTACCTGAGCTTACCGCTCTGCTGTTTTGTCTAAATCCTGGAAACAAACTCTACGCTATCTAAAGATTGCTAACGATGTTACGATAAGCTTGTTCGCAGGTTCTCCGCTGAACGGTCCCAAGTAAAAAATTTTTGTTCTTGTTTTCGCCCTCCATTTATTTCTAACAAAGGATGAGTCATGAAGTCAGATTCAAGTCCGCGTGTTAGTCCAGCTAGGAAGGAAAAGAAAGATCTTTGGGTGGTTCAAATCGAACCCGAGCATGTTCGCTACTTCAAGAGCGAACAAACCGCCATCGAGTTCACCAACACGATTGATGTGTGGAAGAAGATGGAGCGACTTTTCACTCGAAAAATCGCTTTTCTGAAAAATGACCTGGAATTCGATCAAAGTAATCCCGGTCAAGATGCCCAGTCCATTCGCTACAGTGTACGCTACTGCCTTGATTAAGATGAGTGTGGGTATAAGTGTTGGCACTTATACCCACCTCACATTTTATTGGCACTATAGGCGCCAATCCATCTAAAAAGCTCATGTAATATCAGTCATCTATATCTATTCTTGAAACTATTGGGTTTTGCCTTAGAATCATTGGATGAGAAAAAAACCTCTAATCTTCACTCTCGTGTCGCTACTTTGTATTGTTGAGCCATTAATAAAAATTCTCTATTTCAAAGTAACGACTCAATTTGATTACGAGGTGATCATTCAAAACCTCATGGCCCGAGAGTCTTTTTTAGAAGTCATCGATTTTTGGCTGATTTACCCCTTAGCAGGTTTGCTAATACTCAAACTTAGAAAATTTAATTACTACGCCTTCATGAGTGTGCTTGTTTATATTTTCTACTCTATAGCGACCTATGAAAAATACACCTGGCCTTACAACAGTGATAAGCCTTTTATCTACAACTACATTATAACGGGTCTATCCTTTGCTGTTTTTCTCTACTTCCTTCTCCCTAGCACACGTCGTCCATTCTTCGATGCAAGGGTAAGATGGTGGGAACCGATGGTACGGTATAATGTCATGCTTCCCTGTACGGTGAGTAAGTCGGATCTCACTTTCCAAACAAATGTTTTAAATATCTCGAAGTCAGGATTGTTTATTGAAGATCATCCAGAGGTCCAGATCGGTGATCACCTCAATGTGTACCTCGAGGCATTCGGGATTAAGTTAAACGTCACGATTGAAGTTATGAATAAGCACGCTCTTAATAACAGAGTTGGTTTTGGAGCACGCTTTCGATTAGATTCTATTGGCCAGAACTTAACCGTGAGATCTTTGATTGCAAGAATCAAAAGATCTCAAGGTGAAGTAAAACCGAAACTTAAAATTGCTTAATTATTCGTCTCTAAGATCTGTTTGAATAACTCTGACTGAATAATTCTCTTCTTCAGATATCACCGTATCAAGCACGAGCGTTTTGTGCTCAATGATCACGTTACCATTACTAAAGCACGCGAGTTCTATCCATGCTCTAAATGGCACAACCCAATTACCATTAAATCCAACCGGAGCAGCCAGGTGCTGATTAGACATTCTCATAGAGACTGGGCGCTTACCATCGGAGCACTTCATGAGAGGTGCAAGATCAGCACTAAAGTCTTTTAGGTTTCCTTCTATCGCAAGCTGAAGTTTTGGAAAGTTTTGACTCCAGTAACTAAAGCTCAAAAATTCAAATTTTGTTTTTTCACCTAAGGGTCTAGAGATTCGATTGATATCACGGCTGACCATTCGACGAACGCGCGCTCCAAGGTAATCAAGATAGGCGTGATCTTCGATGCCAACCTGATGACCAAGTTCGTGGACCAGAATTGAAATCATCTCGGGAAGCGCCATGACTTCAGTCATATCAAATATTTTTTTATAGAGCATATCAAGATTCACGAAGATTGGTGCCGTGGCACTAGAGCCAGTCACAGCAAGCCTTGCTTCTTCGTGAGCATGCGTTGAGAAAATTTCTGGGTTTTTTTGTGCTGAAATAAAAATTAACTTATCTTTTTTTCTTGCTTCACGACGAGAGAGTGCCGCAATCTTTAGAAGATTATCTGCGTCTCTTCCGTTCATGTTCTCATTCTTAACGGTGTCAGTGATAAAGTCAGCCAAGTTAGAAAGGGCGTATACAAAATTCATCTCCCCCAGCCCACCACCATTGCCAATAATGTCTCCGCCGCGAGCACGATCCTCTTGAATCTGGCGGATAATCTCTCTCACCGGAACCTGTTGGCAACGACCGTTGCCGCAAACCTGAACTCGCTCGATCAGATCAACTGGTCTCGCGGGTTCTGGCTTCAGTTCTGCTTGAGTAGGAATTCGTGGCTGGAGACGGGTCTCTGCCAAGGAGAGCTGAGAAGTGATGACACCTAAAAGTATAAAGATGATTTTCATTGAATTCTCTCCCCGCTGACGGTTTCGCAAGTATGTTCAAAATATTGAATATTAAGTTGATAGACCGATTGAGCCTCATCGGCGGCGTATTTTTCATTCATCATTTCGATGAAATCATTAATTTCTTTTTTTACCTGTCCCATGTCCTCTGAGCGCGCTTTAAGCGTAAGAGAGCGAAAACAACGATCGGCAACTTTTTGCTCTTCAATCGCTTCCTTCGCACGATCCATCATACCAAGATGGTGTTGGACAATAGCTGGGCTTGGAATCTCAGTCGGTGTTGTGATGGCATGAACAACAAACAGTTTCCCGTCCTCGCCACGAGCGATGGTGCCCATGGCTTCAAGATGTTCGATTGCTTTTTTTACTTGGTGTGGACGAATTTTATTACGTAGACGGCGACAGATCCACTCATGATCTTCGACAAAGTCACCAATCTCGATGAGTTGCTTAATGACCACACAGTACCACTGGGCAATAGACTCAAAAGCCGAGAGGCCTACGACGGCGCGCTTTACCTTAGAAACTGATTTTACTAATGACTCAATTTCTTCTCTTAATTCTTCGGTCGACTTGCCCTTACGATCGAGGCGCTCGATCTTAACTCTCAGTCTCAGGAAGTTAGCTTCTGAACGATTAAGCTTAAGTTCCTGTACAAGTTTTTCAACTAAATCATCGCTCGGAGTTCTCTCGCCTTTAAGTACCATGGAGAGAAGGCTGGGTGATGAGTGACCAAGGCGTTTTGACCAGCGAGAAAGGTTGGATCCCTTTTGCTGATAAGGACCATTAGGCATCATCACTTTCGTGAGATACTCCCTGTAGTCTTTAAAATCAAAAAGTGTCCCTTCCACGTTAACTCCTAAAAAAAGGCCCACACCGTGGAGTGTGGGCCATGATTAATTACTTACAAGCTGGGATTTCAAGAGCTTTTCTGAAAGCTAATTGAAAGCTAGCGTCACCACCAAATGTCTCAACATCAAGAACATATGAAAGAGGGATCAAGTAAGGCTTAGTTGTGAACTTAGCGCAAACAAGATTGTCACCTTCGTTAACCCACTGAGCACACTCAGGAACAGATGTGAGGCGAGGCATAGAGGCGTGAGAAAGTTCATACTTGTCACAAACATAGTCGTAACCGATTGAGCCTTCGCCGTAGTTCACTTCTACTGAACGACCTTCAACACAATACTTCACCGGAGCAATTGTACGGAGAACATCTCCATCCACACAGATATTGAAAAGACCGCCAAGCGCCTGGCCTGGAACTGATGGAGTGCGAACAACGTGGTCCCAGCTCTTGTTAATCGCTTCCCAAGACGATTTCGCCGAGAGTGTGCGAGCAGAAGCTGTGACAGAAAGAGTTAAAAGCATAAGTCCGATTAGTGATTTCATAATTTCCTCCTCAGGAATTAAGTGTTTCGTTGAAAGCACTTATGCCCAGAGAGGCTCGAAAAATCTCGGTGAATTTCACAAAGACCTTCGATTACTTTCACAAATATATCATTTCTGTGAAAGCTATCCCTAAACCGTGTGAATTCTACACGGTCCAGTCGAATGCCTCTATCTATATGTATTTAAAGGAATTATTCAGTCTTCCCAGTCATAGGGATGAAGGCCAAATGATGGTTTTTCTAGGATTTTCTGTGAAGACTGTCCGGGACTTGTGTGAAGCCAGTCATCCAATAAATTATTAAATTTTATCGCCTCTCTCCAGTCCCTGATCAAGATTTCAGCAAAATTGGGAGAAAAGATCTCTTTTTTGGGGATGGGTCGATAAACATAAAACCCCGTCAGCTTGAGCCACTCAATTCTGGGATGATCTAGGGCATAGTCACGAGGTTTCGTTTTAAGTTTATGATCCTCTCCCAGAGTTTTATAAACCTTCGAGAATTTTTTATCTTTGAATAAATCCATCAAGGCCTTAGGGTTCGCATCAATCCACTGGCGAATCTTTTTTGTTTGCGCGTGACTAGACATATAGAGTCCACCCGCAGAAAAGATCTCCCCTTCGCGCGGAGAGATCATGAAATAAAGACTGGGGAGATCTTCAAAGCGTGAGCCTGAGTCTCGATCAGCCCCGAAGGTCAAAAAATCTTTAAAGGGTCCTTTATCCTTCACTCGATCAGCTGGCCGCTTGATGTTGCCGATGTTTCTTTTTTTAAATTTATAGTTTTTTAACTCAAGCTCCATGAAGGCACTCACCTGCTCGGCCAGTGCCTTCATGGGTGAGACAACGAGTGAATGATAATCCTCTTGATGCTTCTCAAGCCACTCAACTTTCTTCTGCTTTTGTGCCAGCGCGAGAAAGTCGAGCGTCTTCTGCGAGAAGCGAGGATTTTTCATTTACTCTCTTTAACTTTGATCAACTCTTTTATGTAGAATCCTAAAAATACCATTCCTACAGCTCCAATCATATGCCAGAGAGCATGGCCATGGAGGATGAGATTATCAGGTTCACACCATGTGCGTTTGAGATCTAGCCCCGAGAAGACTTGGGCAATACCAAGAGAGATGATGGCCCCCATGAAATGAGTCAGCCGTGGAGATTTCTCTTCTTTGATTCTTCCCCAAACTTCCATGCTAATGAGAACAACCGTATTGACGACCACTGTGAACTGGATGGGGATTTGATTAAAATGAAAAACCCAAAAGAGAAAAGTATTTAAAAAAAGATACATCCAAGAGTAGGCATAGTGAGAGCGGATATTTTCTCCACGAATTCTTTTGGTGAAAACTCCCATGACAATTGAGGTCATGAGAAACATTCCAAGGAAATCGAAGAACTGAGTAAAGAAGTTATTGGTAGCATGATAAATAAATGATCCTAGGCCCATGAGAAAAATCATCAACCCCAGCTCTTTCATCAGTCGATCTTTCCCCTGAGAGAGCTTCACCATGATCAAAGCGCCAGCGATGAGATAGCCTGCATTAGAATAAGCATTTGCGGGTTCATTGACCCATGCACACTGGGTTTTTTCACACCACTTCACGTTAGGTGGGCCATAGCTTTGCTGAGCTTCATACCAAGGACAATGGGGCTGGATGGAGTACTCTCTCGAATTTCCGTACATAGCAATTCCTTAAAAAGGAGAAATAAAGGTAAAGCATAACTTTATGAGCTAAATTATATCCATAACACATGTTCATGATAGCCCAAATACCACTGCGCAGGATAAAATCCCCCCATGGAAGTAGACAAAATATGCCAGAGCTGCGGTCGGGGCATGAGCTATCGAAAAAAATGGGAAAAGAATTGGGCTGAAATCAAGTATTGCAGTGATGAATGCCGCAGAAACAAAAATCGCTTTGATTTTAAACAAGACATCCTCTCTCTCCTTGCACAGCGTGAG
>DIVA01000048.1 GCA_002435705.1 Bacteriovoracaceae bacterium UBA6144
GCCCCGGCGTCTTTTCCGATACTATCCAAACCACCGGCCACTTGAGCATTGACCAGCGAGCCCGGAGGAAGTTTTTCATCACTCGGTTCCCCGAGATCAATATCCAGATACTTATCACCCAAAAAGCCCTGACTCTTCACCTGGAGCTTGGAGTTTGGAGTCATCTTAATGTTGTCACGCATTTCAAAATCAATCAGGGCCTTGTTGCCTTGAAGCTTAATCCCTTTGATTCGTCCGGCATTGATACCGGCCACTTTGATCGGAGTTTTTTCAATCACGCCAGAGGCATCATCAAGCATCGCCTGATAAGGAACATAAGAACCAAATCCAGCTTGATTGGATGTAATTTTCAGCGACATAAAGACGACGGCTGAAAGGGCGAATAATGCGAGAAGACCAACTTTTAATTCACTCAAATGATTTCACTCCATGAAATCTCAGACACTTCCTGTGCCTCTTACCATGATAATCGAAAACGCTCACAACTCAAGAAATCTGCGTATGGTTGGGTTATTTGATTCGCGAAATTCTTCCACAGTACAATACTCAACTATAGAACCGCGTTCGAGGAACATAATAAAGTCAGAAATCCTCAAACTGGCCCGCACATCGTGAGAGATGATCAAAGAAGTCAACTTTTTATCTGCGTTGCGTTTAGCGGTATCCACAATCAAATCACACACCACTTGGGTACTGATAGGATCAAGACCTGAGGTCGGCTCATCATAAAGCATCACGCGAGGCTCGAGCGCCAGAGCACGGGCCAAGCCCACACGTTTCCTCATCCCCCCTGAGAGTTCAGATGGTAGACGGTGCCAAGATTCGGGAACAAGTTCAACCGCCTCGAGAAGATCGTCCACTTTCTCACGGATTTTTGCATCTTTAAGTTTAGTAAACTCACGTAAGGGAAAAGCCACGTTCTCATACGCCGTGAGGTTGTCAAAGAGTGCAGCGTACTGAAAGACCATCCCGAAGTTGCGACGAAATTCTCTCAGACCGAGTTCATCGAGATCATTCATATTCACACCCAGAGAAGTGATCTGCCCTTCCGTTGGGATAGTAAGACCAAGAATGTGCTTCATGAGAGTCGATTTGCCGGCACCAGAGAACCCCAGAATCGTGGTGATCTTACCTTCTTTAATGGAGAAGCTAAGATTATTTAAAACCGTGGCGGTTCCGTATCTCTTAGTTACATTTTTAAATATAATCGCATCAGTCATTTATAAAATCTTTGTGAGAAAGCTTGAGATGAAATAATCACTCACAAGCACTGTGACCATACCCCACACCACCGCAAGGTTCGTGCCGCGCCCTACGCCTTCGGCTCCTCCAGAAACTTCAAAACCATGGTAGCTTCCAATGAGACCAATGAGAAATCCAAAGCATCCAGCCTTGATAAGTCCCTCAGCCACGTGACCCAATCGCATGAAGTCCGAGAGTTTTTGAAAATACATCACTTCATCGATGCCAAGAATATGTACACCTGTGAGCCATGAACCAAAATTTCCCACCAACATAAACACAGCACAAAGCATCGGCATTGAAAGTGTCGCCCCTAAGACTCGTGGAACTGCAAGGTATTGATGCGGATTAATTCCCATGACCTCCAAAGCATCAAGCTGCTCGGTCACTTTCATACTTCCAATCTGTGCGGCCATGGCACTGCCACAGCGACCGGCCACAACGAGGCCTGCAAACACTGGGGCCAGCTCTTTGGCCAGCGAGATCGCGACGATGGGACCGACAATCGAATCCATATTAATCGCCGATACACCTAGATACATTTGCAGCGCAAACACCATGCCCGAGAACAAAGAAGTTAGACCCACGATGAAGAGTGATTTATTTCCAATGAAAAAAAGCTGCTCAATGAGAAGCCTCACACGGAAGGGAGGCTTGGCTCCCCAAAAGAAAACTTTTCCGGTGAATTGCGTGAAGCGACCGAGTCCTGAGAGTCCACCCAGAATATAAGCCCCGAAAGCCTCTACGTATGTTTGTAAAAAAGTCATAGCATTATCCTAAATGATAAACTCTCGGAATGCGACTACTGATGCCACACATGGCCTGATAAGAGTGCGTCTGCATCTGAGTGGCCCAGTCGAGTAATTCCTGAGGATTTTCATCCCACAACACGACTTCGTCTCCAACTTTAATTTTTCCCGCCGCTTCTTGTTTAAAAAAGACGGCTGTCATGTCCATATTCACGCGTCCGAAAACCTTACCTTCAATCCCATTGATTTTAAGATTGAAGCCTGAGCTTTGAGTAAAAAATCCATCGCCGTAGCCAATTGGTAAAAGAGCAATCAGTCCGGCTTCCGGCGTCACGTACACACCGTACCCGATCGGCGTGCCTCGCTCGTAAGCCTTGAGCTTCATCACTCGCGTTGAAAAACGCGAGATCATTTTTGTTTGAGTTTTAAAACTTCCGGGTCCATAGAGCATGAGCCCCGGCCGCACCCAACTCTCCTCTACCATCAGTCCTTGCTCGATAGCACCGGAGTTGCTCATCGACGTTTCTTCAATCGTGAAGCTTGATGCAAAAAAACTTTGAGCCTCTCTAAAACACTGCATCTGGCGACTGATCATATCTCCCGCTTTCTGCTGGTAATAGGAAGTCGCAAAATGACTCATTAAATGCTGAATCGATTGGCGACCAGATTGTACAATAAGTTTCAGGGCCTCTGGCCACTCCTCACGAGCGATCCCTAGGCGATTCATGCCCGTATCAATTTTCATCATCAAGGGATGAGTTTTAAATTCCGGGGCGCTCAAGAAAAATTCTAGTCCTGTGAGGTCTGAGACCACAGGATAGATATTTTTCTTAAAGTGACTAGCAAACTGCGGCTGCAAGAGGGTCTCTGAAAAAACCCATACAGGTCTGTCTGTTTTAATTTCTAAAGCCTCACCCAGACTGGCCACTCCGAGAGCAGGAGCAAGGCATTCGTGGAGGAGGAACTGAGAAATCTTCTGGAGACCGTGGCCATAGGCGTTCGCTTTAACCATCGGCAATATCCGCGCCTGAGGAGCGAGGGATTGAATGACTTCGTAATTAGAAGCGAGTCGCTCCCCAAAAATATCAAGTCGACTGAGCTCACGCATAGATTAGTGTGAGCTTGGCTGATGAAGACGCTGCTGCATCTTGGCCTGAGCCTCGAGGATCGGCAATTCATCGAACTCGCGCTCGAGGGTCCGAAGGTAATTCACCGCCGAGGGCGCGAGAATTTTAATGCTCGGCTTAGCCTCAACGCCTAGAAGTTTTGTCTCATCTTCAAAAAATCTCCAGAAAGGAAATTCATTCACTACGTCGCGGGCCATATTAAACTCACGCTCGATGAAGTTCTTTTGAATAAAAAGAACAATATGCCAGGGCCCCATGTACGAGAAGCGAGTCGAGGGGTGAAGAGCATCCCCGAGTTGCAAAAAGAATTCATTCATACAGGCCGTAAAATGAAAGCGGTTATTGGCTTTCTTTTTGATCATCGTCAAAAGCGGAGTAAAGGAGATGATCGCGAGTTTTTCACTCGACTCCAGCTGAGGTTGGGCGAGGTTATCGAGATGATCAAGGGCTTCCC
>DIVA01000031.1 GCA_002435705.1 Bacteriovoracaceae bacterium UBA6144
CTACCCAAAATTCACTTTTCATAGAATTACGATCCTGCTTTGCACAAGTATTATTTATCTATTAAATCAGAAGTGAGCTTATTTAGGATTTTTTTTAAAGTCATACTTTCACTGTAAGTGATTGAAGAAAAACAAGCACTAAGTTCATCAACGAGCACCAATGCTTCATCCTTAAGCTTTCCGCCTCTCTTTGTAAGCGATACCATCTTTTGCCTTAGATCTACTTTTGAAGAGCTAACTGAAATATACCCTTTATCAGTCAAACGTTTTATCAGAGGAGTTAAGCTTCCTGAGTCAAAAAAGGTCTTTTCTGATATCTGTGAAATTGTAACTCCGTCTTCCTCCCAAAGTGACAACATCACCAAGTATTGAGCATATGTTAAACCAAGTTTTTTAAGATATGGGTCGTACGCCCTCACTATTGCATTCGCTATGCTGTAAAGCGGGTGGCAAAGTTGATTTTTGAGCTTTAAGTTATCGTATTTCATAGGCTCATCATATCTTGTACACAAAGTAATTGCAATTAGTTCCAAAAGTTATACAATAGTTTGCATGCAAGGTATTTTCAGGTCAGCAAAGGATAATTTATGAGTAAAGTGTATGAAGCGGTAGTGACATCTCAAGGAGGGCGTGAAGGCCATGTTAAATCTAGTGATGGAATTCTAGATATAAGAGTGTCTCTACCTAAATCCATGGGCGGCAATGATCAACATACGAACCCAGAGCAACTTTTTGCGGCTGGCTATGCTGCATGCTATGAGAATGCACTTATTTACCTTGGTAGAGCAAAAAAACTTGATACGACTGGGTCACAAGTAACTGCAAAAGTTGGTTTAGTCATGACAAACGGAGAAGCAGATCTTACTGCACATTTATTTGTTACTCTCCCTAACGTTGAGAAATTCGTCGCTCAAAAGCTTATAGATGAAGCCCACAAAACGTGTCCTTACTCTAAAGCAACCAAAGGTAACATCGAAGTTAAGATAGATCTGGCGTGATCTTTATAGCAACTCTCCTACTCTAATTACAGGATCGACGTTATGACTAATGCAAAGGAATTAAAATTTCGACAGATTGATGGAACTGAACGAAATCTTAACGACTATAAGGGTAATGTTCTCTTGATTGTGAATGTCGCTTCGAAGTGTGGCCTTACACCACAGTACGAAGGACTCGAAAAAGTTTATCAACAGTATAAGCATAAGGGATTAATTGTAATGGGATTTCCGGCCAACGAATTTAATGGACAGGAACCGGGATCAAATGAAGAAATTCATGAGTTTTGTCAGATGAGCTATGGAGTGCAATTTCCGATGTTCGAAAAGGTTATCGTTAAGGGAGAAAGTATCCATCCACTATTTAGGTTTCTCACTGAGACATCTCCTGTAACCACGACTAAGCCTATCAGCAAGTTAGTCCAGACTTTGAAAAAGACTGGGCTATTTGGTGCAGATACGAAAGACATCATGTGGAACTTCGAGAAGTTTTTAATAAATAGAGACGGGAAAATCTTGGCTCGATTTGCACCGGACATAAAACCGGAAGATCCTGTCCTTATTGACGCTATTGAAAATGCCTTAGAGGATATTAAATCGTGAGTACATTATTGCACACTCATGAGCACGTCAGCATACAGAAGTTAAAAAAAATCACGATGGTGCTTATGGTTCATTTAAGATCATCTCTCTTGACCTCTCACTAATAAAGAAAATTCTCTAACGTAAATCCAATACCGGCTCTTTGAATATTGTGATTGTACTCAATTAAAGAATGACCGTATCCAGATTGAAAGCTCAAATACCACCTCAGCCCATCTTGCAGGGGATAAGAATATTTTAAATCGACACTGTAGTGATGGGAAAAAAGCGGTGTCTTCAGATGGAAATGATGAACACCTATTTTTTTTATGATTTCAAGGTCCCCTACCCCCATAAAGTTGTATATATCGGGGTTATCATCTTCATCACTCTTTTCCGGCAGGCGGTACCACCCGGTCAACAATACTGCAAAATCTTTAATCCTAATGAAACTCCTAAAAAAGAGCCTATCCCAGCTACGTGATAAAGCCTGGATTTGACCATTGGATTGGTGGATATACCCGAAGTCGATAGCTTCAAGTGGTAACCCAAAAATCATTTTAGGAGAACTGTATACGTATCGGGTGAAAAGCTCCGGCATATAGTTCGTTTCCCGGAATGGTCTGGACCAGGCTGAATTATAGATCTGCCACCATGAATGATGTGTGTATGCAAACATGACATCCCAATCCCGCTCGTTCAAGTCTCTTACAATTGGAACGGCGAAACTAATTTGAAATTCGGCCTCAGTATTCTTATAGAATCTCTTGTTGCTGTTTCCCGGCTCAACATTTTTGACGGCCTGATAAATTTGTTCATTCGGCATCCAATTATAAACAAACGGTAATAAAAATGTGTTCCGATGCGGGAGGAGAGAATATTTGGATTTACGGAGATTGTTATAATCCTTCCTGCGACTATCTGCCACTCCATCTAGCTGGCCCCAAGCTGTATTTGATACGATGAAAGCTAAAATAGCAATTCCAATTGAAGCTGAGGTCTGCTGAACAATGGATGACATCGTTGAGGCCATGGCAATTTTAATTTTGGGAACAGCATTGATGGTTGTGGCCGTAATGGGCGCCACTAAAAGTCCAAGACCAAGGCCGCGAAAGAGTGTCGGCCATATAAGCTCGAAGCTATTCATCCCAGGCCAGAGATTGCAATAAAAAAACATAAATGAACTCAATAAAACTAATCCAGCGACAGAAAGAAGTCTGGGGCCATACTTGTCATTCAAATGACCCGCAAAAGGCATGGTGAGCGCAAGCAGAACAGAACTTGGAAAAAGAAGCATACCCGTTTCTGTTTCTGACTTTAAAAGCACATGCTGAAAAAAGACAGGCATTAAAAATACGCTCCCAAAGAGTCCTACCGATCTAACGCATGTAATTAAAATACATTTCGTGAAATCACTGTTTTTAAACAATTGAAAATCGAGGAGTGGATTTTTTACTTTCATTTCAATCAACACAAACAAAGCGAAAAAAATAAGTGAAATAAAAAGGGAAAGAATAATCCACAGAGAACTGAAACCCACTCTTTCTGCAAAAGAAATAGCAAGAAGAAATAAAGTGAGAAAAGATCCAAAGCTTATAAAACCCCAATGATCAAAGGGATTTTTACTGAGCAGGTGGGGCAGATCTCTTTTAATAACTTTCAAAGAATAAAGAATTGCAAATATTCCAATTGGAAGATTGATAAGAAAAATAGAACGCCAGCCAAAATATTCAGTTAATATACCACCAATCGTTGGACCAATTGCGGGACCAATCACTACTCCAACACCCCAATATCCCAACACCTTTCCTCTTTCATGCTGCTTAAAATGTTCACCGATGATGGCCATGGATGTCGGCATAATTGCTCCGCCCCCAAAAGACTGAATCAAACGAGCAATAACAAGTGTGGGTAAATTCCAGGCAATTCCACACAAGAGAGAGCCCACGGTAAAAATGCCTAAAGACCACAAATAAAGATTTTTATTTCCTATCCGATCCCGAAACCATCCTGTGAGCGGCATGAAAACAGCAAAGCCCAACATGTAGCTGGTAATAACCCATTCAACATCTTCTACCGAAGCATGGAAAAAAGTCATCAACGAAGGAATTGAAACATTTACGATAGAAGAATCCATCGCTGCCATAAAAGTGCCGAGAATAACTACAATAAGTACTTTAAGACGATCGCCTGAGAGGAAATCAGATTTCATGTTCACGTCTCCATAGAATGAGTGCTTTTCGAGTTTCTTACAACTTCGAGCATTTCGTGATTCGATCCAGTCGGACTCATGGGTTATGGCCCGATCAGTTTTTAAACATCCGAAATTTAATATATCGAACTATTTTAAAATCTTTAGTTTCATTGGTGTCTTCTTTGGGTCTTGTGACAAGCAGTTGTTCAAGAGTCTCAGAAAAATTTCAAACGTCTGAGTGATCTCTATAAATCAGGTGCTATCTCTCAGCAACAGTATGATACAGCCACTAAAAATTAGAATGAGGCAAAAGCAGATTTAGTTTTTTTGCTTTTGCAGAAATTACGAAGACCGCACAAAGCAGAAAAAAACAATTAAGCAACATATGTACCTCGATGGTGCCAGCCTAGCATAAAATACTTTGCGCCGCAAACTATTTGTGATACGACCTATATGAGGTTTTATGCCTAAAAGAAAATTAATCAAGGAAATCATTCCAACAACGCTACATCCTCTGTTCAGGACAAAGCTTTGCTATTCTCTTTCAAAGACAGGTGTGCTCTTACGCTCCCTTCTGGAAGAATCACTACGTCAACACAAGCTGACCCCCCCTCAAGGTGGAATTCTTCATATCCTGAATGGTTACGGGGAATACAATCAACATCTATTGGGTCAGGAAATGAGCATCGATAAGGCCAGCATGGTAAAGTTCATCGACGGTCTGGAAAAACTTGGACTCGTCAAACGTACCACGGCCCCTAATGACAGACGCTCAAAACTCATCACTATTACTTCTAAGGGAAAAATAATTCAAAAAAAAATCTCCGATCTTCACTCGGTGCTTGAAAATGAAATCATGAAAGATTTCACTTCAAAAGAAGTAGAAGTCTTAAAGGAATTGATGCCGAAAGTATTAGAATCCGTTCTTAAGAAGATTCATCAGAGGTAATTTCAATTCACCCTTGGAGTTCATATGGTTATTAAGGTCGTTAAGTACCATGATATAAAAAAAACAGATAAGAAGACACTGGAGAAGTGGCTTCATCTGATGATCCTTGGGCGCATGATTGATGAACGTGCTCCGAACTATCTTAAGCAAGCTCTTGGTTGGTCATATCACGCGCCGTATGCGGGCCACGATGCAATTCAACTTGCGATCGGACAAGTGTTCGATAAAAAAACTGACCACCTTTTCCCTTACTACCGTGATATGCTGACTGCTTTGTCTGCTGGTCTTACTGCTGAAGAACTTATCCTTAACGGTATTTCTAAAGCGACTGACCTTGCATCTGGTGGTCGTCACATGTCTAACCACTTTGCTAAGCCAGAGTGGAACATTCACAACGTCTCTTCTTGTACGGGTAACCACAT
Source organism: Bacteriovoracaceae bacterium UBA6144 (assembly GCA_002435705.1). GTDB lineage: Bacteria > Bdellovibrionota > Bacteriovoracia > Bacteriovoracales > Bacteriovoracaceae > UBA6144. The sequence continues at coordinate 5,143 of DIVA01000031.1, forward strand.
CCTTCACGCTGTAGGAGTTGGCCGTGCCATGAAAACATACAAGCACAAAGGTGTAGCGATCTCATCTCAGGGTGAATCTTCTGTATCGGAAGGTTACTGTTATGAAGCGATCACTGGTGCTGACCGCGAGCTTCTTCCTTGCGTCTTCGTATTCCAGGATAACGGCTACGGAATTTCTGTTCCGAAAGCTGATCAGACTGCTAACGAACAAGTGGCAGATAACTTCTCTGGTTTCAAAAACCTCAAGATCATCAAGTGTGATGGTAAAGATGTTTTCGATTCTATTAATGCGATGATCACGGCCCGTGAGCACGCGCTTAAGAATCTTGAACCAGTTATCGTTCACGCGATGTGTGTTCGTATCGGCAACCACTCTAACTCTGATAACCACGAATGGTACCGTGACGAGAAAGAGCGTGCTGATGCAAAAGCACAAGATCCACTTCCGGCATTTAAGAATGAACTTCTTAAGGCAAAAATTTTCTCTGAAAAAGAAATCGAGAAAATCGAAGCTGAAGCAAAAGCTATTCTTCTTGATGCTCACTCAAAAGCCGTTAAAGCTCCGAACCCGGCTCCTGAATCCATCTGGGATTACGTAGTGCCTGAGCCTTATGTTCCTCACAAATATACTGATGGAATTCACTCTGAAGCTTCTGAGCCTAAGAAGTTTATTGACGCCATTAATGGAACTCTTAAAGCTGAATTCCGTCACAACCCTGATACTTATATCTGGGGCCAGGATGTGGCGAACAAGGACAAGGGTGGTATTTTCAATGTAACAAAAGGTATGCAACAGGAATTCGGAAAGAGTCGCGTGTTCAACGGTCCGATCGCAGAGGACTTCATCCTTGGTACTGCCAACGGTATGTCTCGTTTCGATGAGAAAATCCGCGTGGTAGTTGAAGGGGCAGAGTTTGCTGACTACTTCTGGCCCGCCATGGAACAAATGGTTGAGACTTCTCACGATTACTGGAGAAGTAATGGTGCCTTCTCTCCTAACGTAACAATACGTATCGCTTCCGGTGGTTACATCGGTGGTGGTCTTTATCACTCACAAAATATTGAGGGAACTCTGACAACTCTTCCAGGTATCCGTGTCGTTGTGCCGGCCTTTGCTGACGACGCTGCCGGATTACTTAGAACTGCTATGCGCTCCCGTGGCTGTACTGTTTATCTTGAACCAAAGTCTCTTTATAACGCTAAATACGCGATGACTCCGGTACCTGAAGATTTCGAAGTTCCATTTGGTAAAGCTCGCGTTCGTCGTGAAGGTACTCAACTTTCGATGATCACTTACGGAAACACTGTTCACCTTTGTCTTGAAGCTGCTGAAGCTCTTGCGAAAGAAGGCTTTGATGTTGAAGTTCTCGACCTTCGTTCACTCAACCCGCTTGATTACGATGCGATCGTGGCGACAGTTAAGAAAACTCACAGAGCGCTTGTTGTTCACGAAGATAAAGTGTTCGGCGGGTTCGGTGGTGAGCTAGTTGGAGTCATCAATGAACGCGCTTTCGAGCATCTTGATGCTCCAGTGAGACGTGTTGGTTCAACATTTACTCCGGTTGGCTTCAACCGCATTCTCGAAAGAGCGACTCTTCCGGATACGAATAAGATCCTTGCTGCCGCCAAAGACTTAATTCAATATTAGTCCCTGTCATTCAGCCACGACACGGCAGCGGATAAATCGTTATAAAAAACTTTGTAATTGACGTCACCAAAAGCCAGTCTCGCAAGGTAGGCCAGTTTTGTATCAGGCACCAATATTGCTCTTTTGAGTTTCACGTCTTTTGCAACATCGAGATCAGAAGTTTTCCATTGCGACATCACAAGGTCTATATCAGGAGTAGCCATCTCCAGGGCATCATACAAAACAAGATTAGATCCAGTGTCTTTTGCAATTTGAAATATTGTATCCTGACATTTCTTTAAAATATCCTGCGTTGCAACTCCTCTGAGTCTAGCAATAATAATGTTCCCCTTAAGTTCGACCCAGAGATTTTCCATAACCACCAACTAACATCATAAAATCAGTCTGACTACCGTTTGAACATCTAAAGGACTAAGCGATCTTCGACAAAATCTGCATTTGCACCCTGCAGAGTGAATTCCAATGCCATCTTTCGACATATGCCACTGACACCGCTCGCCAGCAATAAAAAAGTAGACTGAATTCTATGCCGTTAGAGATTTATGCTCTAAAACCGTTAAGGGAGCTTGTAATAGCGAAGAGCCCGATTCTTATCCAAACTGTCTGAAGGAAAGAGAGAAAAATAGAACGCCAGCCAAATATTCACGCCTTCCTCTTAAGTCCAAAGACTAATCACCATGCAATTCACCTCATGCTTTCTAATTGGCCTAACGATAAAAGATCAGTTCCAAATTGATGAAAATGTAGAAGCAACTTTTTTACGAGCCAATTCCTGAAAAGAAGCTAGCTTGTTAGGATATACCTTAAAAAGGTTGAATACTCTTTTACTCAATGGCAAACGAGCAAGGTTTTTTACGAATTTCGGCAAAGCTTCTTTTTTGCTATTTTTGATAGCAGCCTTTCTTCGTTTGGAGCTGCGACTTGTTGTTTTTTTTACTGACGGGCTCATTGTTACTCCTTATTTTTGTATTTGAAGAGAGAACAATATAGCTTCAGGATAAGCATGTTAAGACTGGTTATCTGAATTTATCATTAATCTAACACTCATCTTGTGACACTCCGCACAACTCAATCAAGTCGTCAGTTTGCTTGCCCCCCCCTTGCACTTCATCCTTTAAAGTGGAAGAAGCAGCCTGGAGTAGGTCTTAACTATTGAGTTCAATTAATATTTCTGTGGAAAAATATCTTCTTCCATCGGGCTTGGCACATTTCGGACAAGTGGTATAAAGAAGAAAACTCAGGAAATTAAAATTTATGAAATATATTCCTAAATACGGTCTAGTCTTAAGCGGTGGTGGCGCTCGCGCTGCCTATCAAGCAGGTGTACTTAAAGGCATTTCAGAAATACTAGGTAAGGACTTTGGAGAGCACCCCTTCCCTATCATCACAGGTGTTTCAGCAGGCGCAATCAACGCCAGCCAATTAGCTTCCGGTACAGGAAGTTTTGCAGATCAGGTCGAAAAATTAAATGGTATTTGGAATGAATTAAATCCTGAGCAGGTTTTACGAACAGATCTTAGATCTCTTTCATCATTAGGGGCAGGCTGGATTAAAGATTTAAGTTTTGGTGGAATGTTGGGAAAATCTGAATCAACTCACTTGCTCGATTCATCACCACTTACCAAGTTGCTTGAAGGCAATATAGATTATGAGCAGATTCATAAAAATATATTAAATAAAACGTTGGAAGGTGTAGCTGTCACAGCGACTAGTTATTCAACTGGAACCTCACTTACTTTTTTTGATTCACTTGAAACAAGCGAGTGGAATCGAAGCTCCAGAATTGGAATCAAGGGCCCTCTGAAGTTGGAGCATGTTCTAGCATCTTCAGCTATTCCACTCATGTTCAAACCAGTGAGAATTGGTAAGAGTTACTTTGGCGATGGTGGTATAAGATCCAACACCCCCTTAAGTCCGGCCATTCATTTGGGCGCTGATAAAATACTCTCAATCGGAGTCCGCTATTTTAGAAGTGGGGGTGAAGTGCGAGAACTTAATCAGGAAGTAGAAATGAAATCCATCACTCTTTCAGATATTGCCGGTGTTATGTTTAATTCAGTTTTCCTAGATGCCATTGAATTCGACTATGAACGACTAAAGAGAATTAATGCAACCCTAGAACTTATAAGTGAAGAAGTCAGGGCCAATCAACCAAGTCATTTAAAAAAAATTCCGGCACTTCTTATTCAGCCTTCCGTCGATTTAGGACTTATAGCTACCGGTGAATTTAATAGATTCCCACGTATGATGAGATATTTACTTAAAGGAATCGGTGCTTCAAAAGAGCGGGGAGCTGATTTTTTGAGTTACATAGCTTTTGATAAGGCCTATACAAGCAAACTGGTAGATATCGGTTTAAAAGATGCTATGGCAAAAAAGGCCGAGATCAGAAGGTTTTTTGAAATGGAGTAAGTCCCAGCAAAATCAATAAAATTTGAGATACAAGCTTTTATATCAGGCAATGATAATTACTTTGAAAATGTTCCTCACTGCCAAACTTACTGCAAAAATCCAAAATAGCAGGCCTTGGTTGAAATATTCTATCGTGAATCATAATTGTCCAGTAGTATGTTAAGCCGCTGTGGAAAGACATAATTGTGCCCTCAGATTCTTTTTGATATTCGTATTCAGAAAGAGCGCAACGCCAGCTTGTAGGATCTTGCTCTTTCATAGGCGTGACCGTATCAAAGGTCATCCAGCCACCATGATTCAAAAAAATACTCTAAGCGCGCTGGTATTGCTTGCGGGATACTCACTGCATGATAATTATTTATTCAATTGGTGATCTACTGCCCGGGAAATAAGCCAGGGCGAGGCGCTTTTTTAGTTGCTAACGCTTTCCTTATTTTGTCTAAGGCAATTCTTGCTTCGTTAATAGACAAGAAAGTATTGTCCGTATCAATTATTTCTTCATAGTTCTTTTCATCGACACCACCATATCCAATGTAAAGATATCCAAGACCGTTCAAGGGAATAGAATCCTCATCCTTGGCCTCATATTCACTATCAATGTAATGAATGAAATAAAACTTTGTTAGCAAAAACTTAGTTGATCTTAGTGATATGGCGCAAAAACCTCCGCTTAGTTTAGTCTATTATCTCTTTAACGATTGAAAGAAGTCCAGACTTCACCGAACGGCGGTACATCGATCGATAAACTAACCTGACAATTATCCAATGAAGGATAAAGGGGTAAGAGAGATCGAGGACGAGTGCTGGGTTATCCGAGTTGGAGACACTTGAGAGATGTGGCGATTAGCTGAAGATCATGAGTATAAAGTTACCGAGGCCCGTTCAGGGAAACTCATTAATCAAATCGAGAAGAAAGGTCTCAGTGAAAACACTAAATATTTTTTTTTGACTCTAAGAAATTCCAGAATCGCCTATCCTAGACTTTCATTATCAATGGCTTCCCGTCCTATTCATCGGTAAGACATTTGATAAATCCGAAATCTCCTGCTTCCATCCTGCCCTTCTAAAATAAGAATAGAGCCTTCTCCCCAGAAAGAAGGCCACCACAAAAATAATCAGTACGATAAGTAGTATTAAAAGAAGAATTTTCCATTCTTCAATGTAGCTTGAATTATTTGGATTCATTCCCCCTCCTGTCTCCTAGAAAAACTTATCTTTTCAGCCTTCATACTCTCAATTCGGTTCAAATACTCCATTATTCTCTTATCGGGAAATAATTCGTTCGCCTGGATCAATAACTCTCTTGATCTCGTGAAATTCCCAATGAGGGATTCTATGACCGCAAGACAGAAAGTGACCTTGCCCTTCTCTTCGTCATGCGTAGTTTGTTGATAGTCTCTCGTCTTTAGAAGAGCTAAATCATATTGAGAAGCTTCAATCAGATTTTGAACTTCTGAAAATTTCTTCTTATCTGAGAACTCAAATAAATCGACCTCCATCCAAGTTTTACTGGGATGAAAAATCTTCACAAACTTATCTAATGCAACTCTTCTTGCCGATAATACAGCATCCGAATATCCATTATCAGGTGAAAAACTCCCACGGGGTATTATTGTAGAAATTCCAGTGCCGATAAACTGACGGGATAAAATAACCTCTCCAGTTGTTGTTTGAATCAAATTCAAAAATGGTCTGGATGTCACCATGTATTGAGTTTCCCCGTTGGGGCCAACACTTCTGTCAACGACCTCAATAATAGAACCCCGAATTATATAATCAGCTTGCTGGTAGGTTTGCCTATTTGCCTGTCCTCTCATTCTTCCCTCAACTAGCTCATTCAGTGCTTGATGATGAAAAACCTTGAAGGAAGTATTTTCTTGTAGATACTGAGATACGCTAGCCCGAAAAGCGTTTGTGCTATCTCCTTCAATCGCCTGAATCTCAATAGAACTTTCTTTATTCAAACTAACCTTGGCCGGTTGAGTTCGTTCCACTACAACTCGACTACTGGAACATCCAAATAAAACGAAGAAAGTGATCAAAAAAATATAAAGCCGAATCATACCTACTCCATTGATTGAGATTATCTTCGTCAGAAGCTTGTTCATACTTAAAGTATTATCATACCTAAAGTATTACACGTCAAGAGAGTTATTTGATTTCAAATACTTAGACGAGACGAACCTACTGTGATAAATTGGACAAGGAGAGAGGTCAGTTTTGAAAACAGAAGAATTCGAGAAGTCATTACGAGAGAGTCAGAAAGCCGTTCTAAGGGCATTATACCCTCAAGACTACAGCAAGCTAAAGGAAGCCGCAAAGTTTCTAGGAATCCCATTTGAGAACGCCCGACAGGCCTATCAATACGGAAAGGGCAGCACCTTTACAATTAACGGCCTAATACTTTTTGCTCTCGGCATTAAGAACCCTCAGCAACTAAAAAGCTATCTCCCAAAGCTTCGCGAGTCTCTGGGAAATCCCAGAGAACTCTCACACCTTGAAAGTCTTATTGAAGAAGCCAGAAGTTTCTATTCAGAAAAAGAAATTGAGATCTGGATAACTCTTCTCCTGGCCAAGAAAAAAATTGAACTTGAGAAGAAACCGAAAAAAAAGAAATAAGCTAAATGATGCTAAAATTAGCACCTCATGTTTTTAGGTCAAATTCGTCTCAAGACTGCTGCCGGCTCTTTCCCAAAAACGTCTAATATCCAATGTGGCATCTCAAGAGGGCCATCAGGATATGAGGTATAAAGATAAATCCGATTAAAACCTAATTGAAAAATTTTTTGACCTTCAATTTCTCCTTTAATTCCATTTCCTAAATCAGAATCGAGAAGAATATAAGAGTCTCTAGGTATTCCTGATGATTCTGCAATGAAACTATCAATCGAGTAAAATCCCTGAAAAAGAAATAAATCTTTCTCTTGATGCTGACTCCATCTCCAGTGAGAAAGACGGTCATCATCTATCAAAATGATTCGGGGAGGTTGAATACTGATATTCACATAAGGAAGAAGTGTCTTAGAAAGATATTGTAGTCCCACTTTTTCACAAAGCCTGATAATTTCATCTTCATCTGCCCGACCAGTCACCAACAGACTATGTTCCGCATGATTTATCTTCTCGATGACCTCGATACCATTAAGATCAGCCCCCACAAATTCAAAATCACATAATAAAAGGGTCTTCTCATTTAGATTCTGAAACTTTACAAGGAACTCAGAGGGACTATAAAAGTGGTCAATTGCTTGTTTCACTTTTAGCAATTTCCTATCCCACAAATCGTGCACACTCTGCTCATCATCTAAAACAATAATTCGATTATACTTATAGAGATCAATCTTTTTGACGACACTAGAAGCGACCTGAGAAGAGGGCAATCTTATTAGAACTGTTGTTCCTTGCCCTAAAGTTGAATACAACTCAATCCTTCCCCCCATTATCTCTATTTCCTCTTTGGCTCCCGAAAGCCCAAGTCCGTTTCCCTCTTTCTTTGTTGTGAATCCCTTCTTAAACACAGACTCAATGAACTCAGGTGCTATTCCTGCTCCATTATCTATGACTTTGATACAGTTAAAGTTCTTCTCAGAATATAGGCCCACTTTGATAGAGCAAGAATTACTCCCACAAGCTTCAACGCTGTTGTTTATTAGATTTGAAATGATTCTTTTGAGAAAGGATGGACGAATATCAGAAAAGAGTCCATAAGAGTCATCTGTAAATACTCCTTCTATCTCTACATTTTGCTGTTCCTTGAACTCCGCTCTCTTTTCAACAAGGATGCCCTCAACAAGAGGAAGAAGATCCTCCGTTTTCTTCTCACTCTCAACCGCATTACTTGGATTTTTTTTCAACAGATTCAATGCGATTTCTTCAATCCTATTTAAACTACTTTGAAGAACACGCCACTTGTCGAGGCTAAGATCATTTTTAAGATCATTCCTGAGACTCTTTAATAAGCCTAGAGGACTCTTAATATCATGTGCAACTTGTTGGGCTACGGAGAACTGAGCTTTCTGTAACTCTGTCTCTCTCTCCTGCTTGTTCGCAGAAATAATCCTCTCATTCGCTTCTATGATATATTTAATATAAGGTCTAAAAATTCGTGGAAACCCTTCTAATTTAACATCTCTAATCTCACCCGTTGAAAGGTTCTGAAGGAAAAACACAATTTTCCTAAAAGGCGTTATTAGAACCTTCATCAAGGCGTGAAATCCAAGTGCGATTCCAAGGATAACTAGAATAAGGGCCGTGAAATTATCTTTCACAAAGCCTAAGAAGTAACGAGTTCGCGCACCAGGACTTTCATAGATTCCGGCCTCAAATTTTTTGAAATTTTTTGGTGTCACTTCTTTTCTAAAAATGATTCCAAACGCTTCCTCGCTTTCCATACTCGTGTCAAATGTGTCACTGACATCCACTCTTAAAATGACGTACCCATACCCTTCAGATTCATCAATCTTTCTTATAACGAATAAGTCTCCCTCGAAAATTACATAATTTGATTTTCTGTTCCAGTTTGCCAAAACATTGAAAATCTCACTTGTATCATTGTAATCATCTACAACTGAGTGAAGTATTTTAAGATTACTGTCCAAAATGAAAAATTCTTTTACAGTCCTCTCATCGGACATAAGTTGCTTGGCCACTATTTCAACTTGGCCATAACTCTGAAACTGAATCGCTCCAATCAGGGCGGGCATATTGGCCATAAACTTCTGAAGCAATTCAATGTTTCTAACCCGCTCTTGAACTTCTCTTTGAGAAAGAGAGATTTTATTATCCAGCTCTTTTGAAGAATGATGGTAAATAACGGGGATGGCCGCAAGGATAAGAAAGAAAAGAAGAAGAATCTCTTTTGAAACCCTCATCTCTTTAATCCATCTTGAGATGTTTTCACAAACTTAGCAACCCCGATAAAAGAATCAGGAACCTTAAGGCCGAGTCTATTAACCTCATCTGTGTTTACTTCAAATGAATGATATTTTGATTTCGCAAATCCTATTTGGGAACAACGACCACCCTTTTCAACTTGAATGATTATTTCCGCAGCCTGTTTGCCAAGCCCGTAAGGGTCAACTGAAATTGCCGCGAGGAATCCCATCTTCGTATGAATACTCAAAATCCCAAGAAGAGGAATTTTTACATTCGACTTAATCCAATTTGCCATTTCATCTAAAGAAACCTGTTTCCCCTTTTTATCAAAAACTTCATAGGGAACGAGTATCCATGCAATCTGATCTTTAGTATTTATTTCTCTGAATGATGTCTTCCAATCTTCCCACGATGTTTTTAGATAGATCTCGCGGACTTTAACCTCAGACATCTTATTGCTCTTAATCTCCTGAAACATCTTTGATACAATCTTTGAAGAATCTCCCTCTGAAGATACGACAGACATCTGGCGAACATCTTTCACCATTAAGGAAACCATTTTAAGAGATTCCTCAATAGGATAATGCTCTACAATCCCACAAAAATGAGATGTATCCCTTCCTTTTGCCCATTCCGAGTGCGCTGGTTGCTGATTGATTGCATTGAGGATTACGGGTTTCGTTTTCGGGAATTTATCAATGAACTTATCAACGGCTTCATCATCGTTGATTACAATATAATCAGGATCGACCTTTAGAACCTCATTTACGATTCGCTCTATCTCAGCGGACTGAGTTTTCTTTGATTTAAACTTAAGCCCTTCGTAATCATAGAGATAGTCAAAGAACGTGTATCGGTCTTGAGCATATTTACCAAGTGTTTCCTGAACTCCTCGCTGAATCCCGTAGTACCATTCCCCTTTCGGATAGCTATAAAGAACAGCGATTTTCTTCTTGGGTATGTCGGCCAGCGAAGCAAAGCTTAAGAAACATGAAATTAGTACAAAGATGAGCCTTATAGATTGCATACGTTTTTGATTTTGTTATAATTTTTCTGTCAACCAGAAGGAACGTACTTATCTATGAGTTTGAACGCAAGTGACATTGTAAAATTGCTAGGTTTACAGCCTCTCCCCGAAGAAGGGGGCTACTTCCTTCGTTCTTATCAGGCCAATGATAGAGTTTTACTTGACCGTGGTGAAAGGCCTGTGGGTGATGCGATTTACTACCTCATTACCGAAGATCAATTTTCAGGGCTACACAAACTGAAATGTGATGAGATGTGGCACTTCTACGCTGGTGATCCAGTCGAAATGCTTCTCTTCGATAACAATGAATTTAACCTTGTCGAGATCGGTAATTCTGATTTTACAAAACACCTTCCCCAGAAGCTAGTGAGGGCCAATCAATGGCAGGGCACTAAGCTCAAACCTGGCGGAAAGTGGGCCCTTTTAGGAACAAACGCCTTCCCTGGGTATGCCCAGGAGGATTTTGCGATGGGGCAACTTGATATGTTCCAAGGAAGATCCCATGAGCAGCTTGAAATTATCAAAAGATATGCGAAATGAGCGCATACTTCTTCCACTAAACTTTTGTATTATCTATTTTGTTTGGGGAATGACTTATATCTGGATGAAGACTGCAACAGTCGATCTTCACCCCTTTGTGATAAACTTTTGGCAAAACTTCATAGCAGCCACGGCCCTTCTCGCTTTTAACTTCAATAAATCGTTTTTTACTTTTTTTAAGAGCCACTTTTTAACAATCATCTCTCAGTCTTTTTTCATGCTCATATTGGGCGTGAGTTTCATTACTATATCCGTTCAACAACTTCCTGCTTCCTTTGCAGCAGTTATTATTTCATCAGTACCTATTTGGGTTGCGCTTTTTAACGCCATCTCTGAAAGATCAATCGCACTCCGCAATCTCGTTGGCCTCATCTTAGGAGTTGTTGGGATTGCCTTTCTTGTTCAAATTGAACTTGCTCAGTACCAAAGCAGCTTATACCTTGTGATACTCCTTATAGCTGCTCTTAGTTGGAGCTATGGACTCTACAGAATGCCTCGTTTACCTATCGTCAACCAACCTTATCTCTCATCAGCGGCCCAGATGTTTATTGCGGCCTTGGCCTATTTACTCATTTCTCTCTTTTCTTTTCCTATAAGCTCACTGATCTCCCACAATGCAAGTACGATCACTTCGCTCTTTTGTCTTGCCATCCTGGGGTCAACAATCGCTTTTTCAAGTTTAAACTGGTTACTTAAACATTCCTCGCCCGTAAAAGTGTCAACTTACGCCTACATCAATCCATTAGTTTCTATCTTGATGGCATGGTTACTATTAGGAGAAGAATTCAAAAGTGAACAAATCCCATACATCGTTCTAATTCTCTTCTCAGTGTTTATCATCGTATCTGATAATAAGCCGAGGAGTTCAAAATGAGCCAAATTGACTGGGTAAAAGTACGACTAAAGAAAACACAGGAAGCGATTCAACATTTTCTTCATTCTACTGAGCCTGCCAAGACAAAGATCCTTCTTTGCTCTCACATGGAGGCAAAGTTTATTGCCTTTGCCCTCCTCCTCAAAAAAGAAGGCTATGAGGTTCATCTTGTAAGCAATCTTCCGACCTCTCTAAAGGTTGAATTTTTAGATCAGATCAAAACTTCCGGCCTACAGTTTTACGATAATTCAAAAATGACATTTGAAAAATCTGAAGAATTCATATCTCAAATCGTAAATGAGAATAAGTTCGACTTTATTTTTGATGATGGAGGACATACTTACAGCAAGATGAAAGAAGAGAATGAGAGATGTATCTGCACAGAATTTACTCAATCAGGTATCAATATCGCCAAAGAACAGAAATTGAAAGTTCCTCTGGTTAATCTCAACTCATCTATAACTAAAAGCCTTGTCGGGAATGTTCACGGGACAGGGATTTCGGCCTTAACGGCGATTCAGACCATCACAAATATATCATTCCATGGATTAAATGTAGGAATTGTTGGATTTGGCCCAGTCGGACTTAGTTGTGCCTTAAGTTTCAAGGGGGCAAATGCAAATGTTTATTCTTACGACAAGAATCCCAGCAAAAAGGCTATTGCCGAAAAGCATGGCATTTCATTTGTGGATAAAGAAACCTTACTAAAAAATTGTGATCTCATCATTACTTGCACAGGAAGATCATCAGTCATTTCCCCTGACGATAGCTCCCTTCTTAGAGATGGCTGTATCCTGGCCAATGTTGGCCACTACAACCACGAAATTTCTCTTCCTCTTAATTCCCAAACTAGGAACATTACTGAAAATATTCAAGAGTTCAACTTTGAAGGGAAATCGGTATATCTTCTTTCACATGGTAATCTTGTAAACCTCGCCTTCGGCCAAGGTTATCCAATCCAGATTATTGATTTGTCTTTTGCTGCTGCTATCTATGCTTGGGTTCATTTTTCAAAGAAACATTTCCCAATCGGTCTGTACGGCTATCCAAATGACTTAGATGTTAAATACTTTCAGAAAGAAATTGAGATTTACAAAATCTAAATGAGTTGAAGAATACGCTCTTCTAACTTCTGCTCTTTTATCTCTACTTGTATTTCTTCGACAGGTAATAGCGCCGTGATTTTACCTAGATTGAATATGGCCTCATCCGCATTCTCTGAAGGAGCAAAATAGAACAAAGAACTTTCTTGTGACATAACCGCCACAATTTCAACTCCTCCGACAACCATCTTTTTCGTGAGCTTATTATCTGGCAAATCATTTACAACATATAGGATTGATTTTTGTTTGAACAATCCATTGATCGTGGCCCTAGACACAGGGATCATATTCATAAGTAGTTCATGGACGTATGAGAATAATTCAAAGTATTTCTCAGGAATCTCGTTAAAATCATCTAACGGAGAAACAACTGAAGTAATATCCTTAAATTTCCCAATAACTGCGTGTTTGTATTTAACTAATATCCTATTGGACTTCATACATACTCTCTTTCAATTTAGGATTCGCTTTCTTAAAGCGGTGTAATGTAGCTGAAGACATCTTAAAATCCGAGAGTAAATCTCTTCCACTTCCTCCATTATTCTTCAAACCAAGTTTAATCGCCTCATCCCTCATTATATTCAAAAACTCCTGTAATCCAACATCCTTTACAAGGCGAAGGTGTTCATCAGTTACCAGCGCACTTTGAGTGACAGAAGAGGAAGTTTCAGAAATACAAGCTTTCACTTGTTCTACAGTCACAACTCCTGATGAAACTCTACTCAAAACCTCGCTAAAATGAATCACCTGACGAACATTTCCTGGCCAACTGTAAGCTTCAATAAATTCCTTCGCATCTTTAGAAAAAACAATTCGTCTTGTCGATGCTGTGACCTGACGGATTGTCGGCATAATATCTTCTGGTCTTTCACACAAAGGCATAAGTGTAATCGAATAACCAGAAATCCTCTGAAATAAATCGGCCCTAAAGACTCCTCGTCTAACAAGATCAGGCAAATTACTCAAGCCTGCACAAATTAAGCGAAAATCCGAGTGAACCATCTTGTCAGAATTCACAGGGTAAAATCTCCCAGAATCCAACACCTTCAATAATTTAACTTGCATGGACTCTGGCATTGAACCGATCTCGTCCAAGAAAAGCGTTCCACCATTGGCCAAAAGGATTTTTCCAGATTTTCCTTCCGTCGCCCCTGTAAAAGCTCCTCTCGCATAACCAAAAAGTTCTGCTTCCAAAAGTTCTTCACTGATTGCACCACAATTCACTTCTATAAAATTGCCCGACCGTTTTGAGAGTTTGTGAATCCCTTCTGCCAAAAATGATTTACCTGAGCCTGTACGGCCATAGAGACAGATAGGTATGTTTGATGAAATGACAGGAGCAAGGTCTTTAATAGCCTTCTTCTGAGCGGAATTTTTTGTGGGAAAGATTTCAGAGACTAATTCTTCAGTAAAAGATTCTTTTGAATCATAGTAACGCCGTACCGTCTCAGTGACGTTCTCTTTTTCATTTCCTTTTGCATAATAATCTTTGCACCCCAGGTCATACGCCTTTTGAATTACATCATCGGCTTCATACGCTGACATTACAACCGAATACACTCCATTCTGAACAGCTATTGGAATAAGCCCAAGTCCTTCTAATTCTTTTTCATCACCAAGATTTAGGTCAATGAAGCAAATATCAAATGGTTCAGTATTAAGGAAGGCCAACGCTTCCTCAAAATTTTCTGCCTCAGTAATATGATAGCTGCCCTCAAGCTTAGACTTGATTGCAATTCTTGAAATTTTGCTGTCATCAACGATAAGAATCTTCATAACTACGCCTTCGTATCGAAATCACCATGATTTCGATACGAACTTTTATTATACCCGGCACTACTTGTAAATACCAAAAAATCTAAAGCTCTCTTGTCTATCTGAGCGTTATCACAGATTGCCCCTCAATCCCCTCTCCATTATTCAAAGTGGCACAGGGCTTGCTCTAAGGAGTAACAACGAACAAAGGAGTTCACATGATTGAGGTAGAAAAAAATAGAATCCAAGTTGAAGTAATGACCAAGATGGATGAGATCAAAAGCGGCTATCAACAAAAAGAAAGTTTCCTAAGTCGTTTTCTTAGACCTTTTGAGTCCACAAAACCTCAAAAGAACAAACTGAAGGTACTTATCTGCGAGGACAGTGAGATTCTTTGTAAAATCATCAGCAAAATTATGGAGAAGAAAGGCTTCGATGTCACTGCGACAGAAACACCTACTCATTTCCTTACGAAAGAACGCTTGGCCGACTTTGATTTCATCATCACGGACAACAATATGCCTTACATGATGGGTACACAGTTTACTGAGTATGTCGAAAAAGAATTGAAACTTGAACTCCCCATGTACCTCTATAGCGGCGATCCTGATCTCAAAAATGAATGGCCACTTACCAAAGTCCGCAGAGGGATCTTTGAAAAAGGGTCTGGGTTTGAAGCCGTTCTCCAGAAAATTCTCACAGACTTCAACAGCTACAAAGACGAGATGAACGCAAAGCTGGAAATGAAACTTGCAATAACTGCAAATACGCTGATGGCCTAACGGCTAGTTAAGGAACCATGAAGATGAAATTTTTAATCCTTTTTCTTTTAAGCTCAAACCTCCTTGCTGCTCAGTTCAACACTCTTCAAGGAAATGTTCTTCCTCCACCCTCCAAGGGTGAAATTGAGCAGACTGCTGAAAGAATCAAAATTCCGGCGGATGTGAAGGTTTCTGATTCATGGCTCCCTTATCTTAATCCAGCCTTTGAAGAATTCTGGAATGAAGGGAACCACCACCCTGATGCAGGATTTGTTCTTTTTGCCAGAAATCCGAATAAAGAGAATGCCAAACTTTGGCTTCTTAGAATGGAAACGAAAGCTAAATATCTCCAAATCATGCTTGAATCTATCTCCGAGGCCCAGAAAGAACTTATTAAGAAAGGGTTGATGAAAGACCGTTATGGTGTCCTCGCCCAAGCAAAGGCTCTTCCAAAAATAAAAAAACAAACTCTCAGCAAGGAGGGCACGTCAGCACTAGAGATATACTTCTTGTTCAGCTCGACGTGCTCTCACTGTAAAAATTTGGCCTTGACCCTTAAATCCTTTCCGAATGTGAGTCCGCTACAAGTGGACTCACAGGAAAGCCCCACTCATTTCGAAGGACTTCCGCGAACCGAATTTGCAACTGAATCTACCAAGCAGGAATATCTCAAAACTGGTGAAGTTCCCGTTCTGGTTCTACACGATCCTAAAACAAAAACAGTAAATATCTTAAAAGGGAATCGCCCCCAAGAAGAAATCCTTCTTGCCATGGCATCTCTAATGAACACTCAAGGAGAAAGTAAATGAGAACTTTTTTAGCAACAGCAATGCTCGTTTCATCAAATAAGTCTTTGGGATGGTCTGTACCATTCTCACCATCACCTGACTTAACAAAGACAAGTGATCACCAAGCAACAATACAGTTCACTCTCTGGGCGTTGAAAGCCTTTGTGATCATCGCCTGTGTGTCGTTACTCTTCGCGGCTTCAAAAAATCTGGCTGATGAAAATTACTATCGGGCTTCTCTCAGCCTTGCAGGAGCCGTCATTGCAGGGGGAGCGACCTATTACGCTCTTCCTCTGAGTTAAAGAACTGACTTAACTCAAAATTCATTTCTGGAGGTTTTTATGTTGAGCCTAGCTCGCAGATGGTACTGGTTTGTCCTCATTTCGCTTTTTTCAATCCTGGTCTTAGACCAAAGCAAGGCTCATGCCCAAAGCTGTTCAGGCCAATCTTCCATGACCAGGGCCTGTATTCAAAATCCTGAAGGCTTACTCGCAGGAAATGAGAAAGCAACTAAAGCAGTTGCCATGACCAACTGGATTCTCGGTGGCGTGGCCCTTCTCGCTACCATCGTTTTTCTTATCAAAGGCAGTAAAAAATTAAGTGATGACGACTATGTGGGAAGTCTTGGCCCTTTTGCCGGGGCACTTATCAGCGGAATCACTATTTACTTAGCTGGCTCGATTGCCCTGTAGGAGGACAAATGTACGACTATTCAAAAGAAGAATTATTCAAAATTGAAAACGTGGAGCATGAAATTCATGTCCTTGGAGTAAAAGTCCCAGCAATGCCATGGTGTATCTACATCTTTCTGGGCTTCCTCATCATCAACCCTTTTCTCGCTTTCCTTGCTGTCTTCTCTTTCATCTCTATTGTGAGGAAATTCTTTTTCGCTGAAAAAGAAGGACACCCTATTGAGTACCAGGGCTGGTTCACTCGTCTTGTTGAAAAATTCCCATTCTTAAAAGACCTGTTTCCATCTCTGGCAGGCCTCAGTCTTCCACAGGAGGCCTACCGTGCTTAAGCGACTAAAATCATTTTTTGATCGACTCATTCTTTCCCCAGCAACCAGTTCAGGATCTTGGTTAGATCAAAATCTCGGACTCAAAGCTGAAAATCATCTATTGCGTTCCCTCCTGATCATCATTGCCTTTGTCATGGTTTTAAGTTCCGCAACCTCCATCATTTTTGGGGTTCAGCTTATGAAAGGTATTAACTCCCAAAGACTCGTTCTGGTTCCAGGAATCCACCGAAAGCTAGTTGTCCCTGCGGAAGCCTATCTTTCTGATACTTATATCAAGGCGGTATCAAAGCGAGTTGTCGAACTCCTAGAGCAGTGGACTTATGAAAGTATCGAAGACTCTTATCAAGAACTCTTTAAAGATTATTACGATCACGGGCTAACCCAACTGACGAAAGCCAATCTCAATGTCTCGAACTTTGTTCAAAAGATCATTGATAACAAAATGATCAGCACATTTCAGTTTGACTGGCAAAGAAGCGAGTTTAAGTGGTGTGAGCAAATCCAACGTGCGTGTGCTCTCGTCGTTGGAAAGAGACGGCTTTATATTAACAACAACGAACCTTTCTCAGAGAAAGAAGTCGCTTATCTCATAGTTTCTAGCGGTGTCTATCCTGATGAAAATAACCCTTTTGCTGTCAGGATGACCCGGCTCAAAGTCGATGACTCCAGTGAGTCACCATATACAAACATGAAAGCCCAATTTGATGCCGCATTATCAGGAGTTCTCCCAGATGAAACTAAAAAATAAAATTATGACCTTGGCTATTCTTATGGTAGCCGCAAAGGCCCAGGCATTTGAGCAAATCTATTATGGAGATGGAATTAAAGATGTTCTCGTAAATTCTCATGAGCCTTCCCTTCTTGTATTCCCTTCTCCACCTATCGCACGAGTCTGTCATCCATCGGGGGTGGTTGACTTTTTCCCTATTGAGAATACGGAACAAGATCAAATCCAGTCTCTTAATAGCTTTGAATGGGATCATGCCACATCAGGAAAAGCAAATGGCGAAGGAACAGAGCGGATGCTTAAGCTCCGTCCTTATCAGGATTCGCAATCAGCTCTTTGCGATATAAAGCTTGCCAATAAAGAGACTGCTACAATTCGCTTTAAAACATCCTCGTCGATCAAGCGTCCCTCGATTGAATTTATCAATGTATTCAGCAAGGCCTCTCTCAAAGAATCTCGATACAGCAATGACTCGTTACAAGTTTTTCAAAACTTCATCTCCGGTGGTGAGCTAATTGACTTCTACGACATCACGACTTCAAAAGAGAGTCCCGTTTCTAAAAAGACAAAGATAGCACTTTATGAGGTGATCTACATTGGGACAGACCGAGACAAGTACAAAGTCTGGACGATAAACACGCTTCCCCAGAAGGATTCAACAAGTCTTCCCGAACTACAAAAAGTCCAACTTAACCAACTCTACTTCTCTGCGTGGAAATCTCTCAAGGGACACTCAAAAGCAAAATGGGATGAAGATAAGCCCCTCTCTCTTTTTATCCTTAGTTCAAGTGACATCTCCACTGAAGAGCTTATGGAGAAACTGCCATGAAGTATCTATTCATTACCCTGCTCATTTTATCAGCGAACAGTTTTGCTCAGGCCCCGAATGGGAACTCCATTTACTCAGATCAGGTCACACCAAAATTGACGACTGATGAAGAGAAGAGCATCCCAGAGGATCGGGTGTTGCCTAATATTTCGCTCAAAGATCACTTCTTAAAGAAAAGCATCGAGGCCTCTAAAAAGATTCTTGAAAATCCCCAAAAAACGATAAAAGAAGTCCCTGTAGAAAAACCTTCTCCAAGCATTGCAGAAGAATCCTTGTCCGCTCCTCCTGCACTTGATGAAGTTCATATCGTTTCGTCTTCTATTCAGAAAGAGTCAGCTTATGAAGATCAAAATGATGTTCGTATCTTTAAAAGT
The DNA here is from genome assembly GCA_002435705.1 of Bacteriovoracaceae bacterium UBA6144. Taxonomy (GTDB): domain Bacteria; phylum Bdellovibrionota; class Bacteriovoracia; order Bacteriovoracales; family Bacteriovoracaceae; genus UBA6144. The sequence continues at coordinate 23,877 of DIVA01000031.1, forward strand.
AATCTCCGCTATATCAAGAACAATGAAGTTCCAAAAACAATCACTCTACCGAGTGGTTCATCAGCTCTTGCCACATTATTGAGTGGTATTGAAATTGCCAGCGAAATGAAGTCCATTGATGTCCGTCTTGATTATGCTTTTTTAGGACCAAATAAGGCAGTAGTAGAACTCACTGGCTGTATCGCATGGGTGAAGCTATCCGCAGATTACAGTACCGAAAGACTTTTTGGATCGGCCTATTCCATTTCTTGTCGTTCACCTAACGGCAAAACTTTTGACCTTCCCATTGTGGCCCACATCAAAGATGAAAGAGACGAATATCTAGGAATCAAGGGAACACTTCTTGCGAATGGAAAACTTGCGGCAGCGGCACTGTCATTTCTTCGAGATGGGACAACGGCCTTTGGAGAAGCCATGGCCAAATCACAAACAAATACTGAGGTAGTGGGCGGTGGTCTTTCAGGCACAACGGCTACAGGAACAAATGTTTCAGGAAATAAAGACAGCTATATCATAGGGCAAACCGCCGCCGGTGCTTCAGGAAAATTTCTCAACTGGTGGGTGGATTATTACACTAAGCTCTCACCAACGATTGCAGTTCCTCCAGGAACAAAAATCTATCTTAGCGTCGAAGGCGAAATCCAAATTCCCGAAACTTTCTTTACGGCAAATAATTCATCAACCAATCGAATCAATACAAATGATTCTATCAAACTTCATCATAAGGAGCTTCCATGAAAACACTCATTACCTTTCTTCTCTTTCTCTCAGCCTGCACCTCACTTCCCAAAGGCGAATTGCAGCTCAAAAAAATGATGATGGACGATCAGCCTAAAGATCCGCAGGGCCGAGTCACCTACGTTCACTCTGGTCGTCCAATCTATGTAGAATCGGTTTCATACCCCTATTTATTACCTGACGGGCATATCTCTCTTCAGGGAAAACTTCTGGTTTATGTTGGCAGAGAAGAACTTTCTCTGAATGAACTGATACCACGACAAGAAGAAGAGAAAAAACCATCAACTCCTAAGCCAAGTGAATCTCCTAAGAATGAAACGAAAGAAAGACCTCCTATTTTCAGAGAAATGGGAGGCCCAAGACTTTCTTCAACTCCATCACTGTTCTTCCCCAAGACACCGGGGGCAGAATCCTTTCAAGACTATGTTCGTCTTAGAGATTCATCAATAAAGAAAAAAGATCAAAAGGTTGTAAATCATTACAAGTGTGCAAAGCCCAAGATTGTTCAAAATGGAGACTGCAATAAGCTTCAAGTTGAATTTGACCTCTCTAACTGCTTCGGCACTCGCTTCATCAAGGAGGGGTACAAAGTTAATTGTGTCAAGGATGAAGCTCTTTTTGGAGTGAGACTGAATAATGTCCGCTACAGAGTAAAAACACAGAAAACTCCAAATGCTCTTTGGAACTTAGATCCTCAAGTTCAAGTTACATTTTACAAACCGCAGAGGTAAATATGGTTGCTGACCTTTTAAGAAAATTCAGAGATGCCACATTTAGAACTAATAAAGACTATCAAAACGGTTTATTAAACCTTCCAGATAGCTTTAGTGAGCGTCACATCCATCTCCGTGATTTCACCGATGATAACATCGTTCTTCTAAATAACGGTGATCTTGGTGTCATTTACAAATTTAATGGTGTCTATGATGAAACCTTAGACCACGATGGCCTACTCGAAAGCCTTCACTCATTTATGAAAGGAATAAGAAGTGTATCGAGTGGAATACCATCTCACCTGAATCTACGAAATACGATTGTTCAACTCATTCTCAAACAACGTGAGCTTAAAGTACCACCATCTAAAGTAGTGAATGGTCAGGAGCAAGTTTTCAGTGATTCAATTATTGGGAAGATACTCAAGGAGGAAGAAGAAAACCTCTTCTCTCATGGCCTTGTTGAAAAATCATTTTTCATTACAATCAGGTTTTCTCCACCTCACCGGATGGGACAAGAGCTGCCCATTGTTGAAAGTCTCATTGCTCCATTCAGAAAAACGTTAAACACATCAAAGTCAGATCACCTTGAATCGTTCTTCAAAACTTATGAGAACTTTAAGAATGAGTTGGTCAATTTTGAGCGTCATTTTTCAAGTTCTTGCTCATTAGAGAGAGTGCCTAGAAAAGAAGTTCTTTCCCTTATCCAAAATATGCTATTCGCTGGCGAAGACAAGGCTATTTACGATGGGGATGAATCCTTAGAAAAATGCCTCTATTCACCTTCTTATCAGGAAGAAGGGAATCTTCTTATTGATAAGGAAAATAACCGCTCATTAGGTACTTATCACCTGGAGCAGCTTCCTAAAGGTTATTCCTACGGCCGTTTTCGCCATTTCATAGACTCAATTCCATACAAGAACTTTGATCTCGTATGGATTTTCACTCACGGAAGTAAGGAGGTGACTAAAGACCTCATTGCCCGTGAAACATTTTATGGGCGGAAGAAAACGACTGACATCGAATTTCAAGAATTCATTTCATTCAGAGGTAATGTTGATGCTCAACGCCCCCATGGAACACAATCGGTCAGACTCGTTGTCTATAATCCTGCACAAGACAAAGATGGCCTCCTAGAATCTCTTGCCCAAGATTATATTGGGGCGAGACTCGTTCGAGAAAGTCAGATTCTGACCAATATGTTTGTAACATCTCTCCCACTGAATTGTCGGGCCGATGCAAACAAACTTAAAGGGAGATCACGCAAGATAAGGCTGGAGAACGCTCTGGCCTTCTTGCCCCTTTATCAAGGGCCTAGCAATAATCACGGTCTAAGATTTTATGCCTCTCGTAGTGGAACGCCTACAAGGACTGATATCTTTGCTGGAGAGGGAAATAAAATCACTGCTGTTTTAGGAATGTCTCGCGGTGGTAAATCCGTTCTGACAAATAATTTGATCTTAGAGTTTCTTGAGAAGAATCCAAATGGTATCGTGAGGATCATTGACATTAAGACATCCTACCTTAAACTTTGCGATCTTCTTGGTGGAAAGATCGTCCAGTTCTCTGAAGAAAAACTTAAGGAGAATAGTTATTCTCCTTTTGCCCTTGGTGATAAGTATGACATGGATGATATTGAAGCTATATTCCTTCTTATTTCAACCGCTATCATCCAAAAGAATCCAGGCATTAAATTCTCCGCTGTTCACACAGAACTTCTGCGTGAAGCACTTAAAATTGCCTACAACTCCAATCTGACCACCAAAAGGAAATTTGGCTCAGTCGAGTCAGCTCCTCATCCTATTTGGGATGATATTCTTGCCTCTCTTCCACAAGCAGTGGCCACACTTTCCAGTTCTGGAGTTCAAGGAGCTGATCAAGCCAATAAAGACCTCGCTCTTTGGTCTGTAAATCTCTATCAGACAGGTCAATTTGGTTTTATTTTTAACCGTTATGAAAAAATCGACGAACAAAGCCATGAAGCTAGAATCCTGGTTTATGATCTCGATGGAAATACGGATGAAGTTCTAAGACAAATTTCTGCCATGATGGCCTTTATCAAAATATCGAGAGATTTAGCGAAGCTTCCTACTTCTGTCCCTAAGCTCATCATCTTTGAAGAGTTTGGGATTCTCCTCAATGGGGATGACGAAGCCCAAAAACTTAATGAACAAAACATCAAGCTTATCGTAAAGACAACAGCCAAACTCAATGCTCAACCTATCGCTATCACGAACAATGTTGATGATTACACAACTAAGCCAGCTGGAGTATCTTTCTGGGAACTATCTACTATTAAGATTTTTCTTCCTCTTGGTTCACTATATGAAAATGCGAAAAGAGCATGGGGTAATCAATTCAATGAAGCCTTTTGGCAAATTCTAAAATCTCTAAAAAAAGAAATTGAATATAAAAGAAGTTCAATCCTTGTTTATTCAGAGAACGATACAGCTCCTTATGTAGGCTCCTTCTATCTCATTCTCTCCAGTTTCATAGATGCCCTGACTACTTCATCAGGATCTCAAATGAATCTCTACAGGGAACTTCGTCAAAAGGGCACTTCTCCTTTTGATTCTCTGCAATTTATGAAAACTCACCATCCATTCGGAAAAGGACTCTAGCCCATGAAACTGATTGATATGATCTTTGCTCTTTTCCTAGGTGTCATCCTTTCAGATATTGCCTCTGCAAAAGTCTCATCCCGATACGAAGGTGGAAACCGTATCATTGCCCCCTTCGGATTCAAAACACGCCAGCCTCCATCTGGAAGCTCCATTCGACTCTTAGACGTTAAACTTGGCCTCACCGCCCAGCAAGTCTGCGGCTATACCGACTGGACAACCACTCAGCTTCATCTTCCAAAACAACTTCTCTCTAAGCAGTATTGGAAAAATGTGGGAGATAGAGTATTCCGCCAAGCTCAACAAGCAGTTATGGATATAAGTGGTGCTCTCCCCTCAATGCTCGCCTGTAACGTATCACCTACATTTTGCCACGTTTTTAACCAATCAGAACTCATGGCCGCTTTTGAAACTGACCTCACCTTCGACACTTGCCAAATGCTTGATGGAATTGGAAATGCAACAGCTCCGGCAAACAGTCAGCTTCGTCGTTGTATTCAACATATGACTTCTCAAGGGCGATCTGCCAGTGAGGCCCGTGAAGTTTGTATCAACGGCCAAAACAGAAACGGTTCTGAGCCACCTTCAAAAGAAGACAAACTGAACAACTCATCAAGTCTTGCAGATTCCACCTCTGAGTTTGATATAGACCGATTCATCAACTCGTTATTTCCAACCTCTGTGAATACTAGGAATGGGGCCTACTACATGAACTCAGGGGGACACCTTTACTCTCGCAAGTACAAGACAAAGGAGTTAATGACGACTCTCTTCCCAGGAATTACTGTTAGAAACAGTGCCACGATTGTGAACGGTGGGACATTCCAACCAAACGTCGATGTTGAATACGCCAAAATGACGGTTCAAACACGAGACTTCATCATTCAAACCGTCCGTGAAATGCAAAAATGGTCAAGTCTGGGGTATTCTCCACTTGAAGTTATTAAAAGATCTGAACATCTTTGGACAAATAAGAAGCAATGGGAAAAAGATAAAGAACCATCTCCCCTACACCGTCCGACGAATGATGGGAGTGATCCTTCTTTCATCATAACCCCAAATCAATTACTGCTCCTTGTGCCACTTGCAGATTCGCCGGGAGCCGAACTTCTTGATCTCTCTGCGGATAGATTTGCCTCTTCGGCTACATTCGTAAAACTCACTGATCGATTTTCCGACATTCTGACTCTTGCACTCGATAAATGCAAAAAAGATCCTGAAGTGCAAAGTGCAATCGCTCAAAGAAATTGTGATCTCATCGTAGAAACGGCCAAGGCTAACCTTCAGGCTCTCTCATACAAAAGAGAGGCGGAAGAAAGTGCGATCAAGGCACACCAGCTTATTGCTCAGATGGTTGCAGAAGAGCAAAAGAGAAAAATCACAACCTCAATTCAGGATACAGGAAAAGAGCTGGAAGAATCCCCTAAAGCATCTATTAAGGTTCCAGGAAAGGATTAGACATGATTCCAAATGATACGGCCCTTGCTTCTTTTGTTCGTGATTTTGGTGATAGTGCCATGGCCGTTATGATGACGACGTTCTATGAATCACCGCTGGTCAAACTTATGATCTATGCAACGGCTGTTATCATGTTTGTACTTTTGGGTATTTCTATTCATCGAGGACAATTTTCAAAATTCATCGGTGTTTTTTGGGTCACTTGGCTGGCCATCATCCCTGTTAATCAGAAACCTATCCTCTATGTCACAATCAATACGTTCTCAGAATTAACGTCCGATCTACTTCAAAAGTTTTCCTATAATCTTTTGACTAGCTTCGGTACTAAAAATGCAATCCCTCCAGGCTTTGTCTTCAACACGATCAATCGTGCAGCCTTTGCTGAAATAACTGACCTTAATCTGAAAGATAATGTCCGTTTTCTTATTAGTAACTGCATCCCTCATGCAAACAATCTGGAAGGGAAACCATTCTCTGCCAATGATCTCTTCGCCGTTAAAGTAAAATCATCCAATAAAAGTGGTATTCGGGCCTCAGAGTCACTTGAATTTAACTTCGACCCCAACCTTCTCAAAGTCCGTACTTTCGATGTTGAAGGAGATACAACAAACTGCCTTGATCTTCTGAGTTCGACTCTTCATGGAATCCGCTCTCACTTACGTTCCAAAGACCTCTCAAGACAAGAGCAGAATCCAAACGAGATCGAGGAAACAAGAGGCAGGGAATCTTCCGATTATAAGAGGCTCAATGAATTCTCTCTAAATCTTGCTCATGCCAGCTCTATTCATAAGCAGATCGTGAAAGATTATTTTCCTGAAGCAAGTTCATCATCTTTTGACACCATTGATGGAACAGTTGCAGCCTCTACCAGTGATGCGAACTTTTTAACGGGTATTCCATTGGCCATTATGAATACTCCTAAAGCTCTCGCAAGAAGTCTGAACATTGATGGAGTTTTAGATAATGCCTCAAGACTTCATGACATCAACGAAAAAATCCTGAATCTTCCCTACTACACATCCTACCTTCAAGTAATTTTGAAGCTCATTGCACCACTGGCAATCCTCTCAATGTTTTTGGGCACAATGAAGTGGATGAAGTATTGGACTCTCAGTTGGAGCTTAAGCCTAGGCCTTCCGTGGTTTTTGTATATTTCACGAACGATTTCAAACTCAATTCTTATGTGGGTTCTAAAACTTGAAGAATTAACACCTAAAGAAAGCTATTCACCAAATTACCTCCTCCATGGAATCAACTTTGAAGCGACATCAAAAGTTCTGGAAGATTCCTCTCGCATGATGAGTGTCTTTCTTCAATGTGAAATGGCCCTTTGGAGCAGCCTATTTGTCGTCATTCCATTTTCTTCATGGCTCGTCGGTCAGGCAGGAAACTTCGTCAATCGAATGGGGTCTTCTGTTGCTGGAACAGCAGGAGGAACGGTAGTTCGTGAAGGGACACATAAACTCTTAACAGCAACAACAGTAAAAGCTGGAGCCAAACTTGGAAGTCTTTTAGGCCCAGTAGGAACAGTCGCAGGAGCCGCCGCCTCTCCCATTATCGGTAAAGCCACTGAATTTAACTCTCAATCATCAGAAAAGGGGTCACATGAGACAGATGCTTCTCATCTTAACTAGCTTCATTATCTTATCAAGCCAACTCCATGCAAATGACATCATTGGGGCCAATGAACTGGCAAATGATGCTCGAACGATTATCAGGAATTTAGGTCTAAATTGTGGACAACCTCAAAACTATTCTCAGTTTATTGCCGAAGTAAAATCACTCGTTGGAGGGATTGGTAAAGTATCTACTGAGTTCTCACTCCAACTAGGAGCTAAAAAAGATTTTCCTACCGTCTGTCATGTTCTCACCCAGAATCAACTTAACTCCTACACCGAGGGAACTCAAAGGACAAACTCTTCAACTTGCGTCATGAGAAGCTTCGGAAAATGTGTAAAACGAAAGCACATAAAAAAAGAAAAACCGATGCCATCTTACTGGTGGCCAAAGTATTTTATTGAAGTGACTGAGAAAGGAAACGATGCCCACTCATCATTTGATGGTGGGAACAATCTTCTTTTTTCTCTTAATCGAAATCTAGCTAACTCTCTTTCTTCTTTCGTAGATGAAAATGGCGCCATAACACTTACTTCCTATGTCATGGGAGGTTCTTCCCTGCTTTCAACTATTGGAGTCAAAACTGGTGACGTTAATACTTCTGAACTAATGAAAGCTTCTGTTCTTACTCCTCTTGAGAAACTTAGATTTAGAGGATCACGATCTAAAACTCAAAGCACTTTTGATGTAAATATCTGGCCAGTAGCAAATTCTAAAACACTTGCCAGTCATCTCACTGTCTGTGGGCCCGATCTTGTTAAACAAGGCAGACACCCCGGCGGCTATTCATGGTCAATGGAAGGCATTCCAATGACCTGTCCTGTGGCGATGTCTAATGATGCCTTTGCATATTGGGACACTGGAATGACTGACTATATTGATCCCGAAATCGTTTCTGGTATGTTACTGGCCGCCAACCCACTTTCATGCGGAATAGCCCAAGCCAGCAAAGCTTTTTCTGATATGGGGTCGTTGAGCGGCAACAAAATTGGCGATCAAAAGGCCATATCAGGGCAGTTGTCCTCAGTATCAGGAAACGATAAGCAAAGTCTTCAGAACTGTTCTTGGCCAATTTTAGGCACGGCTGAAGCCATTGCTAAGAAGTCTCTCAGTCTTGGAAATCTTAAAAAGTGGAAAGATCACAAATGCACACTTTGGGGAGCCTTGGCCCCAAGGACTTCAACCGCCGCTTATGGCTCAGATTATTCTTTTGCCAATACCGCCTTAAAGTTCAAGCTTCTCTCCCATGAGATGTTCGGTATTCCACGAGGAGAACAAGAAAGATGGAGCCTTGCCTATCCATGGGAAGGAAAAGGGTCATCATCTTCCTCATCTCTCGGTGGACTTTCCTCAATTAAGAACGACCTCACAAGTGGGGGAGACAAACTCTTAAAGCAAAATGGAATCAACATCAAAGGTGATTCTAGCGGTTCAAGCCGTTCTGATTCACTTCTCATTACGGGAAGCCCGCTACTCGTAAATTCATCAGTAAGCTCCAAATTTATCCAAGACCGAGTTTCACAGCATGGGAAAGAATTTGCGTACATTGCGGCCATGACCGCTTCTGGCGCAGCACCATTTCTTGCAGCAGAAGTGAGTAGAATGAAAGCTGCTCAACTTGGAAAAGGAAGCATTCTTTCAGGTGACAGAAGAATCTATACCATCTGGGAGAAAGTCTCATGTGTCTCTCAATCAACCAAAGTCACTGAACATGTACACCCAATGCCCTCAGTAACATTTTATGATTCCTGCACAAGTGCTGTTCGTTTTGAAGTTTATAAATACGTCCAGCTGAAACTTCTGAGAAGAATTTGTGATTCTTTCGGAGCAACAGAGGGAAAGCCATGGTTATGAAAGACTCTTATCTTTCCATTGCCAAGGCCAATTCGTCTGATGATGTCATTGGAAAGAAGGATTTTTTTTCAATGACCTGGAAAAAAGTTTTTGAAGAGGCCAATGACAACAAAGCAAGTGATATTCATATCCAACAGTTTGAAGACTCCATAAGAGTTCGACTAAGAATCTTAGGTGAAATGTGTATCATCCAGGAAATCCTTGAAACTCCTGAAATCAGAACGACACTCATCAATCGCCTAAAATCACTTTGTCATTTTGAATTGAACGTCAACGATGAGGCCCAAGATCGGGCCTTCACGCTTAAACTTACCAATAGTCGGTATCGCGGCGTTGTTACCCCTGGAGTATTCGGTGAGAACTTCGTCCTTAGGATTATCCGTGATGAAGAACTGCCAACGATCAAAAATTGCCTTCTCCCTGAGAATATTGAGAAGGATCTCCTTTATGCTATCAACCGCAAACAAGGCTTTATCTGCATTACAGGGCCAACAGGCTCTGGAAAAAGTACCACCCTCCAAGCAACTTTAATGGAGATCAGTCGAATCAAGAAGAACGTGATCACGATAGAAGATCCAGTGGAAAGAATAATCCCTGATGTCGTCCAACAGCAAATTTCTCCCAAACTAACTTGGGCCAAGGCAATTAAGGCTGCCATGAGGCAAGATCCAGACGTTATCCTTATTGGAGAAATCAGAGATCACGAATCAGCTTCACTGGCACTTGAAGCCGCCCAGACAGGACACCTCGTTCTATCCACTCTTCACACCAATGATGTTTCAGGAATTGTAGATCGTCTTATTGGTCTTGGTGTTGATCGTAAGCTCATTGCAGACAATCTTTTATTCATCTCTGCTCAAAGATTAACACAAAAACTATGCCCTAATTGCCGTATTGAAAATCCTCGTGGTGGATTTGATATAGGCAACGGATGCGATCATTGTAGCCATTCAAAAATTAAAGGAGTCATCGGAAGACAACCAATTATTGAATACTCTCTTCATCCGGACTCCGACTCCATAATGAATTTCGATAAAAGTCGATTCAAAAGCACTCAACTCAAAACAAGCCTTTTATCTGAGGCCAAAAGACTCTCTCTTGACGGAGTTATCGCCGTAGAAGAAGCAGATCAATGGGAAGAAAAACAAGTATGGCAAACAAACCAAAATCACCCACAAAATCTAAATCATGGTCATGCAAACATTCAGTAATCGTATTCTGGTTAATCTGCTGGGGCCATACTTTCTATTCATCTCCAATCCTCAGAAAAGAATACGCTTCACTCTTATACAATGCACCTCTTCAAATTCTCTGGAATACTTTCCTCGCTTTCCTTGCGACTTTTGCAATAACTAAAATTTGGGTTCTCCCTCTCTGGAGATTGATTTTTACCGACACTCAGAAGCTCGGCCAAAAGATCGAATGGTATAATGAGAACTTTAAACATCTAACCCCTGACACAAAGAAACTTTTTCTTCAAAGATGGAGTATTGTTTTAGTTCTAAGCTTTCTTCTCTACTTTCTGCAATTTTTACCAGTGGCATTTGCTCGGAAATATTGTCTTAGTTACTCTTCTTTATACTTCATTCCTCACAATGTAGTTCTAGTCGTTACTTACTTAAAACTTACTTCTATTTGGGTCATAAAGCATTTCTCACTCTTTTCAACTTACCTATGGATTCTTTCTCTTCTTGAAGGTCGCTCACGAGTTATTGCAAGGCTTTTAACAAGATTTCATCTTCACATGGACTCTCTCGCATGGAAAAAGCCTCTTCCTGAACTCCCTTGGAGTAAGTCATCCCTCAAACTGGAGCTTTGCCTTTTTTCACAATTCCTTACCAAAACAGGAGAGACGGCAACTCAGGAAACTTTCTATGAAAAGTGGATTGTCAGAAAAGAAGTCGGACTTGTCACTAATACTCTCGGCATAGCACCTACTGGCGGTGGTAAGACCTCCTCTCTCATCAAACCCACCATAGAGCAATCAATCCTCTGGCAAAATGATAACCCTCATTCAAAAGCAAGTGTCGCTGTATATGACCCCAAGGGTGAGCTTACTGATTACGCCGTAGAAATTGCGAAAAAGGCAAATAGAGAGTCTGATCTGTGCGTCTTATCACTCAAAAGTAAAAATAATATAAATCCTCTTCAAGTCAACAACATCTGGGATGGCCAGACTTCATGGCGAATCTCAGGTTGGGTCATTTCAGCATGGCTCAACTTCCAAGGGAAGTCCTCTCCTGAACCATACTGGGAGAATCAAAACTATCTCCTCGTCAGAAACCTTCTCGTCCTTTTGTACTTGGACAAAGGAAACAATGTTGGAATGTACGATATTTCCAAGATGCTCGGCCCTTCATCCACAGGATGCTTCATTAAACAGGACAAGACGAAAACTCTTACCGAGTTTGGAACATGGATTTTCAAGGCCTATATCATGGTTCTTCAAAAGACCTCTGATGAAGAAACGATCTTTGATTTAGTTGATGAATATGAATTGAATCCTATCAAACTTTCTCAAATGACTTCAGACCTATTTAAGACGACAGAGGAAAGACTTGAGAAAAGAAAGAAGTCTTATGAAGCCTATCGAAAGACTTATCACTTAAATACCAACATTGAATTAAGAGAAATTATTGAGAGAGGTCAAAACGCAAAAGGCCAACAAGACCTGAACAATTCTCGCAAGCAATATATTGAAAAGCTCCAAGAGCTAATCAAAAAAGACATGGCGGAGAAGTTTAAAGATAAAAAAATGGAGCCTCAAGACTTTGCAAAGACACACTTGATTCAGTCATCACAAGAACTCAAATCTAAATTTGAAGAGGAAGTACAGGAAGAGCTCACAAGAGAAACAGCCTTCCAAATCATTAAAGATGCTTGTGAATGGTTAATCAAAACGTGGAGCCAGATGCCTCCAGAAAACAGGGCGAACATTGTTTCAAACATGGAACCTTTCTTAAAAATGTTTGAGACTCCTGAAGTCAGAAGATCACTTTCCCCTACTGATCCAGAAATTGATTTTGACCAGATCATAACCAAAGGCTCTATTGTTATCCCAAGCTTTCCTGGTATTGAGATTGGTGACTCCCTTGCCGATGCTATCGTGACCTTAATTAAGGCGAGATGGCAGTACGCAGTTCTCTCCAACCCACAATCTCAACGCGTGAAATTCCAAATCGTGGATGAAGCTCAAAGGGTTATTACCTTTGGCGAAGGAAGAAACGCCGGAGATTTTGAATACCTGGAGCTTTCCAGAAGCTTTGGTGGAACAACCCTGATGACCACTCAATCTATTTCTGCATTGAGGGCCAAAGCTCCCAGAGAAGCTGATTGGGAAAAGATTCACGGGGTCATACGATCAATTATTTGCTTCGCCACGAATGACAGTAAAACGATTCGGTTCATCCAAGACATCGCAGGGAAACAAGTCAAAGAGCGTATTTCTAAAACTGTACTTGAAGGGGCCAATGCTCCTGAACTCGATATGATCTCAGAAAAATATAAAGGAGATTCCTCATTAAGTGTCTCATTCACAACTTCTCAATCCTTAGAAGACTACATTCAATCTAGCGACATCCAAGGAGCGAAGGCCTTCACAGGTATTGCCATTTTATTTGATGGTCTAAAATCTGAAATTATAAAAGTCGCCTTTAAGCCCACTTTTTGGCCAGATCGAAGAGATAAGTGGGCCTTGATGGAAAAGCTCTCCTTCCAAACAGAGAATCGAGATCCTGAGAAGTTCCCACTAAAAGCAAACACAATTGAAAACTTATATCGCACTCACACGAAGGAGGATGCTGTATGAATTTAGAGAATATCACCAGGAAGATTCTTAAGAGTGAGAAGACCAATCACCAAGACGATAATTTTGAAAAAAAGTTAGCCAAAGAACTACTCAAGAATAAGCAAGACAAGAAACTTCGGCCCCAAGAAAAGGCTGATTTACTTGCTATTAGGCTTTCACCTGAAAACGAAAAACTATTCTCAGACACTCGGCTTAAAAGACTTAAAGAATTAGAACACTCTATTTCAAACGAAGAACTTCTTTCTTCTCTAATCCCAAATAAGCATTATTTTTTCCTTTCTAAATTACGAGACGAAAAGCTGTCTTCAGAAGGAGATATTATCGACTTAGCCAAAGGATATAACTTAAACAAAAATGATGTTCAAGAGCTTAGGAAGCAAGGTTTCCTAGATTATGTTGAAGATGGGTTCGATATTGTTGAAGGATATGAAAAAGAGTTAGAAGACTATCTTAAAAAGAGAGGTTTCTTAAGCTCTCTCACTGAATCTGAAAAATCTCTTCTTCATTCAATCTCTGGGACAGAAATAACTTTAGACTCCAACAATCCCGAACTTATTAGCCTCAAAAGAAGAGGACACCTTGATATTCTAACGGAAAACGAGCACGATTTTCTAAAAGATGGTGCAAAGTTTGAAACTCTTAATCGTTACGATCTTTCATCATCTGATTATTATCGCCTCAAAGAAAGAATCGAATTCCATATTAAGGGAGAGGTTAAATCTATTGATGATTTTGGACTATCAATTAAAGAAAAAGAATTTATTTCAAAGTATCTATCAACAGGATTAGAAGAAGGTGGGTTCAGTAAAGACCATGTTCAAAAACTCATTCAAAGGATTGATAGATACACCGGCCAGGAAATAAAAGGCATTGATTACCGCGCATCAATCAAGCTCAACGATATTTATGATTTTACCGCAAAAGTTTACTACCGTGAACCCCCTCCCATTTTATCATTTCGTGAAAAACGTCCTCTGGATTACCATAGTTATGTATCAGCTAAAGATGCTTCTATCTATCTAAGAGGTCAATCAAATGAACATCTTTCAAAAAGAGAGTTTGATCGCTACACTGAACTTTTAGCATCAAAAGAATTAGACTTTCTTAAGTATGTACCAACCAATGCTGGATTAGCTTTTCTTAGAAAAATTCATGGACGAAAAGACGATACAGAACTAGCCATCAAAATTGGTAAAAATGATTTTGGCATTGATGAAAAATATGTTTATCATCTTTTGTTAAACCGATACACCTCTACTAATTCTAACGGATTTAATAAGAATGAATGGATTGAGCCAAAGTCACTTTCAGATGCAAGAATATGGCAAAGTACCTTCCGTCGAAATTCATTTGAGGATAGCGTAAAAATACTTCTCGAATTAAAAATAGAAGAACCAAACTTTCTCCTCAAAGGATTACTGAAAGATAATATTCACATCCATCCTCAACAAAAGATTGAGGACTACAGTCTATTCCTCAAAGTCCATTTCAAAGAGACTTTGAATCAATCAGAATCAGATCGTCTTATCCATCTCAGAGAGAACGGAATTCACCCGGAACTCAGCTATTCTTTTTTAGCTGATGAACCGAGTTCCTGGAATATGAAAGCCGCGAGGAAGCAAGCCTTCATTCACCACTTCAAAGAAAGATACCAGATCAATATGCAAATAATCGACTTCGTAAATAAGTTCAAACAAGTCACCCATGAACAACTTCTTAAGCTGGGCCTATCTTCTGGAGAAATTGATCGATATGTTCGAGGCATAGAAAACGATAAGGTTCCTTTTGGAGGAAAGATCCTTAACCGCCATACCCTTCATACTCCAAAAGGAAAAATCCTCTATTACTCCATCCAGCATAAAGGACTTGTCTCAGGCCGAAGTCTCCTAGAAACAAGGCTTCCAAAAGAACTTATTGCGGAACGTCCACAACAACGGCAAGACCTTCTTTTCCATGATCTAAAAGTCGTAGATTGTGTTTTACAAATGAGCAAAGAGCTAGAAGAAAAAGGCTATAAGATTCTTGAAGTCAAGAATGAGGCTTCTCAATATTCAGATGCCAAGTCAGGGAAGAGTAATAATTGGAGGAAGGATGGCCCAAGCTTCATGGACGCTGTTCTCATTGTAGAAGAACCCATTGATGAATCCCTCTCACTTTCAGGTGGAAGCAAAAGCATTGCCGTGGAGTATGGGAATTACACGAATGAAAGAATGATGAGTAAGATTGAAAATTCGAGTTTCGATCAAGCCTTTGTCTTTTCAAACACCACATTTCAACAAAAATATTCTCAGCTCTCGATTACTCAGAATGTCGTTTTTAGATCTATTTAAGCAGGGAGGGGATCTCCCCCCTGCTTGATTTTCTTAATTTTCAATCAAACTCTTTTTGCGACCACGCCGTGGAGTCGTACAAAAATCGCTGAATCCCTCAACTTGATCTGTTGCTTTCATTAGCTCTTCAAAGATGTCTTCAGCAGCAATCACTTCCTCAGCCGATTTACCCTTATTAATGAACTCTACGAATTTTGAGAATTTCTCAAAATCAGTCGGATAAATGTTCAAAGTAAACTCTTTGGGCTGATGTTTAGCCTTTAAAGACAAAAAATCCAGACTCATACTTTTCTCCTCTTTGTTTCGCTACGAAATCATTTTTTTCGCTACGAAATTCTCCTCAGTGTTTGTTTCTTTTTTATTTCTTTGTTTTCTACTTTCCTAGATTAGATTTTCATCACTTAGAAATCTCTTTTCTTTCATCTGCTTACATATTCATTTGGCATCCCCCTTGTAATAGCTCTCCTAGAGTCTTCACCGATTTGAAGATTCAAATAGGAGAATCATGCAAACGACATTGCAACCAGAGGGCCAACATGAGGAGCTTCTGACCATCAACGAAGCAGCTAAGTTTCTCAATGTAAAAGTTTCTAAAATCAGACGAGAAGTTTTCTTGAAAAGGATTAAGCATTTCAAGCTTGGGGCCTTGCTCCGATTCAAGAAATCTCATCTCTCTGAATGGGTAAATTCGCAATTTCAGGATAGTAGAAACAGCGTAGCCGAGTATCAAATCCAGTAAGATTGTGTTAGGATGGCGTATCGCTGTTCTTTGACAACTTAATAGAGGAGAAATTGGTTACAAAACCATTAAGGGTTTTGTATGGAGATTATTAGACGAAAGAACAAGACGACCTACCGTGAAACTGTTTACGTTGATGGAGTTCGGCACAGAAGCCCTACCTTTGAACGAAAAACAGACGCAAGAAATTGGAAGAATGAACTTCTTTCAAAGCGTGAAAAAGCAAAAGCACTTGGTGAAGATTTTCAGCTTATTAAGCGAGAAACTTTCAAGTCTTTCTCTACACGTTGGCTAGATGAAAAGATCAAACCACAAAGAGCCGCATCCACTTACGATGGCTACCGTCGCACAGTGGCCCTGCATCTTTCACCACGCTTTGATCACTTATTTCTAAATCAATTGAATATAGATTTAGTGAATCAACTCGTTCGAGATCTTTTGAACTCTGGTCATAATGCCAAAGGAATCAACCTCGTCCTTCAAATCTTAAAGAGCATTGTCCTAGCTGCTGAAAGACAAAAAGCGATCAGAGAAAATCCAATTAAGCATTATCCATTGCTGAAAATGGTGAAACAGCCGCCTATCTTTTGGAGCAAAACGGAGATTCAAGATTTTCTAAATGCGGCCAGCCCTGACCCTCTTTATCCTGTTTATTTGGTTGCTCTAAATACAGGGATGAGGCGCGGAGAATTGGCAGGACTCGCATGGGATATGATCGATTTCCAAAGAAACATGATTCAGATAAGTAGAATTCGTGACAGATGGGGCTTACGCCAAACCACCAAAACAGGCACAGTAAGACACGTTCCAATGAACAAAGCAGTGAAAGAAATGTTGCTCGATTTGTATAAAAAACGCAACGAGTCAACGGTTCGCTTTGATGACAAAGGAAATTCTGTCCACCTCGTTTTTCCTAACGGTGAAGGAAGCGTGATGAGCGTGATCCACCTGTATAGGCACTTCCACAGGATGCAGGAGAAGGCCAAGATTGCTAACCAAATCTGCTTTCACAACCTCAGACATACATTTGCCAGCCAGTTCGTAATGAGCGGTGGGAACCTGTATGATCTACAAAAGGTGCTTGGCCACACGAAGGCCGAAATGACTATGATTTATGCTCATCTTTCACCTGAGCACTTATCAGCCGTCACAAGCATCATCAATTTTATGAATCCAGATCATCAAGAAGTAGCCCACAAACAGCCCACAGACGCTCAGGCCGGTTAAAAAGCTGCTTCAAAAAAAGATGAGATGGAGATTTAACTCGTGAAAAATAAAAAGAAATTTGTAATTTAAGAAATGAAACGGAATAATTATTTCGTGGGATGAGCTTGAGTCTCGTCTCGGGCACCAATTATTCTTCACTCTATGGTGATCAAAAAACCTAAGAAAAGCTACGGTTATTTCACTCTTTTCATACTGCCTTAATATTTCCTTTATCTCTCTCATAACGCAGTCCAAAAATTAGCTTTTTAACTCCGATCAATTTAACATGATGGTGCTTACTAATACTGATCCTAAAAGGTTCGCATGCAATCGAAATACGCTTGGAAAAATCTTGATATCGTTAATACTCTCTTCCTCACACTTACTCCTATCATCGCTATTGCCCTGACATGGTACTGGTTAAGCGTAGAAAGCTTTCAGTGGTCACAACTGATTGTGGCTTTTGTCTTTTATATTTTTTCGGGCATTTCAATCACTGGCGGATACCACAGGCTTTTTGCTCATCGTACCTATTCGGCCCATCCCGCAGTGAAGCTATTCTTTCTTATCTTTGGAGCAGGCGCTTTTCAAAATTCTGTTTATAAATGGGCGACGGATCATCGCACTCACCATGCAAAAGTTGATACGGAAGAAGATCCTTACAGCATTCAAGAAGGCTTTTTCCACGCTCATATGGGTTGGGTTTTTTTAAAGAAAAACAGCATTCTGGATGCACGTAATGCCCGCGACCTGGAAAAAGATCCTCTAGTTATGTGGCAACACAAGTACTACATCTGGATCGCAGGCTTCTCGGGCCTGATTCTTCCATGCTTAGTCGGTGGCTTCTTTTTTGATTCTTACCTTGGCGGCTTGGCGCTAGGTGGCTTTGTTAAAACTGTCCTCATCCACCACTGCACTTTTTTCATCAATAGCCTCTGCCACTATGTTGGGACGACACCCTATACGGATACCAATTCAGCCAAAGATAGCTGGTATATGGCGCTATTCACCTTTGGTGAGGGCTACCACAATTTTCACCACTACTTTCAAACAGACTACCGTAATGGTATCCGCTGGTACCAGTTTGACCCAACCAAGTGGCTCATCAAAACTCTCTCTTGGCTGAATCTCGCCTCAAAACTAAAAGTCACCCCGATTGAAAAAATCCTGCAAGCTCGCATCAACATGAGAATCCATGGTCTGAAGAAGAAGAAAATTAGCCAAGACTTCATCAGCGAACTTGAAAATCTTCAGCAAAAAGTACTCGCGAACCTGGCCGCATTCAACGAGATGAAGAAGGCGTTTAAAATTGAGAGAAAAAGAAAAAATGAAGTTCTCCTAAGGCAGATCAAAGTGAATATGGAGCTTGCTCATCTCGAATTTCAGTATGCTCACCGCCAACTACAACTTAAACTTCAACTCCTGAGTCACTCGCCGGCATGAAGAAAACGAGCATTTTCTTCCTTCTCTCACTTTGCTTTACCACCATATTTTTGATGGGGGCCTATCAGATAAGAGAGAAGAATCGAAATGACCTCCTCTCCTCTCAGGCCCAGATCATTGGGGCAAACATTGAAGAGCAGTTCTCAAACTATTTTGAACAGATCGCATTGTCTGCGATTCAGCTGAGTAATATTCGAAACATTAAAAATATTTCTAAAGAAGAAGTTTTTAGATTCTATGATGAAGTCTTAAAATCCCACCCCTCTGTCTTAGGCATTAATAAGATCAATCCTCAAGGTGTGATTGATGAGGTATATCCCTATGACGCGAATAAGGGTGCCTTGGGTAAAACCACTCAAACACTAAATGAATTAAAAAACTCAGATAGTGAGGAAAATGTATGGGTATCAAATCCCTTCAAGCTTTATCAAGGAATGATGGGTTTTGGCTTCTATGTGAGGACATCAAAACTTCAAAATGAATGGCTGGCGGTGGTGATCACCTCTGACTCATTTTTTAAACAGTTTATTCCTAATGAGCTAGGTGAAAATTTTCATATTATTTTCCAAGAATCAGACTCAAATCAAGAATACCTAAGAAGCGCAGAGATTTCTCCCTCGGTGCCTTCAGTAACGGTGCAAGTTCATAAATTTCCTTTTTACAACAGACACTTCACCATTACGATCTGGCCTAGAAGAAGTAATTTCGAGACAACTCTTCCATGGCTAATGCCGGTCTTGTTAAGCTTTATTATTTCAATCCTGGCGACACTTGCTTTTATCTGGTGGAATAAAAATAACGAAAGTAAATCACGCCTCGAAGAGCTCAATCAGCTTTTGCGTCTAACGATACATGATACCTCAAATAGCTTAACGGCCATTAAGGGTTATCTTGAAATGATGAAAGATGACCCAGAGCTTGTTCCAATAGAACGTCTCTCAAGGCATGTGAGCTTTATTATAGATCTCTTAGATCAAATAAAAGTCATGAAACAACTCTCTAGTACTGATCAGGATTGGAAGCTCTCCGAAAACTCGCTGTTAAACATCATCCTAGAAGTTTCAGACATCCTCTCCGATAGAATGAAGGAGAAGAAGATTTCGCTCAATTATAACCCTGAACATTTAGTCAGCGTTAAGCTCATGGTGAATAACAGTCTATTTTCTCATAGCGTAATTGGGAACCTTCTCACGAATGCCATTAAGTTCTCCCATCAGTCCTCCTCCATTTCAATTGATTATCACCAGGAAGAAAACTTTCATGTGATCGAGATCTCTGATCAAGGAGATGGGATGAGCCAGGAAAAAATTCTTAAATTAAATAAGCGCTCAAAGATTAGTTCGAGCGCAGGAACTAGCGGCGAGATCGGAACCGGCTTTGGGTTAATGATCGTGCAGCAGGTGATAGGATTGCATAATGGAAGAATTGAATTCGCACACTCTCGTGAAGGGGGTACTGTGGCACGAGTATTTTTGCCACTTACTTGAGAAGTGCGTTTAATCCCCCAAAAAGACAATCACAAGATTTACCACCAATCGTACAGACTCCTCCTGCCGGTTTAGGAAGTCCTTCAGGTGTCAACAACGTTTCCTTTAAACGCTCAAAACTCTCTTTCATGAACTGCTTATCATCACCGACGCCGCTTATTTCCGCCGCAGTAACCTTTCTCCCAAGGACATTCTCAACTTCACCTATAAAATGCTTCTTTCTGTTTTTTGGGTCTCGCGGTCCAACACCTTCTACAGGATTTGAGGCGTAGTCATGGAAATAGACAACCTCATCTGGAAAAATGATCAAAGGGGTGAGTTTTTCTTTTTGATATAAATATTTATCTGGAGCAAGTCCATTTAGTAAAAAACGTCGAGGTTCAAGGTGAAAAGCACCTATCTGCCGAGGGCCAAACTTTGTGGCGACATCATAAGATGCGGTAGAGAGAAAGGGTGACCCTTTAGCCTCAATCGCATGATTCGCCATCATCACAGATACGGTTCCAGGGTTTTTTGCGCCAGAAAGATTAAACGCGGAATAAGAATCTCTCAGTGCTTGTGACGCAAACTTTTCGCGCATGGTTGCGAGTGAGCGCAGTCGACGAGTGTAACTCCCTTGGTTTCTCGTGAGCATCGTACTCATAAGGTAGGGTTTGCCATCTCTAGCACGAAGAATCGTGTCATCATACATTCCCCGAAAAACCAATTCGACATTCTTACGGTTCGGCTTTTCTATCGCCTCAAGCCACTCACCCCAAAGCTTCTTTTCTGTGGGCTCCATCAAATCCCAAGGCAGGTAGGCTTCAATTAATTTCTTCACGCCCTTGCGATCACCTTTTGCAATCAGGTCATTAAGTTTATCTGTTTGTTTTTCAAGACTATCAAAAACCTTTTTAGCACGCTCCCAGCCTGCTGCACGTGTTTTACGTTCTGCACGGGCAAGTTTAGCTGTGTCCGTATAAAGTTTTTCAGTGTGTGTTAAGCGGGCCTCGAGATATTCATTCACTAGCGCTTTGTCCGCTTTAAATAATCCAGCTTTTTGATAATGCTTAATCGCTTCTTCCGCTACCTGTGCTGCTTCTAATTCAAGGCGCGCGAGCTTTTCCACCGAGAGAGCACTTCCGGCCTGTGCATTAATGACGACTTCTGTCCAATGGACTGGGTTCACAAAAGATTTCAGTTGTGTGTTTTTTCTCCATGGGACAGGCGCTCCAGTGATTTGTTGAAGATGAATTAATTCTTCAAGTACTACTGCTGGATTCCTCAGACCGTCTTTTGTGATACGCAAATGAATGGTAAGATTATCTGCTTTACCTGCTACCTCTGGTACAATCTGGGCCAGTCGACCGTCTGGGAGTTTATCCACAGTCGTCACGACAATCTCCCATGGCTTATTTGGACCAGCAAAGGCATTCATAGTGGCCACTTCAGCCTTTAAGATTTTAGCAGCATCTCCTTGCCCATCCAACTGTTTTAAAAGCTGAGCTGTTTGATCATCAGGAGTGAAATAGGCAATATCCGAAAAGCTTGAAGCCTCTGAAGGTGAAGTGACTTTAACAAACTTCGTCACTCCACTGGCAGTTTCCGCTACCGCCATCCCTCCGCGAGTCAGTGAGGCATTTTGATAAACACGATTAAAAATACCCTCATTCGGGATATCGCCAATTTTAATGAGTCCCTCTGGTAATGTTCCACGATGGACCTGAAGATTTAAGCGAGAAAGAATCTTGGGATCTTTGGCACCAAGTTCAGTAATTAAATCTTGGACTAGTTTTTCCTCCGCTTTCGTTCTTACTTGGAGAGCAAAAACGGGCTTCTCCATTGCGGGATTAAAAAGTCCCTTGGCAAAATCTTCTGTGATCGCAAACTTCGGACGAACACCCCTTTCTTCCAATACCTCATCTAAGAGCCAAACAAGCTCATCAGCCTCGTTGATACTGGAAATCAGTCTGGCGGTTGTAAAAGATTTTGTCTCATCGATAAGTTTCTTTACACCGGCTTTGGTATTACGATTCTCTGAGATAGCTCTCTGAGTGATATAGAACTTCGCAACTTCATCGCGACTGGGAACAAGCTCATCCACCCAAGCAGCAATTCCTGAAGTCGCTGCAACAGGTGTAGGCATGACCAGATTATTTGTTTTAAGAACATCTGTTATTGCATCAATTTGTGCTCTTCTGCGTGCGCTTGAACTGGCACTTCCAAGGGTTTCTCCTTCACTCCCAACGACATCCGAGATCAGAAGATAAGGTTTTACATGGAAGCCCTTGCCCTGGAAGGCACGAGCGAGGTAGGCGGTTTCCACTTCCACCACTTGAGCTTTGCCATTAAGACTTTTCAACCAGCTTGGTGTTTCATCTAGTGGTGTCGCAACGTTAACGACTCCCTCAACCTTTGAGAACTTTGGCGAAACTTCGACAGTTGAGAAACTTGAGGATAGTCTACTTGATGTTAAATCATGGCCTGGGACATCAAAACTCTTTCCATTTTGATCAATAGCAATGCGAGGAATCGCAAGATCACCTACCTGTAGTCCAGATCCAGGTAAGGCTCCTGCTGTTCCGATATAACTAACAGTTTTAACACCTGTCTCACGCAGTGAGTTTGCTATCGGAACAACCTCATCACCCCATACGTTTGAGAATACGCGCACTCGACGGACTTTCCCATCCTTATCGAGAAGTGAAAAATCTGAAAACGAGTAACTGCCTCGGTCATAATTAAAAGAAGTAAATTTTACGGGTTCAATCTTCGCGCGAGCGAGCTCAGGGGTAAGAGACTTGTGAATATCACCAATTTTTGAAGCCTCTTTCATCGCCATCGTGGTTAAGTCATCACTTGTTAGCACTCGCTCGATCAGCCGCTGATCAGCGGGAGCAAGTTTTGCGAAGGCAGAAGGATTCTTAGTTTTAAGAGATTGGAGAGCTTCAATCTGTGAAAGCGTCAGAAAGGTGCGCTCGAAGGCACCCTTCTGACCGATGATCGTGACGTCTGAGGGACCGATGGTTTTTAAGACTCGCGTGAGATTGGCTTCTTCGCTTGCGAGTTTCGCGGCCGCATCTCCCACAACCGCAATCGGCGGTGGGGGTGCAAGTCGACCGTTGGTATTCTGCCATCGCACCATCGCTGATTGCTCTTGCAGGTGCTTAAGACGATCAGCTCCTGCGATCTCAGTTACTGCATAGCGAACTTCTTTTTCACCAGGATACTGAACGATGTAGATAGGATTGTAGTTACGTGCCTTAGCGCTGACTTCGCCTAGGATCTTCCCACCGGTTGCATTCAGATGCTCACGAAAGGAACCTGCAGAGCCAACGTGAAGCTCAATTTCTCGCTTGGAAAGAGAGGCTTCCCAAAACACGGCACGCGTCGTACGGTCTGAGACATAACTGTCTACATCGAGGAGAACCTCGCTCATATCACGTGGCTCAAGAGTGAGACTCTTCGTTGGAAGGGCTTCAGCCAGTGTCACTGAACTGGCCCTTACCTCGTTGACAGTAAAAGCTTCATTGAGTTTGTTTTTGAGGAAATTATATTCCCAGCGTAACTCCTTGGGATCGATTTTAAGGTTTGGCTTTTTCTTTTTGATAATCGAGATGATTAGATCATCATATTTTTTAGCATCTGTGAGAAGTTTCCGGTCTGCCGTGAGCTCTAATAGCTCCGCTGGCTTGAGCCCTCGCATGACATCAGCGGCTTCAACCTGACCTCTCTTATGCATGGTCTCAGCCCAGCTCACGACATAGAACTGGAACCGATCAAGATGGAGGAGTTCTTCGAGGCTTGGGTTTTTACCAAAGGCGCTGAGGCTCGAGACAAGGAGGAACAGAGAGATGAGAAACTTCATTTGCACCCTCCGATCGCTTCATCAAGCTTTTTCTGAATGACATCATCAGCAATATTGGCTCGCTTCTGTCGAGCAATGATCTCCGCAATCAATCCATCCGTCTGACCATCTGGAGATAGGCGACGGGCTTCATCGAAGGAATTTTTGAATTTATTAAATGTTTTTGCTACATCCGCATTAGACATCCCCGTATTTTGCAAAGTTCGTAGTGCCTTCAATCGAGGTACTAAAGCCTCTTCTGGAATGTTTTTCACTAAGGGGGCAAGCTCAGCAATATTCACAAACTCATCCAACTGCGAGAGCCCAACATCGGGCAGTGCAACTCGAGCTAAGGCGTCGAAGGCTTCTTGCGGATTTGACTTTCCTGCAAGTCCCGAGCGAATAAGAAGTTCTGATTGTCTATTTGTGTATCCTGCGTCTGTGAGTATTCTATACTTTTGGGCGATGTCATTATACTTGTAATGGTAAACACTACCTGCACCTGATTCGTGCGCTTCTAATACACCTAAGCGGAGTTTTGTCACAGCTTCTTCGGGTAAAACAGTCGGATCAACTTGAGTCACTTCAAATGCTTTTTCAACTCGTGCACCTGGCTCAAGCTTTGAATTTTCAATCACCTGCTGTCTTGTAAATGTGGGGCTACCTGCAAGTGTGTCGGCACGTGAAGTTGAGTTCAAGTGCTTATGAAAAGAATTCATAAGACGTTCACGGTTAGGTCCTTCAGGCATTTTTGCGATCGCATTACGTAAATCTATCTCTGCTTTAAAAATATCATCAGGACTTAAATGTTTTTTATAAGTTCCATAATTGAGCTCGGGGTAGAGATCATCGAGCAGCTTTGAGAAATCAATTTCAGGTTTTTTCTCAAGGTAGTTACCAATAACATCACCGCGCTTTAGACGCAGATGACTAATGAAGCGTTCTTCTGCCTGCGTTACGTACTGAGAGCCACTCCTGCGTGTGTACTGAGTGACTTTCATTTCAATGTAGGCATCATCAATGGTAGCTATGGCCCTAGCGGCTTCACCACTTAAAGTAGGACGAACACCGCTGAAAAATCGCGCCTTCCCAGCTTGGGCGAAGACCTTATCAAAGAATCGCTCTCCGAGTTGAAAAGATTTAACCAACATGGGGTTTTCAATTGGATATAAAACGACTTTAACTGTGTTCACTAATGCTTTTTTGCCAAAGGCTAGCACCGGCCCAGCAGGCGTCATCATGGCGAAAGTTCCGCCAGATCGCGCTACTGTTTTCATCGCGATGAATGAGGTCTTGAATCCTCTTAGGGCGGGGCTAATGATAAAACGACCTATGGCACTCACTCCACGCTTCATGGCCTTGAGACCGGCTTGAGTAAAACGCGAGGTCGCAACTTTTTGTGTTAACCTAGCCGCGGGACGAACTGCCATGCCAGCTAATCGAGAGTTTTTAAGAGCTCTCATGGTTGGAGCTGATACTTTTACTAAACTCGCCACTCGACTGGCGCCGCTGACTCCATACTTAGCAATCGTCACCAATCCGCCAGTTAAGAAAGCAGGAATCACTTCTGAGGCAATCACTCCCACCATCGCACACATGCCGGTGATCATCGCCTTACAACTCGTGCAACCAAATCCTTGCGCGGGTTCTAGGCATTTTGAAAATTGTGGTGTGCCTGACCACTTTTGACAGAATACACTATTGGCTAACCAGTGTTTAAGAGCGGCCACAAGCCCAGTCCACATTCTTGCCATGGTTCCACTAAAATCATTTTTAAGTTGTCTAAAAATGCCCTCATCCTCAGAAGCTTGAGCAGCCGAGAGTTGAGCCGTAGAAGACTTATCTTCTGCATCGGTAACCCAATTCCAAAAACGTCGTGATTGATTGGCGATTCCTTTGCCTGCCGACTTAAGAAGACCCCATGCCCCTTCAAATAAAGTAAACACACTCTTCACAAAACCCAGAGCGAGTTGCTTGAGGCAGTTATCTTGTGTTCCACTACAACCTTGGGCACGCATGCCTTTTGGAATGAGAACATTGGCAAGCGGTCCAGTCATCCCGGCAGCGGTTGAAACGAGGACACAACTGGCGTCACTGGCACACTTGCTCCAGACCTCTTTTTTACGAGCCTCAGTGCAACTTGCAGCTTCGCTGGCCTTTTGGAAATCTCTCAATTGACTGGCGTTAAAGACTGCATTTTCCTGCGTCTCACGACACATGCGTTCTTCGTCTTGGATCATTAAGGCTGAAAAATGTGTTTGGATACTTTCTAATCTTTCAATGTCTTCTTCGATCTCTTTAACGAGTTTAAAACAATCTGCAGTGAGAGTATTTGTCTCAAACCACTGCTCTTCATTTTTAGTACCATCAGGAGGCAAACAACTATCCGCTTTTGCCCTTTTTATTTTTGCTTCTAATAAGCCTGCTAGACGATTAACACAATTAGCATTAGGGCATTCACGTTCAATGTTGAATTTGGGTGCACTCTCTGAAGCTGCTTGCACCTTCTCAAGCGGAATAATAAAACTTGGAAGCGCTAAGATAAAACTCAGTATGAGACTTAAAATTCTATTCATTTCGCCCCACAATCCAGCTCACTGACGAGCTTATGCATTAGGGGAGCGTGGTCATTATTCACATGAAGCCTGAGAGATTTGGCGTAAACCAGCTGGCCTCTACAATCGACGTAGTAGCTCATTTCGGCGTATTTTTTTTCCTTAAACAGATAATCAAAACCAACTTCATGCACGGTATGGCCATGAAGATTCTTCCAGCTTTTATAAGTCTTATATTCTAAAGGTTTTGCATCCACTGATTGAGCCCAAGAATTTTTTAACTCTTGATACCCTTTGGGATCTTGCCCCATCTCAGCCAAATTAACTTTTAGATCCACTCCCGTGTACGTAAAACTGATATTTGAGCGCTGAGAATTTACTTGGGGGCTAAAGTAAATAAAGGGCATGCCATACATGTCTCGCCCCATCTCCCAATCTTTGTATTCTGGAATAAAAATTTTGCCGTAATCAGTTTCTAATTTTTGAATATTCGATTCAGCCCAACTCCACGAGCTGAAAAGCATCATCAATATAATGAATGTTGAACCCCAAACCATACTCTCTGATCGGTAGGATTTCAGAATTTATTGAATTATTCCAAAGACCAAGGGTCTAATCAACTCATTGATTTTATGAGATATGACCTTCCAGCCTTAAGAGTTTTATTTTGAGGTCTACTCCCCCATTAAATCCACCCCAATCTCGTTTCCCAACCACACGA
Organism: Bacteriovoracaceae bacterium UBA6144; assembly: GCA_002435705.1. Taxonomy (GTDB): domain Bacteria; phylum Bdellovibrionota; class Bacteriovoracia; order Bacteriovoracales; family Bacteriovoracaceae; genus UBA6144. Next base: position 50,993 of record DIVA01000031.1, read on the forward strand.
TGGCAGGGAATAAATAAAGGAAGCGGGTTTTGCCCACAGGCATTGGCAACCGCTCGCACGGCTTGAGGTTTACCCAATTGCTCTGCAATCTGCGAATAAGTCCGCAGCTCTCCCCAAGGAATCTTAGCAATCTCGCGCCAGACACTTTGTTGAAACTCACTGCCTTCTTGAGGGAAATAAATGGCTTTACCTAGCAAACAACTCAGAAGCTCTTCGCTCCAAAAGCGTGAATCTTCGGAAAAAGAGGCTGGCACCTTTTTGAAGAGGAGTTGATAAGGATGGCCTTTTTTTGTGCGCAGCAAGAAGCTTTCGGCAGCCCAAGACACGTCAACCTCATTAAAACTGATTAAATTCATAGGGTTACCACTAAGGAATTTTTACTCTTTGACCCATTCTTAACCTATATTCAGGCGACGGGTGCATTCTTTTTGTCTAGAATACCAAACGATGACAAAAAGTCTTTATTTAGGTGTGCCTTTTAATTCTGGTCAACCCCACGTCGGAACTGCCAAGGCCCCGCAACTTTTTCGAGAAGTGAACAGGGATATGTTCTCTTTTCAAAACTGGACAGACCTCGGTCTGGTTCATACACCTTGCTACGGCGGACGTGAGGCAGCAATCGAGCATGCATTTGCTTTATCTGAATTCATCAAAAATCTTAAACTCAAAAATAGTTTTCTCTCAATTGTTGGTGGTGACCATGGTCAGGCGCTGGGAACACTTCACGGTCTTCTTACTCACTACCCCCAACTGATCGTGGTGTGGATTGATGCTCACGCTGATGCCAACACCCCTACCTCATCTCCTTCTGGTAATATGCATGGTATGCCTCTGTCATGGTTAATGGGATCAAAAGATGGTGCTCCTTGGTGGATTGAAAAAACACTCAGACCCAAAAATCTTCTCTACATTGGTGTGAGAGACATGGACCCGTACGAGAAAATGCTTATCGAAGAACTAGATATTCCATTTATTTCTCCCAAGGAAGCGATGGGACCAGGACTAGAACACCTGATTAAGAAGCAACTCTCGAAAATGGATCCCTCAGGAAAAGTTCCTGTGCACATCAGTTTCGATGTCGATGCTCTAGATAGTGAGAGTATTGAGTGCACGGGCACTCGCGTGAGTGGCGGATTAGATCGAGAGTGTGTTGAGAGTATTTTCAAAACACTCAAAGAGAATAGAAAAATTGTCTCGACTGAGATCGTGGAGATTAACCCAGACTTGGGCCAGTTAAGTGAAGCACGTGATCTCTGTCGATGGTCAAAAGATCTACTTGAAATCGTCAGACCGCAAAGCCAGAGCCGATGGCTCTACGCTGCTCGAAAAATTGATGAGAAGATCTTTCATCGTCCCCGCACCTTTTAGTTGGCACTTTCGCCTCAAATGCCCACCCGAATCGAGTAGATCAGTCTATTAAGTCATTGAATTTTAATATTAGCCTTTTAGGCTTTAGACTCCTTTATAACCAAGGAATGCATATGGAACGTTGGCTGATGCGCACTTCTCTGGTGATGAGTCTTTTTCTTGTCGCCCATCATTCCCAAGCCCACGGGCCCTGGGAATCCACTATTAAAAGTGTAAAGCTTGGACATCCTAAGTCAGCAAGCTCTTACATTTCCCTCACGGCTCATCGCCATCCAGGCAAAGCTTCACAATCGCAAGGCTACCCTTTAAATGGAGTGGTGCGAGTGCCAAGTGAAGTCAGTCTGTCGTTGAGTGGAAAACTTTTTGGTCAAGGAGCCGTCATTCATTTTGGTGAAAGCCGCGTGAGATGTTTCTATACTAAAAGATCTGGTCTCAAATTCAAACTTAACTCCTGTAGTGATGGAGCGCGTGGAGGAGATGAAATGAGAGTAGACGGTCAAGTCTACTTAGAACTTCTCCCCGTCTTGGTCGCGTCTAAAGCACAAGTCAACATTGAGGTTCTCGATCGTGATGATGAAATCTATGGTCTTCTGTTTCCTCAATTAAACGCACAAGAGAATCAAGTTCTCGGTTTTAACGGTAAGGCTTGGGTGCCTATGAATGTGAGTGACCTTGTGACCGGTGGAATCGGAGAACAAGGGCCGCAAGGTGAAATGGGACCTCAAGGTCCAGCTGGTCCACAGGGCCCGCAAGGGGAACCCGGCCTCCCAGGAATCGCTGGTGCTAAAGGCGATAAAGGCGATAAGGGAGACAAAGGTGATAAAGGTGATGTCGGTCCTGCAGGATTAAGCGGCTCGATCGGAGCAACAGGTCCCATGGGTCCACAAGGTCCGCAGGGTATTCAAGGTCCAGCGGGTGCGAATGGTGCCACGGGTGCTGTTGGTCCTCAGGGAGCACAAGGTCCTAAAGGAGACAAAGGGGATAAAGGTGACCAAGGTGCAACCGGTCCTCAGGGTCCAAAGGGTGATGATGCTGTTGTGAATACAGGAGTGGGCCCAGGACAGATCCCAGTGCTGGATCAAAATGGAAAACTTCCTCAGAGTGTGTTGCCTGAAAATTCAGGTGGTGGCCCTGGTGTGAAAATTGCCTACGTGAAGGACGTGAAAGCCAGTGGAGTGAACGGTGGGACCTGTAACACCACTTGGCAGACGCGAACACTCAATGACGTCAGCGGTGATAGCGGAGTGGTGATGGTGAGCAACAATACTATCACCCTTGCGGCGGGAACCTATCACATAGACGCGCAAGTACCGGGTTACTTCGCCGGCGTGCATATGGCGAAGCTGGTGAACGCGCAAAGTGGCGCAGAAGTGAGTTGGGGATCAAACTCTCACTCTCACCCAAGTGCTGGCTCAATGACACATTCGGTGATTAGAACGAAGCTAGTCGTGAGTGAATCACTAAGCCTCGTCATTCATCATCGCTGTGGGGTCGAGCGCCTTAATCAGGGGTTTGGATTGGCCAATAGTTTTGGTGGTCCAGAGATTTACACGACAGTGAGAATCGAAAAACTCCAGTAAAAAAACCTGCTGGTCATCCTCAGGGAAGAGGTTAGAATAATTGTATGAAGTGGTTATTCACTCTCTCACTTTTTTTTCCAGTCATCTCCCAAGCGGTTACACTTACGCTTAATCTGAATCGTTATAAAGATTCGGCGGCTTCCACCTGTGACTGGAGTACCGCCATCGGTCTTATCCAGGCCCCCCTCTCATCCAACGGCGCAGCTCTCGATTTTGGTGACGGCAGTGATGGCGACTGTAACTTCTCCGGAACGATCACAGCGCGCGAGTACAAGTGTCGCAGCCTCACGGTCTCAGGCAACGCTCGTTTTACAGGAACAAATCGACTGATTATTCGAGTTCTTGGAAACACCACGATCTCAGGAACATTGAGCGTTGATGGGTTTCCGGGCAATACTGGTGATAGTGCCGCTATCATTGAGGGAGGAGTCGCAGGTCCCGGCGGATTTGAGGGAGGTAAGTTTGATGCCTTCGCTAATGACGGACTACCGGTTGCGGGCGGAGGAATGGGCGGGGTACAAGGCGACCAAGTCACAGGTCTCTTTGGAGGAGGGGGTGGAGCCGGGGGGACACGAACTAACGCTCAACCTGGTTTCAATGGTCAAGACGGGACAGCCGCCGTTAACCCAGACGGCATCGGCGGGACGGCGTCACTCAGTGACATAAATCATATCCAAGCGGATTTTGAATCTGCCACGAGTTTCATCGGCGGAGCAGGTGGTGGCGCAGGAGCGATTGGTTTTAATAACGGCAATCCGGACAGCCTCGTCGCCAGCGGTGGCGGTGGCGGCGGGGTTGTACGAATAATTTCTCGAGGGGATATCACTATTACTGGGCTCATCAGCGCGGATGGAGGGCGCGGTGCGAATTCGACGAACTTGAATGGCGCCGGCGGCGGTGGTTCTGGCGGAGCGATCTGGTTGCAGACCGCAGGCACCCTAACCAACGACGGAACGATTCGTGCTCTCGGAGGAACAGGTGGCTCTTCTAGTGCGACTCCCTCGCGTGGTGGAGCTGGTGGCAACGGTGGCGAAGGCCGCATCCGCATCGATACTCTAGATGGGATGCTCACCGGCAACAATCCCAATCCCATCGCTCGTGGCGACGCGGGCTCTATCGCGAAAATCTACGACCTCGACTACTCGACTGCAGCTTGCGTGGCTCAGACCACGGCCATCGATACCATCGGGGTCACGAATTCCTTTCGAAACTTTTCCCTGGATGAAACTCTCAACGGCGGTACCATCTCGGTTGAAGTGCAAGACAGCGCTGACGGCGTCAGCTGGAGTGCGCTTACTCCTCTCTCGAGTATTGCTAACCTCTCGCAACGCTATCTACGCTTTAGAGTGACTCTTCAATCCATAAGTGCAGCAAGTTCACCTGAACTAAGAAATGTCAGTGTGGAGTATGACGTAGAAGTGAAATCAGATTATGTTTTTAAATCCGATGTTTCTTGTGGCACCACCGGAGATCCTGATCAAAAAAATGAAATGTTCACAAGTCTTGGAATAGGTCTGCTTGTAGGGATCATGCTCTTAAAACGCAAGCCCCGCACCCAAAGTTAGGCCCGTCATCACAGACTCATTTTTTCCTGTGGCTGTTTTTACGGAATGAATTTGGTAGAGAATCCCAGCTTGAGCAAAGAAGCTTGGTCTGAAGAATCGTCGATAAAAAAGATTCATCTGAATCTCACTCACATCCCCCATCGCAAAACTTAAATTCGTGTGGAGAGAATCAGTCCTTTCAAATCGCTTCTCCCACTCCACCTTGGCAAGTGCCCCAAGAGAAGAGATCTCTTTTTCGGACAAACTCTCAGGAGTGCTCAAGGTGTAGCTTGAAACTATCGACTGCGCCACTCCTAGGTCGAAATGGTAAAAAGAAGCTCCAGTGCTCTTTGTATAGAGCGCCGCCAGTGAAAGTTGGCGCGAGAGATAGTCTTGATTATTAAAAACTTTTCCTGATTGTGTATTGAGCTTGAAATCCAGACCCCATGCTTCAGTTAGATATTTCCTGAGATCTATCTGCAACGACTTGAGCAGGGTGCCTGAGATCTCTGCATTAAACTCTTTCTCATCAATTTTGGTGGTGAGGCTTTGTGGCGCCCATGAAAGCATGGCCTGATCATAACGAGCGAGAGGTCTGAGGGGCTTAGGAGTCATTTCTTTATTCTCACTCACAGGCGTTTCTGCTGGTTTGTGAGAAAAGACGAATCGTCCCACATTCGAACTCGTTTCCGCATATTGATGCCGTGAGATGACCTTCCAAAAATACATTTCGCCTTTTTCAAACTCACTTGTCTCAACAAGTTTTTGATTTTCATTCAGAATTTGATCAAAGAGGAGTGATTCAAACTTCTCATCTTTGGCTATTTTTAGAACGTAGTTTTGTGTCCGAGCAGAGGCTGTCCAAGAGAAAGTAATTTCAGGAACAGCTTCAATCACTTGTGCCCGAATAGGACGGATCAGCTTTGCTCTCTCTGGTGGAGAAATCTGGCCTGGGATGATATTCAGAATTGAGGCAGGACTCATCTCACTCTGTCTTCCCCAAGCATCGATCAGAGCATACCGATACCAGAAACGACCCGGGCGCGCCTGAGGCCACTCAAATTCAGATTTTGCTGTGACATGAGTAAAAATTAAATTTTCAAGCCCACTCTCAGAGTAAATTTCAACCTTATAGCCTTCAGCTTTTTCATGCATGGGTAGATTGATAATTAAGCTTCCTTGAAAATCGTCAGCATAGGCCCGAGGAATAAGCAGATCCCACAAACTTGTCTTCTTCTCAGTCTTGAATTCAAGCTTTAACTCTTTCTTTAGCTCGGGAGGAGCTTGTGGTGCACTCAGTGGCGGGCTTGGCTCGACAATGACTTTTTTGGGCGGCGAGTAAGTCCCGTCCAACCGGCGCACGCGCCAAAAATAGGTTCCAATTTCTGGAAAAACAATTTCCGTGGCCAAGCGAGCTTTTCTGGTGATGATAATTTGGGAGAACGCTTCGTCTTGCGATAATTCGAAATAATGCTCTCCTTCTCCTTCCCATTGAAAATTCACTTTTTGATCTGGTCGATCGAGTTTTATTTCTTGCCCCCGCATCGGCTCTCGCTCTTGAAAGGGGGTCCATTTCACTTTGAGTGGTGAGGACCAAGGAGTGGCTTCACCGTACCGGTTGAAGCTTCTGACTTTGAGTTCATACTCTCCGGCCAGATCTTGATAAGGAAAACTTATCTCACGCTTTACCTGACGAGTGGTATGAAGAACTTCTCCCTGCCGCTCTACGATCCATTCATGCTCAATCCCACTCGATTCAAAAATAATATCTGGGGTTCGATCCTCACGACTCTTACTCAACTCGATGCTTTCTTGAGCCCATACTGGAGCTGCTAATATTTTTGTTTGAATAACATTGAATGAACTCCAGTCACTCTCTAGAGCCTCAGGTCTCTGCTCATCTTGAGGCTTCACTTTCCAGCGGATCAGCCCACTCTCTGATACCTTCAGGGAGAAGTCTGTTTGCTGCAACTCTATAACCTTTTGCTTTCCGTCTTGTTCAATCAAAAGCTCATAGTTTTCAACCTTCGTGTCACTCCACTGCAAGAGCTGGGAGAAAGCTTTCCCTTGATCTGCCAGTTCAATCACCGCTCCATCTAGAGGTTGAATCAGTGTTATTGGTTTTTCTTGCAGTATCGAAAAATGCCCGATCATACTCAGCTTATCAGAGTCAGAGACTCTCCAATAATAAGCGCCTGCACTAAGGTTTAATGCATGGCTTTGCGACGAGATGACTTGAGAGAAAAGGATATCAGAAAATTTTAAATCCCGACTTACTTCTAGCCTTGCCGGTGCGAGCGACTGCCATTCAAAGCTCACGAGTTTTTGTTCACGTACCCAAAAAGTAGAAGCCATTTTGGGTGCCACCAGAGCCACATCAAACACGACCTTCTTTGAACCTTGTACGCCGACTTCAAGGCCTTGATCTTTCTTAATCTCAAAAATTTGATTTTTCGTCTCAACCTTTAATTCACCTTCGACCACAGACAGTGTTGTGGCTTGGTCACTTTGGGTCAGCTGCAATCGAGTTCCCTCACCTGCTAATCGATAATTAACTCCTGAGATGTTGAGCTCTAAGGGCCGCGTCCCAATGGTGGTATGAACGAGACCATTTTCAAGCTGAAGTGTTTCATTAATTCGTATCAGTGTGTTGGCACCCAATTGAATTGAGCTACCGGAATTCATACTCACAACTGCTTGGGCTCGCTCCCCTGTGAAAACCGACGAGCCTTGAGACACCGGGTCACCCTTTCGAGCATCTCGCCAAACGAGGTCTCCTGAAACTTTGAGCTTTGCGGAGTTTTCTAAAAAACCCAACTCGCCTAATATATTTTGCTCTTGATGATAATTTACTGGTAACCAAAGTTGATAAAGCGCGAGCGTGATCAACGCCACGGCGAATGCAAAGAGACCAGTTTCTGTTTTGGTAAGTATCATTACTCTTTCATTCTACCAGAGGGACATGCTACCTTGGTATATATGGAAAATTTGCAGTCTCAGCCTCATCAATTGATTCGAAAAGTCAGGTTTCCAATCAAGTTCAAATTCATTCTGATGCTGGTACTTTTCCTTGTGGCCACGATGACACTCTTTCTCTTTCTCGCCACGAAACTGATCCGCGAGGACAAAGCCGCCTATATCTACGATACAATTCTTCAGCGCACAGAAGAAAAAGCTGTGATTCTCGAGGCAAATCTTCTGAAGTGGCAATCACTTCTTACGAACTCTGAATTACAACCAAAAAACTATCCGGAAATTGCGGCCCTCTATCAACAGGGTCAATTGGTTTATAAATCAGAAACTCTTGCTTCCATCGAGCTGCCAGCCATCGTGTCGGGGCAAGGGCAGCAGGTTTTTTTTAGTCATAATCGCTCCTATCTTATGCTTGAGAAGAAAGATCGGTCTGGTGCTCTTTTGATCGACCTCGCTTCGAGCACCAATACCGATTCTCCCTTTGAGGAATTAATCGTTGAACCAAGTGGTCGCGTTCTTTCAAAACTATCCCCGCGCTTGGAGTGGCTGGATGAGATCAATCAACAAACGGTACTTTCTGGGAGCCTTCGTTTGGAAGGCGCCATCGTAGGGTTTGTGAAACTACCACAGCTTAACTGGATCCTGCTTTCAAGGATTGATGAATCAAAAGCGTTTGCTGTTGCGGGCTACATGGTTTCAAAATCGTTCTATTTTGCACTTCTGATTCTTGGGATCGCTATTATTATCGGTATCCTTGCCGTTAGACCTCTCACCTCACAGCTCGAAAGCCTGACCCAGACCACACAAAGAATTGGTCTCGGGGATTTCACACAAAATGTGCAAGCAAAAAGTTTTGATGAGATTGGTGTACTCTCAGACTCATTTAATCTCATGAGTAAAAAAATTCTCGCCTACATGGAAGAGATGAAAGAGAAGGCGCGGTTAGAGAATGAAATGAAGGTGGCGCAACTCGTACAGACAGCGTTTATTCCTCCCAAAACAATCCAATTAGGTGACACAGAAATTCTCTCCTACACCACACCGGCTAGCGAGTGCGGTGGTGACTGGTGGGGAATGCTTGAATACAGAGATCGCCAAATTTTTATGATCGCCGATGCCACCGGCCACGGTGTTCCTGCGGCCCTTCTCACCGCGACCATCAACGCCTGTAAAGAAAGTCTTGTTGTTCTGTTTGAGCGAGATCCGGAACTGGCGCACAGTCCCGCACGCATGATGAGCTACCTCAATCGCGTGATCTCTCGTTCAGGTGATCAGATCCAGATGACCTGCTTTCTGGCATCATGGCATCCTGCTTCGAAAACTCTGACTTACTCGAATGCTTCCCACCCACCGGCCCTGCTGTATCTTCAGCCCAAAGAGAGCGTAGGCAGCAAAGAGAACATCCGCCCACTCTTAGAGGCGAAGGGTCCTCGACTGGGAGAGCAAGAAGAAGTGCTATTTACTGAAAATTACGTTGAGCTGCCAGCCGGTGTTAGTATGGTGCTCTACACGGATGGTATTTTAGAGGCTCAAAGTCCTGAGGGTCAGGCATGGGGTCAGAGGCGTTTTATTAACTCCTTGCTCAGCTGCCTGTCGCAAACAGGTCACCCTCAACTCATCATTGAAGATTTAGCGGCGTTTCATCAGTCATCACAATATGACGATGACCTAACTCTTGTGCACGTGAGGTTATAGTTGAAGTTAAGCCTCTTCACAGAAAATAAAATCTTGAAGGATGCGCTGATCGAGCTCATCAGGCCTAATCGTTTGAGCCACAACCCCAGTGATCTTCAGGCTGATCATTTCGTTGTCGTCGATCAAGATGTGGCACTCCTGCAGGAGAAACTAAAAACCGTTCCTCGTCAGCGCCTCTACTTCATCTCCAACCGCAGTGACGAAGAAAATATTGCCTTGATCCAAAAGTATGAGCTCTCGCACCTTGTCGGCTTCGACGAGAAAAACACTCCCCTCGAGATCATGCAGCACTACCGTATCTTTGAAGCAAAAAATTTCTGGGGCTCAGGTCACTACCTTGCGAATGGGATCATCCCCGATTCAATTAGTTTTTCTGAATCAAAGAGAGAGATGAGTAAGATTCCTGAGTTGATTAAAAGTCTGAGCTGGGAAGATTTTTTTGATTCTCCTGCGGACTATATGAACCTTATGGCCAACGAGCTCGTCTCGAACGCTCTCTACAACGGCCCAGAGGGTAAGCGCTTGGGCGCCGACTATCCGGTCGATCGGAAATCTCCCGTATTTTTAAAAGGCAGTGAGCTCATCCAACTCAAGCTTGGGATCGACAGTCATGCGGCCGTCCTCTCAGTTATTGATTGTTTCGGAACACTCACGAAAGAGAAGGTCATTCAAAGTCTCTATCGCAGTTTTCAAGAAAAAACAGTGGAGAATAAAAAAGGTGGGGCAGGCCTGGGCCTCTACCTATCTTATTCTCATGGGCATCAGTTCATCGTGAACTCCAAGCCGGGAGTTAAGACCGAAGTCATTATCGTGATCGAAAAAAATAAACGCTATAAAAACTATAAATCGAGACTTAAAAGTTTTCACTTCTTTGATGAGGCACACGCGCATGAGTAAGCTAAGAATTAATAAACAGCTGGTGGACAACAAACTGATCGTTCATCTTGGTGGAACCATCGATGAAGACGCCGATTTTAAGCCGCTTGATAACCTCACGCAGCCGGTGATCTCTTTTGACTTTAACGACATTACTCTTTTGAATTCTTGCGGTATACGTGAATGGATTGGGTTCATTCAAAAACTTCCTGAAAACACACAGCTCCACTACCAGCGCTGTCCCCAGATCATCATCGAACAGATTAATATGGTTCACGGATTTTTTAAATCGGGCTCTCAGATCGAGAGTTTCTATGCCCCCTACTTCTGTCCGAGCTGTGACAAAGAGTCCAAAATTCTTTTGACCGCAGAAAAAATCAAAAACTCCAAAGCTCCCGCTGTGGCATGTCCTCATTGTGGAGCAGAGGGCATGGAGTTCGACGCCCTTGAGGAGCAGTATTTTCATTTCCTGAAGAGTAAATAATGTTTAAGCATTTTGATCATCTCTTCGAGCCGATCGTTGTCTTGAATCTCAAACAGGAGATTCAATATTTCAATCCAAGCTTTCTCAATTTCACGAAACAGCCCCCACGAATTCTGCGAGGGCTCAAGAAGGTTGATGAGCTCTTTGAGGCTGACGGTTTTGACCTTATGGCATGGATGAACGCTGGATTATTAAAACTGGATCTGACTATTTCTCCGGAAGTAAAACTGCACCACAAGCTCTCGTCCCAGCATTCACACGTTGTCTTACGCCTCTTCCCACTTACTCTTCCCGAGGAGACCTTCGTTGCCCTTTCGGTGCACGATCTCTCCATTGAGACGAACCTGTTTAATAAGTATCGCCAACAAATCGAAGAACTCCGCTCTACCCATGCTCAAATTCTTCAAGCAGATAAACTCGCCACACTGGGAGAAATGACCGCCACGATTTCTCATGAGATCTCAAATCCTCTCACAATTGCAGCCGGCAACAGTGAGCTGATTGAAGTGTATCTGGAGGCGGAAAACATTCTGGAGCTGCAGGCTGAAATTAATCGAGCGAACAAAGATGTCCGCGAATCCCTCGAGCGCATTAACTCCATCATTCGTAACATGAAGCAGTTTCTTTGGAAGTCTGAAGACGAAAAAGAGTTTTGCTCTCTCATCGAAATCACTCAACACTCTCTGGGATGGCTCCAGTCCTCTATGGAAGAGCACTCTATCCGCGTAGAGACTTTATTTCGAACGCAAGACACCATCATGCTTGCCAACAAAATCAAAGTGGGCCAAGTCATCGTGAACCTGATTAAGAATTCAATCGATGCTCTATCTGAAGCGAAAACGATTAACCCTACTATCACTCTTGAGATTCTTCGTGATCCGCAGGACCACCAACTCATCTTAAATATCAGTGATAACGGTCCTGGAGTGCCAGAAAATATCCGCGAGCAGCTTTTCAGCCCCTTTATGACCACGAAAAAAATGGGTGAAGGAACAGGATTAGGACTGTCGATCTCTAAAAAGATCATGGAATCCCACCAGGGGGCCCTCAGTTATGTGACCCAAGAGTCCGGTTCTTGCTTCCAGATGAAGCTTCCTCCCATCGAGGGATACAGCTTCACCCGTGGTGATAAAATTTCCCGCGGTATCTCGAGCAAGCGCGGTCCTCGAGTCATTGTCATCGACAACGAACCACAGATCTTGAACGTCCTGACGCATTTCCTTGAGACTGAAGGCTACCACGTGATCGCCTCGGCAAACCCCTATGATGCTTTAAGATTCATTCAGAAAATGGATCTGGACCTGATCATCACCGATCTGGCGATGCCAGAGATCTCTGGTCGAGAGCTCTCCAAAAAAATTCGTGAACTCAAGTTCCAAGGACCCATTCTTTATATGTCGACGTCTAAAAACACAGAGATTTATAATCAAGACAAAGAAACCCTGAAAATTTCGGGCATGCTGCTAAAACCCTTTTCTCGCGATGAAGTGATCCAAACCATCAAGACTGCTCTGGCGAGGTCTGTATGAGTGACTTAAAGCAAATGAATATTCTGATCCTCGATGATGAGGAGAAGATCTGCGACCTCGTGAAGGCTTTTTTAAATTCCATGGGGAAATGGAACAGCATCGTGATCGCCAACAACACTCTTCAGGCAACACAGAAACTGCAAAATCAACGCTTTGATCTTTTGATTCTTGATCACGTGCTGCCGGGTAAACTCGGCATCGAATTCGCGGAGACCCTTCGGAATACGGTGAAGTTTCAGAGTCTCAAGATCATGGTGATCTCTGGTTTTCTGCAACAAGATGATGTGCTTAAGTCGGTGGACCTAGGGATTAAGCATATTCTCGTGAAACCCTTCTCGCGCCAGCAGCTGATCGAGAAAGTGACTGAGATTTTAGAACTCTAGCAGGGCTCTGCGCAGGTGCCAGCCTCTTTATTGGCCGCTTCGATCTGGCATTCATTCTTTTTTTCACAGATGTCGCAGCCTGACTCACCCATAATATTAGCGATACCGCCACAGCTGCCCTTGATGGGCTTTTTTTGAAAAACCACACCCACCGCCATCATGGCAACCACACCCAGAAAGATTCCCAAGGTCATCCAGAAAATTTCCATTATCTCGTCTCCCATAAGGCTTTCATGAAGCTGTTAGCGTGCTCGATCAATTGGCCATCCTTACCTTCTTCTATCAGATAGAGCGGCAATTTTCTATTTTGAATTTCTTGATAAATCTTGGAATTCTCATTCAGAGCTTCTGGCCCAATGACCATCAAGGCCGTGGCCCAGGCATCAGCTTCAAGCGCAGAAGCCGCTATGACGGTGGCGGAGATGATCTTGTGCAGGGGCTGTTTTCCTGTGCGTGGATCAATCGTATGGGATATCCGTCCCTTCTTGGTATCAATATAACTGCGATAGGAGCCGGAAGTGGCAATCCCGCCTCTCAAGGGTACTGTCGCCATCAAGGCCTCTCCCAGTACCTCAGACGGCTTCTCAATGCCTACTCTCCAGGGCTGACTCTCGGCTCGCTCACCTGAAGCGAATAGCTCTCCGCCTACATCTACCAAAGAGTGAGAAATCCCTCGCTTCTGCAGTAGCTTTGTAATGAGATCTGAGACATGCCCAGGGGCCACTGCATTGAAGTCAAGTTGCAGAGAGGGGATTTTCTTTTTCCATGTTTTATTTTGAGCATCGATCTCGAGCAGATTAAAGCCTACACTCCTCAGTGCCTTTGAGATTTCATCGTCAGTTGGAGTCTCGGGAGATTTATCTTTGCCAAAGCCCCACAGATTCACCAGCGTCTTGATACTGGGATCGAAGGCCCCCAGCGTCCCTTCATAAAGTTTCTGGGACTCTACTGTGAGCTCAATCGCCCAGTCGGAAACCTTCAAAGGTTCTAGGTTTTGTGACTTATTAAACTGGGTAAGCTGAGAGCTTTCTTTCCAAAGGGAGAACTCTTGATCGTAGCGGGTGATCAGGTCTTCAACTTCAGCTTTCAGGGCCACTGGACTGGGCGTCGTGGGGCCAGAGAGATACTTTACTTTGTAATACGCCCCAAAAGCATGTCCCTCAAATTCTAAGGGAGCTTCAACTTTAGGTTCAGAAAAAAAACACCCTGCTAAAAGCAGGGTGCATAGGATGAGTTTCAATCAGCCTCCGAAGTCGTCCAGCATGATGTCTTCACGCTCCACTCCCAAAGAGAGAAGCATGTTGATCACCGATTGGTTCATGATCGGTGGACCACAGAGGTAATACTCACAGTCCTCTGGAGCTGGATGATTTTTCAAATACTGCTCAAAGAGCACGTTATGGATGAAGCCGGTGTAACCAGTCCAGTTATCACCAGGCTGAGGTTCAGACAGGGCCACATGCCACTTGAAGTTCGGGTTTTCTCTTTGAATCATATCGAAGTCTTCGACGTAGAACATTTCACGCACAGAGCGAGCTCCGTACCAGAACGTCACTTTACGATCGGTTTTCACGCGACGGAACTGATCAAAGATATGAGAGCGCATCGGCGCCATACCAGCACCACCACCCACGAAGATCATCTCTTTTTTTGTTTCACGAGCAAAAAACTCACCGAAAGGCCCAGAGATCACACACTCATCACCGGGTTTGAGATCGAAAATAAACGAGGACATTTTCCCCGGAGGCGTGCCGGCCGGAGCTTTTGGATGAGGAGTGGCGATACGCACATTCAGCATCACCATTCCCTCTTCGAGAGGATAGTTCGCCATCGAGTAAGCACGCACGGTTTCCTCGGCTACAAAGCTCTTATACTGCCAGAGATTAAATTTATCCCAGTCTTCGCGGTACTCTGGTTGGATCTGAAAATTTTTAAAATCAATGTTCAACCCAGCAGGACGCTCGATCTGGATGAAGCCACCTGCACGAAATGGCACGGACTCACCTTTTGGAAGTTCAAGCACAAGTTCTTTAATAAAAGTTGCGACGTTATCATTTGAGCGAACTTTACACTTCCACTTCTTGATCCCGAACACTTCTTCGTGAACGTGAATCTTCATGTCTTGCTTACACGTCACTTGGCAGGCCAGGCGCATGCCTTCTTTGGCTTGGCGTTTTGTGATGTGCGAGAGTTCGGTGGGGAGAATGTCACCGCCGCCGGAGTGGATAATCACCTTACACTGGCCGCAGGTTCCTCCGCCGCCGCAAGCAGAAGAGAGGAACATTTTTTCAGCCGCAAGCGCCGTGAGAAGCTTCGAGCCCCCTTCGATCTGAATATTTTTTTCGTCGTTGATGTTGACGGTGAGTTTCCCTGTCGACACGAGTGAACGACGTGCCACCAAGATCACTGCCACGAGGAGCAGGATGATGCCGGTGAACATACTAACGGAAAGAATAATTTCCATGATGGCGTCCCCTTAGAGCTGAATGCCAGCGAAAGCCATGAACACAATGGCCATCAAACCAGCAGTAATAAATGTAATCCCAAGGCCCTTAAGACCGTTAGGTACGTCCGAGTAATTCATCTTTTCTCTGATACCGGCCAGGGCCACAATCGCTAGTGCCCAGCCAACACCAGAACCGATTCCATACACGACAGACTGTGAAAAATTATAGCCACGCTCAACCATAAAGAGCGATCCACCCATGATGGCACAGTTCACTGTGATCAAGGGGAGAAAGATTCCTAGAGCGTTGTAGAGGGCCGGAACAAATTTATCAAGCACCATCTCAAGAATTTGAACCATCGCTGCCACGACACCGATGTAAGAGATCAAGCCCAAGAAGGATAGATCCACATCCGGAAGTCCTGCCCAAGTGAGCGCTCCCTCTTTAAGAAGATAAGTGTACACAAGATTGTTGGCAGGAACGGTGATGGCCTGAACCACCACTACTGCAATCCCAAGACCTAAAGCGGTATCCACTTTCTTTGAAACTGCTAGAAATGTACACATTCCCAGAAGGAAAGAGAGGGCCAAGTTTTCAACAAAAATCGCTGTTACAAAAATACTGAGGAGTTCTTCTAACATATGTCCCCCTACTCTTTTTCCTGTTGCTCAGGCTTAAACGTCCTGATCAACCAGATAAATGAACCGATAATAAAAAATGAAATTGCTGGAAGGAGCATCAAACCATTTGACTGGTACCAGCCGCCTTCAGTGGTTAAAGGCATGATGCTATAACCCATGAGTTTGCCGGAACCAAAAAGCTCGCGGATAACTGATACAGCGACAAGTATCAAACCATACCCAAAACCATTTCCAATACCATCAAGGAAAGAAGCGATGGGGCCATTTTTCATGGCGAAACCTTCCGTGCGTCCCATGACGATACAGTTCGTGATGATCAGTCCTACGAAGACTGACATTTGCTTAGCTACATCATACACAAAAGCTTTCAAAATTTGATCCACCACGATCACCAAGGAGGCAATCACTGTCATTTGCACAATGATACGAATGCTATTGGGGATGTAGTTTCTGATGATTGATACGGCCATCGAAGAAAAAGCTGTCACGAACATCACGGCAACACTCATGATGATGGCTTGCTTCATCTGACTGGTGACCGCTAGTGCCGAACAGATTCCTAGAACCTGGAGAGCGATCGGGTTATTTTTAACAATCGGACTGATGAGTAAGTCTTTAGTTTTCATTGAATGACTCCTTCACGGACTTTACCGAGGAAAGATTTGTAACCGCTGTCTGAGAGCCAGTATCTAAAAGTTCCCTCAACTCCATTAGAAGTTAAAGTTGCCCCCGAAAGGCCATCCACTGAGTATGGAGCGTTTGGATCTTGCGGATTAACCTGACCCTTAACGACTTTTGTTTTGGGACGGTACTCTCCCGAATCATCGTAGAGTTTTTTTCCTTTCCACTGCTCAAGCCATCTTGGATTTTCAATCTCACCACCGAGACCAGGAGTTTCTCCATGGGCGTAGTAGTTAAACCCGCGGATGGTCACACCATCGCGATCAACCGATAAAAAACCTTTCATGGTAGACCACAGACCTTTTCCATAAACGTGGAACACGATTTGATCGAGTGCCCCATCTTTTTTCACGAGATACACTTTCTGCAGACGTGAACGACGGCGAATCGTTGCAAAATCTTGCGACTTTGGAATGTCTTCAACGTATTGAGGATCTTTGTCTGCCTTTTCTTGGCTGAACTTAGACGCCTCAATTCCCTGTTGCACCTCACCCGTCTTCACATCAATCACAACTGCTTGGACGAATTGATTGAAAGTGGAATCGATCTTGTCTTGAGATTCGTAAAGTCCCGCAGAGAGCAGGATATTTTTCTTTTGATCAAGATCTTGGTTGATAACTTGGCGTGGTCTTAAAACAACCACGGCACCGGCGACGAGTACTGAGCATACGCCACAGAGAATAGCCGCAACTGTAAGTGTTTTACCTGCTGATTCAGACATGGCGTGCCTTCCTTCTTTGAATGTTTGACTTAATGACAAAGTAATCAATGGTTGGAGCAAAGGCATTCATGAAAAGAATCGCAAGCATCCAGCCCTCAGGATAAGCAGGGTTGATTACACGAACAAGAACCCCAATCACACCAATCAAAATTCCATAGATCCAACGACCTGTGTCTGTCATAGCAGCTGACACGGGATCGGTTGCCATAAAAACGGCGGCAAAGGCAAAAGATCCGAGCACCAGATGGTAGTGTGCCGGAATGGCAAACATCGGATTCGTTTCTGATCCGATCATGTTAAAGATTGTGCTCATGCCGACCAGTCCAATCACACAGCCGACCATGATTCTCCAAGAGCCAATGCCAGACATCACAAGATAAATGGCACCGAGCAAGCAGAAGAGGGCAGAGGTCTCGCCCATCGATCCAGGGACAGTTCCGAGGAAGAGCGAATCCCAAGAGTAAATAAGAGCATCAAGTCCACCTGAAGCCACTTGAGAGAGGGCCGTGGCACCGGTGTAGCCATCGACCGCTGTCCAAACGGCATCACCAGAAATTTGAGCGGGGTAAGCGAAGAACAAAAAGGCACGACTCATAAGAGCAGGATTAAAGATATTCTTGCCTGTTCCACCGAAGACTTCTTTTGCAAACACCACACCAAAACTCGTACCGATGAAAACCTGCCAGAGAGGAATGGTTGGCGAAAGAGTCAAAGGTAAGAGCCACCCGGTCACAAGAAAACCTTCATTTACCTCATGCTTTCTCACTGTCGCAAAGAGCACCTCCCAAAGACCACCGGCGATGTTACACACCAACCAGACAGGAACGAAAAAGAGAGCGCCGTAAGCAAAGTTTGCGATGAGGCTATTAGGATCGTGAGAAAGACCAAGGCTGGCGAAAATATCTGCTCTCCAGCCGGTCGCAGCGAACTGACCTTTCGCTAGAACGAGGTTGGCTTGATAGCCCGTGTTCCACATGGCCATCATGATACATGGTAAGAGTGCCACAACCACAGTGATCATGGTGCGCTTAAGATCAATGCCATCACGAACGTGCGCATCTGATTTCGTCACATCTGCGGGTGAAAAAGCGAAGGTATCAATCGCTTCGTAGAGTGGATAAAACTTTTCCAGTTTTCCACCTTTGGTGAAAAGTGGTTTTTGCTTGTCAAAAAAATGCTCTAGAAATTTCATGACTACCCTTCCTTCTCAATCATATTGAGATTGGTTCTGAGTGCTGGTCCAAATTCATTTTTACAAGGATCGACAAAGGTACACAGAGCTAAATCTTCCTCATCCAACTCAAGTGCTCCAAGCTCAACCGCGCGGTCTGTGTTTTTTGACATCAAAAAACGCAAGAGTTGTGTCGGAAGAAAATCACCCGGCATCACAGCTTCGTAAGAGCCGATCGGAACGATCGAGCGGTGTGAGCCGTTCATGTTGGTGTTGAAGCCAAAGACTTTATTCGGGATAAGTTTTGAGACGAAAATATTCTTGATTGAAAACTTATTGAGGCCCGGACGATGCCAGCCCAAAAATTCTCTCTCGCGCCCCTCTTTAAGAAGTGTCACTTGAAGATGAAAGCGACCAAGGTAAGCCCCTACTCCGCCTGCCGTTCTTCCGCCAAATACTGAGCCCGAGACGATGCGATGTTCTGCCCCATCATAAGTCTCTCCAGCTGTAAGTTCTGCGAGCGAGGCACCTAGCAATGTTTTCACATAGCGTGGGTGACGAGCAGCCGGACCCGCCAGTGAGATAATGCGAGTGGAATCAAGCTCGCCGCTTTGAAAAAGTTTTCCAATAGCAATGGCATCTTGATAATTCACATACCACGAAGTGGCATTGGCACTCACAGGAGCAAGATAGTGGATATGAGTTCCTGGGTTCCCCGCTGGGTGGGGACCTTGGAAAATCTCGTGCTTAAGGTTTGGAAGAGAAACATCCATTTTTGTCTCTGGAGCAGTGGTGACGAAAGCTTTTGGAGCAAGCTTCGCCAACACCTCAACACCTGCTTTGAATGCATCCATGTTCGCAGTCAAAACATCGTTCACATCAACGGCCAGAGGATGTGTATCCATGGCCGTGATGAAGATGGCTTGGGGCAATTCAGTGAGAGATGGTGTTCGAGAGAAAGGGCGGCGGCGGATAGCAGTCCAAAGACCTGACTCCACCAAAAGTGCTCTCACGGCGTCTGCGTTTAATGACGAGAGAGCTGCTCCCTTGAAATTTTCAAATTTCACCTGCTCCTGGCCTTCATTTGCAATCACCATGGATTGAAACACGCGCTTATCACCACGGTTAATCGCCTTCACTGTTCCAGCGACAGGAGAAGTGAAAAACACTCCGGGGCATTTTTTGTCTTCAAAAAGCTTTTGACCTTTTTTGACTTTGTCGCCTTCCTGCACGAGCAGAGTTGGTTTCATTCCATTGTAGTCACTACCTACAAGCGCCACGGTTTTTACGTGGATGGCTTCATCAATCAACTTATCCGGCTTGCCCGTGATAGGAAGAGTGAGCCCTTTGGTGATTTTAATCATGCAAAGCCCTCTGAGTTTAGTAATTATAAATACTTAGAAAATTTTAATTCATGACATATTATCATTTGCCCCATTAAAATGACAATCAACATTCATTATTTTAGCGAGCCTTCCTCTAGCTAAACTTTTGTCAAAGATTAGGCTGAAATTGGCTTAGGATTGAGAGATGAAAAAAAATTTAGAAAAATTATTCGATGGCAGTTATGAATACTTTCAGCATAAACAAAACTTCGGCCAAGAGGTTTTCCGAGTGGATAGAGACGAGGAAACTGGCGACACTGTGTATCAATCAGAAATTCTGAGTCGCGTTGAAACAGGAGAATTCTTTAAACTCCTCGTTCATTACACACTCAACCCATATAACATTGTGCAAAAAGTTTTTGTTGAACGCTCCTTAGGCAGTCGTTGGGCTAAAGAAGAATATCTCGTCGACTCCGCCACTCAGATGCTGCATTACACTTTTAAGACAAAAGAAACATCCCACACGATCGAGCGGCACTTTAATCCAAAACATTTCATTGTAGTTCCTACGTTTTTGACCTCAGGGATTTTCTCACTGACAAAAAAAATTGACCTCACGGCCCGCTCACCGGTGACCTTTCTCACTACTCCTAATGAATGGGAATTTGTCTCAGGCCCGCAAGATCGTATTCTTTGGTTTGAACTCAAGGCCTCGAACTCCGAAGAACTCTCGATTGGAGGCGCGCCCATGTTGTGTAGCAAATATATCATCTTCGAAGAGGACTCACTCAGCTCCTCCAACAAGAATTCAGCGACTCTTTGGATTTCAAAAAACTACGGCATCCCTGTACAGCTCGACGAGAGCCAAGGGACAAGTATCAAGGCCATGAAATTTAAAAAGCTTAAGCAAGACGTGGTTATTTAAGTAAGAAATCACCCAGCTTCTCGCAGGATTCTTTCAGTGTCGCCACTTGAATCTGATAGGGCTCCATGAGTTTCGCAAACTGCTTAATGGTATTGCCCTTCCATTTCTTCAAGCGCTGATCCACGATGAGAACTCCACCAAAATCATCTTCCCGTCTCAAAAGTCGTCCACATTTTTGATGAAGTGAGCGTGCCCGGTGGGCCAAGAAATAATCTTGAAACTCATTACCAAAACTAGATTCGTACCAATCACGGCGGCGGTCGATAATGAGCTCGCGGCGGACATCTGGGATCTTGTCGATAACAATCAGTTGCAACTGCTCGCCGGGGATATCAATCCCCTCTCCAAAACTCTCCATCCCAATCAGGATTCCATGAGGGGATTTTTTAAACTCCTCCACCACTCCTTTGCCCATCCCTTGCACGAAGACCGGCAACTGGCCTTCAAACTCTTTGAGTAAAATATCCACTGCGAGTTCAAAACGCGCTCGGGCCGAAAATAAAAAGAGTGTGCGGCCTTCAAGACGTTTTACGAGGGGAATCACCTCACTTAGGAGATCCGGAACAAAGAGCGGGTCACTAATGGCCCGTGTATCAGTGGCCAAGAACACTTTAGCATTGTTGGCGTAATCAAAAGTTGCCGGGAGATAAAAGCCGGTTTTGAAACGTTTGTCTTGCTTGAGATAGGAGTAGCCCGTCATCCACTCCACACCCATCACTCCCGCATCTCCGCGGTCGTTGGCCAGTGTGGCAGAGGTGTACACCACTGACTTCGATGGCTCCAATAGCCCCTTGGCCAGCGCTTCGCCCACATCAATTGGGGACGACTCAATCAACCAGCCCTGCTCCTCAGCGTATTTAAGTGATGTCACCCACAGCTTCGGTGGATTCAGATAGTGTTCGAGAGCTTGCACGTGTTTCTCGAGCTGCCCCCAGAAACTCTCAAAGAGGGCCCAGGCCTTCATTTTATTTTTATCGTCACCGAACTCTTTATTCTGAATGCGCTCAAACTGCGGAAAGATCAGAACGTAGAGATCTTTATAAATCTGAAACCAACTCTCGAGATGATTAATCAGATCCATACTCAAAGTATCGTTAATTTTTGCTTTCTCGGGCAGCGGGATTTCATTCATGTGAAAAGGCGTGTAGCTCGGAAGCTTTCTGAAGAGCGAGTCAATCACCACGCCGAAAGGCTCCAGGTGATCGCGACTCAAACGCGCGGCGAAGGTGCCAGCCTCCCTAATTCTCTCAAACTCTTCTTCGCGCACACGAAACTCTTCACTTGAAAGCAAATACAAGAGAGCTCCCACTCCTTGAGGCTGCACTTTCATCAGTCCCTCAAGGCTGCGGTGACTGACTTCGATCGAGAAGGCTTTGGTGGCTTCTCCTTCAATTTTATGGGCTTCGTCGATAACGATGTGTTCGGGACGCGGAAAAGATCTGGGCCAAGACAGCAGCATGGCATGATTACCAATAATCATCTGGGCTTCCTTGGCTTCACGCAGACCTTGGATGTAGGAGCAGCTCATCACAAATGGACACTGCGCTCCCACGCAGGCGCGGTAATCCACCGCCAGTTCTTCATCTTTCGCCAGCAGTTCGCTGTTCATTTTTTTGAGTACGTAAGGAATCTGCTCGCGCGTGATCTTCTCATCGTAAGGGTGAGAGTCGTTATGAAAAAAGAGCATCTCAAAGAAGGCTTTGGCGTACTGAGCATCAAAGCTCGCGTTGGCGAGGAGGTCATTTTGATTGTCACTATCACGAAAAAGAAGCTCACAGACATGGTTATTCGAGCCCACCAGCCGCGTGATTTTAAATTCGCTCTCTGAGAGTTGCAGCATCTTACGCAACTGCGGAACATCTTTGTCCATCACTTGGTCTTGCAGGGTTTTCGTTCCCGTCGTCACCAGAACCTGGGCTTTATTTTCCAGCGCAAAAAGAGTCGCCGGCAGAAGATAGCCGAGTGTTTTTCCCGTACCTGTTGGAGCTTGAATCAATGCATGAATATTATTTTTAAAGGCCTGTCCTACTCGCAGGGCCATGTCGATCTGGGCCTGACGCTTGAGATATCCGGGTGCATAGGCGGTGCGTGTCTCTACATCGCCCAGAAAATCGCGGATCACTTCGCCAGAAAATTTGCGAGGCATCTTTTTAGCGTCTGGATAAGTGTCTTGGGTGCGCTGCTGTTCACTCGCCTTGAAGTGCGCGAGAGAAGCGGTGAGATCGAACTCACATTCGCTCGCTAAAAAGGTCAGGTCCTCAAGGCTCAGACGAGCAAATTTCTTAAAAAAGAAGTCATCCTCAAATTGACCCAAGACTTCCATCAGCTTAAAGCGCAGGGCTTTCTTAGAATAGGTGTAAGCAGTGGCTGCAATCATGACCTTTAAAAGATCACGAGCATCCGCTTCACCGCGATGCTCTTCCTTTTCTGCAATTCCAAATTTCTGGATAAAGCTCTCAAGGTTGAGCTGGCCCGAGTCCGGAAAAATCAGCGCGAGATACAAAATGGAATCCTGGAAGGATTCCCGCTCAGAAGAGCGGTCCACTTTGTCGAAATAGCGCTTGAGGAATTTTTCTTCAAAAGCAGAATTATGGGCAATCAACTGATGCTTTTCTAATTCCAAAAGATCATGCTCAACCGTTGACCATAACGGAGCGTTTTTCACCATCTTTTGGCTGATTCCCGTGAGCTTTTGAATAAAAGGGCTCAGGGGAATATCTGTCCGAACCAGACTGGTGAACTTTCGTTGAAGCTTAAGGTCCTCGAATTGCCAGAATCCTAGGTCTATAATGGCGTCATCAGCGGGATTAATCCCGGTAGTTTCGATATCAATGACAGCCCAGCGACCTAAACTCATTTTTCTGCTCCGCAATGTTGAGGACAAGGAAGTGCGGGCATGATATCAGTTGATCTCTAAAAAAGGAAAATGTATGCCGACTTGGTTCATGCAAACCCAATCTTTTTTCATTCTTGCACTGATGATCTTTGGAATCACTCAGGCCAAGAAGCGCTCGCTGCATGTCAAAATCATGTCGACGGCCATGATTTGGGACATCATTCTCATTTTACAAATCGAACTCTCACGCTCGGCGATCCTTAAGGCTTCCAAGGCCATGAGTAACCCGATGCTACTTAACATTCATGTCAGTATCGCTGTCACCACTGTGGTGTTTTATGTTTTTATGGTGCTCACAGGCAGAAAAGTTCTCGCCGGACAAAACCAATTAATGAAACGCCACCGCTTACTAGGTTACACCACCACGGTGCTTCGGGCCCTGACATTTGCCACCAGCTTTTTAGCGGTGTCTGGAGGTCAAAATGGATAATTTTCAATTAGTCGAAAATCTCATCAAAGACAAACTCACGGATGCCATCGTCGAAGTTCATGACATGACAGGCACGATGGATCATCTTGAGATTTCTGTTTGGAGCGACCACTTCAAAGGCAAAATGCTCCTGCAGCAGCACCGTCTTATTATGGATATACTCAAAGAGGCCCTCTCGGGCCCTGTTCACGCAGTAAAGTTAAACACTAAAACACTAGATCAAAGAGGTTAACATGAATCCATTTAACGTCATTCAAACAGCTCCTAACGAAATCGCCGCCGCAGATAAAACAAAACCGCTTAAAGAACAGATTGAAGGTCTTTTAAAGTCCGATAAAGTGGTTCTCTTTATGAAGGGCAACGTCAACATGCCTCAGTGCGGTTTTTCGGCTAACACCTCAGCGATTCTGAACCAAGTAGGTGTAGGCTACAAAACCTTCAACATTCTCTCTGACCAAGACATCCGCCAAGGTCTTAAAGAGTATTCTAACTGGCCGACATTTCCTCAGCTCTACGTGAACGGAGAGCTGGTTGGAGGAAATGACATCGTGACTGAAATGTACAAGACCGGCGAGCTCCAAAAACTCCTCCAAAAATAAATGAAAAAGCCCATCGGAAGCCTTGATCCCACTCTCCCAGATGTACATATTTGGGGGGCAGGTGTGTCGGGGCTTTTGATGGCGCACTTTCTCAAGAGATCCGGTTGGACGGTGCACCTCTACGAGAAAAATTCTCGCATCGGCGGCAAGATCCGCTCCCATCAAATAAGTGAAGGTGTGTATGAAGAGGGCCCGAATGCTCTCTACGCCACTCATGAAGTTGAAGACTGGCTCAAGACCCTGGGACTTGAAATTCTACCTGCGACCGCAAAACTCAAACGCCGCATCTGGCGTGGGTATCCACAGGCCCCACTCACCCCCGCCGAAGTCCTCTCACTCTTACCACGGCTCTTGAAACGCACGCCTGATCTCTTGCAGGATAAAACTCTCGCTGAATTTTTCAGACCTCTCTTAAAAGAGAAAATTGAAACACTCCTGACTCCAGCCCTTCAAGGAATCTATGGGGTCGGTGCGGATCAGCTGAGTGTGAAAAGTATCTGGCCCACTCTCAAGGCCGGAACTTATTTGAGTGTCATCCGTCAACTCAAAGGTCCCAAGGCGCGCTCGGTGAGTTTTAAACTTGGGATGCAGGAGTTGATCGATCGACTGGCCGTGGATTTTAAAAATGAGATACAGCTCAACTGCACCCAGTTTGTGATGAGACCTAATACCATCCTCTGCACCAATGCCCATGAGGCGAGTGAGATTTTACAAAACACTCATCCGCGCTTGGCGGGTGAACTCAAAAAGATTGAGTACCAAAAACTCTCAAGTGTGATGTCTCTCACTCCCCCACGTCCAGAGATGCAGCAGACTTTTGGTTTTCTTTTCCCGCGCCAGCAAGGCATCCAGTCTCTAGGAGT
>DIVA01000028.1:0-40355 GCA_002435705.1 Bacteriovoracaceae bacterium UBA6144
GCCAAGGGTATTTTTATGTCCGCTATTTTTCCCTTTCTTGGTTGCCTCGGGACTGTCATTTTAGGTTGGTACACAGATCATCATGCTAAGAATGGTGACCGTGCTCAAATGATGTGGATCATGCTCTCGGGCCTTGTGGTAAGTCTATTACTGATTATCTGGGCCTTGGGTTTTCAAACCATCAACCAGACTCTGATCTCATCACTTTTGGCCCTCTGTGGCTTTTTTCTATTGGGGCCCTATTCAATGAGTAGCGGTGCTTTAACTCTTGATATCGCAGGGCCTCAGAAGGCCGGAACGTGTACAGGGCTGATTGATGGGTTAGGATACTTCGGAGGGGCGCTGGCCGTTTGGATGGCAGGCAAAATTTCCGATGAACTCGGGTGGGTGCAAGTTTTTTTTCTTCTTACCTTTATGGCGTTCTTATCAACTCTTGCTGCCTGGATGATGAGTCGAGAATTTAAAAAACGCTACTCTCAGGGCATATAAGGATTGATTTTTTGCTTACTTAGATCGCCCCCATAAGGCTTGGGAGTTCCACCGGGAGGAGGGGTTCCGTAGGAGGGTAATGGTTGAAGACCTTGTGAGATATCTTTTATTTTAACTTCCTGAGCAGGAACACCATAGGGCTTAGTGCTCTGTTGGTAGTTGCTACCATAGTTATTGGGAAGAATTGTCGATGTTTTAGGTTCTTCTTTCTTCTCTTCCACCTTTTCTTCAACTTTTTCTTCCTTCTTTTCTGCTACTTTCTCTTCTTTTTTTTCCTCAGTTTTCTCTTCCTTCTTTTCTGCTACTTTCTCTTCTTTTTTTTCCTCAGTTTTCTCTTCCTTCTTTTCTGTTACTTTCTCTTCTTTCTTTTCCTCTTTCTTCTCTTCCGTTTTGCCTTCTACTTTTTTTTCTTCTTTCTTATCTGCTACTTTCTCTTCTTTTTTACTATCTACCTTCTCAGCCTTCTTCTCTTCTCGTTTGCCGTCTTCCTTCTCATTCTCTGTCTCTCTTTCTTCAAGGCGTGCCTTCTCATAAATCTCACGTGCCTGCGGTGAGGAGACATTTATTTGGGCGATAGAGAGTGGTAATAAGAGGATGAATAACAGCATGTCTTATTATAGGCCTTGAATAGATATCAATCGTCTAAAAACATTGTTATTTTAATGATATTATGGACTTATCATTTGTCACAAAATCCATATTCCATACGTTTAATAGGGTAAAAGGGAGATTTCATGGCCTTGATTTTTGCTTTGATTGTAGGGGTCTTTAGTTTTAAAAGCCTAGCGCATCCGGTGATCTATCAAGAAGGATGGGTACTTAGTCATATGTCGATGAAAGACATGACAGACACAAATCTTGGATACTCACTGACTCACCGCTGGTCCATGGGCTATCAGTATTTTCGACTCCAAGATGCTGAGGGAAAGACTGATCAGTTCAATCTATTTAAGGTGAATCATCTTCTTAAGCGTTTTAATGCTAAAGACTCTCAAGGGAATATTTATCTTCATTCAGGCCTGGGTCATGCGCAGAGTTCTGACTTTAAGAACCGTCTTGGCTGGATGGGAGGAGTGGAAGCTGATTGGGAGACACGTACTCTTTTCACCTCACTTAAGTACCTCCACTACGGAAGCTCTCGCACGGATCATCCCGTTGTCGTGGGTCGAGTGGGATTTTCTCCTTTCAAAGCAGACTTCAACTCCCTTCAGTCCTGGGCCATGCTGCAGGTATGGAGTGATCCGGTCACCAGTCGTGAGTTAAAGGTGACACCTCTTATAAGATTTTTTTACCAGAATGTTCTCTGGGAAATGGGTGCCTCGACCAAAGGGGATATGATGTTAAATTTAATGGTTCATTATTAAAGGAGATCACATGAAGTTTTTAATACTCTCAATTCTTATAGCTAGCCCTGTGTGGGCCGAGCAAGTCAAAGTGGATGTGAACGGTATGGTGTGCTCACTCTGTGCTCAGGGAATTAAAAAGAAATTCACAGGCCTCGGTATTGAGAAAGTGGAAGTGGATCTAGATAAGAAAGTTGTGATCTTAGAAAATAAAAACAAGATTGAACTGACGAACGAGAAAATTACTGAATTGATCAAGGAGTCTGGTTATGCCACTGCTGCCATCGAGAGGAAGTAAGCTGTACTCATGGCTCTCGCTCTTTACGAGTTTTGGCACGCTCCTGTGCTGTGCCCTGCCCTCACTTTTTATCGTATTGGGGATGGGAGCGACACTGGTGAGTTTTCTCGGGGCTTTCCCTCAGCTCATCTGGCTCTCGGAGCGCAAGGAGTGGTTGTTCGGGTTGAGTTTTATTATGCTGGCCCTCACTTTTGGCATAAAAAAATATTCCCAGTCGCAAGTCTGCCCCATTGATCAGAAGGACAACTGTGAAACCACCAAATCCTGGAGTGATAAGGTTTTTTGGGGGGCGGTGATCATTAACCTTTTTGGTGTCATTATTACCTTTGTGGTGCCAAAATTAATGTATGGAATGGAGTGATGAAGAGCTTATGCAACGTTTAATCAACGACGATCTCAGTGCGTTTGATGCTCTCTACACTCGCCATCAAGTGAGACTTCTCTCTTTTTTTCAAAAACGCCAAGCCCACAAGGCACAGGATCTCTGTCAGGAAAGTTTTTTGCGTCTTCTCGAAAGACGAGACCAGTGGAAGGGGCAGCCCTTCTTGCCTTGGTTTTTTGTGATGGCCCGTCATCTCATGCTTGATGAGCTTCGTCGCGATAAACGGGCGATTCATGATTTTGAGCGCAGTGAACAGATGGATATCTCCGACTGGCTTGAAGGTTTGAGTGATACTGATAAAAATTTAGTTCATGAGCGCTATTTTGGTGGAAAAAGTTTTGAAGAGTTATCGCGAGAATATGCCACCAGCGAGGTCAATCTGCGCCAAAAAATGAGCCGACTGCTTAAAAGTATGAGAGGTCTTCATGGGCAAGATTGATCTGCGTGAGTATGCTAAAATTGAATTCTCTCCGGCCCCTACCGTCTATCGGTTTATGGTGCTCCAGATTCTAAGCGCTGCCGCTACGCTTTTAGTTTGCCCTCAGTTTGGTATTGGTCCCCTTGGAGGTGGACATGGAATCTCTCAATGGGTCATGGCCTATGGTGATCTTGTGTGCGGGGCTTATTGCGGCATGATTTTTTTTGGTTTTTCGACTCTGATTAGTTTGTCTGTTATGCGTCGTGAGGAAGCCTTCTGGCTTAAAAGAAATCAATATTTTGTCCTCTCCGGTGTTTTCATCCTCACTATTGGGCTTCTGATGGTTTCGAAATTTACTCTCAGTGTCGGCTCTGCGCATGAGAGCTTTTACTATTATGTCGCTTGGATTATGATGGGTCTCCTATCCATGTTTGCAATGACCAAAGTGACAACCCAATGGCGCCTGAGTTAATTAAAGAAAAAGCCCTTAAGTATTATTCTCAAAATGAAACGAAGGTGGATCTGGGGTTTTTCTTGGCCGGTTTTGTTTTTGATGTTTTTACTCTCTCGAGTGTGGATGACTCCTTCGGTATTATTCAACAAACACTTTATCTCTTAATTCTTTTGTCTCTGTTTGCTTGTGAGTTTCTAGTGGAGTCAAAAGTATTTCATATACCATCCTCTTTAGAGAAAGTTTGGGATGCCCGAAGTTTTATCACCCACTTCCTTCTCGGTAGTTTATTGAGTATCTATTCACTGTTTTTTCTTAAGTCGGCTTCTGCTTTTGTTGGTATTCTTTTTGTCTTGGTGCTCATGCTGGTGATGGTTCTTAATGAGCTGAAGTTTGTGCAATCAAGAGGAGTGGATACAAAGTTTTCACTTTTTATTTTGACCCTTCTGTGTTTTATGACCACCTTGAGTCCAGTGGTTTTTGGTTTTATTGGTTTTCTTCCTTTCTTCTCTGCTCTACTGCTCACGGCCGGTATCATCGCTGGTTTTTGGTATGTCCTCAAAAAACGCGTCTCTCAAGAGGCAAAACTTGAGAAAAGAATTTTAGCTCCGGCCAGTGTGGTGCTCGGATTGTTTTTTGTCTTTTATGTTTTAGGTTGGATCCCACCGGTTCCCTTGGCGGTAGAAGAGATAGGGGTTTATCACAAGATTGAAAAGAGTAACGGCAACTATAAACTCTTTCATGAGCGCGTCTGGTGGAAGTTTTGGCAAAATGCCGATGAAGACTTTCAGTCTCAGCCCAATGACAAAGTCTTTGTGTTTGCGCGGATCTATTCTCCTGCCAGATTTTCGGACCAAGTGGTTCTGCATTGGCAGCTCTATCATCCTTCGCAAGGTTGGATGACTTCGGATAAAATTCCTATGTCCATTTCTGGTGGTCGTGAAGGGGGGTATCGAGGTCATGCCTTTAAATCAAACTATGTTGAAGGTGACTGGCGTGTTTTGGTAGAAACCAATGATGGACGCGAGATTGGTCGAGTAAAGTTTAGTGTCACCAAAGTGGCAGCGACTGCTAACCGTGAATTTCAAATTGATGAGCGATAGGAGAGAGAAAATGAAAAAAGTTGCTGTTGTCACTGGCGCTTCGAGTGGGATCGGATTGGCGATTGCCAAGAGACTCCAAAGTCTAGGTTATGAAGCGATTAATTTTGATATCAAGGCCCCGGCGAGCAGTGATCTTCCTTTTATTGCTTGTGATGTTTCTGATCCTCATAAAGTGAAATCGGCTTTCACTGAAGTGAGGCAAAAATACGGCGCCCTAGAAGTGCTGGTCAATAATTGTGGTCTGCAATTTATGGCGCCGATTGAAGAGTATCCATTTGAGAAATGGCAGCAACTCATTGGTGTGATGTTGACGGGATCATTCTTGTGCACACAGAACTCTTGGGCAGAGATGAAAAAGAATGGTCGTGGTCGTATCATCAATATTAGTTCTGTTCATGGCAAACTTGCGAGCCCTTATAAATCTGCCTATGTGGCAGCCAAGCATGGTGTCCTTGGATTTGCTAAAGTGGCGGCGATTGAAGGGGCGCCTCATAACATAACGGTTAATACCATCTGTCCTGGATTCGTCGATACGCCTTTGATGCGTGATCAGATCGCCAGTCAGATGAAACTTAATAATCTTGATGAAGAAAGTGTGCTGAAGAATATTTTTCTCAAAGATCAGCACGTAAAGTCTCTTACGTCGGTAGATCAAGTGGCAGGATTCGTGGAGTTTTTAGTCTCTCAAAATGCCAATACCATTACGGGGGAAGCCTTTAATATCTCGGGTGGTTGGGGAATGGGACTCTAGCCTTTTAAAAACTACCAAAGAGTGTGCCCAGCGTGATGACTGTTGTTGTGGCAAAGACAGGGAAGATAACAGCGACCATAAAAATATCGAAATATGATCGCTTGTGATCGGACTTACAGATTGAGAGCAAAGTAATCACAGCACCGTTGTGCGGAAGTGTATCAAATCCACCGCAGCTCATGCTGGCCACTCGGTGTAAGAGTTCTGGACTAATTCCCATAGAATTGGCCATTTCTAAATAACTGGCCCCCAATGCCTCTAGTGCGATGGAGAGTCCTCCAGAGGCTGACCCCGTGATGCCTGCGAGCACATTAACGGCGACAGCTTCAGAGATCAGGGGATTAGAAGGAAAGAGTCCGAGGATTAATCCCTTGATCACCACAAATGAGCTCAACGTGGCGATCACTTGCCCGTAACCCACTTCACTGGCCGTGTTAAAGAGCGGAAGCATACAATCGAGAGTTCCCTGATTGATTTTTTCCAGTGGATTTTCAAGATTCTTATAATGAAGTGCCAGTAAGGCCACCACTCCAATAGCGAGTGCCGCTACGAGAGCCCAGGTCCCAATGACCTTATCTAAGGTGGTGCTGCCATAGAGCGAAGTTGAAAGATAGCTCGCATCGAGAGCGGGGAAGAGGTAGCGCGAGAAGAGAAAATTGAGCACAAACACCACTAGCAGGGGAGTG
The DNA here is from genome assembly GCA_002435705.1 of Bacteriovoracaceae bacterium UBA6144. Classification (GTDB taxonomy): domain Bacteria; phylum Bdellovibrionota; class Bacteriovoracia; order Bacteriovoracales; family Bacteriovoracaceae; genus UBA6144. The sequence continues at coordinate 5,922 of DIVA01000028.1, forward strand.
ATGGATAAAACGAAGCTCGGGAGAGGCTTGAGATTTTTTTTATGATTCTCATGATTTTGCTCAAACACAACCCCTCGCGTTTGAGCTTTAAGTGTACGACGTTTGAGCCACCACAAGCCCAAACCTCCCATCACCATTCCACCGATGATGCCTAATAGAGGAGCGGCAAAAGCGTCGGTGCCAAAGTAGGGCATGGGGATAGCATTTTGAATACTAGGTGTTCCAGGTAGTGCTGTCATGGTGAAAGTAAAAGCACCAGCAGCGATAGCACCAGGGATAAAGCGCTGAGAAAAGTTCGCTTCCTTGAACAGGGAGCGCGCCAAGGGCTCCATGCAAAAAGCCACCACAAAGAGTGAGACGCCACCATAGGTAAGGATCGCACAGCTCATGATCACGGCCAGAATGGCATGACGGCTGCCCAGAGTGCTTGAGACTTTTTGGGCAATGGATTCAGCTGCCCCACTACTGCTCATGAGTTTTCCAAAGAGAGAACCTAAGAGAAAAATGGGTAAATACTTAACGACATATCCGCCCAGTGCAGGCATGTAGACTTGGGTGATGGTAGCGAGCAGAGGGGTGTCAGCGTGCCAAAGAGTGGCAAAGAGGGCCATGAGCGGCGCAAGCAAAAGGACATTCACCCCTCGGTAGGCAAAGTACATCAACCCGAGGAGAGAGAGTGTGATTCCCAATACTGCCACGATGACCTTTTAGAAATTCTCGTTGAATTCCATGTTGTGATAAACCTTCTGCACATCATCATCCTCTTCGAGGACGTCGATGAGTTTCAGGATCTTGTCGTAGTTTTCTTTATTGGTTACTTCTTTGGTATTCAAAGGAAGACGCTCGAGACCTGATTCTTCGGCCTTAATATTCATCGCCTCAAGTTTCTTATGAAGCTCGCCGTAAGACTCCACTGCACCTTTAATAGTGAGGTAGCCCTCTTCCAGCTCAATATCTTCGCAACCATGGTCAATCAGCTCCATCGTCAGCTCATCCGGATCAAGGCCTTCTGCTTTGACGGTGAAGATCGCTTTTCTTTCAAACACAAACTGCAGGCAGCCTTGTGTGCCGATGGCCCCACCCCAGCGGTTAAAATAAGAGCGGATGTTTCCGATGGTGCGAGTGGGGTTATCAGTGGCCGCTTCGATGAAGATGGCCACACCATCAAGGCCATAGCCCTCGTAATTAATTTCTTCGTAGTTTTCTCCACCCTCGCCGGAGCCTTTTTTGATCGCCCGTTCAATATTGTCTCGAGGAACGTTATTTTCTTTGGCTTTTACAAGAGCGATTTTAAGGGAGAAGTTTGATTCGGGCAGAGGGCCAGCGCTTCTGACGGCCATGGTGATCTCACGAAGAATCTTCGTGTAGTTGGCGGAGCGCATTTTATCTTGCGCCGCTTTTTTCATTTTAATGTTATTCCACTTACGTCCCATAATGATCTCCTCTAAGCCGTTCATTGTGCTTAAAAGAGATAAATTTGGCCACAGTCTTCGTGGCTAAATTGAGCGGCTTCGGGCCAGTGTGACTTGCTGGGCAAAAAAATCACGAAGATTTTCCTGATTGGCCTCAAGTTGTTGAGGAACAAAAGAGGCTTTTGAGAGTCCGGGAAGAGTGTTGATCTCCAAAATAACGGGGCCTCTTTCAGTGAGGATCATATCTGTGCGTGAGTAACCGAAGCATCCCATTAATTGATGTAATTGCAGAGCAACATTCTGGCAGGCCTGGGACTCTTCACTGGAAATGGGGGCAGGAGTCAACTCTTGTACTCCCTGACCCAAGTATTTGCCTTGGTAATCGAACTGTCGTCCCTGAATAACTCGTACTTCAGAGCAGGGGAGGCAGCTGAGTTGATGAGAGAGATTTTCCCGTGTACACACAGTGATCTCGCGACCAGTAATAAAGGGTTCAGCGATAAAAGAGATACTTAGTTTCTTTATTTCACTTATCGCTCCATCCAATTCTTGAGGTGTGTTGACGATGTAGAGGCCCACACTGGAGCCGCTGGCGACTGGTTTCACGACAATCTTTTTATGAGTGGAGTAAAAATTTCTAAGATCATTTTCAAACATGCTATCAGCACAAAAAACCAGGTCATCAATGACTGGGAGGTGGGCCGAGTGAGCTTTGAGTTTCGTGACCTTTTTATCAAAACAGTCACTACTGGCCTTGGAGCCTGTGCCAGTGAAAGGAATGCGTGCCCCCTCAAGGATTTTTTGGAGTGTGCCGTCTTCTCCTTCTGTTCCGTGCATGGCGATGATGATCGTTTTATTTTTCAAGTGCTCCAGGGCCTTTGAAATGTGCCCGGCAAAAGCGGGTGTGAGGGCCGTAAACTGTTGAGTGAAAGGATTGGCGTGAGCTAAAAGTTCAGCACGGGAAACATAATGAAGGGAGCCTGAGATATCTGTGTAGATCAAATCTGCTTCCGGAATCTGGCGAGCAAGATTTTGTGCTGAAGCCACTGAGACCAAGCGCTCATCGGAAGAGCCACCAAAAAGAATCACAATATCTGACCAATTCATATTCATTCCTATTGTTGTTTATATTGTCTCAACAGGATGAATTCTGTTCAAGTCAAAAGCAAAAAAAAAGGCCAGCTTTCGCCGGCCTTAAATTCTCTGATAAAAACTTATGAGAATTACTGAGCTGGAGCTTCTTCAGCAGCTGGAGCTTCTTCAGCAGCAGGAGCAGCGTCAGCAGCTGGAGCAGCTACTTCAGTTTGCTCAGCAGGAGCAGCTTCAACAGCAGCTTCTTCTTTCTTATTACAAGCAACAGCGATAAAAATCATAGCAACAGCGACAAGTGAATATTTGAACATTTTGTTCTCCTTAGGTGGGTGAATGACTCAAGTTTATAGCAACACTTTCAGGGTCGCAAGTACAATATACCGATATTTAAGGTTGAGAAGAGTTCAACTCAAGTTATAATAAAAGAACATGAAACTAGAAATTAGTGTTGAAGGCCAAGAGCCTCTTATCCATAAAATAAAATCTCAAAAAATTCTGATTGGCTCAGGTTCTGACTGCGACATCGTGTTGCAAGCTGATGGAATTTCGCGCAAACACGCTGCTATTCATTCGGAAGATGATAAATTTTTTATCATAGATCAAGGCAGTACCAATGGATCTTTTATAAATGAAGAAAGATTAACCCCAGGTTCTAAATCACTTTTTACGACTTTCTTTCCGGTAAAACTTGGATTTCATGTCACTGTGACTTTGATGGATGACGATGACGCCGATGCTGGGAGTGGATTCAGTTTTGCCGAGTCATTAAAAAATCCTGAACCTAGTATTAAAAATACTTCATCCGCTCCGGCCTCGCGCTTAAAAGCATCCGCCGCTGGAACTAATAAGACTTCGACTAAAACACTTGAGCTGAGTACAAGCAAAAGTAAAAAAGCTCCCGTTGGTAAGCGTCCTGTCAAAGCTGTTAAATCAGAAGATGAAAAGAAAATGGGCAGCACCAAGCTCTTAGCATTTTTATTGATTGCTGGTTCTGTGGCGTATTTCTTTTGGGATAAAAAACAAACGGAGCAAGCCCTCATCTCCTCACTGCCACCGAAGGTTGAGGACGAGATTAAAAAAGTGGAAACACAACTGGTGCAACAATCCTATCTAGGTCCTGAGCCTAAGGGGACTGAGGCCGGGGCCAATGCCGTCAACATCATGAAGTGCAGCTTCCCGATTGAAAAGAAGGCTTGTGAAGCCATGCAATTACCGCACAAGGAATTCTCTATCACTGGTATGGTGATGACTGCGAATGCCTATGTTTTTGTCCTGCCAGATTTACTGAAGGATGGCCGTGTGTTTGATACTTTCCGCGAAGAACTTGGCTGGAGCTGGGAGTATCGTCCCCTCTTGAATCAGGTGCTTGATAGTCGTGTCCTTGCTGGTTTGTATCTCATTAGATCTAGAACTTCTTGGGGCGAAATCGCTGAAGAAGATAAGAGAGAGTGGATCTATGTTTTGTTTGTAAATCAGCAAGGAGCAAGGTCAGGTGATTTTCTCTTCGCTAAGGCAGCCCCGGTTCTCGAGGCGCTTTCTGCTAGTGAACTCTCTGTTAACATACAATCCTCCGCCTCGATCGGGATCTCTCCGATCGATAATATTGGAGGATTCTTCCGTCGCACACCAGAGTAATTAGAGCGTCTTCAGGAACTCAATGAGTTCTTTCTTCTCTTGAGGAGTCATCACTTCCTGACCCTCTTTAATAAAGATTTTTTCATCGTGACCCATCCGGCTTAATCCTTCGCGGCGGGTGTCATAGAATTTGCTCTGATCTTTTTTCCAGGCTTCTGGCGTTTTAGACCCCACGGGATAGCCACCACACTCAGGATCATAGTCGGTTTCAGGATTCTGCGCTTCTCCTGCCCAATAGGTAAGGGGGCGATCTTTGCCTGCAGTTAAAACAGCACAGAGATTGGGCGCAGAATTATTATGAAAATAAGGCCAGCGGGCCCAGATGCCCACCAGTGGCGGTGGAACGTAACCATTTTGTGGTTCAACAACGGTATTTATAGACTTAGAAATTTTGAGACGATTTAATTCTTCTGCGAAGAACTTCATCCCTTCATAGCGCCCCGGATCTGTGCCTACATCAATGACAGGAGTCTTTCGATGATAGGCCACCTCGACGGTGCGAATTTTTTCTTTAAGCGACAAGGAATCAGCCTCCGGAAGGCTCCAGCCCTTTTGGTATTGACCGTGGCAGCGCATGCAGTGGTTGTTGTAATGAACTTCGCCTTTCTTTGCCATGTCAATTTTGATCATCTTCTCTGGCAAGAAATCAAGAAACTCTGGAGCGGGTGTGGCAAACACACTGGCCGTGAGATCATCAATAACGGCTTGATTTTGATTCAGCCATCCCTCTAGACTTTTCAGGTCTATGCCTCGCCCAATCTCATTCCACAAGAAGTTGGTGTGAATAGGATTGCCCTGCACGATCGAGCCATCTGAGAGCCAACGAGTTTTATATTTCACGTTCCACCATACAGCGGGCTTGGAGTCGGCGATCTTTTTCTCAAGTGGATTAGGCCGCGGTTGGCGAGAGATCTTGACATCTCTGGTGGCGTATTCATCTGTGCCTCGACGGGCCAGCGAGAGGGCGACTTGGGCCAGCGAAGTATCAAGCCCCAAGACCTGAGGCTTTTTGGCTCCCACAAACTGCACAGCATAGCGTGATCTCTGTAGCATCTTGACGTCTTCCTCACTGGCCTCAGTCATCGCCCTAAAAAGCACAGGGTGCGCATAGGGGAGTAGCCGTTTGCCAGCACGAAAAAACTCATTGGCGCGAGGAAAGCGATTGGTGAGTCCTAAAACTTTTTTTCCAAATAAATCTGCTGAGTGACAGGCGGCACAGCTAAAGGTGAGCCCCTGTGCTCCGCCCTGAGTGATAAGACTTGCCCCCATCCCAAGATCCATGAGTTCCCTCTCCATCACAGGCCAGGGGCCTGGACCTTGTTGCTCGGGAGTGGTCGGATAATCATGAATTCCTAACCACTCCATGACATCTTCAGGGGACTGCATGCGAGTGATTTTTTTTGAGGCGCGATAGATCAGACGCTTCAGTGGGTTTTTAGGATCAGCCTTGAAAAATTCTAAAAAACTTTCATAGGGAATCATCAGCTCTGTGACTGTCACCGGATAGTCGAGAGCATGACTGCGACCCCGCACAAGGGCGGCTTCTAGGGAGCGGGCCCCTTGCTGGAAAATATCAGCGCGGTGATGAGGTGAGAATTTTCCAACGCCTGTGAGTTCAGCTTCCCGAGACCAGTCTTGAGCGTGCACTGCGTTAAAAAAGCAGGCCATAACTAAAATAATGAGTGTTTTCATGGCTAGATCATTTCAATGGAGGCCAGAGATTGGCAAGTGGCTGATTGGGACAGATAGTAATAAAAAAAGTTTAGAAGAACGTTGACGATAAAGGGCAGGGCTTGCAAAATTCACTCGCGTCGATCACGCTTGTCGTGACTTTCCTCCCAGAATGGTACGCTTAAGAGTGAGGATCTGGTCTGTGAAGACTTTCTCCTCACTCTTTATTTTCTTACTTTTTTTTTCTTAACTTGCGTTCTTATTCACAATCGATTCCAGCACATCACTGACTTTATCAACTTCCAAAGGAAGTGAGATATAGCCTGAAGCCCCGGCCGGTGAGTTTTGGTGAATCTGCACTTTTTTCTCTGAGAGATTTTTCGCAACCACCACCGTTTTGGCATGGGGAAACTTCGCTCGCAATTGAGCACAAAGCTGGTTAGCCGCTTTGGGATTGGCATCGAAATAAAACATCACAATCAAAGGTGTTTTCTTTTTTAATTCACTATTGAGTTGGGCGAGCTCTTTGAGAGTTTTAAACTCAAAAAGTGAACCGAGGCTATTTTTTTGTGACTCAAAAAAACCTTTTCCGAAATCAAAAAGAAAAACCGGAATGGAGGACTTTGTCTTCACGTCATCACTGGTGCTGGAGGCAAACTCTAATGAGCCCGCCATGTCAGTCAGCTGCTGATCCTGCATTTCTTTTTGTTTTTTTAAGGCACTAATGTCTATGACCACCGTGGCTTTATCGTCTTCGTCACCTGACATGCTCTTCCCCTCTGGCTAAATACTGGATTTTAATGTTCTATCGGTGTTTTTTTGGAAAACTTAAGCTTTTCTGACTATTTTGATTCAATACTCAACTATTTCTCTTCACTTGCCGATAGGTCACTAGGGAAAAAAGCCATGCCTTTAGAAGACTTGGATCTAGAATTTGAAGATGAAGAGGAGTTAAAGAAGAAGAGTGACACTCTTCAAGATGACGTCGTGCTTGAGTTTGGAACTGGAATTTTTGAAAAACCAGCTGCCTTACAAACCCCTCAAGCTGCCGCATCTGCTCCTGCTCAAGCCGCTGCTGCGCCCTCTGGGGCTCAGGTGCCTAAGGCTGCGCCTGCAGCTGCCACTCAACAGACTAATCCCGATGCTTCACAGCCCAATGTTAAACGACTCGAAGAAGTTCGCGCCAAAATGGCCCAGACAAAAGCGGCACCTGTAAAACCAGGAACTGCTTCCGCAGCATCACTACCAGTAACAAATGGGAGTAGCGCCCTTCAGCTCAGCGCTGAGAATGATCCGAATTTAGCGCAGTTGGTGGATCTGATTGAGACGACAAAATTTGAGGCTCGCGTAGAAGTCGCAGTGGCCCAACAGATGAGCACTTATATGGCAGAGATGCTCTCTGATGCCAAGCTCATGCAACACCAAGTGCAACAGCTGCTCATGCGCTTGAATCAAAAAAATGCTGCTAACAAACCAGAACTGGTGGCGATTCAGAAGGCCCTTGCCGACTTCATCAATAAGAAACGAAAATACCCTCATGAAAAGTGAGCACCGAAAGTTTGAGGGAAAAAATTCAACGGCCATAGTCTTTCTGCATGGCTATGGCGCCAATATGGACGATCTGGCAGGACTTCAAAACTATCTTGATCCTAAGCAAAGCTGTCATTGGTATTTTCCGAATGGCCCGGTGAAGATTCCCTTCGCTGGCATGTGGGAAGGGCGCGCTTGGTTTCCGATTGATATGCAGGAGCTGGAAGCGGCCATGCAAGAGGGGAGGCACCGCCGTTTTAGTGATAAGTCGCCTGTTGAATTCCTGCGCTCACTTTCCATCATGGAAGAAGAGATCAAAGAGCTGCAAAAAAAATTTAAAAAAGTTATTGTGGGCGGTTTTAGTCAAGGGGCCATGATGGCCAGTCACCTGGCCAGTCGTTTACCGGTGGATGCCTTAGTCATTCTTTCCGGGACTCTTTTAGATCAGGCCAATCTTGAGCAAAACTATCACTCTCGCTCTGTGCCATTTTTTCAGTCCCATGGAGATCAGGATCAACTGCTGGGACTTTCAGAAGCCAAAGAGCTTAATAGTGTTCTAGAGAAAAAAGGTTTTAAAGGTCTGTGGGCCCCTTTTCGTGGCGGACATGAGATTCCTGAGAATACCTTAAGAGCACTCGAGTCTTTTCTTCGCCCCCACATCTCGCCATAGCATTTTGCGTTAAAGTAGTTTGTGCAAAGCGCGTTTTCATGCCTGAGTCCTGTTTAGGTTAAGCACTTATTTTTGCTTAAGTTTCCGTTCTCCTCGGGTTCTAATCCGTTTATAATAAAGCCTCATTTAACCCCAGGATTTGGATTATGAAATCTACTGACTTTGTCACATCCTCTGATAACACATTTATCGATGGCCTCTACTCTGACTACCTTCGTGATCCTCACTCGGTCGAGGAGAGTTGGCGGCAATTTTTTAAAGGCTTTGATTACGCCAGTGCCAACACGACTACCGATGGTGCAGCCGTGGATGAGCAGACACTGCAAAAAGAATTTAAAGTCCTGCGCTTCATTGAAGCTTTCCGCTCACGTGGTCATCTCTTAAGTAAAACCAATCCTGTGCGCGAGAGGAAAAATCGCTACCCGGCGCTCGAGATCAGCGACTTTGGTCTGAGTGCTGATGACTTAGAAAAAACTTTCTCCGCTGGGAATTTCTTAGGTCTGGGGAATGCCAAGCTAAAAGATATTCAAGCTAGACTTCATCAGATTTATGCGGGTGCTATCGGGTTTGAGTTTCATCACATCAATCACAATGAGATTCGCCAGTGGTTTCAAGACAAAGTAGAAAAATCCAACGTGTCTTTTACGATTGAAAAGAAAAAACGTATTCTTCGCAAACTCAATGAAGCCGTCGCCTTCGAGAATTTCCTGCACACTAAATACGTTGGTCAAAAACGCTTCTCTCTTGAAGGCGGAGAAAATACTATTTCCGCTCTCGATGCTGCCATTAATCACTCCGCGGATCTAGGAGTAGAAGAAGTGGTCATCGGGATGGCCCACCGTGGACGTTTGAATGTGCTCGCGAACATTCTTGGGAAAACCTATGAATATATCTTCAATGAGTTCGAAGGCACGGCGGTGCCGGATCTTACGATGGGTGATGGGGATGTGAAGTATCACTTAGGTTACTCTTCCCATGTGAAAACTCCTGCGCAAAAAGATGTTTATCTAAAACTCATGCCCAATCCTTCGCACCTCGAGGCCGTTTCAAGTGTGGCCCTAGGCTACTGTCGCGCTCAAGCAGATAACCTGTATAAAGAGAATCCATCGAAGATTTTACCAGTCATCATCCACGGGGACGCCGCGGTGGCCGGGCAGGGAATTGTGTATGAGACGCTGCAAATGTCGGCCCTTCCTGGCTACTTTGTGGGCGGAGCCTTGCATTTTGTGATCAATAACCAGGTGGGCTTTACTACAGATTTTGATGATGCCCGCTCATCTATCTACTGCTCGAGTGTGGCACGCACGCTTGAGATTCCCTCAATCCATGTCAATGGAGATGATGCGGAAGCGGTGGTTTATGCCATGGAGCTCGCCTGTGAGTTCAGAGCGAAGTTCCAGAAAGATATTTTTATCGACATGGTCTGCTACCGCAAACACGGTCACAATGAGTCGGATGAACCAAAGTTCACCCAACCCTCTTTGTATAAGCTCATCGGCAAGCACAACAATCCGCGGGAAGTCTACAAAGAGAAGCTGATCGAGGGCCATCAGATCGAAGCCCAGCTGGCGGTCCAGATGGAAGAGGAGTTTAAAAATCTTCTCCAAGATCGCTTCAATTCAGTTAAGCAGAAGCCTCTTCCTTATCTTTATCAAAAGCCAGAAGAAGAGTGGAAAAGTTTCAGACGCTCTACTCCTGAAGACTTCGATTCAAGCCCAGCAACGAAAGTGACTAAAAAAGCTCTCGAAGAGACGCTCAAGGCCCTCACCTTTACTCCTTCTGGTTTTAAGCCATTGGATAAAGTCACAAAGCTTTTAGAAGAAAGAAAGAAGCGCTTCGAAGACAATAACCTTGATTGGGCGATGGCCGAACTCTTTGCTTACGGCTCACTCTTGCAAGAGAAGATTCACGTGCGCATGTCTGGTCAAGACTGTATCCGCGGGACTTTCTCTCACCGCCACGCCGGTGTCACGGATGTGGATTCAAGTCAGCGCCATCTTTTCCTCAATAGCCTTGGTGGCGAGCAAGGAAAGTTTCGCATCTACAACTCTCTGCTCTCTGAGTACGCGGTGCTGGGGTTCGAGTACGGCTACTCGCTGGGGTCTCCAAGAAACCTTAATATCTGGGAAGCGCAGTTTGGAGATTTCGCCAACGGCGCTCAAACCATTATTGATCAATTCATCTCAAGTGGTGAGTCCAAGTGGCAGCGCCAATCTGGTGTTGTGCTCCTGTTGCCTCATGGCTATGAAGGTCAGGGGCCTGAGCACTCGAACGCAAGGCCTGAGAGATTTTTGCAACTGGCTGCTGAATGGAATATGGTGGTCGCCAATCTCACGACTCCGGCAAACATCTTTCATATCCTCCGTCGTCAGGTAAAATGGGATTTTAGAAAACCTCTAGTGATTTTCTCACCGAAATCTCTTTTGAGACACCCCGAGTGTGTCTCAAAAATTGAAGATCTTACTGAGGGGCATTTTCAAGAGATCATCGACGATGCCAGTGTCAAAGATGCGAAAAAAATTAAGCGTCTACTTTTGTGCACTGGTAAGGTCTACTTTGATCTCAAAGCGCGCCAAGATAAAGAGAAGCGCGATGATATTGCCATCGTGCGCTTAGAGCAGCTCTATCCAATGCCTGAAAAGCAGAGTCAGGCCTTGGTGAAAAAGTATGCCCATTGTGAGAAAGTGTGGGTGCAAGAAGAACCTAAAAATATGGGAGCCTTCACTTTCCTGAGACGCTACACCCAGTTTGATGATTTCAAATTAATTGCAAGGAAGTCTTCTGCAAGCCCGGCCACTGGTTACGCCAGTGTGCATGCCAAAGAACAACTAAAACTCATGGACATGGCCTTCGGTCAGAGTCCTGTTGAATCGGTATAAAGGAAATTGTTATGGTTGATGTAAAAGTTCCTGCGGTTGGTGAATCTATTGCTGAAGTGACCATTGCTGCTTGGTTGAAAGCCGATGGAGACATGGTGAAGATGGATGAGCCTATTCTCTCCATTGAATCAGATAAGGCGACGCTTGAAGTGGCGGCACCTCAAGCTGGCAAACTCAAAATTTTAGTTAAAGAAGGGGAGACGGTGGCCATCGGCGCCAAAGTCGCGACGGTTGATCCCTCTCAAACTCAGGCGGCCGCTCCCGCCAAAGCTGCTCCGGTCGCAGAAGCTAAGACAGCCGCAGCTCCGGCACCTGCATCAGGTGGCGATAAAAATTTCCCAAGTCCTGCGGCGGCAAAATTGCTCGCTGAAAAAGGTGTCGATCCAAGTGCCGTCTCTGGCTCGGGTAAAGATGGTCGCATCACTAAGGCAGATGCCTTAAATGCTCAAGCTTCTACTCCGGCTGCTGCCGTAAAATCCAATGACATGGCCCAGTTGGTAAAAGAGACCATCTCAAAATCTTTCGGTCGCGAAACGAAGCGCGAAAAGATGAGCAATCTTCGTAAAACGATCGCTCGCCGTCTGGTGGAAGCTAAGAACACCACCGCGATGCTCACGACCTTTAACGAAGTCGACATGTCAGCTGTGATGGAGATGCGTAAAAAACACAAAGACGCTTTCAAAGAAAAACACGGTGTGGGTCTGGGCTTCATGTCTCTGTTCACTCGTGCCAGCTGCATCGCTGCTAAAAACTTCCCGGCCGTTAATGGCATGATCGATGGAAATGATATCGTTTATCATAACTACGCTGATATCGGTGTGGCGGTTTCTACTCCACGGGGTCTTGTGGTGCCCGTGATTAGAAATGCCGAGAGCATGTCACTGGCGCAGATTGAATTGAAGATAATTGAACTGGCCACTCGTGCCCGTGAAGGAAAACTCTCGATTGATGAAATGCAGGGAGGAACCTTTACCATCACCAACGGTGGTATCTTTGGTTCTATGCTTTCAACACCTATCATCAACATTCCTCAGTCGGCGATCCTTGGTATGCACAACATCGTGGAACGTCCGGTCGCTGTGAATGGACAAGTGGTTATCCGCCCTGTGATGTACATTGCTCTCTCCTACGATCACCGAATCGTCGATGGCCGTGAGTCAGTGGGCTTTCTGAAAAATATTAAAGACGTGTTGGAAGATCCAACTCGCATGCTCTTGGATTTATAGTTATGGAAAAATTTGATCTTGTTGTGATTGGTTCTGGTCCAGGTGGATATATTGCCGCCATTCGTGCCTCGCAGTTGGGCATGAAGTGCGCCATCATCGAGCGCTACTCAACTCTGGGTGGAACTTGCCTGAACGTGGGTTGCATTCCCTCTAAGGCGTGGCTCGACTCGTCTGAGCGTTATCATGAAGCACTTCATAGTTTTGAGGCCCACGGAATTAAAGCCGAGAAACTCAGCTTAGACATGCCGAAGATGGCCGATCGAGTTCAAAAAGTGGTGAAGGGCATCACTGTAGGTGTACAGGGTCTTATGAAAAAAAATAAGATCCAAGTTTTCCAGGGCTTTGGCTCGTTTGTGGATGCACATACGGTGCTCATTAAAGGTGAGGCGGGAGAGACAAAGATCCAAGGTGATAAAATTGTCATCGCGACCGGTTCGAAACCATCCAGTCTTCCCGGTGTAAAAGTCGATAAAGAAAGAATTATCACTTCCACAGAAGCGCTTAAACTTAAAGAGGTACCGAAGCATTTGATCGTGATCGGGGGTGGGGTGATTGGTCTTGAGATGAGCTCTGTTTTCCGTCGATTGGGCTCGAAGGTGTCGGTGGTTGAATACGCCGACAGCATCATTGCGATGATGGATAAGGATCTAGGTAAAGAACTACAAAAAGTTCTCAAGCGTGATGGCGTCGATTTTCACTTAGGTCATGGAGTCTCAAGTGTCACACGTGCTGGTGAGAAAGTGACGGTTAAGGCCAAACCGAAGAGCGAAGGAGCGGAGCTCGTGCTTGAAGGTGACTATGTTCTGGTAGCGGTGGGACGCAGGGCCTTTACGGATAATTTGAATCTTGAAGCTGCCGGTCTCAAGGCTGATGAGCGCGGTCGCGTTCCGGTGAATGATCACCTGCAGACCAGTGTACCTCACATCTATGCCATCGGAGATGTCGTGAGGGGTGCGATGCTCGCGCATAAAGCGGAAGAAGAAGGCGTGTATGTCGCTGAAGTGATGGCAGGGCAGAAGCCTCATATCAATTACAATCTCATTCCAGGAGTCGTCTACACATGGCCAGAAGTCGCCGGAGTGGGAGCCACTGAGCAAGAACTCACTGATAAAGGGGTTGCCTTTAAAGTAGGAAAATTTCCTTTTATGGCCCTGGGCCGTGCTCGTGCGAGTGAAGAAAAAGATGGTTTTATAAAAGTGCTGGCCGACAAGACGACCGATGAGATCCTCGGTGTGCACATGATCGGTCCACGTTGTGCGGATCTCATTGCTGAAGCGGTAGTGGCGATGGAGTATAGAGCGAGTGCCGAAGATATCTCGCGCATGTCTCATGCTCACCCGACCTATGCTGAGGCTTTTAAGGAAGCTTGTTTAATGGCGACAGATAATCGTCCACTTAATTTTTAGCTTTGGCCTTACTGGGTGTGAAAAAAGCCTGAAGATTTTTTCTTTTCTTGTCTGAAATTTTACTAGTGCTCACTGGCCTCTCTAAGAGAGAGGTCAGTTCACTTTCATCATCTTCATAAATTTGAATGGCCTGCTCTTTGGCAAAGTTCTGTTTTGAATTAAACATCGCAAGTCCTGAAAGACCATACACACTGGTATGATCGAGCACTGGCATGTGTGCAACGATAAATTCTCCCAGACTCGACTCCACTCGCGCTTTATGAGTTTTAACTACCACCTTGCGGGTGTTTTGATTTTTGAGCCTTTGGATCGCCTTCACCTTGATCGTTCCTTCTTTGAGCAGAATACTGAAGTGTTCATGCTCTTCAACGATATAGAAATGGGCCTGGGAACTTGCGGTCACCTCTGTAAAGTCTGACAGCTCGATCGTTAAAACGCTGTGATCTGCGACCCTAAAATAGCTCGATGACTTGGTCTTCATCCCTTTTTTGAGTGGCTCGCCTCGGGACTTATCACCGATTTTTTTGATAAATGCCTGGCCATGGACATTTTTGACCACCGCCTCAGCCCAGGCATGCCCTGAAACAAGAATCAGGAGATTGAGAGATAAGGTTTTAAGCAGCATGCTGAAGAGGCGTTTTGAGCGTCTCGAAAGTCTGTTTTAATTCAAAGGCGTTATCGACAAAATAAAATGTGTAGGATTTATTTTGCAGTTTAATAATGATGGTTTGAAACTCATCTTCTTCACCGATGATATCCATTTGCTGAACGTCACGAAACGAGACAGTCGTGAAAGAAAAATTCCAAGGAGATTTCATTATGATGTTTTCATTATTCCAACGCACAACACTTTTATAATCATAGGTCACTAGCGCCATCACACTGACGGCCAGAGAAATTCCTAGAGTGAAAATCAAAAGACTTGTGGATCCTCCGCGGGCAAAGTTCAGCATCATGTAGCTCTGCACTCCATAGGCGAAACAGAGCAGTGGCACCACTCTGACGAGGTGATCGAGATGTTTTTCATGTGTCAGTGTTTTGTAATTTTCCATAAGAGCCGTATCGGAGAGAAGAAGGAAGGACCTTAAGCCCAAAAAAAAAGCTCCCCGAAGGGAGCTTTAAATAGCAGAGCAAATGAGGTGGGTTATTGTCCTGTATAATCCGACTGACACGTCACTACGTTAGCGGCTGCTCCCGTGGTTCTGAGAGCACAGTTGGCAATTGAGTTATCTTCGGCATGTCGAGTGGCACCGGAAATACTAGCGTTAGTAATGGCGGTACCAATTGTTCTGATCGCACCAATCTCCTTACAGAACTGAAGGCCTAGCTTGGACCATGCAGGCACTATATAAGGACTGGGGTTCTCCGCTGTGGCAGGAATGGAAGTCACATCGTTAATAAGATATGTTCCCACTTTACAGCGAGCTGAGGCTCCGGTTCCCTCAATCGTCACATAACCGGTGTTGGCAAGGTTTGGATCTTTAAACTGAGCGAGAGCGGAAAGACTCGCTAGCGAGAGGGTAATTAAAAGGATCAACTTCATGAGGGCCTCCTGTTTCGTAACTATTATAAGTATAGGCGAATTCAAAAAAAGAGTTCATACAAAATCAAATCTCTAATTTTTTACTTTGATTTCAAGTGCTTAAGCATGAAAAAGCGCTCACTGTCTCAAATTTATGGCAAATTTTTTGTGGCACTTAGTGGGCTAAAATCTTATGAATTTCTTAGAAAGAAACGCGTAACCCATCGTTTTGATTAGGACTTTTTAGGGCTTGACGGCATTTTTTTTGGGCAGAAGTAAAGAAAAGAGAAGTTTAAAACTTTTTATAAGATATAATTTTTAAAACAACGGAGATCTTATGAAGTTACTTAAATCGCAGTCAGGTATGTCACTCATCGAAATCATGATTGCAGTTTCCATCCTCTCTGTCATTTCTCTGAGTGTGGTACTTCTTAATAAAAATATGAATAAGTCAGTCAAAGATGCTGAGAAGAAAAGTGATATTGATATGATCTCCCGAGACATCATGGCTGCTCTGAGTGATAAGGACTCATGCTCAGCTACATTCTCTGGAATCACCGTTCCAGCCGCATCGGGTAGTCAGTCTCTTCTTCCTTCTATTAAGCAGTATGATGGTAACGGACAAGTGAAGCCTCATGCTCGATTGAAAGTGGTTGATATCGCCAATGCCCCTGGTAACGCCACGATCATTAACGGTATGTCGATTCGTCGAACAAATAGTTCAGCCAACCTTCCAGGCTCAGGGGTTCCTGGAGACTACGAATTGGTTGTGACTTTTGTGAAGAATCCAAGGGCAGCTGTTGCCGCGAATACATTGTCACGTGATACTGTGTTTAGAAACTTTGTGGTGAAAACATTCCCTCTACGACTCGATGACTGTAAGCGCACAGCCGCCATGGCCAACAACTCTGTGGGTCCAGTGCAGTCCCCAAGTTGTGCGGGCCCTATTGGTCCTGTCTATCAGTTCTACTCATCAGGCTCACCAACGGGTAAAAACTATTACTCTGTACAAGTGTGTAGAAACTGTGATGCGAAAAGTGTGATCTCAGGTTGCCTATAAAATGTTTGCACTAGTCCTTCTTTTTTTGCTTAATGCTCGTGCTGATTTCGTAGCACAAATTGATACGAAGGGAGTGTTAGAAAAACTCGCCAAAGAGGGAATGTGCCACGACTCCGCTTCTGCTAGAGTCTGTCGTCAGCTTCATTGGGTCCCAACAAAAGATGAGGGAGTGGTCAATCACTCAGGTGCGGCTTACGTCTTCATGAAGCTTTCTAATTTTGAATCCGCCTATCCGGGAAGCAACTGGAAAGAGAAAGTGCCTACTGAGAAGGCTTATCAGTATTATTCTTTTTTACTCGCTGCCCGACGCTCTTTTGCTGCGGCACTCATTAGCTCTAACTTACCTATTGTCTACATCTTTTTCCTTGAAGGAGAAGGTGATCAATACAAGCCCAAATCAATTTTTTTGGCAGCCAGTCAAGATCTACTTTCTTTCGCTATTAATCATGAAGAATCGATTCAAAAAGATATGGCCAAGCCGATATCTGAGTGGATACCTCCCGATGACTTTGAGAAAACATTTCAGTTTAAATTAATTGAATAAACATTTTTGACTCCACCATTGAGAGAGCCCCTCTCAGGTGATAGAATTCTTGGGATTAAAACATTTCCCAAGTGAGGCTATCTTGTCACAAAAAAGAATTGATTCCTTTAAGACTCGTAAAACGCTAAACGTTGCCGGTAAATCCTACGATTATTTTTCGCTCAAAGCTGCTCAGGCAGCAGGTGTGGGTGACGTTGAAAACCTGCCGTACTCACTAAAAGTTCTCATGGAAAATCTTCTACGTAATGAAGATAACTTCACGGTCTTCGCTGACGACGTCCGTGCCATGGGGGAGTGGACCAAGAATAAAAAATCCACGCGCGAGATTAACTACTATCCAGCGCGGGTGCTTATGCAAGATTTCACCGGAGTGCCTGCAGTGGTGGACCTCGCAGCCATGCGTGATGCCATGAAGCTCGTGGGTGGTGACCCGCAAAAGATTAATCCATTGGTGCCAGTAGATCTGGTGATCGATCACTCTTTGATTGTCGATCACTACGCCACTAAAGAATCTTTTGAGCAAAATAAAGCTCTCGAGTACGAGCGTAATGGCGAGAGATATAAGTTTTTGAAATGGGGCCAGAAGGCGTTTAAAAATTTCCGCGTGGTGCCTCCAGGCACGGGGATCTGTCACCAAGTGAACCTTGAATACATCGCTCAGACGGTCTGGACCAAAGAGGAAGACGGAAGAGAGATCGCTTACTGTGACACCTGTGTAGGCACTGACTCCCACACCACCATGATCAATGGTCTCTCGGTTCTTGGTTGGGGTGTGGGCGGCATTGAAGCGGAAGCGGCGATGCTCGGACAAGCAGTCACCATGTTGATCCCTGAAGTCGTGGGTTTTAAGCTCACCGGCAAGGCGCGTGAAGGTGTAACAGCGACAGACGTGGTTCTCACGGTCACGCAAATGCTGCGTAAGAAAGGCGTGGTGGATAAGTTTGTAGAATTCTACGGACCAGGGTTGAAGGATCTCTCGCTAGCGGATCGCGCGACGATTGCCAACATGGCCCCTGAGTATGGAGCGACATGTGGCTTTTTCCCAGTGGATGAAAAAACAATTGAGTTCTTGCGCTTCACTGGTCGTGATGAAGCCCGTGTGCAACTCGTGGAAGCCTACGCCAAAGAGCAAGGCTTTTGGAGAAATGACTCCAAAGATCCGGTCTTCACGGATACGCTTGAGCTCGATCTCTCAACTGTTGTTCCTAGTCTTGCAGGCCCCAAGCGTCCGCAAGACCGCGTGTCTCTGACAGATCTCGCCGATGGCTTTAACACCGCCCTTGTGGGTGATTTTAAAGTCGCCGCCGATGACGCCAATAAAAAGCAGGCCGTCGATGGTGAAAATTTCACCATCACTCACGGTGATGTGATGATTGCAGCGATCACTTCGTGTACGAACACTTCAAACCCTTCAGTCATGATTGGCGCGGGGCTTGTGGCAAAGAAAGCCAACGCTCTAGGGCTTAAGGTGAAGCCATGGGTGAAGACATCTTTGGCCCCAGGCTCTCAAGTGGTTACCGATTATCTCGAAGCTTCAGGCCTGCAGCACGAGCTTGATCAAGTAGGATTCTCTTTGGTGGGTTATGGTTGCACGAGCTGCATCGGCAACTCCGGTCCACTTAAGCCGCAGTTCTCTAAAGCGATCAAAGACGGCAACCTCGTGGCTTCCAGTGTAATTTCTGGTAATAGAAACTTCGAAGGCCGCGTGTCTCCTGATACCAAAGCTAACTATCTCGCGTCTCCGCCACTGGTGGTTGCCTACGCTATCGCCGGAAACACTAAACTCAACCTCACAAAAGATCCTATCGGCAAAGGCAAGAACGGTCAGGATGTATACTTGAAAGACATCTGGCCCACAAGCTCTGAAGTCGCAGAAACCATGCTGAAGGCAATCACTCCGGCTATGTTCAAATCGCGCTACTCGGATGTGTTCAAAGGTGATGAGCACTGGCAAAAGATCAATGCTCCTACCGGCGAAACATTCGCGTGGGATAAGGAATCTACCTACATCAATAATCCTCCTTATTTTGTGGGAATGAAAAAAGACCCTGCAGCGATCACCGATATCACCAACGCTCGAGTCCTTGCACTCTTGGGTGACTCGATTACCACCGACCACATCTCTCCAGCTGGATCCTTTAAGCCTGATACTCCTGCAGGGAAATACTTGGTTGAAAGAGGAGTTAAGCCGGCTGACTTTAATCAATACGGTGCTCGCCGCGGTCACGATGAAGTCATGACTCGTGGGACCTTTGCCAACATTCGTCTCAAAAACGAAATGGTGAAATCCGGTAAAGAAGGCGGAGTCACAACACTGGTCACCACAGGCGAAGAGACGACGATTTATGAAGCCGCACAAACCTATAAACAAACCGGAACCCCTTTGGTGGTGTTTGCAGGTAAAGAGTACGGCACAGGTTCAAGCCGCGACTGGGCGGCCAAGGGCACGCGTCTTTTAGGTATCAAAGCGGTCATCTCAGAGAGCTTTGAACGTATTCACCGCTCGAACTTGATTGGGATGGGAGTGATTCCTTTGGTGTTCACTGAGGGGCAAAACAGAAAATCTTTGGGCCTTGATGGCTCTGAGACGGTGAGCCTCACAGGGATCAGTGGGATGGGCCCAAAAGCTCTGATCACGGCAGAGATTAAAAAGTCTAATGGTGAAGTCATTAAAACGAAGTTTCAGTCGCGCATTGATACTTTGAATGAGCTTGAGTACTACAAGAATTCTGGCATCCTTCACTACGTGCTCAGAAAGCTCAATGGTTAAACTTCTTCATTTCATCTTTCTTTTTAACTGGGGGACCCGCATGGGTCCCCTTTCTCATTCTAAGCAAACCATCAATTATAAAACCATTGAGGGAGAAGTGCTGAGCGCTGATATCCACCGGCCTAATGATGATAAAATTTATCCCGGTGTGATTCTCGTGCATGGGGGCTCTTGGGGTGGACGTTCGCGCGAAGACATGTCTGGCATCGCTGAATTTTTAGCGAGCCATGGCTTCGTGGTCATGAATATCTCTTATCGTTTTGCTCCCAAGCACCGCTATCCGGCACAGATTGAAGATGCTCATGCAGCGATAGAGTGGTTTAAAAAGAATGCTGAAAAATTGAGGCTTGATCCCACCCGCTTGGGCGGCTGGGGCTATTCGGCTGGTGGCCACATCATCACCCAATGGGCCTTTTTAGAGAGTAAAAAACAACAGGCGCCCGCGCTTAAAGCGATTGTGTCCGGTGGGGCTCCCTATGATCTCTCGTGGTACCCATTCTCTCCCATCATCACGCATCTCTTGGATGGGTTTCGTGATCAGCGTATTCAAGAGTATAAAGTGGCTTCTCCCATCAACCATGTGTCTTCTCATGCCCCGGCGATGCTCATGATTCACGCCGAGCAGGACCGCTTGGTTGAAGCTGTTCAGTCGAGTAATCTGCAAAATAAACTGCGAGATGTGGGAGTGGATGCACGACTCAGTCTCGTGAGTTACTGGGGGCATGCCTGGACTTTTCTCATGGCCGACGAGGCGGTGATGGATGGACTTAAATTTCTCAAAGAAAAACTTCACTAGCGGGGCAGAAAGATTTTTCCGTTTTTCTTGAAGTGGCGCTCAATATCTTTAAGAGCTTGCTTGAGATTCTTTTGATCTTTAGCCTTAAGAGGAGAAAGTAAAATGAAGTCATTCAATTTCAATCCATAAGTTCCCCCGGTCACATAGTCCCCCCGAAAGGCTGAGCCGGCGCGCTCATAAGCGGTGCGTCCTTTAGAGAAAAGTGTTCCCATACTTTCATGGTTACTCATGTAAGCCGTTAGCCAGTAGGCCCGGTAGTGGTTTCCACAATCATCGACATACAGATCACTGGTCACGACGAGTTTCGCTGACGCCGCTCGCTGGCAAAAGCGGCGAGTGGGATTGGGAATGGTGCAAGCAGGGGATGTGGCAGGAAGTTTTGTGTAATCATACTCCGCCACTAGAGCTGCATGATATTCCTTGGTTGATTGATAAGGGTGCGAGGGCCATAGGTTATCACTTTGGCAGCGCAAGTGAGTGTTTTGCTCATCAATATTTCTCATGGCCGGATCAATGACAAAGTCACGATTGATTCGCCAAGGTTTTAAATACTTCACTTCTCCAAAATGTTCCTGTCTTGGGATCACTTGGTCGCGCAAGTATTCCTCCCAGGATTCGATCTGATAGTAGGCATGGGCCAGGCAAGGGAGCATGAGTAGAATGATGAACTTCATATTGGTCAAGCTTAACTCTTAATCGGTCTGAGAGGTTGAAGCCTGAAAAAATTACCACACCTCTGCGTTTTGCTCTCTTGTGGTAAAATAATCAAATGAAAAAGTGGCTTTATCTTGTGCCTATCCTTCTCACTCTACTCTACTTTTTGATGGGTCAAAATCAACAGGCCCCTCTTGAGAGTCTTGAAGCAGCCAGCCCGCTGACTTTAACCAGCTCACAAGAATTAGTAAAAACTCAAATCCCAGTCTTGACGCCTGTTCCTCGTGTTCCCAGTTCTCGCTCACCACAAACTCTCAGAGAGCGCATGGATCCCCTGACTCCCTTGGTGGTGGGCAGAAGAAGTTATAAGCTGCATGAGAGTTTAGTCGCCATGGAAGCTCAGAAGGCGATTGAGCAGGGAATAAAAATTCAACAAACACTGGGGGCCTGGGCGCTGGTGGATCTATCTGATGCTCCCCCTGAGAGCTATCCAGTCCTCAGGCGTTCTGGGAGTGGAGAGTTGGGTGTGTTTAGAGGAGTGCTTAAGACCATGAGTTTAGACATTCTCTCTGAGAATGGGGCCTGGAGTCAGTGCCCAGGATCGCTTTTGAGTTCAAATCCAGAGATAAAAATCTATCTTTTTGAAGCCAATTCTGAGCTCTCTCCAGAGGAGATGAGACAATGTTTAGATGAAACACGTCTTTTCAGCCGCTTAGAGTGGGAAATTTTAGACCAGCCACGCCTCTCTCGTTAAACTAGGTGAGGATAAAAACCGATAAGTTTAAGAGGATTTAACTCTTGAGCTACCTAGTTTTTATTCTACTTATTTTTGTCAGTTGCCAGCCCACGGTGACTCAAAAAACTCAGCCCAAAGTGAGCTCTTCCGCTATTGTTGTCACGGCACTTATGGATCTTCCCCTTGATCACACCATTATGAGTGATGTGGATCCTACCTGGAGTGCCACACTTGAGAACGCTCCCTCATGGTTGGGTGTTGCGGTGGTTGGCAATGCCATTAAGCTTACGGGCACGCCTGTGCAGGCTTCAGGGTATTACACAAACATTAAACTCAAAGCACTCCATCAGGGGTCTCCTTTTGAAACAATTTTTAATCTCGAAATAAGAGGCGATATTCTAAGACCCTTCCAGTGGCATCTGCGCAATGATGGAGAAAGTTTTTTTTCCAGAGATTCAGGGGTCGCGGGCGTTGACATGAAGGTGATTGAGGCCTGGCAACTTGGCGCTTTAGGAGTAGGTGTACGCATCGCCGTCTCTGATTCGAGTGCAGAGATCACTCATCCGGACCTAGTAGCGAATATGCTAAGTGGTGAGCATCGTAATTATATAACCGGCACACTCGCCAATAATTTCATCGGCACACCTAACCCCGGGACTGAGCGCCACGGGACAGCTGTGAGTGGGATCATCAGTGCCGTGGGATGGAATAATTTGGGAGGCACCGGAGTGGCACCCTCTTCTAAGATTGCTTCTTTTAATTTTGTGGATAGCACTTTTACCACAGAGATGATTCTTAATCAGGCTTCTGGCGCTTTTGATATTTTTAATTATTCCTATGGCACCAGTAACATCAGCGATTATGAGGATGACTTTGTTTACGTGGCCCATCTTCGAAACCAAGTGACGAGCGCAAAAGAGGGACGTGGCAGAGTATATATTAAGGCCGCCGGAAATGAGTATGATTATTATTGCCTGACCTCCTCCCTGTGTGCTCCTCAAAACGCGAATATCCCCTTAGATAATAATATTCCCTATATTATTCTGACCGCTGCTTCTGATGCATCAGGTATTGCGGCCAGCTACTCTAATGCCGGCTCAAACATCTGGATCACGGCACCGGGAGGAGAGGATGGAGATCGAAAGCCCGCGACTGTCACCACGGACTTGGTGGGTTGTGTGAAGGGAAGTTCTCGCTCAGGCCGCTTTGATTCATTTAATACGTTTGAAGCCTTTAGCAGTACCGACAATGTGTTTAAAATTTATAATCCTAATTGTGATTACTCTTCCATGATGAATGGAACCTCCTCCTCGGCTCCTAACACCACTGGAGTTGTCGCGCTTATGCTCTCTGAGTTTCCCAGTCTCACGTGGCGTGAGGTGAAACACATCCTGGCCCTGACGGCCGTTCGTATCCATGCTAATTCGATCGCGACCAATCACCCCTACGAGTCTTTGCGTCTGACCGGATATACCTACGAGCAGGGATGGGTGCAGAATGCAGCTGGGCACTACTTTCATAATTGGTATGGTTTTGGTCAGGTGAACGCCAAGCGGGCGGTGGAGATGGCCCGCCAGATGAAGAACTCAGAAATTTCTCGTCTGCCGGCCAGCTGGAGTGAGACCAATTCCAGTTTTTCGCAAAAAGTCGCGGACCCCGCTCTTTCACTGGCGATCCCTGATGGCAGTGCCACGGGTGTTACCAGCCAAGTCAGTTTAAGTTTAGGCAGCATGAAAGTGGAATCAGTGCAGATTAATCTGCAGGTGACTCATGCTCAAAGCGGACAAGTAGGGGTGGAGCTCACTTCACCTGCTGGCACCAAGAGTATTCTTTTGAATATTAACAATGCTCTTTTAATGTCGAGTAATCCCGATAGTGACTTAGATGTGACACTTTTAAGTCACGCCTTTTATGGTGAGAATGCCACTGGAACGTGGACTCTAAGGCTTATCGATGGCAAGGCTGACGCTCTCTCTGGCACGCTTGATCAGTGGGCCATTAATATTCTTGGACACTAGGGCTTTCTGCTTGCCCAAGCCTATGGGGCTTGTCTAGAATTTCTCAATGACACTTCTCGGAAAAAAAATTCTCATCACCGGTGCATCCTCGGGGATCGGGGAAGCTCTTGCCCTGGCCCTGGCCCAAAAGGGTGCCAGCCTCTTTTTAGTCGCCCGCCGTGCTGATCGATTAAAAGAGTTGGCAGAAAAAACTTCAGCAGACATTTTGCCCATAGATATTAGCGAGGCAGGTTTTTTAAGTGCCCTCGAAAAAAAATGGGGTCTGCACTTTGATGTCTTGATCAATAATGCGGGTCTGGCCCTAGGACGGGGGCCCTATGCCACCAGTGAAATGAGCGATAGTGAGCGGATGCTTCAAGTAAATGTGGAAGCTGCCTTTCGCCTCACTCATGCGCTTTTGCCTAAAATGCTAGAGCTTGGTGGGGGAGATATTTTAAATCTCTGTAGCGTGGCCGGTCATTGGACCTATCCCGGTGGAGCGATTTATTGTGCCACAAAACACGCTCTCTGGGCGTTCACAAAGGCGCTGAGAGAAGAGACTTGTGGCAAGAATTTACGAGTTATGCAGATCTCTCCTGGAATGGTTGAGAGTGAATTTTCAGAGGTGCGCTTTAAGGGTGATAAGGACAAGGCCCGTGAAGTTTATCAGGGCATGACTCCACTCGCACCAAGTGACATCGCTCGCATGATTGTTTTTATGCTCGAGCAGCCGCGACACGTTTGTATCGATGAGCTGATCACGATGCCCACGGACCAGGGGAGTCCAACCACTGTCTCAAGGAGAACGACTTGAAGGTTTTATCTGCCGTCTTTGCGACCAGTCAGCACATGGGTCGTGTGCAAGTTAAAATTGAAAACGGACTCATCTCAGCGGTGGGAGATTTAGGTTTTTCTCGAGATCAGATTGATTTTTACTTTGAAGATGACTGCTTGGCCTTTTGTGGCATGGGAGACATCCACATTCATGCGCGTGAAGACGTGTCTCAAAAAAATATTTATAAGGAAGATTTTCATTCGGCCAGTCTGGCGGCGATCAATGGCGGCGTTACCTTTACCGCCGACATGCCCAACAATCCTATTGCGCCCATTGATGATGAGAGCTACCTAGGGAAGCTCGCCCTGATAAATCGCTCGAAGATTCCGCTTTTTATCTACGCCGGTATTGGTCCTGGCACCAGTCCCTTGAGTTTTAAGGTTCCCTACAAAGCCTACATGGGTCCATCCGTGGGGGAGCTCTTTTTTAAAGACGATCTAGAATTAGAACAGGCCATCGAGCGCTATCGCGGGCAGTGGGTGAGTTTTCATTGCGAAGACCCGGTGGAGCTTGCCAAACATAGCCATGCTCCTACTCACGCCGAGCGTAGACCCCAGAGCTGTGAGATTCTTGCGACTCACACGGCCCTGCGCCTGATTGAAACCTATGGTCTGAATGGAAAGCTTTGCCACTACAGTGCCGGTGAAGGCTTAGCTTTGATTCGTGCGGCGAAAGAGCGGGGAGTTAGTGTAACCTGTGAGGTTACGCCCCAGCATCTCTACTTCTCCCTTGATCAACTCGAGAATCCTACTTTATATCAGATGAATCCACCTATCCGTGAGAGAAGTGACTGCGAGCAGCTCCTCGAGGGACTCAGAAGCGGAGTGATTGATTATTTAGCCACTGATCATGCGCCTCATACGATGGAAGAAAAAATGAAGGGCACTTCAGGGCTCACAGGCCTTGATACCTACGCTCCTCTAGTGGCTTGGCTTTTGAAAGAGAAAGGCTTTGATCCTAAGCTTGTGGCGCGTTTTGTGGCCGAAAGTCCCGGTCGATTTGTGAATCAATTTCTAGATTCTATCTCTCATCATAATCATCTGTACCAAAAACTGGGCAGGGGAGTTGGATTTTTAGAAACTGGCTATGCCGCAAATTTTTGTGTGCTGGAATTTACACCTCATAAAATTGAAAAGAAGAATTTAAAAACAAAAGTAGGCCACTCCCCTTTTGAGGGTCATACTTTACCGGGGAAGGCAAAAGCCGTGTTCAGTTTGGGAGAGAGACTTTTATGAAAATTCTCCTGCTCACTCTTCTGTCTTTTTTTGGCGTTTTTATCCTCTTTTTCCTTTGGGCGAGCTACCCATGGCAGCTTTCAGCCTTAAGTCGAAACGATGAAATCAAAAATGGCCCAGTTTCTAGTCAGTCGGCTCCCTCAGCACTTAATGTTCTGACATGGAACATCAGTTATGCTTATGGGATTGGCTCTGAGGGTGGGGAAGATTATCAAAAACAATCCCCACAACACTTCGAGGCTAATCTTTCTGCCATCGCCGAAACGATCAATCGGTTCGAGAGTGATGTAGTTTTTATTCAAGAGATCGATTTTTTTGCCGCTCGCACACATTTTCAGGATCAGCTGGAATTTTTAAGACAGAAGACCAATCTCAAAAATTCGGCCCGGGTATTAAGTTGGGAAGCCAATTATATTCCCCACCCTCTGGCCCAATGGGGTGATCATTTTGGGAAAGTCTCCTCCGGCGGTGGAATTTTATCGCGCTGGCCCGTTCTAGAGAACAAGGTCTATTTACTAGATAAGCCCGATTCTAAGGCCTGGTGGTATAATCTCTTTTATCTCTATCGTTATATACAGATCGTCACCCTCGATGTGGTGGGTAAGAAAATAAAAATCGCCAATCTCCATCTGGAAGCTTTCGATTACAATAATAAAAGTGAGCAGGCGAAATTTCTATTGCAACTCTTGGCCTTAGAAAAAATTGATATGCTGGCAGGAGACTTTAATACCCTGCCTTTGGATGCCCTGAAGCGCTCAGGGTTTGCGAATCCTGCCGATGATTACGAGTACGATAAGACTCCTAAGCTTTTAGAAAAATTGCCCTTGAAAGAAGTGGTGGATCCAACCCACTACAAGATGAATGAAGCCCAGTGGTTTACATTTCCGTCAATCAATCCCGATCGCCGTCTGGATTATATTTATTATTCGGCTGAGTGGAATTTACTTAAGACTCAGATCATTTATCCTTCGCGCCCAGAGGTGAGTGATCATCTTCCCGTGAGCGCGAGTTTTAAGCTTTTTGATCCCGAGTTTATTCGAGATTAACTACCAGTTTCTGGCCTGGATAAACTTTTCCATTTTTAAGATTATTAAGTTTTATCAGGGCCGTTTGATTGAGATTAAATTTTTCCGCAATCTTAATCAAGTAGTCGCCTCGTTGCACTTTATAGATTCCTTTCTTGGTTTCAGGAATTTCAATGGGCTTTCCGGCCTGAAGTGCGCGGCCCTTGGTGATTTTATTTTGGCGCTTGAGGCTTGCCACATCAGTCCCAAACCAACGGGCCACATCTGTGAGCGTCTCTCCGCTTCCAAGCTTGTACACGATAGGTGCTTGTGCTTTTTTACTCACAACTGTGGTTGTGGTGGGTGCCGTTGGATTGAGACGCAAAACCTGGCCCTCTCGAACCTGTGAGCGAACGGTGAGATTGTTGAGAAGAGCTAAATTTTTAAGGCTTAATTTGTGGCGTCGAGCAATCAGGGAGAGTGTCTCGCCCCTTTGTACTTTATGCATTTCCACACTAGTAGGAGTTCTCGTGATAGTCACTGGAGCCCCTGTCGCAGGAGCGACTGAGACCATTGGTATTCTGTCAAGATTAAGTCTCTGGCCCACTCGGACATGGCTTCTCCAACTGATGCGATTAAGTTGCGCCAGTTTTCCTACACTCATTTTGTGTTTACGTGCGATGAGAGAGAGATTTTCTCCTCGCTTCACCACGTGCACCTGTGCACGCTCAGCGATCTTAGGCATGGGATAGTTTTGTGGGTTTTCAACTTTATCCCTCAACACTTCGATCTCTTTGATGCGTGGATTTTCCTGGGGCGCTTCTGCCACATAGGTCTCCATCCACTCGGTGGTTTTGCCCGAGGGAACACGAATCTCGTAGGGGCCTGGGTAGCTGCGTGGAGTGTGCTTGCCTTTAAGCTCCGGATTCAGTTGGACTAAAACCTCTGGAGAGAGATTAAGTTTACGCGAGAGTACATCCAGACCCATGCCCTTACTCACGGCGATGGTTTTTGTCTTCTCCCAGAATTCATGAGTGTTCTGAGGGATGGTGAAGCCATATTTTTGGGCATTCTCATAAACATACATGGCCGCAAGAACTTTTGGTACGTAGTTTATCGTCTCACTGGGAATTTTCTGCGTGCGCGAGAGTTCATAGTAGTCACGAGTCTTATAGCGCTGAATGCGACGAATGATACCGTATTCACCCGCATTGTAGGCGGCGAGAGCGAGCTCCCAAGAAGAGAAAATGTTATTGAGATCTTTAAAATACTGAGCGGCGGCGAGAGTTGCTTTGAAAATATCACGACGCTCATCCATATCTTGATTCATCACCAGTCCATAACGATGTCCTGTGCCACGGATGAACTGCCACGGGCCCACGGCCGAAGCTTTCGAGTGGGCCCCTAGGTAGTAGCCAGATTCAATCAGACCTACGAAAAAGAGTTCACGAGGCAATTCTTCGGAGTCGAGAATTTTATCAATGATCGGTTTGTACTTCATGCCGTTATTAATAAAACGCTGAAAACGGTCACGCTGCTTTGAGGTGAAATAGTCGATCCAAAACTTCACGCGCTTGGTTTTAACTTTTTTCAAAAAGGGGCGAGGTGAGTAGCTCTCCTCGACGCCTTCTTCTTTGTCAGGGTCGCCGCCAGTGCTTTTGGAAATTTCTTCATCCGGCACCTGCGTGTCCACAAGTAAGTGTGAGTCTTCGTCATGAGACATATCAGTCCATGGAAGAGGGGTGCTATCTAGATGAGGAGCGGTGCCGAGTGTTGCCGGTTGGCGGGATTTCAGACTTGTGCATCCTGCAATCAAAAGCATACAGATCAAATACTTCATGATGACCTCTTCCTGAGTTCATAGTTATTTAGATTATTTTAACCTGAGAATTCTGGATGTCCAACTCTAAGGAAATGTCTGCCTCAAATAATTTGATCAATTGCCCCTGCGAGGAGGAAGTCTTTCTCGGTCAGGGTGTGGCCCGCATCGTGAGTGGTGACGGTGATCTCTACATACCCCCACCCTAAGCGAAGATCAGGATGGTGCTTTTGAGACTCAGCAATTGCCCCTACGCTGTTGGTGAAGGCGAGGGCCTCACGAAAATTTTTGAATTTATAAAGCCGTATAAGGCTTCTGGGCGTCTGTTGCCAGTGCTCTGATAAATTCATGGCAGGATTCCTTGGACAGAGAGAGTAAAATTTGACTTAATTTTAGCATAAAGAGAGGCCCTTATGCTGAAGTTTTTAACCCTTTTCGTTCTCATCTCTTGCTCTGGGAGCCAGACTCCAAAAATTAAATTGGCCCCACTGCTTGATGGGCACTCGCGCGCTCAACACGAAGCATACTCCGCTGGGGCCATGATCACTTCACAGGGGACCGTTTCCTCTCAAGCAGGACTTGAAATGTTTAAGCGTGGGGGCAATATCATCGACGCCGCCGTGGCCGTTTCCTTTGCCATCTCGGTTGAGCGCCCTCAGTCCACAGGCATTGGCGGTGGTGGATTTCTCATATTCTTTGATGCAAAAACTCAGTCTTCTCACGTCTTCGATTTCCGCGAAACCTCACCGGCCCAGGGTCATGCAAAAATGTATTTGAAACCTGACGGATCGGTGGATCCGATGAAATCGATCTATGGCCCTTTGGCCGTGGCCACACCAGGGCTTGTGCGCGGATTACATGAGATTCATAAGATGCATGGCAAGCTTCCTTGGAGTGTGACACTGGAGCCGGCCATTCGTTTGGCAGCTGAAGGTTTTCCGGTTTACCCACACCTGTTAGACGCCATGAAAGAGGAAGAGCCAGAGCTAAAAAAAGATGCAGCGGCGACAAAGATTTTCTTTAAGCCAGACGGCTCTTTATACAAAGTAGGAGAAATCCTGATTCAAAAAGACCTCGCTCTTACTCTCAAAGAGATTGCTAAAAAAGGAGCCGATGCTTTCTACACGGGTCGCATCGCTCAAGCGATGGTGAGTTCCGTGCGCGCGCGCGGTGGCATCCTCTCCCTCAGTGATCTAAAAAAATATCAGATGAAAAATCGCCAAGCTGTGACGGGGACCTATAAAGGCTACAAAGTGATCTCTATGCCGCCACCCAGTTCAGGGGGGACACATGTGATCCAGATTCTCAATCTTTTGGAATCTCAAAATTTAAATCAATGGGGACCCCAGCATCCTGAGAGTGTGCATCGCACGGCCACGGCCATGCAGATCGCTTTTGCCGATCGCGCCCGCTATATGGGAGATCCTGATTTTAATAAGATTCCTTATCTCACGATGGCTTCAAAACCTTATGCGCAGATGATGCAAAAATATTTCACCGGTAAGGCTTTTGCTTCGAGTGCTTTTCCTCTGCCACAACTGCCTGATGGCTCAAGTGAGACCACGCACTTCACCCTCGCTGATAAAGACGACAATATCGTGGTAAGCACGCAGACAATCAATGGCTGGTTCGGTTCTGCCATGGTGGCCCAAGGGACAGGAATTGTGCTGAACAATGAGATGGATGACTTTGCGCAAGCCGTGGGGGCCAGCAATCTCTTCGGTGCTATCGGCGGAAGTGCCAATCTGGTGGAACCCTACAAACGACCTCTTTCAAGCATGTCACCCACCATTATTTTAAAAGATAATAAACCTTTCTTGGCCCTGGGAACTCCTTCCGGTACACGCATCATAACCTGTGTCGCACAAACAGCACTTAATGTGCTGGAGTATAATCTTCCGCTCTATGAAGCTGTGGCGGCGACCAGAATTCATCATCAGTGGCAACCGGAAGAGTTGCGCGTTGAGGCGCCGGGTTTGAGTGCGAGTGCTGTGGAAGACCTACAGGCGCGAGGACATAAGGTCGTCGATCAACGCTTGGGTTGTCAGATTCAGGCGATTCAGCGTGTGGGACAGAGTTGGGTCGGAGTGAGTGATCCACGCGGTGAAGGATTGGCCGTGGGCGTGGATTATTAGATGAGTTTAGAGCTGATTGGGATTTCAATCTATGTGCTAGGGATGCTGGTGCTGGGCTACGTCGTCTCAAAGCGCATCAAGAGTGATTCTGATTATTTTCTCGCCGGTCGCAGTCTTGGTCCTTTTCTGGCTACTTTTTCTATTTTTGCCACGTGGTTTGGTGCGGAAACTTGTATTGGTACTTCGGGGAAGGTCATGCGTTCAGGGATCAGTGGCACCCATGCCGATCCTTTTGGGTATGCACTTTGTATTCTCATTATGGGCTACGTCTTCTCGCGAATCATTTGGAAAAAACAAATCACCACCGTGCCCGATCTTTTTCGTGAACGTTATGGCGTTAAAGCTGAGCGCCTAGCGGCCATGATTCTTATTCCCTCATCATTAGTGTGGGGAGGAGCGCAGATCCGTGCTTTTGGTCAAATCATTCACGCCACGACTGATGCCCATGTTTCCATGGCCATTACGATTGCAGCAGCGGTTGTGATTATCTACACCATCTCCGGAGGGCTGCTGGCCGATGCCTACACAGATCTGATTCAAGGATTTGCTCTTATCATTGGATTAGTCGTGCTCTTTGTAGCGATAGTCTGGGATCTCGGTGGTGTGAGTGCGGCCTGGAGTCAAGTTAAGCCAGAGAGTTTGGATTTTTTAAAACTCAATCCTGAAGGGGGAGACAACTGGTGGCAGCGCTTTGAAATTTGGTTGGTTCCCATTTTAGGAAGTCTCATGAGCCAAGAGCTTGTGAGTCGTGTCTCCGCATCACGTTCTCAAAAAATCGCCTATGATTCCGCTCGACGAGCGGGTTGGATTTATTTAATCGTAGGAATTTTTCCCGTTGGAATTGGTCTTCTGGGCCATGTCTATCATCCCCATCTCGCTGACACAGATGGTATCCTGCCTCTGCTGGCGCGCGAGCATCTTAATCTTTTCTTCTACATTATTTTTGTGGGTGCTCTGGTTTCAGCGATTCTCTCCACCGTTGATTCTACACTTCTAGCAGTCTCAGCACTGGCGACCCATAATCTTGTTTATCCCACCTTGCCGAATCTTAGTGAGAAGAAAAAAGTATTCTTGGCCCGATCTTTTGTCTTTGGATCGGGACTCATCGCCTATGGTATTGCCTTCACTTCTGATTCAGTCACGGGCCTAGTTGAAACGGCTTCAAGCCTGGGCGGTCCAAGTATATTGGTGATGAGCTGCTTTGCGCTTTTCACGAAAACAGGTAATTCCTGGAGCGCTCTGCTGGCGATGAGTGGGAGTATTGTGGCCTGGTTTATGGGTCATTTTGTGTGGCAGGTGGACGCCCCAGTCTTGTTGACTGTGGCGACCTGCTTGAGTGTGTATCTTCTAAGCTTAGTGTGGATTAAGAAAGAGTCGTAGGGGCCACAAAATCGCGGTCCATCACTGTCTTGCGCTTGTCGGCTTTAGCGTTTTCAATCGCTTTCAAACAGATTGTTTGCACGCGAACCGTGAGCTGATCAATGGCCTGAGAAGAGGTTGAAAGTCCTGCTTCTTCTTTGATAAGTTTTTTGACTTTGCTCGTCACAACCAGAGCTTCCTCAACATCTTTTTCAATATAGAGATTGAAGTCTTTGCCCATAACAGTCTTGCGGCCTAGCTTTTGAGCGTGAGTAATCGCGTCTTTGCAGCTCTTTACCACGTCATTATTAAGAGGCTCAAAGAAGCCGCTTGAAGTGTTGAACTCAGATTGGTCTTTAATAAATTTTTTAACTTTAGAAATAACGATTAGGTTTTCCATAGTGACACTCCCTTCTGGGGTCTTAAGATTAACAACACCGAAACTATAGCAGGCTCGTCTTGATTGTGTGTAACGTCATTTACTCAAGCTCAACTTAATTGTTGCTAGACGATGACTGGGTCAGTGCGGTACTCATGTCTGAATCAAATTTGGGGTTTTTATGGCACAGCAGCAGCGTATTGTAATTACAGGAATTGGATTAACCGCTCCCAATGGAAATTCACTTGAGACTTTCCGTCAGGCCCTTCTCAATAAAGTATCAGGTCTTCGTCACACTGAGATTCGCTACATGGGCCAGCAGGTTGCCGGTCTTTGTGAGTTCGATGAATTCAAATATCAGTCTAAAAAAATGCGCCGTCGTGGCACCCGTGCCGGAAGTATTTCCATCTGGTGTGCCAATGAAGCTAAAAATAATGCAGGCCTTGATTGGGACAAGTTAGATAAGTCCCGTGTGGGTGTTTTTTTAGGTATCACTGAGCACGGCAATGTCGAAACCGAAAACGAAATCTTCGAGATGCACCAAAACAATCTCGACTGGAAACTTTGGTCACCTCACCACAATCCAAGAACGGTGGCGAATAACCCGGCCGGTGAAGTCACCCTCAACATAGGTATCACGGGGCCCCACTACACACTGGGCGCGGCCTGTGCCGGTGGAAACGTTGGCATCATCGCTGGTGCTCAGCAGTTGATCCTCGGGGAAGTGGACGTGGCACTTGTGGGAGGCATCTCGGAGTCCCCGCAAACTTTTGGTATCTACGCTGCTTTTGCTGCCCAAGGGGCGCTGGCCAATCACGAAGACCCGACTCTCTCCTCACGTCCTTTATGCAAAACTCGTACAGGGATTGCCATCTCTGAGGGGGGATGTATTTATGTTCTTGAGAGACTAGAAGACGCTCTCGCTCGTGGGGCGAATATCATTTGTGAAATCGCTGGGTGGCACATTAATTCTGATGCCTCTGATTTTGTGAATCCTAATCCCGAGCGCCAGGTGCAGTGTATGCATCAGGCGATGCGACGAGCAGGGATGACTCCCAATGATATTGATATCCTCAACATGCACGCCACTGGAACAGGTGCAGGGGATATCTCTGAATCCCAAGCGGTTCGTATGGCCTTGGTGGAGAGTAAGAGAACATCTGTTAATTACACAAAAGGTCATATAGGGCATTGTATGGGCGCAGCGGGCTCACTGGAGCTGGCCGGAAACATCCCGAGTCTTTGGGATGGCATGGTTCATCCGGGGATGAATTTGATGGAGCTGGACCCGGAGTGCATGGTTCCAGGGCTTGTCCATGAGGCGCCCCTGAAGAAAGAAGTGAAAGTGATTTTAAATAATTCGTTTGGGATGCTTGGAATTAATTCCGCACTCATCGTTAAGAAATTTGAAGGCTAGGAGAGGTTTTTATGAACACAGAAGAAGTACGCAAAGTTGTTTTAGACATCATCAGTGACATCGCTCCGGATGAAGACGTGTCAGGACTTAAAGATGAAGTGAGCCTGCGTGAGCAGCTTGATCTTGATTCGATGGATTTCCTCGATATCGTGATGGAACTTAGAAAGCGTCATAAAGTAGAAGTGCCCGCTGAAGACTACCCACAGCTTGCTTCTATGGCTTCTTGCGTGGCTTACCTCACTCCTAAAATGCAGTAACACTTATGGCCCATGATGCTCTTATCATCGGGGCCGGAATGAGTGGTCTGGCCGCCGGTATTCGTCTTGCGATGTTTGGCAAAAAAGTTGTCATTCTCGAAAAGCATACGATTGCCGGCGGACTCAATTCCTATTTTCAAAGAAGAAACCGCGACAAGGGCGGCATCCGTCAGTTTGATGTGGGTCTGCATGCTCTTACCAACTTCATTAAGAAAGGCGACAAGGGCAAGCCCTTCAATAAACTTTTAAAGCAGCTGCGCCTCTCTCTCGATGAATTCAAGCTTTGCCCTCAGAGTTATTCTCAAATTGTTTTTCCGGAAGTTTCACTCAAGTTCTCAAACGACTTCGAGCTGCTGCAAACAGAAGTTTTTGAAAAATTTCCAGCTCACAAAGA
>DIVA01000028.1:40468-44254 GCA_002435705.1 Bacteriovoracaceae bacterium UBA6144
ACGATCATCGACCTGCTTCTGACAAAGTATCAAGAAGCCGGCGGAGAGCTGCGCTTTAAAGCGGGCGTCGAGAAAATTTTGACTCACAATAAGCGCGCGATTGGTGTCCTACTTGAGAGTGGCGAAGAACTCCTTGCCTCACAGGTTTTTTCCAGCATAGGGTTGCCTGAGACGATGGCGAAAATTTCAGAGGCGACGCTTGAGCCTCGGGTGGGCAAGATGACTTTTCTTGAGTCACTTTTTGTGTTTGATCAAAAGCCCATTTATGCCACCGATGCCACGATTCTTTTTTATAATAACTCAAATAAATATTCTTATACCCAGGCCCAAAACTATTTCGACGAACGAAGTGCCGTGATTTGCCTGCCGGATAATTACGAGCCCCATGTGTCGACTGGTGAGGGCATGGTGCGTGTGACTTATATGGCGAACTTTGATCAATGGAAGACTCTCTCGCGTGAAGACTATCTTGCGAAGAAAGAGAGTGTGGCCCAGAGTGCCCTGGCGCTCACCAAAAAACTTATCCCAAAGCTCGATGCCAAACTCCTCTACACCGATGTTTTTAGTCCTACGACCATTGAGAAATACACTTGGCATTTTAAAGGCACGGTCTACGGCTCAATAGATAAAACTCGTGATGGGCGCACACCCATTGATAACCTTTTTATCATCGGCACGGATCAAGGATTCTTAGGGATTGTGGGGGCGATGCTTTCAGGGATCTCCATGGCGAACCTGCATGGTTTGATGGAGCAGAAATGAAGTTTCAAAACGTCTCTCTCCATTCCTGGAACTACCTCTCGCCTGAATTCACTCTGACCAGTGATGAGATCGAGACTCAGCTGGCCCAGACCTACGAGCGATTGAAGTTGCCTGCAGGAAGACTGGAGCTGCAAACAGGCATTCAAAAGAGAGGGTATTGGATGAAGGGAGATAGACCCTCTCGCATCGCAAGCCTCGCAGCGAAACCGCTGCTCTCAAATTTTAATCCAGATGATATCGGACTCCTTATCCACGCTTCGGTGTGCAGAGATTTTTTGGAGCCTGCTACGGCCGCAGTCGTGCACCATAATCTGGCCCTTGCAAAAAACTGCATGATGTTTGATCTCTCCAATGCCTGCTTGGGTGTTGTGACAGCGACTCTGATGGCCTGTCAGCTGATTGAAAATGGAACCATTAAGGCAGCACTCATTGTCTCAGGGGAGAACTCAGGGCCCTTGCTTTTAAAGACCATTGAGATTTTAAAAAATGATCCGACTCTCACGCGGCAAAGTATCAAAAAATATATTGCCAGCCTTACGATTGGATCGGCGGCGACAGCGTGGCTGGTGACTCATAAAAGTCTCGCTCCTGGAAAACCTAAAGTTTTGGGTGGAGTCACGCAGACAGATTCCAGTGCCGTTGAGCTGTGCCAAGGCTCAGGCACCCTGGAGGAGCTTGTCATGGAGACAGACTCCGAGGCCCTCATGAAGGCCGGAGTGATTTTGGCGAAATCGACCTTTGATGAATATCTTTCAAACTTTTCTCGCCCGCAAAAAATTATCGCTCACCAAGTAGGCTCGACTCATCGACGTGGTTTTCAAGAGGCGCTGGGGATTACTGATCTTCCCGATTTTTTGACTTACCCTGATTACGGCAACACTGGTTCGGCTGCCCTGCCATTGACTTTCATGCGAGCGATGGAGAGTGGTTTTTTTAAGTCGGGTGATCAAGTGGCTTTTACAGGAATTGGCTCTGGACTCACGTCGAGTATGCTTTCAATGGAGATATAGATGCAGACAGTTTCAAAAGAATTATATCCATGGAAACATAACTTTCTTGGTCTGAATGGATTGAATCTTAATTACGTGGATGAAGGCCAAGGACCTGTGATGCTGATGGTGCACGGTAATCCGACTTGGTCGTTTTTTTATCGTCATCTCATTAGTGCTTTTAGTGGACACTTTCGCTGCGTGGTCCCCGATCACATGGGCTGTGGTTTTTCTGATAAACCCCAAGACTATGACTACACACTTGAAAACCACATTCAAAACCTCACGCGTCTCGTCCAATTCTTAGACCTCAAAGACATCACTCTTGTGGTTCATGATTGGGGAGGAGCTATCGGAATGGGTCTTGCGACGAGGTTTCCTCATCTCATCAAACGGATTGTTATTCTGAACACGGCCGCTTTTACTTCTACGGATATTCCTAAACGTATCGCTCTCTGCAAAGCGGGAAGCCTGGGTGAGTTTTTGGTGCGAGGCCTTAATGGTTTTGCGTGGCCTGCGACTTTTATGACAACTAAAAAAAGACTCCCCTCTCTTGTGAAGCAGGCCTACTTGGCGCCTTATGATTCTTGGAAGAGTCGCATCGCTGTTTCCCGTTTCGTTCAAGACATCCCCATGAGTGAAGCTCATCCCACGTGGAAGACTCTGAAAACGATTGAAGATAATCTTACGAAACTCAAGGTGCCTAAGCTCATCGTTTGGGGTGGTCTTGATTTTTGTTTTAATCAGAGTTTTTTTGAAAAATGGATCAGTATTTATCCCGATGCCGAAGCTCACTGGATCGCCGATGCTGGCCACTATGTCCTAGAGGATGCGCCTAAAAAAGCGATTGAAAGTATTGTTGAATTCATCGGAAAAACACGCTCGTGAACATAGCCGAACTCATTCAAGAAAAAGCACGGCTGATGCCTTCAAAACCTTCGGTGATGATTGCCAATCCCCTTGGTAAACACTACGACTATCCTTATTACACCTTTAAAGAATTTGAAGAAAGATCTCAGAGAATCGCCTCTCGCTTGCATAAAGCGGGCGTGAAGAAAGGGGAGCGAGTCGTTCTTTTTATCAGGCCCTGTTTGGATTTTTCCGTCATCGTCTTTGCGCTCTTTAAAATGGGAGTCATTCCCGTGATGATTGACCCCGGGATGGGACGCAAGAATCTGTTGCGTGCGATTGAGGAAGTGAAACCTTCAGGACTCATTGGTGTCAATGTGGTCCATATCCTGCGTAGAATTTTTAGAAAAAGTTTTCGAAGTCTCAAGTGGAGCTATTCCGTAGAGAAAAATCTTTTTCTTGCTCCTCATCTCTTGAAAGAGCTTGAGACGGAGTCTCTTGAGTTTAAAGTCGAAGACATGCAGGCCAGTGATCCCGCTGCCATTCTGTTTACCTCTGGTGGCACAGGGACACCTAAAGGTGTGATCACCACTCATGGTATTCTGGTGGCCCAGACACGCATGCTGCAAGAGATGTTCAGTCTCTCTTCGAGTGATATCGATCTTCCCGGATTTCCGCTCTTTGCTCTTTTTACATTAGCGATGGGAATGACCAGTATTATTCCTGATATGGATCCCACAAAGCCTGCACAGTGTGATCCTTTGAAGATCGCACGCACCCTAAAAGATAAAAAAATAACTTTCGCGGCGGGAAGTCCCGCCATCTGGGAGCGCGTGGGTGAGTATTGTAAAAATAATAATCTCACTCTGCCCGATCTAAAGTATGTCGTCATGTTTGGCGCTCCTGTGCGTGGAGAAATCCACGCTCTGTGGAAAGAGATCCTTCCTCATGGAACGACCTACACACCCTATGGTGCCACTGAATGTCTCCCCGTGAGTCTTTTCAGTGGGAGGGAAGTCTTGAGTGAGACCTGGGAGAAAACCAAGCACGGTCATGGTGTGTGTATTGGATCAGAGGTTGAGGGAAATAAGATTTTGATCTTGGATGATCAAAATAAAGAGCTTCCCCAAGGTCAAATCGGTGAGATTTGTGTCCTGGGTGCTACGGTGACGCCTGGCTATTTTGA
>DIVA01000028.1:44355-76260 GCA_002435705.1 Bacteriovoracaceae bacterium UBA6144
AGCGCTTTGATATCTTATGCCGGCGAAGCAGGTATAGTGGTGGAGCTTAAGAAAGGATTTAAATTTAAGAATGTAAAAGAAGATCTCGAAAAAATAAATCAAAAGCTTTCTCATCAAATGAAAGTGATCCTCTCTCATCCTGCTTTTCCCGTGGATGTGAGACATAATATCAAAATTGATCGCGTCGCTTTAAGCGCGTGGGCAAAAGGTAGAGTATGAAAATTCTTGTTACCGGTGGCGGTGGTTTTTTAGGCACCTGGATTATTAAAGAGCTGCTTAAAAACCCCAGTTACATGATCACTAATATGTCTCGTCACAAGTATTCTCACTTGGAAGACCTAGGTGTGCCCACGATGCAAGGAGACATTACTAAACTGGAAGACGTTGAACGCGTTTTGCGGGAAGGTTTTGATGTGGTTTTTCATGTCGCTTCTCTGGTTGGGATGTGGGGGAAGAAAGAAGTTTTTGATGCGATCAATATTCAAGGGACACAAAACCTCCTAGAAGTCTCCCAACGCATGGGGGTTAAGCGTTTTGTCTACACCGGTTCTCCTAGTTCAGTCTTTGGTCGCGGCGGTCACGCAGGAGCAGACGAGACGCTCCCTTACCCCGAAGAGCATTTAGGTCATTATCCACGCACCAAGGCCATAGCTGAAAAGATGGTGCTTGAGGCCAATGGTGCTGATATGAAAACCGTGAGCTTAAGACCTCATCTGGTCTGGGGCCCTGGGGATGTGAATCTTCTTCCACGAGTCATCAATCAAGCTCGCGTAGGAAAGCTTAAAATGATCGGAAACGGAGACAATCAAGTAGATGTGATCTATGTCGAAGAAGCCGCACGCGCTCATGTGCTGGCCATGCACGCTCTGGATGGGGAGGCGATTGCCGCAGGTAAGGCCTATTTTCTGGGCCAAGGCCCGGTGAGACTTTGGGATTTTATCGAAAAAGTATTAAAACACGCTGAGATTGATCCACCACAAGCTTCAGTTTCTCTGAGCATGGCCCAATTTTTGGGATGGATGTTTGAGAAACTCTGGACACTCCTTGGTATTTTTTCTCCCGAACCACCTGTTACGCGTTTCGTGGCCCTCAACATGGGAACCGATCATTGGTTCTCCCATGAAAGAGCGGAGAAAGAGTTAGGCTGGAAGCCACAGATTTCAATCGATCAAGGTCTAGAGATTCTTTTTCAAGAAAAAAAGAAAAGAAAATTTGAAGTCAATGCACAAGCTCTCTCAACACAGACCAATACCCAGAACTAAGACTAGATTGTTGTAAAAGATTTTTTGATTTTAAAAGTTGGTGAAACTTTTTAAGTTTGTGCGGAGGCACGGTCGCAAGGATGTGGTGCTCCAGATGGTAATTCACAAAATGTGGTGCGACGGTGAGACGCTCGAGCACGTTGGCTTGAGTGGTGCGAGTGTTTAAAAGAGGGTTATCGGTGTTGATATCTTTAGTCGCTCCATGTTCAGCAGCGTTTCTGATGCGGCTAAAGAGCATGTAGAAGGTAAACCACGCGAGCCACCACGACAGGTATATTTCAGGTCGTTTGATCAGGATAAATAAGCTCAAGATGAGAGCATGAAAAATCACCGTAGGATATAGACCACGAATGAGTCCAGAGAGCTGTTTTAAAAGAGTGGGTTTGGTGGATTTTTTTGTTTTGTCATAAGAGAGCTGATACTTCACAAGCCCCGCGTTCATTTTGATCACAATGATAAAAATTTTAAGACCCGTCACTCCAGTCATGTCTCGTATGACTTTTCTAAAAAAACTTTTCTGATGAACGGGATAAGCTTCATAGTTTGAGCGATCAGGGTCCTGAGCTGTGCCAGCGGTGCGATGATGCTCAAGATGATAAGTGCGGTAGCGGTCGAGGTCGGCCAGCACGGGAGCAGCGCAGAGCCACCGGCCGAGGATGGTGTTGAGGACAGGCGTTTTAAAAAGGGTCCCGTGAGCTGCATCGTGCATCAGGATCGCCAGTCCCAACTGTCGGTTAGCGAGGATGATCAGAGTGATAAACCACGCGAGAGGGTACGGGTAGAAATATATGAGTGCAAAGCTCAGAAATAGCAGCGCGTAGCCTGTGACTAGACTCAAGGCCCCGCGGAGGTCTGATTTTTCGAGGAGCTCCTGGAGGGTCTCTCTGGGAATTTCTTTGAGGAGTTCAGAGACTTTC
This sequence comes from Bacteriovoracaceae bacterium UBA6144, assembly GCA_002435705.1. GTDB lineage: Bacteria > Bdellovibrionota > Bacteriovoracia > Bacteriovoracales > Bacteriovoracaceae > UBA6144. The sequence goes on from DIVA01000028.1 coordinate 46,535, forward strand.
ATGCTTTCATTCTACGAGATAATGCTAAAATCTCAAAAGAGACATTTTATCCACTCAGACTTTGAGGCCCTATGCTTAAACTTCTGCTTCTATCATTGCTTACAAGCTGTGCCGCCCTTAAGGTGGACTACAAGATGCCTAACCACCGCTTCATGGACCCAGAGACCCGGGGGACCAATGTGATTAAGGAGCGTTCGTGGTTTATCTTAACTCAGATGAGCGCCGCCAAGGAGCTCGAGTTGTCGAGCGTCTCGACCAATTTTGTCTTCCCCGGCGAGACAGTGAGTGATAACCAGGCCTTCAGTGACTCACTTATGCTGGGACTGCAGGCGGGCCTTGGTATCATGCCTTTTCTCGATGTTCACTACCGCGTGGACCACGATGCACCCTCGATGCTGATCACTAAAATTCAGCTTCTCGGTGGCAGTGTCAAAGATCTTAGCGAGGGCCACAAGCTCGCTCTCTGGGGCGGGGTGGGGAGTATGAGTGAGAGTGATAATCTCACGATCTCAAACGGGGACGGCTCGATCAAACGCAGTTATGAGGGAGAGCTTTCGGTGCGCGCCTATGAAGGAGGTCTGAGCTATGGCTATCGCTTCTCGCCGATCTTTATGAGCTACGTGAATCTCGTTCACGCCCGCTTTAACGCGAACTCCATGCTCACTAGTCCTTCGAACCCGACGGTGATCGTGCGCGGGATGACCAATCAAAACGCGGCGAACCTCGGTGTGAAGTTCGGCTACTCTCAGCGCGTGTACACGCACCTGGAGCTAGGCTACTCCATGGTCGAGTGGCGCGAGCGCGAAAGATTCAAGTATGACGGCATGTCCTTCGGCGCGACCTTCGGGATTGGATTCTGAGTAGTTAAGGCTCAATGAACAAAGGTTCATCTGTAGATTTTCTCTAGTCTCTGGGCAGACGGGAGCCTCTGTCTTAGAAAGGCTGCATGAAAATTATCTACCTGCTCGTAATTATTTTTGCGACTTCATCTTTTGCCGCCCAAGATCGCCCGGCACTGAGACAGAGTTATTTTTCTGTCGTGGGTCTTTTTCAGCGAATGCATCAAGGTCTTGCTCGAAAGAGTGTGCCGCTTAAAAACCTCAAGATTGATTACCAAGACACGTTCACAGTGGATCTTTTAACTCGCGCAAGTGAAGGCATGAGCCGTTTACCTTCTGAAGAGGCCACTTTTACTTTTACTAATTCTAAAGATGAAGTGGATGGATTTTACGTGGACATGGGACTCTGTCGTGGTTACTCATCCCTTAGACGCAAGATGCGTTTCATGGGATTCTTTGACCCAACACTCGCTGCTCCAGATCGCACAGATAAGCGGGCCTATAAAAAGTTTTATAAAAAAATTGTGAAAGACATAAGAAACTTCCGTCCACGAATCATTCCTGGTTTTAGCAGTCTTCAGGAAATGAGTCAGGATCCTATTCTAAAATCAATGCTGCAGTGGCAAGTCTTGCATGAGTGGAGAAATAAAAATTTCTTCCAAGGAACGGGGACGCGTGATCTTTTGCGAGGCACTTTTAAGAAGACTTCTTATGAGGCTCTTCTCTCGTTGCGAGAGCGAATCGTTCAAAACGCTGCTCTCAATCATAATACGATGGTGTGGCTCAGCGAAAAAAAGAGCTCTTGGATTCATGTGTTGGAAGCCTATGCGGTCAGTGAGGTGAGTTCTACGGGTGAATTTAAAATTTATTTTTGGAATGATAAATTTTTAGATCTCACAAAAGCTCACTCCATATTGACTGTGAGTGGTGATGGGAAATTAACATATGATGATTTTTTGCAGACGCGTGTGTTGCATGCCATGGGAATTACGAAAGAGAATGATGGTGAAATGATTTTGCTCTCGCAGAGGAGAAAAGAGTTCTGCCTGAGTAATCCGAGCAAATGCTTCAACTAATCAAAAGCTTCCTCTTGTGTTTTGAAGTCATCGTCTTAAGATTTAAGGATGAAATATTTTATCCTTGGCATTCTTTTTTCAACGCTCGCTCAAGCTAGTTGCGAGAACACCAACTTCTATCTGACAAAGCCGCATCTCTTTGAGTTGCCGATTGTGAATCAGGGAGACATGAGCACCTGCTATGCTCACTCTCTGGCCCAGCTTTATAATATTGATAAGGGTGAAGGTAAAAAGATTATGCATCCTTACTGGATTGCCTACAATCACAAGCATCGTTATCTGCACTGGAGTCCTCGAAAGCTTGATTACTCACTGATGAGTTGGGCACAAAGAGATTTAAAAAAAACTGGTAGCTGTGAACCTTTGCAGGTGCAGATGCGCTTAGATGCTCTTAAGCAAGGTGTGGGCTATACGGATGACCAGTTAATGTATGCCTTTAGCTACTTTTTCAAATATAAAAATCTTAGATCCATTGCGACGCCTGAAAAATTTGAAAAAGTCTTCAAAGGGTATCTCTTTAAAATTCAAGAGCGCTCTTTTGATTTTGAGAAGCCTTGGACTCACGATGAGCTCTATTCCATCCTGGCCCCTCTCAGAGAAAAGATGAGTGGAATAGGGATGATGACTTTTTTAAAACGACACGTTCTAAATGATTGTCCTCGTAATGAAGTGACAGACATCTTGTCTTCTTTTGGTCGCAAACGTGAGTCTAACCAGAATCTCGGGACTCGGATTGAGACCTTACTGGCTGAGAGTAAGACCGTTGGAATCGGTTACTGCGCCAAACCTGTTTATACCCGTGATCCCGCAAGCTCGAAAGATATTACCATCAAGCCGCGTCTTTTGAGAGCGGCTAGTTTAAAGTGTGGTGCTCATTATTCAGTATTGGTGGGATCAAGAAAGGTGCAAACAGAGAAAGGGGAGAGCTGTGAGTATTTACTGCGCAATACTTATGGCGAAGGACAGTGGGCCCATGCATCGATGAATTGTTTTTGTTACGATGTGATGACTGAAACATTTAAAGACTGCAAATCCACGGATGTGGCGGTCAATATGCGTAATCTTGGCTGTTGGGTGGATCGCGAGAAGATGCTTAACAACACCTACGACATTTCTTATTTGAAATAAAAAAAGGTGCCAGCCTCCGTGGTGCCAGCNNTAGTTAACCAATAAGTTTCAATGCATTCTGACCTGACATGTTCGCCTGGGCAAGCACCGATGTTCCCGCTGAGCTCAGGATACTATTCTTCGCCTGCTGAGCCGTTGCATCTGCATAATCCACATCACGGATACGTGAGTTGGCCTGAGCAAGGTTTTCACCTGTGACCTGGAGGTTATTCGAGGTTGAGACCAAGCGGTTTTGAACAGCACCCAAATACGCTCTAAAGCCTGAGACTTTTTCAATAGCTTGGTCCACGCTCGCCAGAGACGCCTGTGAACCTTCTTTGGTGCCGACGGAGAGAGAAGAGATTCCAAGGTTTTCGGTTTTTGCATTCACGGCTTTTGCGTCAAAACTGATGCGATCTTGTTCAGCGTTGTTGTTGGCGCCAATCTGAAAATCATATTTATCGCCTTCACCGTTGAGGAGCTTGCGACCGTTGAATTCTGTCACCTGCGAAATACGATCGAGTTCTGACTTAAGGTTCTGGTACTCCATATCCGTCATACTGCGTTCACTGTCACCCACAGTATCTGATGAAGTTTGGATAGCTAGTTCTCTCATACGTGTCAGGATGGCCGAAGATTCATTGAGTGCCCCCTCTGCCGTTTGGATCAGTGAGATACCATCGTTGGCGTTTCGGTCAGCTTGTTTTAGCGAGCGCATGTTGGCTTTCATCTTCTCTGAAATCGCGAGTCCTGCCGCATCGTCAGAAGCTTTCGTGATGCGAGATCCGGAGGAGAGTTTGGCGAGATTATTTTCTGTCTCTCGAGTGTTGGTACTTAAGCTTCTTTGTGCTGTAAGTGACGCCACGTTAGTATTAATACGAAAACCCATAGTCCTCTCTCCTTGGTTAAATCACCTCCCGATCCTTGGGGTGAACGAACTCGGTATGAGTAAGTCGTGGGCTTCCTTGCCGCTTGTGAACGTGCTCAGTTTGAGCAGGGATCTCTTCGGGAAATGAAAAAAGAAAATAAGAGCTATTTTTTTATTTTAAAAAAATAGTAAAAAGTCATGTTTTCGGGGGAGAAAAGCTAAATAAAAAGCTAGTAAAGTGGGCCTAAAACCTCTCGGGGATCGATAAATTGCGCTAAAGCTTTCTCTAAATCTGCCGCAGCGACAGCTCCTGGCATGTCACAAACCTGTGGTTTTAAGAGTGAAAGTTGCAGGTGTAGGTGAGGATTCCATCCTCCATTCTCACTCTTGTCTCCAATCCAGGCGATGACTTCACCTTTTAAAATTTTCTCTCCCACATTTTTAGCTTCAAAGGATTTTTGAGACAGATGACCATAGAGTGCCCACAGGGGGATTCCGTCAAACTCATGCTCGATGATGAGGGTGTAACCATAATCACCAGCAGCACCATTGTAAGCCTTCATGAACAGAGTTCCCTCATAAAAACTTTTTATGGGATGGTTCACGGGAGCAGCGATGTCTATGCCCATGTGAATATTTCTTTCACCTTTAAAGAGCTCTGTCGTGTACATGTTCTTTCGAACTTCATTAAAACGGCCGACACCAAATTCGCTTTTCATACTTCTTTTAGGGTCATAGCCCTGAGTAAAGTCATAGACCTCATGGCCCGCCGGGAGATCGATGACTGGAGAGAATTGAAATTTTTTGAAATTAATCTTTGGCATATTTCTGAACCACGTCTTGATCAAAACCATTACAACTCATGCCCGCATCCACCAAGACTGTGGTGGCATTGATGCCACTTGAGCGAGCAGAGAGTAAAAACGTCACGCTGTTTGCCACTTCTTGTGTTTCAAGCGCTTTCTTTCGTAGAGTGAGTGCTTCAGCGAAGAGATAATTCTCAATGTAGTTGGGAATCCCAGCTGACGCAGAAGTTTTCAGTGGCCCTGCACCCACGGCATTGACCCGGATGTGAGAATCCGCTGATAGCGATTTGGCGAGATAAGCAACTGTGGAGTCGAGCATCGCTTTGATGGGGCCTAGATAGCCGTAACTTGTGGCGCGAGTATTTGAGATAGAGATGGTCACGATACTTGCCGTAGGGGTGAAGTGCGGCTTCAGGGCGCGAGTCATCTCGACCAGTGAAAAGCAGGAGATTTGTGATGCTTCGAGATAGTCCCTTCTCAGAGTTTCGTGAAAAGCTTTTGGGCCTTCAGAGAAATTGGCAAAAGCCAGAGAATGAAGAAATCCATCAAGCTGAGTATTAATCTTGCTTGTCAAAGAATTGATGTCGTCTTGGCTTGCGACATCACACACAAACACTGGTGAGCCGGGAAAGAGTTTTTCCACCTGTGTAATCTGTTCTGTTTTCTGAACTGTAAAGAGGCAGCGTGCCCCTTCAGAAATTAAAGTCTGTGCCACATGAGTGGCAACACTCTTTTTATTGGCCACTCCACTGATCAAAAATACTTTACCCGTGAGATTTAAAAAACTCATACAATCGCGGCCGCAAACTCAATGGTGAGAATTGTTTTGCCCTCAACTGTGACTTTCCCTTTCATGAAAGCGGCGTTGGCGAGCATCTCGACGAAATCTACTTTGATCTCAAGTCTATCCCCTGGGCGTGCCATGTTCTTAAATTTAGCGCTCTGAATCCGGGTAACGACAGCGGTTTGAGCTCCTTCTGATTTCTCTCCACGACGGGCCATGAGATAGGCTCCCGTTTGGAAAACAGCTTCACACATCAACACACCTGGCATGACTGGATTGCCAGGAAAGTGGCCTTTGAACCAATCTTCCTCTCCTGTGAGTTGTTTAAAAGTGGTAACGGTCTCACTTGTTTCATCAATCAGTCCATCGAGCATAAGGAAAGGTGGTCTTTGAGGGATGAATTGTAATATTTTTTCAAGATTAGCCATTGAGACCTCCGGCAATATCAAGCGTGGCTCCCGTGATGTAGCTGGCTTCCTTTGAAGCAAAGAAGAGCACGGCCGCCGCCACTTCTTCTACACGACCAAAACGGCGCATCGGCACTTGGGACTTATATTCTTTGACCTGCTCTTCCGGCAGATCGGCAATGAGTTCTGTTTCAATAAAGCCGGGGCATACGTTGTTGATGGTGATGTTTCGCTTGGCGACTTCTTTCGCAGTAACTAGCGAGAGAGCGATCTGGCCGGCTTTAGAAGCGGCGTAATTGGCCTGGCCTGGAAGACCGAGCTTACCTCCGATCGAGCTCATATTGATGATACGACCGTAACGAGTTTTCATCATCATGAGCGTGGCGTTTTTGGTCATGAGATAAGTGCCTTTAAGATTGGTGTCGAGCACCAAGTCCCAGTCGTTTTCAGTCATGCTGGCGATGATCGAGTCGCGGCGGATGCCAGAGTTGTTCACCAGCACTTCAAGGCTTGGGAAAGGGAAGTTTTGAAAAAAGTTTTCCACTTGAGCATTATTAGACACATCAAATTTAGCGAGTTTAAGTTTGTCACCGTACTGAGCGTGCTTATTTTTGAAAGCATTTGCTTTCTCATCATTGCCCATATAGGTCGCCACGACGTGCGCACCTTCTTTCAGGAATGCTTCTGCGATGCCGGCGCCAATGCCACGGGTGCCACCAGTCACGATGACGTGGGTATTTTCAAATTTCATAAAACCTCTTTTGATAAAAAGCTGGCCACTTCGTTGGACTGAATCACGCCGTAGTTAGCAGCCCCGAGCCAGCCAGACATGATGATGCCGACGGAGCCTGCGTGGAAGAGTCCTTGGACTTCTTTGTGTAGATTCATAGAAACTTCAAGGCCTTCAAACTTGGTTCCAAAGGAGCTGCCCTCGGGGTGAAGGGTGTAGCGCTCGACAGTTCGTGGGGTCGCTGCCTCAACGGTTTCGAGGTGGTCTCTCAAATCCGGGAAATACTTCTCAAGGCCTTTGAGTGTGTCTTCGATCATCTCAGCCTTCACTCTTTCATACTCTTCTTTGGAGAGTGCAGCCCAGTGCTCATAGCGGCAGTTGGTGCTAGAGACGATCGCCGCGCGTGCATCGGGATCTTGAGGACGCGTGTCCTCAGGGTAGTAAACGGAGAAGGTGCGAGAGCTGACTTTAAGATCCAAGAGGCGCTCTGGCACATAGGTAGGATAACTCGAGGTGAAAACGAGATCTCCCATCTTGGGCAGTACGGTCCCCGCTTTAAAGCCCATGTAAACTTGGCAGCTAGAAGTATTGAGGCGGATGTTTTTGGCCTTCTTCAAAAATTCATCAGAAAAATTTTCTTCACCCACCATGTTTAAGACGGTGGAGCGGATATTGCCATTAGAGATGATGGCGCGAGTCTTGATGCTTTTGCCTTTTACGACCACACCTGTGACCTGTTTATTTTCGGTGAGGATTCTTTCCACACGGGCCTGCAGTTTAATGTCGACGTTATTTTTGAGAAGCTCTTCTTTCATCTTCTCAATCAATACATCTGTGCCACCCTTGAAAGTGTAGACACCTTTGCTCATGAAATTCGAAAATACAATTCCGTAAGTAATCGCGGGGTCTTCCAACGTGGAGCCATTAGCGTAAGTGATGGGCTCCATCAGAAATCTCACCACATCGTTGCGGCCGGGGAAAAACTTTTCAAAGAGCTCCCCGTTGGTCATCTGGTTTTGGTCGTAAAAATTCATCTGTGCCAGATGCTCAAAGAAAGCATTGACCACTTCAGGCGCAATCTTAAAATGCTCAATCAATTTTTGGGTGAAATCAGTTTTCGTGAACTCCGTTTGCACAGAAAACTGTGGATTATCAAATCGCACATCCTTAAGTTGCACGATGGAGTCAGCGATTTCTTTGTTCCAGTACTTGCGACAAGTTTTGATCATGCCGGCCGGAAAGCCGTGAAGGGAGATATCAAACACATGCTTGCGAGCGTCACGATAGAACCAAGTGGCAAACCCACCTAACTTATTATGCGCCTCCAAGAGCAGCACCTTAAAGCCATGGCGACCCAAAATATTGGCCGCGGTCATGCCGGCCAGCCCTGCCCCGACTATCGTCACATCATAATCAGCATTAATTTCTTGGCGTACACTTATGAGCATAAGTTTTGCTCCGCATAAAAGCTAATCAAAATCATGCAGAAAATTAGACTATTCTCTCGAAAAAGTCATGAATTCATTTAGAATAGAATCTATGTCAAAGGCATTATTAAGACTTAAAGATTACTTCTCATTCGATACTCGCGCCCTGGCCCTAGGCCGCATGGGTTTAGGGATCAGTATCTTCATCGATATTCTCTGGAGAATGCAATCCATCGAATGGCACTACACTGATTTAGGCACGATGCCTCGAGATGTTTTCTTATCTCAATTCGCTTTTTCTTGGACCAGCTCTTTTCATCTCATGAACGGCAGCTTCGCTTTTGCCTTTATCCTTCTGGCTCTCCACGCAGTGTTCGCTTTGATGGTGGCCGTTGGTTATAAAACTCGTCTCTTCACTCTGCTTCTTTCACTCTTTACCATCTCTTTGCATAATCGTTTGTGGTACCTCAATAATGGGGGAGACGATGCTTTGCGTGCCCTGCTCTTTTTTGCGGTCTTTATTCCTTGGGGTGAGATGTGGTCACTGGATTGGTGGCGCTCAGGTCAAAACCCTGGCCCCCGCAGAGTTTCTGGCTCTTGGGTGGCCGTGTGGTTTTTACAGGCCTTCTGTATTTATTTTGTAAGCTATATCCTTAAGACATCGCCCATTTGGCGCCAAGACTACACGGCGATTTATTATTCAAGTCACCTCGACCTCTTTGCCACGCCTTTGATGAAATCCTTGCGTCAGTCGCCCGGATTCTTAAAGGTTTCGACCTTCCTCACTATCGTTTTAGAATGGCTTGGTCCTTTAATTTTAGTGCTGGGTATTTTTGCCCCTCGAAAATTGTGGAAGTGGATTAAGTTTACTGTGGTGGCAAGTTTTTGGGGACTGCATATAGGGATTATCCTGACTATGAGTATTGGGCTCTTTCCTTTTTATTGTATCTTTATGTGGTTTTTCTTTCTGCCTTCAGAACTACTGGATTGGTTCGAGCAAAAATATCCAAAGTTTATCCGAGGGCTCAATTATCCTCTTTCCTGGTTGTCTTTGAAGTTAGGCTTAAGCCCACTGGCCGCAAGAGAATCAAAGGGTCTGTTTTACCTCTCTCAGGCCTTTGGTGTTTTTATTTTCTCTGCTATCTTTTTTTGGAACCTTTCAACGCTTAAACCGCCGATGAAAGTCAGTATTCCGTTTTGGGTTAACGTCACACGCTGGCTGCATCTTTATCAAGAGTGGAATATGTTTGCCCCCTTTCCCAAGCAGGAAAACGTTTGGTTAGAGATCCCAGCAGAACTAGAGGATGGCAGCAGTGTTGAACTCTTGAGTGGCAGTCCGGATATTCTGACATCTAAAAAAGAAGTCTTTCCTAAGATTATTCCTGATGAGCATTGGCGTAAGTTTTATATGAATGTGGCCGATAACGATAAGCTGGCCAAGCAGTATGCGGGAGCCTGGTGTCGGCTGTGGAATCGCTCTCCTGAAAATGGTGGAAAATTTCCTCGCCTGCGTCGTTTCTCCATTATTTCTTATCACCATGTGATTCTGCCGGATTATAAGCAGTCAGATCTTCACAAACGAGTTATTTGGAATCATTGGTGTTTTGAGCAGGACCTACCCAAATAGGTGAGACTCTCTTATTTATTGAGAGATCACGAGTCTAAGTACTTATATTTCTTTATCATTAAGTTTGACTTCTCTAAGCCCAGCATAATTTAGTGGTGATTTGTTATTCTACTCAAAGGATTTGCAGGGAACAGACGATAAGCCTAGCGTGAAAAAAAAATTACGAGTTTTGATCGTGGATGATAATCATGATGTGCTGGAGCTTCTGTGTGATGTGCTTGGGCAAGGCTACGATTTGGTCATGGCCATTGACGGGCAAGAGGCACTCACAAAATTCCAACAGAATGATTTTGATTTTATTGTGACAGATGTGCGGATGCCTAAGTTGAGTGGCATTGAGTTGGCCAAAGAAGTTCGTAAGATCAGTCAGCTGCCCATTCTCTTTATCACAGCTTCTGAAGAGGAGCTTTCCGCACAAATTCAGGGAATTGATCACGTCTTTAAACTTAAAAAACCTTTTCGCTTTAAAGAGCTTCAAGCAAAGTTAGTTGAGCTCAATGAAAAATACTTCAAGCCTTTTTCCCAAGCCGTCTAAGAAAAATTTTTAGAAGCGGACTTCTTTGAGTCCTCTCTTTGTCAGAGATTCCTGAGGAATGTCAGCTTTTGAGAACAAAATGAGAACGGAATTATTAACTTCAGCGATAAGACTTAAGCTGTCTTCAATATTCTTGACCTGTTTAGGCAGGCTGGCTTTGCCTGAAAAAAACTTTATCCGCCAATCGTTGATGAACTTATCTTTCGCTATATTAAACTTATAGCTAAAAGACTTGGCGTCAATCATATTGAGATCTTCGATGTAGAGATTGATGTTGGAACCGTCTCCCCATTTCAGCATGGTCCCATTGACGATATTGATCACATCTCTCTCTGTGGGGTGTTCTTTATTGTCAGCGATGATCAAACGAATGCCACTCAAAGAGGTGTAAGCCTTGAGCGAGAACATCATGATGAGGATTGCGAGTAGTCGTAACATATTTTAAGCCAGACTTAATTGTTTTGTTTCTTGTAATACTAATTTGCCAAGTGACAGAAGATCAATGTTTAATTTTAAGCCTCACGTATGCTTAAGGATGACCGCATGGCCCAGCTCTTTTTATTTTTTGTCTTGAGTTCACTGTCGACATTTGCTTTCGGTGTGGATGTAAATTTTTTTGGTCAGGCACGACTTTCTGAATCGAGCATCAATAGCTCCAAGATTACCTATGATGGGGTTGGCAATCAGCTCACCTTTACAGGTCTCGAGCAAGCGGGAATTCGCCTCACCGAAAACGTGGATGATCTCACCCAAGCAGTGCTCCAGGTGATCTCATCGGACGCTAGTCATTTGCGCCTTGATCTCCTTCAAATTAACCGCAATCTTAATAAGAACATGCGTTTGCGTCTCGGTTTACAGCGGATGCCTAACTGGCTAGTGTCGGAGCATATTCAAGTCGCAGCACTTTACCCTTGGATTGAACCCCCTAAAGAGCTCTACGATCGTATGGCGCTTCGTTCGTTTAATGGAGCGAGTTTTGATTTAACGGTAGATAATTTTTATGCCACGACTTTTCTAGGTGATGCCAGTCAGAATTTTGAGTTTGATTTTGCAGGCTATAGCGTGAAAGCACATGATGTCACGGGACTGAAGCTTGGGTTTGATAATGGGGCAGTTAATTTTTTCGTCTCGGGTATGTCCGCACGCCCGGATGTTACCCTTAAAGCAAGTAATGTCTCGGGCAAGAATGTTTCACTTTTGGCCCATTCATTTATGATCACAGATTATTTTCTTTTCAACTCTGGAGTCTCCTGGTTTTTTGGCGACAACATGATTTATGCTGAATACGCTTCAACCCGTTCAAGTGCCCGAGAGTATGAACATTTTGAGTCGGCCTATTTAACCTATGGTCGAAAGTTTCTCGAGAAATTCACTTGGCTTGCGACCTACTCGACGGATCTGGATGTGCGCTCCACCATCGCCCCGTCGGCGTCGGCGACCTACAGTGCTGAACTCAATTATCAGCTTAATATGAATAATCTTTTGAAGTTTTCCCTCAAGCATGTGGACTTCAAAGAGAATAGGGCCACTGGCCCATTTGGCGCCACCACTAGTGGTTTGCTTAATATGGCCGCCTCTCCTGGTGGTAACTTCAATATCATCTCAGCTGGCTGGGCTTTTATTTTTTAGGATGGTATGAAGGATTCTCTCATCTCAGAAGTATTTCCGTTTAAGCTGGCAGCGCTCGCTTTTGGACTACTGATGTCGATCTTTTCTTTCATGTCCTATTTTCATTTTCGCAATTATGGGTTTATCGCTGACTTCAATGAGGTTGATGTTCCGGTGCTGCAGCTGACGAGCACGCAGATTCGCTTGATCTCAGAGCTCTCATTAATTATTGAATCAAATAGGGAGGAGACTCTCAAGGCAGAGGCGATCCGTGGTTATACTGAAAATCTTAAATTTTCCTTGGAAGAAATCGAAAACCTTATCCCAGCCGATGCGGCCAGCGCGGCTCAGATCCTTAGAATCCGTTACTTGATTGAAGAACTCGAAACTGGCAAGCAGATGAATTTAGCCACCATCGAAGAGCTTAAGACCCTAGTGCAAAATTATATTGAAGACTATCTCCTTCGTAAAAATGCTCAAGTTGATTACGAAAAAAAAATATCATCCATTATCTCCATTCTCTCGCTTATAAGTATCGTGGTTTTTCTCTTCTCCATTCTTGTGGTCTATCGCAAGTACCAGAATAACCTAAATAATATCAGTATTCTTTCTACCAAGCTGGAACAGGAGCAGATTAAATCCATCAACACCTCTAAATTGGCTTCAATCGGGGAGATGGCCGCGGGTCTTGCTCATGAGATTAATAATCCTCTGGCGGTCATCGTGGCACGGACTGATCTTTTAATGATAAAGCTTGAGTCTAATCAGCTTGAGGTAGATCAGATTAGGGGGTCTATGGAAAAGATCTCCCAGATGGCCGGTAGGATCTCTAAGATCATTGATTCTGTCCGAAAACTATCTCGGGGAAACACTACCTCCGAGCTCACTGAAATAGACTTGAATGAAGTGATTGATGATGTGATGAGTCTCGTTCAGGAAAAAGGGAAGAATCTTGAGATCGAGTTAACCTCTCAGCTGCACTCTCCTTTGTATGTGATTTCAAACTATACTCTCATCTCACAGGTTGTGATCAATCTCATCAACAATGCTATCGATGAGCTACGTAGAGATGAGTATCAGAATTTAAAAAAGAGTATAACCATTTCATCCGAAGAGGACGAAAGCTTTGTCATCTTAAGGGTTCAAGATTCTGGAAAAGGTATACCGACCCATGTGCGTGAAAAAATGTTCACACCCTTTTTCACGACCAAAGAAGTAGGGCAGGGAACGGGGATTGGGCTGAGTTTATCCTTGGGTCTTGTGAAAGAACTAAAAGGCGAGCTTTTTTTAGACCCGCAACCTCTTCCCACTGTATTTGTTTTTAAGCTGCCTAAAGCCAATCGAGTTGCTGACACTGCCACGAGATAAGTTTTTCTGCATAACGCGAGTTCACGACTTTTTTTGATGTTTCACTCTCTAAAAAATCAGGAAGAGGAATTTGTAATTTCTCGCACCACTTCCCATAATACTCAGCGCGTGTTGGGTGATGAGAGGACACAGCGTGTAGCAGAGGGATCTCATGTGGAGTGGCGAGAATCAGAGAGATGAGGTCAGTTCTGTGGATAAGGTTTACCCGGTCTTGACCTCCCGGTATGTTCGTTCGCCCACTCAAGTGCCGGGCAGGGTGGCGCGCTCCTCCGATGAGGCCGCCAGGTCTAATGATTAAAAGGCGTGATCCCAGTAAGCGACGGAGAGACAACTCCGTCTCATGGAGCCAGTGACCTGCCTGAGTGTCAGGCATGGGAGAACTTGTTTCATCAACAGGCCCTTGGTGGCCCCCAAAAACAGAAGTGGAGCTAATAAAGATAATTCTCTGGGCCTTGCTCTCAGACATTTTGTTGGCAAACATTTCTGGCGCGAGGGATTGGATGGGAGGGGTGTTGAGAAAGAGAACGTCCTGAGCTATCAAGGGGAGATCATCCTTTGTCACATCAAAACTTGAGCGATGTGTTCCCCAAGATGTGTGTCCTTCAAGTTCGAGGCGCTGAGCGAGAGCCTCACCCAGCCAGCCCAGACCAATGATCGCCCAAGTCTTCATTTCTCGGTCATCGTGGTCACATCAAAGTCTTCCGGCACACTCTCTGCCGTCAACCACTTCTCACACAGCTTCATGAGGCGAGCACAGGGTTTATCGTGGGGATAGGTGCCCACAACTCCTTCCAGGAGCGATTTGGATTCATCAAATTTCTTTTCTAAAAAAAGTGCATAACTTTGATTATAAAAATCGAAGGCATCAGGGTCTTTTGCTAGATGGTGCTCACCATGAATGACTTCATAAATCATAACGGGAGTGGTTTTACCTTTCACTTTTACTTTATCAAGAAGTCTGGTGCGATATTTTTTCTCCGGCAGTCGAGCAAAGGTGTATTCCGAGATAATGATTTCAGCACCGTAATGCTTACACAAGCTCTCTAGCCTGGCGCCTAAGTTCATGTTATCGCCAAGGGCCGTGTACGAGAAAATCTTATCACTTCCCATGTTGCCAACACTACACTCACCGGAGTTAAGACCGATACCAACTTTGAACACAGGAATGCCACGAGCGATAAAATCTTCATTGATCGCCGGCAGCGCTTCCATCATTTTCACCGCAGCTTCCACCGCATAGTCCGGATGATTGGGAAGATCCAGAGGTGCTCCCCAAAAGGCGACGATAGCATCACCGATGTATTTATCGAGTGTTCCTTTGGTTTCAAAAACGATGTCGGTCATTCGTCCCATGTACTTATTGAGAGCAGCTGAGAGCTCCATGGGAGTGAGTTTTTCAGAGATACTGGTGAAGTCCCGTACATCCGAGAAAAGACAGGTGATGTCTCGTTTCTCACCACCGACTTTGAGTTTTTCTGGATTATCCAACATTTCATTCACAATCGCTGGGGACACATAGCGCGCAAAAGTTCCTTTAATTTGTTTCTTCTCTTTTGAGGTCCTATAAAAATTGATGAAGGTTGACCATGAGTATGTACTAAAAAAACACGCCAGAGCATAAAAGAGTTTAAGCTCATAACCTTGCGGGAGAAAGAGGTGACGGTCGAGCATAATCACCGAGCCACTGGTTAAGAGAAGCATCCCAATGTCGAGGAGTGCATTACCGAAGCGTTGTGTGACGACGATGATAAGAAAGCCCAAGATCATCATGATGATAGACACATTCAGAGAGGTCTCTGTGGGCTCGTAGACATAGCCCGCTAGAAGTTGATGGGTCACGTTAGTATGGGCATACATTCCAGGCATTTTGGGATCAATCGGCGTGTTTCTTAAATCGTGAGCACCTTCGGCGACGGATCCGACCATGACAATTTTATTTTCAAGAATTTTCCGAATGCTCGCATCGCTTGGATCAGCATTAAGCAGTTTATAATAACTGATGGTGTTGTAGTTCGAGCCGCGCGAGGAGTAACGGACTTTGATTTCGCCGTAGGTATCAAGTTTTACTTCTTTTCCTTTAAAGGTTAAGACGGCCTCACCTCGACTATTGGTTGAAACTTTTGACTTCTCGCCTGAGTAGGCCTCGGCTGTCGCCAGCGCCATTGAGGCGACATAGACAGACTCACGCATATCATCGAGATAATTAGCGGTGATTCGATAGTGACGAAAGACACCATCAAAATCTTCACTGTTCCCAATGTGACCCATGAGGGACTCTGTCTCGATGAGTTTTTTGATGGGAAAGGTGTAGCGGTTAATCCAGAAAGGGCGAGTGGACTCATTTAATTGAGCATTGCCCGATTGCGCGTAAACAAAGTCCGGCGTCTCCAGCATGGCCGACCCCTCAGGTGGGGGATAGACATCAGGGTCATGCTCGGTCAACGAATAGGAGAGAATGACTTCACCTCCGCTCGCACGATAGTCTTGAATGGCCTGTGCGAATTCTTCATCCTGTGAGAGGTCTTGGGAATTTTCAGGAAAAAGAATATCAAGGGCTATGACTTTGACGCCAAAGGCCTGGAGTTGGCGGATAAGTTTAGCGTGATTTTTTCGTGGAATAGGCCATGTTCCAATCGCCGAGAGAGACTGGTCATCAATTTCGACAATGGAGATATCTGGATCTTTCCAAACAGAGGCGTCTTTGATTTGAGAGTTTACGCGTAGATCGTAGAATTTATTTTCAAAATACTGAGCAACGGAGAGAACCTTTCCGAGTTTTGAATCTGTGAAAATATCCCGACTCACCCCTGCGAGGACCATCAAGATGATTGATGTCAGCAAAATGAACACAGGACCTGAGAGATCACCCCAGCGAGCGATAAAATTTTTAATCGTCTTAAGCATAATAGGCCTTTCTTTCTTAACGTTAAGTCTATTTTAGAGTATTTTATCGAAGATTAAACCATCGTGGGGGTTTTTATGTCGCAAGAATTAAAAGAAAGATTCCATCGCCATGTGATGAATTTGCAGGACGCTATTACGTCTGAAATGCAAAAACTTGATGCCAAACTTATTCTGACCGAAGACCTCTGGGATAGACTGGATCACTCGGGAAATGCCGGAGGCGGTGGCCGCACGCGCGCTTTTCAAGGACAGCTCTTCGAGAACGCGGGTGTTAATACCTCGTGTGTGTTTGGAAAAATCGACCCGCAGTTTGCACAGAAACTGCAGGGCTCAGGCGACGAGATGTGGGCGGCCGGAATTTCTCTCATCATTCATCCCTTTAATCCTAGAGTGCCCACGGTCCATGCAAACTTTCGCATGATTCAGCAAGGCGAAAAACTCTGGTTTGGCGGTGGCGCCGATCTCACACCTTTCTACCCCCATGAAGATGACTTCCGTTACTTCCATGGCATCTGGAAAGAAGCGGCAGGAAAGCACTATGACTCCATGAAAAAAGAGTGTGATGAATATTTTGTGAATACTCATAGAGAAGGAGAGATGCGTGGTATCGGTGGTCTGTTTTTTGATGGATACAATACCGGGGATTTAGAAGCTGACTTTAAAATGGTGACACAGCTTTCTGAGCATTTTATCAAAAGTTATTTCCCCTTAGTCACCAAACGAATGAATGAGTCTTATGATGAGGCCGATGTGGATTTTCAATTGCACCGTCGAGGCCGTTATGTGGAATTTAATCTCTTGCATGATAGAGGCACACTCTTTGGTCTGCGCACCAATGGTCGCACCGATTCGATTCTCATTTCTCTTCCCGCCCGCACGAAGTTTACCTATAAGTACGCGCCTCCTAAGGGAAGCGTGCATGAGAAGATGATGAGTTATTATCGACCGAAGAATTGGGTTAACTAACGACCAATGGCCTGGGGTGAGCTGGCCGGTGTACTTGAACCGGACTCTTTATCAACTTGGCTGCGTTGGGTGTCGTTGATAGAGGCTGATGGCAGTGGATTTTCAAACACCAGGCCTTCTGCTTTTGAGCAAGTCATACGTTGATGTTTTTTAAACTCCGCCGTGAGTTGTTGCGGGCGACAGATGCGCTGAGTTTTTTTAAGTTCTTCTTCGCACTTATTTTTATCCTTTTGATAGTATCCCACCACCGCACGGCAATCAAAATTTGTATCATGAAAATAGTCAAAGCCTTGAACGATCACACTTCCAAGACCAGTGAAGCGACCTGGACAGAGTTTGGTGTTTCGAAAAACTTGGGCACGCACTTGGCATTGATTCTCACTCGGGCTCCACTGATACTCGCAGGTGCCTTGTCCAGACTGACGATTAAAGTGTTCCATACAAGAATTAAGACCTAAGCAGGCATCTGCCGTTTTTGGGATTCCCTTCACACAACGGTTGCGCCGGGCGAGGCACATCGAGATATTCTCGCAGGAGTACTGGACCACGTTGCAATGAATGGCCGCTGTCCGGAGCGCCTCAGTGCAGGGGTCTTGGTTGTTTTGTGCTTGAGCAAAAAAGGCAAGGATTAGGCTTAAGATCATATTACACCTCTTAGAAAGTATAATTGAAGCAAGCTCACTTCTCAGCTACAGGCAAACTTCTCCTCTTAAGGAGCGATGTAAACCTCAATATTGGGGTCTACTTCATCTCTGAGGATAGAGCGGATAGCTTCCAGGGTTCCGGCCGTAGAGCTTGGGCATGTACCACAGGAGCCTTGGTATTTAATCAAGAGTACATTGTCTTTAAAGTCTTGAATGACCATATCCCCACCATCGCCCTGTAATCCAGGTCGAATGCGGCGATCAAGAATATCCTCAATTCGCTTTTGCTCCGGACTCATGTTCGCTCGGCGCTCTTCCTCTGGGTCAATAACTTTAAAATCCGAATTATGGGACTCCAGCATATTTTCGAGAGTCGTTTTAACGGCCGGTTCCAGATTGTCCCACTCCTCAAAGCTAAATTTGGAAATGGTGACAACATTTTGGAAGAAGTGAATTTGATCCACTCCGCGCAGATCAAAAAGTGCTTGAGCAAGAGGAATGTCTTTACAGTCTTTGAGAGACTTAAAGGTCGCCTTGTTCTCTTTGATCACGTCCCGATCGACGATGAACTTGAGGGCATTGGGATTGGGAGTTGGTTGCACGAAGATATCAGACATATTTTTTCTCACAGAAAGAGTTTTTGTGCTTTTTTAATACTGTTCACGAGCTGATCAATATCCGCGCTCGTATTGTACAGACCAAAGGAGGCAC
Organism: Bacteriovoracaceae bacterium UBA6144; assembly: GCA_002435705.1. Taxonomy (GTDB): domain Bacteria; phylum Bdellovibrionota; class Bacteriovoracia; order Bacteriovoracales; family Bacteriovoracaceae; genus UBA6144. The sequence goes on from DIVA01000028.1 coordinate 64,942, forward strand.
GGGCCGCCGCAGTCACGCCAAATCGTTTTAAAAGTGGTTGAGTGCAGTGGTGACCGGTTCTAATGGCCACACCTTCAAGATTTAAAACACTGCCTAGGTCTTGAGGGTGAAGACCTTGGATTTCAAAGGCAAAAGTGGCTACTTTTTTGGGATGAGTCCCAAAAATAACAAGGCCTGTGATTTGAGAGAGTTTTGCGGTGGCTTCTTTGAGCAGCTCTTGATCACGCTCTTCAATAAACTTGAAACCAATTTGTTGCACAAACTCTAACGCCGCTCCAAATCCTAATACTTCTGTGATGGCCGGAGTGCCTGCTTCAAATTTTTCCGGCAGTTTATTCCAAGTGGTTTTCTCAAAGGTGACCGTTGAAATCATATTTCCGCCGCCCTGATAAGGAGGCATGGCTTCGAGCAGACTCTGTCTTCCCCACAGCACACCGACTCCCGTAGGTCCATAGACTTTGTGGGCCGAGAAGCAGAGAAAATCCGCTCCAAGCTTTTGGACGTCTAGTGGGAAATGAGGTGCTGCCTGAGCTGCATCTAAGAGCAGGGTAATCTTTTTATCTTTTAAAATCCTCTGCACCTCTTGCATATTTGTGATGACACCGGTGGTGTTGCTCACCATGGAGAGTGCGACGATTTTTGTGCGTTTTGAAATGAGACTCTCAAAACTTTTATAATCGAGGCTCCCATCATCAAGCACTGGGATGATTAATAGTTTTGCGCGTTTCTCATCTCTGAGCATCTGCCATGGCACGATATTGGCGTGATGCTCGAGCTCACTGATAATGATCTCGTCACCCTCATGAATATTAGCGCGGCCCCATGAACTTGCCACAAGGTTGATGGAATCAGTCGTGCCTTTGGTGAAAATAATTTCTTCCCGGGCACTTGCATTGAGAAAATCTTTCACCTGGTCACGCACCACCTCGAATTGGCGTGTGTTGTCTTCACTTAATGAATAAATCCCACGGTGTACATTTGAGGTGTGCCCATTGAGGTAGGCGCTCATCGTCTCAGAGACACTTAGGGGCTTGAGAGCAGTCGCGGCACTATCGAGGTAGGCGAGGCGTTTGCCATTCATCTGAGTCGAGAGCATCGGAAAGAGTTCAGTCAAATTCATTGTTGCTCCAAAAACTGTTTGAAAAATGTTTTTGATTCAGGTGAATTTTCTGTGAACACTTCTTGAATGAAGGCGTGGCTTAAAAGTTCTTGCGCGCGATTTTGTGAAATTCCGCGAGAGAGGAGGTAGAAAAGCTCGTTCTCCCCAATGCGTCCAGTAGTTGAGCCATGAGAGCATTTAACGTCATCGGCAAAGATTTCTAATTGTGGCTGACCGATGGCATGAGCTTTCTTTGATTTTAAAATATTTCTATTCAGTTGTGCTGAATGCACTCGTTGAGCGTCACGGACGATTTTAATGCGACCAGTGAAGATCGCCTTGGATTCACCATCCAGTAAGTTTTTTGCCAACTGATCGGCCGCCGTGTCTGGAGAGTGGTGAATAATCTGAGAGTGAACATCTACGTTTGATTTGAGTTTCAAAAGACTGAGGCTTCGAAGCTTGGCAAAACTCTCCTCTCCCATAAGTTCCGTCAAGAGATCAAGACGAGTTTTTTGAGAGTCGCTGCTCAGGATTGTTTGTTCGTAACGAGCGCGTTTCGCCACCTTGGTAGTGATGGTGTGAGTATTAATCGACTGTGCTCCCTCTTTAAAACTCAGTGAGTGCTCAAGGGTAGATCCTTCCGCCAGCTCAATCAGTGTTTCCGAGTGAGTGTGCCCGAGTTCACTGCCACTATAATCCTGTAAAATACTGGCCTTAATTCCTGCCAATACATGGATCTCAATGAAGGCCAGTGTGGCCTCATGTGATTGAGTAGACGGTCTTGTGATGGAGATCTTTAAGGGCTGAGTCATGGCTTCAGTGATGGTGATTTTATACTTAACGCCAGATCTTTTAAGTGTGCTCCAGAAGTCAGAACCAGCTACTTTGATCTCACTGAGACTCACGCCTTGGGGGAGTGAATTGATTTGCGTTTGAGCTCCTGATATTTCCACGTGGCTAGCAGAGGTAAACTCTGCTTTGGCCGGTGAGAGGTCTTGCTGGAAAAAACTCTCCAACTGACTAAAGCGCCAGGCTTCAGAAAATGGTGGGTAACTCAACTGAGGAGAATCTTGAAAGCCAGAAAGCTTCATTAGTGCTGCTCCTGAATAAGCCAGTCGTAGCCTTTCTTCTCAAGTTCAAGGGCCAAAGATTTATCACCGGACTTGATGATTTTACCTTTATAAAGGACGTGCACATAATCAGGCACAATCAGATCCAAGAGGCGCTGGTAATGAGTCACGAGCACGATGGCATTGTACTTCGAGCGAAGAGCATTCACGCCTTTGGCGACAATTCGCAGGGCATCGATATCAAGGCCCGAGTCTGTTTCATCTAAGAGGGCCAAGCGCGGACCCAAGAGTGCCATCTGAAGGATTTCATTTTTCTTTTTCTCACCACCTGAGAATCCAGCGTTCACATCCCGATGGAGAAAGGCCTCATCCATCTCTAAAAGCTTGAGCTTCTGGCGCACGAGATCCATGAACTGAGCCTCTTCCATTTTGTCGAGACCTTGATAGGCACAGACTTCGTTAAAGGCTTCTCTTAAAAAATCCAAGTTAGAAACACCAGGAATCTCAACCGGATACTGAAACCCTAAAAAAATTCCTTCTTTGGCCCGCTCATCGGCTTCAAGGGAGAGTAGATCTATCTTTTTACGATTTACTTCAAAATCTATGCTGCCACCTGTGACTTCATAAGAGGGGTGACCGGCGATGACTTTTGAGAGAGTACTCTTACCAGAGCCGTTGGGACCCATGATGGCGTGCACTTCTCCGGGTTTAACATGAAAATTAATTCCATGAAGAATATTGGTGCCTTCGACTTGAGCGGTTAAGTTTTGAATGTCTAACATATTTTATCCTACGCTGTTTTCAAGTTTCATCTCGATCAACTTCACCGCTTCCACGGAGAACTCGAGAGGGAGAGTTTTAAATACATCTTTGCAAAATCCGTTCACGATCAAGGAAATAGCTTTCTCTTGGGAGTAGCCACGGCTCTTGAGATAAAAAATTTGATCTGCACTGATCTTGGACGTCGTCGCTTCGTGCTCAACGACCGCGGTGTCATTCTTTACATCAATTGTAGGGAAGGTGTGGGCGCCACACTGGTCTCCGATCAACATGCTGTCACACTGAGAGTAATTTCGAGCACCAGTGGCTGAGGGCATGATTTTGACGAGACCGCGATAGACGTTATTGGATTTCTCCGCACTGATGCCTTTAGAGATAATCGTCGAGCGGGTATTTTTCCCCACGTGAATCATCTTGGTGCCGGTGTCGGCTTGCATGAAATGGTTGGTGAGTGCCACAGAGTAGAACTGCCCCACGGAATTTTCCCCAATCAGCACACAGCTCGGATATTTCCAAGTGATCGCCGAGCCGGCTTCCACTTGCGTCCAAGAAATCTTAGAGTTCTTCCCAAGGCAGTGACCTCGTTTGGTGACGAAGTTATAGATCCCACCCAGGCCTTTTTTGTCGCCGGCATACCAGTTCTGAACGGTTGAGTATTTGATTTCAGCATCATCTAAAGTGATAAGTTCCACGATCGCAGCGTGAAGTTGGTTTTCATCCCGCTGAGGGGCCGTACAGCCCTCGAGGTAATTCACGTACGAGCCTTTGTCGGCGATGATGAGTGTGCGCTCAAACTGGCCGGTCTCTTTGGCATTGATGCGAAAATACGTGGAGAGATCCAGCGGGCACTTCACTCCCTCAGGAATGTAGACAAAAGAGCCGTCGGTGAAGACGGCACAATTGAGAGCGGCATAATAGTTATCCGCGGCGGGCACAACGGTGCCGAGATATTTTTTGACGAGTTCAGGATACTTTTTAACCGCCTCAGAGATAGAGCAGAAGATAACTCCCACTTTCTCAAGGTCTTCTTGGTGGGTTGTCCCCACGGAAACCGAATCAAACACCGCATCCACGGCCACACCCATCAGACGTTTTTGTTCCGTCACAGGAATACCAAGTTTTTCAAATGTCTCTAGTAATTCGGGATCGATTTCATTGAGACTATCGACTTTCTTTTTGGATTTTGGTTTGGCGTAATATGTCAGTGCCTGAAAATCCACCGGCGGCACCTCACAGTACTGCCAAGTCGGATGCACCATGCTCTGCCACTGACGGAAACCTTTTAGGCGAAACTCTAAGAGCCACTCGGGCTCTTCTTTCTTACTCGAGAGCAGGCGGATGATCTCTTCGCTGATGCCCTTGGGAAAATCTTCAATATCAATGTCTGTGACAAAGCCGTATTTGTAGTCTTCTTGCATTTTTTCATCGGCCTTCATTGCGGCATCCTTAGCAGGGGGGGGCAAGTTTTTTCAAACTGTCGGGGATTATCTTCTAAGAGCTCTTTGATGGAGAGCGAGGAAAAGATAGCGACCACATAGTCGTTGAGTTTTTTTATCGGTTGAGAAATATTACAAGTTCCCATCAATTCACAAGGGCCATCGTGGCAGTCGACGCCAAAACCCTTACCCTCAATCAGCTCAACCAACTGCAGGTAACTGAGTTGAGAGAGATCATGGTGCAGAGAATAGCCACCCTTGGTGCCTTTCACCGAACTGAGGATGCCCGCCAGGTTCAACTGCTGCATCACCTTACTGGTGGTATCAAAGGGGGTGTGGAAACGGTCACACACCTCTCTGGCACTGGTGAGTTCCTCAGGGTTTTTATCACTCATGAGTTTTAAAACCATGAGTGCATATTCAACTTTTCTATTAATTTTGAGCATAAATAAGCCTAAATTTACCTTAGATTCAGGCACAGGCTAACCTAAAACGGCTAAATTTGCACTTATTTTTAACTGGCTGATATTAGAGAATTTCTAGATCTTGAAAAAAGAGGGCCGTTAAGGCCACTAGAACAACTATCCCTATGATCATGCGCCATGGGATAGTGCGTTCAACTTTCATTTTCGGCACTGGAAGTGCCCCTTTTTTGGTCCATTTCTTTTCACTTTTAGGGAGATCCAGCACCACTTTGGTGGGTTTCGCTGGGGCTTCAAAAGTCACCTCAACGGACTCTTTTTCTGGAGCTTCTAAGGTCACACTGGGGATAGATCCAATGGCCAGAGGGAGATATTCTGAATAAGGAGTCGGAGTATTGGGGGCAATTCGCTGATTATCGATCATGACCCCATTGGTGCTACCTAGGTCTGTGACGAGGAAATTGCCCTTGCGATCGATTTCAATTTTACAATGCTGGCGCGAAAGTCCTTCTACCTTAAGAATGACATCACAATTAGATCCCCGTCCGATAAGCACGGAGGTTTGATCCACTTCGAACTCTTGAACCCCATCACTGAGTGTATGAAATATCAGCTTCATAAACTTAGTTTATCTGAATTACATTTTTTGTGGAACAGGAATTCCTAACAGGGCCAATCCTTCCTTTATCACCTGGGCCGCACTCAAGGCGAGCTCGAGACGAGCTTCTTTTTGCCCCGATGGCGCACTGGCAACCGGACACTCAGAGTAGAAAGAGTTAAAAGCGCGGGCCACATCAAAGAGAAAGCTGGTCAACACATTAGGGCGGTATTGCTCACAGGCCTGGGCCACCACAGTATTGAACTGAGGCAGGAGCCGGATAAGCTCCATCTCTTGAGGCGTTGTGAGAGTAAGGTAGTCAGCTTGAACGCTCATTTGGATTTTACGCTTCATACTTTGAATGCGCGCATAGGTGTACTGAAGATAAGGACCTGACTCTCCATCGAGTTTAAGCCACTCGGTCATATCAAAAACAATTTTCTTTAAGGGATCAATCCGAGTCATGCCATATTTGATCGCTCCGCGGGCCACATCTTGGGCGGTTGATTCGATCTCATCAGTACTCCACTCGCCTTGGTAGCGGTTGAGATAGTCTGTTTTAATTTTCTCCACCATGTTATCAATCAGCGCCTGGAGTGCCACGATGTTGCCTTTGCGAGAGCTCATGGCTCCATCGGGGAGTTCCACGAAATCATAGGCGAGATGAAAACAATCTTTGGCGTGTTTGAAACCCATGAGTTCCAGAATTTTAAAAACTTGTTTGAAGTGGTGCGACTGTCTTAGGTCCACAATATAGAGACTCTTCTCGATGCCTTTCTCTTGAAATTTTCTGCGGGCCAGTTCTACATCTTTCGTCGCATAGAGCCCGTTACCGTCAGACTTGATGAGGAGGCAAAACCCAAGGCCATAGTCTTTAAGGTCCGCGCCGACTGCACCTTGATCCTCAATGAATAGTCCTTTTTTCTGCCACTCTCGAGCGAGTTTCACTGAATCTGAATCAACCTCAGACTCCCAAAACCACACATCAAACTCCACACCGGCCCAGGCGTAAACTTCTTTCATCAGATCAATCGACCATTGACGAGTTTCAAGCCACAAATCAAAGAAGGGGCCAGCTTTTTTCTCTAGCTGCGCAAGGATTTCTGTCAGCTCTTTACGATTGACGTCTTCTTGAGGAGTGCCTTTTTCGTCTTCAAGCTTATTATGAGCGAGGGTGTAGAGTCTTCCCAGCCAAGCTCCTTTTCTCTCTTTTGGAGGCGTCTCCGTATTGTGATTTTTAAAATACCATAAGCACTTCGCCACATGTGTGCCTACATCTCCTGGAAAAGTAGAGGCGACGATATCAAAGTTGCAGTAACGATGAAGACGAATAAGGGCGTCACCTAAGCACAGATTTCTCATGTGCCCCACATGCATTTCTTTATGGGTGTTGGGCTGTGAGTACTCGATCATCGTGCGAGGCATGTCTTGGGAGATTTTTCTTTTAAAAAAACTCTGATCCATGACTTGTGGGATGATGAGTTGAGCCAGATGACCTGGAGAGTAGGTGAAGTTAAGGTAGGGGCCCACATTTTGAGCTTTCTCCACAAAAGCCGGTTTTGCCTGAGAGGATTGCAGTTTGTCCGAGAGTGATTTGGCGAGTGCGGCCGGATTAAGTTTTAGTTCTTTAGCAAAGGGGAAAAGAGCGAAGGCCAGATGTCCCATCTTGGAGTCAGGTGTACTGGCAAAGCCGTTGTAGATCTGTCTCTCCTCCACTTGAGCACCCAGCTCTTTGAGTGAGGGGAGGAGCCAGGTGGTTAGTTCTAGACGGATTTGGTCGTGCATTAACATCATAACTCTTCCTTATTCTTTTACTCAAAGCTCACGATAGGTTAACTGATGAAATCTATTTTGATAATCCTCATCTTACTCACAAGTGCTCTTTGTTGTGCCGAGGACACTGATAATTTTGATGAGGCCCGAGATATTCTCTCTGGTCAGTATGTCTCAGGTGGTTATCTGCTCTATGATTGCGTGGATGAACATTGGGTCTGTGCCATGAAAGAGAATCAGCAAATCTGTGAAGCTAGGCGTGAAGATGAGCTTAAGCAGGGCAAACACTCTCTGAGTTGTCTGGCCGCCGAAATTTTTCAAAGCTACAAAGAGTGCAAAGAAAAGCAACTGTCTTTAGTTAAACTGGGCGTTAAGCCTCGTAACTGCTTGCATCCATCAGAGCGAAAAAGACTTATCGGATTTCAATAGACATGAGGCGATGATCGCCAATACTTGGAATCGCAAAAACTTCACCATGGCCTTGAAAGCCCACCTTTTCATAAAAACCTTCGGCTGAAACGCGGGCATTACACCATAAAAGTGTACATTGATTCTGTTTGATTAAAGGAAAAGCAGTTTTGAGCAAGGCCGAACTTAGGCCCCTGCCTTGGTAGTCAGGATGGGTCGCCATTCCTCTTAAGCGGTACTGGTGGGGATGAGCGGCTTCAAAAATGTCTTTATTTTCAAAATAAAAAGATGCGACTGAGACGAGCTTACCGTCAATAAAAGCACCTAAGTGGAAGGTGAGTTCATCGTCATCACCTTTAAACACGCAGTCGGCGAGAGTTCCATGGGGTCTGAGCATTTGATGACGTAGGGGATAGGTATCTCGAACACTGACTCGTAATACTTTCATGTGGGCAATGTAAGGCATGCGTGAACAATAGCCAACTATAAATTCGCAACCCTCATGAGGTGTTCTAAACCTATCTTAGTTAATGTCTGAGCAAAAGCTTCAACGATTGAGGCGTTTAATTTTGTCGATTCACCTAACCAGCTGGCCTGCATAAAGTAGACACAACGGTTGTCGATGCTTCGCACATGAATCTCACCCTGAAGATTTTTAAAAAGTCCGTGAGTAAAAGTGTAATGAGTCACACTTTCACTCTTAATACGAGGTAATTTAAAATTTAAAATCATGGCGTAGGGGAGCAGAGAGTGGTCAATGGTAAAGAAAACCATTTGTTTTTTTTCATCATACTCAGACTTTTGTAGGAAGCTCATGTGCGATTTGTAATCTTCGTAGAGAGAAATTTTTTTTAATCCTCGCTGACAGGTGCGCGGATGAAGTGCTATGACTTTAAGGCTTAAGCTTTGTTGTGCCTGAGATACTTGTTGAGCCGTGGCTTCGGAGATCACTTCCTGCTCTTGCAGATTTTTCACAATCTGTGACTGTGAATTCCACTTTTCAGTGATGAATTTTTGAAGCTTTTCGCTCTGCGCTTTAGTGAGGCTGATATGCGCTGCATAGCTTGAGGAATAGAAAAATAAAAACGAAAGAAGGAATTTTTTCACAATATAATTAGTTTAAAATGAAACTTCAGGATAACGCAAGATGACTTTTCACGGCCATTGCGGCCCGTTAGTCTGAAAGACTTAAACCCAAAAAGCTTTTGAGAAAAGGTTTGTCTATATGGTTCAAGAGGTTAAAAGAAAATCCGCAAAAATTAAAGAAGCGGCGATTGAGAGCAAGGATCAACGTTGGCACTGCCGCAATCGCGTGAGCTTAGTGTTTGGATCTAATGATGTTGAGGACCTTGAAACCTATACTTACGATAAAGAGGGCCTCACCTTTAAAACCGTAAAATTTCACCAGGCCAAATCAAAGGCCATTGAAGAGATTCTCGATAATAGTATTGATGAGTTTTATCGTGGCCACGTCACTGAGATTCACACCAATCTTTCCAGTGATGGAAAGACTGTGACTGTGCAAGATAACGGGATTGGTTTTCCCATTGAAAAGATCAAAGACGTTTACACAGAATTTAGAACAGGATCCAAGTTTGCAGATGAAGACTTAGACGAGAAGGGCTTTCTCTATCGTACTCTGGGTCAAAATGGTCTGGGCGCCTCGGCCACTTGCTTAACCAGTGATGTCTTCCGCGTGACGGTTCGTCATTATAATACAAAAAATGAGCAGACCTTCGAGTTCATTGACGGCGCTCTCGAGATTAAGAAGTCAAAACCTAAAAAGTTCTCAGGTCCTTCGGGCGTGAAGGTTGAATTCACTGTTGCCAAGGAAGTCTACAAAAACAATACCGTTGACGCGGAACTTTTGCGTAAACGTATCATTGACCTCGCCTATAACAACCCTGGGCTGACATTCTATTTTAACGGCGAAAAGCATCTTTATAAAAAAGGTCTTTTTGAGCTGGCACAAAGGATTGACTCTGAGACGGCTCAACTCTTTGGAGAAGAGGGCTTCGTGCAAGAGGGCACCAATGCCCGTGGCAAAAAATTCAAGGCTAAATACGATCTCCACCTTTCTTTGGTTTTGAACCATAAGAGCGAAGAGCGTGAGCGTATGATCTCTTTTGTAAACTCTACTCCCACTTATGATGGTGGTTTTCACCATGACCGGATCAAGCGTCTCTTTATTAATTATCTCAAAGAGAAGCTCGAAAAGACGGCCAAGAAAGATAAGCTCCAGCTCGTAGACAACGACATCCTTGCGGGCATGACTTTCATCATTGGCATCGTAATGCCGAACCCGCGCTTTGAGTCCCAGACCAAGAGAAAGCTTGTGCGTGATGCCTTCCTTGAGAAGAGTATTGAAACCTTCATGAATGATGGCGTAGAGAAATTCATGCGCAAAAATAAAGAGTATCTCGATCAGATTATGGAGCGTGCTCGCTCTCGTCAGCGCTTCATGGATCTTAAAGATGCATCAAAACTTGTAAAAAAATCTAAGAAACAACGAATCGAAAAACTCCTTGATGCTAACGAGCGTCGTGATCGCTCTAAGTGCACTCTCTTTATTTGTGAAGGAGACTCGGCCATTGGTGGTCTGCGTTCGGCGCGCGATAAACTTTATCAAGGCGGGATTGCACTCAAGGGCAAACCCATGAATGTTTCTCAAGCAAGTATCAAAGAAGTGATTGAGAACCAAGAGTTTGCTGACATCATGGCAAGTATCGGACTCATCATCGGGCAAAAAGTTGATCCGGCCACTCTTCGCTACACGAAGATTGTTTTTCTCGCCGATTCGGATGTTGATGGTGGTCACATTAATACACTTTTAACTAATTTCTTTTTCACTTTCTGGCCCGAGCTATTCCAAATGAATATGGTTCAAGTCGCTAAGGCACCGCTCTTTGAGGTGATCACAGATAAAGGAACAACTTACTGTGAAACTCAAGATGACTTGGACAAGTTGAAGGTTAAAAAAGATGTGAAAATCAAAGAGATCCAACGCAACAAGGGTCTCGGGGAAATGAGCCAAGAGGCTTTCAAGCACGTACTGCAGAGAAAAGATTGGACCAAGATCACGGTCAAAGACATGAAAGCCGCTCAATATATGCTTGAGACGTGTTTTGGAAAAGAATCACAGTTAAGAAAAGATCTCTTGATTGACTCGGATGAGATCGAAGTCGATCTCGATAATATTATTGCTGGTAAAAAGGCACGGGCGAAAGCTGCTCGTGAGAGAAGGGCGTAGAGCTATGGATGACAAGTTTCTTCCTTCCATGACTTCGGTGTCATTGGATACATTAGTTAAAGAAGAGTATCGCATATATCAAATCTATACGCTTATGGATCGTGCGATTCCTTATTTGCAGGATGGTCTCAAACCGTCGCAGCGACGCATTCTTTATACTCTCTGGAAAAACTCAAACAAAGGGTTGATTAAAGTCAGCTCGCTCACGGGCCTTGTGCTGACGCTTCATCCTCATGGACCGCAGTCAGTGGAAGCCTCGATTGTAAACCTCGCTCAGGATTTCTGTTTTTCTAATAACTATCCTCTGCTTGATAAGAAAGGTTATTTCGGCGAGCGCATGGAAACTCAGGCAGCCGCTGCTCGATACATTGAGTGTAAGCTCGGCAAAGTGGCCGAGGTCCTCTTGTTCGATGACATGAACCAGGTTCAGATGGTTCCTAACTATGATGAAAAAGTCATGGAGCCGGTGGGCCTTTTACC
>DIVA01000010.1 GCA_002435705.1 Bacteriovoracaceae bacterium UBA6144
TAGCTATCTCTGATGTTCCTTTCAATGGTCCTTTGGGCTTCTGTAAAGTAGGTAAGATTGGCGATAAGTATCTCTTGAATCCGACTCACGAAGAGTTCAAAGAAAGTGAGCTGGAAGTTCTCATGGCGGCGACGAAAGATGCCATCATGATGGTGGAAGGTGAAGCCAACCAAGTTTCTGAAGCTGATATGCTCGGAGCTCTTGAGTTCGGTCATAATGAAATCAAAAAATTCTGTAGTATGCTTGATAGCATGGTGAAAGAAGTGGGCGCGAAGAAGCGTGCTTTCGAGTCTTCAGCACCAAACACAAAACTCATGGAGCAAGCGCTGAAAGATTTCACCGCTGATGCACGTGGTGTGTTGAATGTACTGGTAAAGAAAGATCGTATGCGTGCCACTTATGAATTCGGTCAAAAGCTTAAAGCGGCTTTCAAAGCCGATCCCGCCAAGTACGGTTTAGATGCCGATGCAGAGTTCGGCAAGCTTGGCGCCAAAGTGAGTGACGAAATTCTCTACAAACTTATGCGTAACGACATCCTTGAGAAAGGCGCTCGTATCGCCGGTCGCGGTTTGACTCAGGTGCGTGGGATTGAAACTGAGACGAGCGTTCTTACCAACGTTCACGGGTCATCACTCTTCACGCGCGGAGAAACGCAGGTTCTTGCGGCAGTTACCATCGGTGGTAAAGACGGCGAACAGATGAAAGATGGAATCACTGGCATCTCTTACGATAAGTTTTATCTCCATTACACAATGGCACCATTTTCTGTGGGTGAAGCAAGAGGTTATCGTGGTGTAGGTCGCCGTGAAATCGGTCACGGAAATCTCGCTGAGCGTGCGATTAAAAAAGTCATGCCTGATCTTGCTAAATTCCCCTACACCGTGCGTGTGGCGTGTGAAGTGCTTGAATCAAACGGCTCATCATCGATGGGGTCTGTGTGTTCAGGTTCGATGGCGCTGATGGATGCAGGCGTTCCTCTTAAGGCTCCAGTGGCCGGAGTGGCGATGGGCTTGATCAAAGAAGGATCTAACTTCAAAATCCTCACCGACATCTTGGGTGACGAAGATCACTTGGGGGACATGGACTTTAAGGTGGCGGGAACCAATGACGGAATCACGGCCATCCAGATGGACATTAAAATCACAGGTATCACTTCAGAGATCATGAAGCAGGCCATGGCCCAGGCCAAAGAGGCGCGTATTCATATTCTTGGAGAGATGGCTAAGACAATTTCTCAAGAGCGTGCCAGCTTCAAGCAGGGTGTTCCGCAAATTAAGATGACGAAGATTGCTCCGGATAAAATCGGCGCGCTCATCGGTCCTGGTGGAAAAAATATCAAGGCCATTCAAGAAGGAAACTCTGTTTCGATTGAAGTGGAAGAAGATGGAACAGTTAAGGTCTTGGGCTCTGATGTAGCAGTGCTAGATCAAGTTGTGGCCTTGATTGAACTTCAGTTAACAGGTCCAAAACCAGGTACTGACTACACTGGTAAGGTCGTAACGGTTAAAGAATATGGTGCTTTCGTGGATATCGCTCAAGGTATCTCAGGACTTGTGCACGTTTCAGAAATCGCTGACGAGCGCATCCAAGATGTGAACGAATACATCGCTGAAGGCGATGAGGTGAAAGTGAGAGTTCTTGAGGTTGACCGTTTCGGCAAAATCAGACTTTCAATCAAAGCAGTTGCTCCGCTCAAGAAGAAGTAAGTCATGAGCGAGACAATCGCGATCAAAGTGCGCAGACTTGCGCACTTTGATCCAAGCTTTGAGCTTCCTTTCTATGCCACAACTCTTGCCGCTGGGGCGGATATCCGCGCCAGCTTGCATGAAAAAAAATCACTCATCATCGCCCCGGGTGAGCGCATGCTCATTCCGACCGGATTGAGCTTCGAGATCCCTGCGGGCTTTGAAGTACAGGTCCGTCCTCGTTCAGGACTTTCACTTAAGACCTCGCTTTTGGTCGTTAACTCCCCAGGCACGATCGATGCTGACTATAGGGGAGAGGTCCAAATAATTCTTGGTAATTTCGGAACAGACCCCTACATCATCGAGCATGGTCTGCGTGTGGCCCAACTGGTGGTAGCGCCCGTTTGGCAGGCACAATTTCAAACTGTAGAAACACTCTCTGAGACCGAACGCGGAAGCGGTGGTTTTGGATCAACAGGAGTACGTTAATGGATCTCAAGGTTCCTTATCTTGGTAAGTCACAAAAAGAAGCCTACGAGGCAGCAAAACTCGTGGTCCCTCAGACAATGGAAAAATTTGGTGTCAAAGCCGACATCAAGCAGGATGACAGTGCTCATACGATCTCTGCCAAAGGCACAGGGTTTGAGGCCAAGATCACGTTCACGGGCTCTGAGGCTCAGGTAAAGCTTGATTTAGGCTTCTTACTTAAGCCGCTTAAAGGCAAAGTGCTTGAGGCACTAGAGAAGCAAATCAAAAAAGTAGTGTAACCATGACTCATAAATTAACACTCTGGCCTTCGGGTGAAGTGCTGGACGTGAGTGGAGAGGAAAACCTCTTTGCTCAGCTCAAAAAATCTGGCAAAAAAATTAAATCCAGCTGTGGTGGTTGTGCCTCGTGCGGTGACTGCGTGATCATCGTCAAAAGCGGTGAGGACCATCTCAGTCCTCCAGGTTTTGAGGAACTCAGGCTTCTTGGTAATGTGTTTCACATCACAAAAGAGCGTCTCTCTTGTCAGTTGAAAATCACTGGCGACGTGACCATCGATATCTCGGCCCATGAGAAGAAGCCTATCTCCGTGGGGCCTGTGGAGAAAAAACCTGCAGTGGTGGTGAGAAAGAAATCTGAAATTGAAGAGAAGGCAGCTCAGGTGGCTGCAGAGCCTCCTAAGAAGCAGGACGAGTGGTTTAAGCACTGGGAGAAGCCCGAAGACAACATCGGCAAGACCAAACAGTTAGGTGGTAACAAGCGCCCCAAGCCTTTTAAATCTGATTCGGAGAATTAATGACTCAATTACAAAAATATCCCTCACAAATTAAGTTCATCGTCGGTAATGAAGCTTGTGAGCGCTATAGTTATTATGGGATGAAGTCCATTCTTGTTGTATTCATGATTCAGGCCCTCTTGATGAATGAATCGCAAGCCACTTCGGTCTATCACCAATT
>DIVA01000095.1:0-15126 GCA_002435705.1 Bacteriovoracaceae bacterium UBA6144
TTGATGGCTTCTAACGAAGAAGCTTTGAGAGAGCTTGATCAGATTCGAAAATCATTTTCGCTTGTGATGCAGAAAAAACTCTCTGAGATGTGGGCGAAAAAAATAGGGCTTGAGACTTTTGATGTTGAGCTTTTTAAAGAGCTTGAACTCTTGATGCGACAGACTCCGGTGGATTACACCATCTTCTTTCGCGAACTCTCTTTGGTCCCGGACTCGATTGATCCCTTGATGAAAAGTTTTTATCAAGTTGTAGGTGGTGAAGAGCGCGAGCGCTGGGAGAAGTGGCTCACTCGATGGACAACACAAGTGACACTGATGGAATCTCGTGAGGAGATCTCTCAGCGCATGAAAATGGTGAACCCAAAATATACGTTGCGTGAATGGTTTTTGGTTCCCGCCTACCAGCAAGCCGCTCTTGGGAACTACGGGCCTGTGCGTGAGCTGGCTCAAGTCATGGTTGATCCTTACGGCGAGCAATCAAAAGAGGTTGAGGAAAAATACTATCGCCTCAGACCCCGCGAGCTCTTTGAAATGGCGGGAGTGTCACACATGAGTTGCTCGTCTTAGCGGCTGCTTATTGCTCTACACAGATAAGAGAGATGCTTCCGCTGCAGTTCACCCCGAACGCAAAAGCCATGTTGAAATTTGAGCCATCGTTAATTGTCGAGGAGCCACCACCCGGAGGCGCCATTGAGGCTGTTGAGGTCCAGTTGTTGCAACCCTGATTCACGGGACTGGTCCAGGCAGGAACAGAAAACCCTGTCCATGCGCGACCCGCGGTAGCGGAGAAAGGATTGGTTAGAGGTAAAGGTAAAATCGCAGCACTTGTCGTCTTGCCGATCACGGTACCATCAAGACGTGTGTAGGTGGTATTGGGCTGAAGGACCCAGTCGACACCCTCCGATGCACCAGCTGTTTCACAGTTGGCACTGGTGCAGGCCCGGCGTGATCCATTTTCATATGTGATGAGTGCTTTATAGGTACCATCTCCCGGATGACGAATGTCCGTGGCGCAGATTTGATCGGCGGCAGTGACAGTACCGAAGTTGCCTTGAAAGGTAGCGGCGGTTACGAAGACCTTACACGGGTTGCAGCTGCCGGTTGGGGCATTCCCACCATCCTCGAAACATGAAGAGAGGATGATCGGTAGGGATAGGGTAAGTAAGATTTTATAAAATAAATTCATAATAAAATCTGACCATACCCGTGACTTCTTTTCAAGTCAGATCCTTCCTCTTAAAATAAGGGCATATCTGAACTCTGCTCCCAGGGCCCGATCTGTGTCTGCGAAGGGAGGAACTCGGTGTACTTCTCCTTGGCCGACTCGTAATCCGATCTTAGAGTCACAAGCCGTTCGTCAGAGAAGTGCTCTTTAAGCAGTTTAAATAAGTCCTTCTCTTCTTCTTTGATGTGATGCTCAACATTTTCCCGTAGGACATGCAGACGTGCCATCCAGCGCTCATCAGATGTCCCGGTAGCCTCGAGCTCTTGGATCAATTGATCAATCAATCGATGCTCCTCGACGGCTTCGTTCAAGATTAATATGTCCTCAGCTGCAGCATGTTCTTGGTTGAGTTGGAGCCGAAGCATTGAGTAGACGGTTTTTTCCTCACCGCGTGCGTGGGTTACGAGTTCAAGTTTCAAGAGCCGCAAGACGTCTTTACGTTCAGAGTCTTGGGAGTCAGCAGCGATGCCAAATAATTTTTTCACAACTGCGTGTTCGTCTTTGAGTAGGTCGATGATGTTATGAGCAGACATAGGGACTCCTTTGATGAAAACAGGAGTATAGATTGAGTCGATGCCTGCTCGCTTGAAAGGATGGTGGTTATTTTGTGTAAAAAACGGCAGCTAGACTCGAATCTGTTTTCTCTGCTCATGCCACTCACGCTCGAGCATCTCCCGGTGATCGGGGTGGGCGATGCTGATNNACGACGCCGGCACCTTCTTTGAGGCGCACCTGAATGCGAGAGGCACCGGTCTTGGTGGTGGAAGAGAGCGCGAGAATAGGTTTGCCACGTTCACTGAGTCCAGCGGCACGCATGAAATCCATCTGACCTCCGACTCCGGAGATGATCTTGTGGCCGATGGAATCGGCACAGACTTGTCCGGTGAGATCGATCTCCGTGGCAGAATTAACGGCCGTGACTTTTGGATTACGAATGATGTTCATCGGGAAATTGGTGTAGCTCGCCTCGAGGTTCAGCACACTGTAGTTATCGTTGATGTACTGGTACATCTCGGGGGATCCGATCATAAAACACGAAGTGGTTTTTCCCTGATGGAATTTTTTATGTCGATTCGTCACAACACCAGCTTTGATGAGGTCAAAGGCCCCATCGCTCCACATCTCAGTGTGAATTCCCAGGTCTTTGTGCTGCAAGAGATGCGCACAGACGGCATCAGGAATGGCACCGATACCAAGTTGTAGCGTGGCCCCGTCTTCAATCAATTCAGAGGCGTGTTTTCCGATGAGAAGCTCCGTTGCATTAAGCTTTCGGCGCGCGGGTGAGTACACATCACGCTCGACCTCAATGGCATAATCAATATCGCTGATGTGAAGAAAACCATCGCCGTGCACACGAGGCATCCGTGGGTTGATCTCAGCGATCACAATCTTCGCCATCTCCGCTGCTGCCTTGGCACAATCCACACTCACACCCAAAGACACATGGCCGTGCTCGTCGGGTGGTGAGACTTGAATGAAGGCGACGTCAATTTTTTTGATGCCGTTTCGAAAAAGTAAAGGGATCTCGGAGAGAAAGCAGGGGATGTAGTCGATGGCGTCGTAATCCATCTGCGCGCGCATGTTTTTACCTACAAAAAGATTAGATACTCTGAAGGCCTTGTGGCGCGCATAGGGGGCATCACCTTCAGTGTGCAGATGCATGATCTCTATATGAGAAAGACGGTCAGCCTCTTTCATCATCAGCTCAATCAGTTTGAAAGGCGTCGCAGCTCCCCCATGAATGAAAATGGACTGGTGAGGAGCGAGGGTCTGCATGAGCTCAGAATGAGATGAAAATTTCATGGCTTTTATCCAGGTAAGGAATGAAGGATCCATTAAGAGTAAAGGCTTTGGAGGTACAATTCAATAATCTTAATGATTCTGATTTTAAAGGATAGAAATGGTGTAGTAAATTTAACGAAAGCAGACTTGGCAAACTAACTTAACAATTAAGAAAATGTTTCTTCCCGGCACCTGAATCTAATTTCTTAGCATCAGGTGCCGGGTTTCTAGGGAGACTCGGGTGACTGGCACCCGAATCGTTCTTTTGAGTAGTCGCGAACATAATTCTCTCTCCAATTTGATTGAGAAGTTCTCCTCACAACTATAAGCCCGACAAGAAAAGTCGCAAAAGAAAAAAAACGTTCAATCCAACTGATGGATTTTGTGTGAGCTAAATGAGAAGAAAATGCCTCGTTATTTTAGGGTTGCCTATGAAAGTTGGCACCAGCGCTATCTTCTCCTTTAAATCTTTCTAAAATGATGAAATCATTTATAAATAAATCTTATAAAATGAGGGCCAGGTGCAGGGCAAATTAATCGATGGGAAGTTTTATGAAGTGGTCTCTAAACCATGGTTTGGGCCTAGGAAGCGTGCAAAAGAATTTTTAACCGATAGATCAAGATTACAAAGCCCCGAGGAAGCCTATCAGACACTGCGAGAGATTCTTGGAAATAGAACAGATGGTATCCAGGGGATTCGTTTCTATGACTTCGTTGATAACAATGATGGCTTCCATTACACGATAGGTTTGATTTGGACATTTTGTGATCCTGTTTTTCGCGATAAAATTTATAGCATCGCTTCGGATTGGGTGAAGGCATCGGGATGGTATCCACTGCCTCAAGGTGAACGGATCGGAAGCCATCAAATTATCGAATCATTTTTTAATAGGCATAAGTGGGAAGCGAAACTTCCTCAATTCTCGGGACAAATAGAATCCCTTTGTTCGACTGTGGATCATCGAGGGGGGTGCTCCGTTGCTGTTAAGATTGGCAGTGAGTACTTAATTCTTGATACAGGTCTATCTGGGTCCTATATACCACAAAAATTAGATAAGCTTTGTTTCGTCACACATACGCATGGTGATCACACAGGTAATATTGATCTGGTTAACAAAAATAAAATTCCTGTGATTATGAGCGAGACAACCTCCTATTTACTTTCAAAATTTAAAATTATTCGTGATAGTGATTTATCTCAAAACACCATTCCCATCGCTTCAAATGAAAAGATGGTGCTTGGGGATTCCCTAGAGCTTCAGGCTTTTCCTGTGCCTCATATGCCAGGAGCTCTAGGAGCGATCATTAAGGATAAGATAAAAGCGCTTGTTTTTACTGGGGACATTTGTTTTCGTACAGCTCGGCATGACTACATTGATGAGTTTGTTGAAATTGTAAAAAACATCGATGTGAAAGATAAGTATGTCATGATCGATGCCACTATGGCCGGACGAAGTTTTGGCGCGACTGCCACAGAGACAGCGGCTCAGATCTGTGCGCGTGATGATGTGAGAGACATTGTTTTCTCTGCCCCCTCTGCGGATCATCTGCTCTATGCCTACTTAGATATCTTTCATCATGTAAAGGAAGGTGCCACACGCAACAGTGTACACTTTTGCTTGGGGTCACGCTTGCGTGCAATGTTTGAATGCATCCACGAATCATTTATTACCCGACGCCAAGATGTGTTAGATCCTTTTCTATTGGCACAGTATCACAAAACAATGAGTGCTTGGGCTGAAAGCAGATGGGTTCTATGGCTACCTGCTACGCCTCAAATTAAACCCGACCAGAAAAGATATTACTTCGTTTCAGATGCTGATATGAAGTATCTAAAGCTCCCTAAGGATGCCTGGTATGTGCGAATAGGACGAGAGGGAGAGTTCGATAGCCCAAAGAAACTGAACGTGGATGCAAATGCCTGGAGCCTTCATAGTGATGAAGACTCATTGGTGGAAGCAACGAGAAAGTTGTCTTCCATTTCAAAAGTGATCCTTTTTCACAATTCTAAAGATAAGTTGAATTCTTTCATGAAGACACACAACTTGAGGGCTTCGATACTTTCGCAAAGCCCTTATTCACTTTAAAGAAACGATGAACTCCATGACTTCTATGTATTCGATTGTATCGGGGGAGTGGAGTTTCTTATTTTTAAAGTGCCTTTGGAGAATGTCTTTTAAAAGAAATTGAAGCTCCTGAAAGAAATCAAATTTGCCCTTTTTTACTCCATCGATCAAAGTATAAGCCACTATAGGTGTTGAATAATAAGAGAGGATCCTTTCCAGCATTTTGCGTCTTAGTTTTCCTACAGATTTTTCAATTTTCTTGGTGGATGCAGCCCCTTTCTCCCAAAAATCTGAGAGTGGATACTCTCTTTCAAGAAAGTCGATGCTCGCATTTAAGGCTGAGTGAACATTGTGATAAGGATTTTGTCCCTTAAGAAGTGATTCGCACATGAAGGGGACTGTTGAAAATTTTTGTACGATGAGTTTGTCTCTGGGATCTTCGGATCCGTGGGACATGATCATATGGAGTTGAAGATATCGAACAAGTTTTAGAGAAAGATCGTTTTGATCTTTAAAGTCTGATCTCTTGAGACTTGCTTGAGTACAGAAGAGGCATAGATCTTTTTGAGTTCCATAGTCTAGGAAATATTCTGCGTCGGATCTTGCTAGCTTATTAATCCATTTTTGTTGAATTCCTAGGACCTCGTTCTTAATATTCATAGTGTTCTCCCTAACCTAAAGGTTAGGGGAGTTCGGTCTCATTTTATGGGACCGGTAAAGGGGATGATAAGGTCATTCAAGAGGTGGCCTATGAAAATCATCTTTGTTCTTTTATTACTTATTGTGCCCTTGGAGCTGAGTGCGACTGAAATCCAAACACTGGGAGGATCAAATGATCAGAAGACTCACATTAAAGTTGAAGCGCATCCATCAGATGCTTTTGTTACTTTCCTTCGTCACGACAATGGCGATTCAATACGGGGATCAAGTAAAACCTTATTTCATCTTCCTCATGGGTATTATCAAATAATGGTGAGCTCACGAGGCTATATCTCTTTTTCAAAAGAGATCTTGGTGAGTGGAGCTCATAAGTCGCTTGATATTAAGCTTGAAGCAGAGTTCTCCACGTTGGTTCTTTCAATGGATCCACCGAATGCCGTCGTAAGGCATGAGGGTAAAATTGTTAACCCCTCAGGTTTTGCCATGCAGGTTGAAAAATCTCATACTGTCCTTGTTTCACATCCTAATTATTATCCCAAGAGTATCATTGTGACTCCGACTGAAGCAGAGACCATCTATGAGGACATTTATCTGGAGCCCAAATTAAGTACTGTGCATTATGAGATCCACCCAAGGGGGGCCTTACTGGAGATAGATGGCGAGGAGCAATCCAATTCGCGGATTCCCATTTCTGTTGCACCTGGTAAGCGGCACATAAAAATCTCAATGACTGATTACTTTGACTATGAAGAAGTTATAATGGTCGAAGCAAACAGGATTTATCCTCTCAAAGTGGTTAAGCTTGATAGCAATTCAGAAGATATTTCTCCATCTGATAAAAAGATTTCTGGGCGCTTTGAGTATAATCCGATCAGTTTTATGGGGACCCATGGAAGGGCGAGCCTGATCCCGTTTGCTCTCCATTTAGAGTCCCGCTATTTGTCTTTGGGGGTGGGGTTTAATCAAATCACAGATGAAAGAGAGTGGACTGATGATAATAATTTAATCCAAAAAGAAACTAAAGACTATTTCGATAGCTATGCTACCATAAGACTCATTTCTCCAAGGGTTTTAGAGAATTACAAATTTTACATATCTGGAACTTACGGGTCTATTTTGACTCAAATGAAAAATACATCACTCGAAGTGAAATCTCAAAAAACTCTTATTTACCAAGGTTATGGTATAGGCGTCAGAGGCTACGCCTCACCTCGATGGTCTTGGCACTTAGAGCATTACCAAGTCCAAACCATTGATGAAGAACTGAACCATGGATCGAAAAATTCTCGCACCATCATGGGGCTTGGGTACGAGTTTTAGGGTGAATTTTTTTAAAAAAAAGGACTATAATGAATCTAGAGTAAAAGAAAGGACTGTGATGGGAGCCAAGGATAAACGGCAGCAGCTGATTAAGGAAATTCTCCAGTCCGGTGGAGCCCTCGACAGTAGCGCGATCAAAGAGCGAGTCTGCGCAAGATTAAACATCGATACGGATGACTACCCCAAAGCGACATTTCTGCGTCACCTTAAAGAATTGGTCGACGAGAATCAGATCACCCTTGAAAATAATTACGGCAAGAACTTGTACCATCTTCCAGATGAGGGATGGGATGTCTTAGGGCAAAAATATATCGAAAATCTTGGGCATCGTCTTTTTGTCCCCAAGATGATCCGAACAGCAGGAGTAAGAGTCCTTCCTGGTTTTCAGCCTTCCCGAGAAGATTCTGAAGTGGCGATCGTCATGGAGCTGGGTCAGACATTTTTTACACTCTATGTGCATAAAGATGCTCTTCCTTTTAATCTTCATATCTCTCGCACTCAATTAGAATATGATAAGCCAAAGCTAATCACTCAATACGGAAGCCGAATAATTTTTCTTGAGGCCATGATCCGAAAAGTTTCTGGATACAAAGAAGATAATCAGAAGAAAAATGGGCACGTGGTCCTAGTCTTTTCTCAAGATGGAATACTTTCAATCGAAGATCTGGGGTCTACGCATGGAACATTTGTTGTGAATCTATCCACTGAGGATTGTGAACGGCTCCAGCGTGTGGCCAATGAGTCTAGTCGTTCCACCAGTCGTCATAATGAGGAAGATAGCAAGACGCTCGCGAAGAAGATTTATCTTCCATTGCCAGAGTTTACACTCAAAAATTTCGGTTTTCCTGTCTCCTTGAAGTGTTCTGATGAGCTAACACTTTCGATTCTTTCCTAAAAAATTTAAGTTCTGATTAAATTCAAAGACATACCTCTCGGTATCAGTTTTTGAGACTCTCTTTCATTAAACTTTCATAAACCACAACAAGGAGAATTTTGTGAAAAATCTTTCTATCTGTTTTATGAATGTTGCAGCCCTTTCTCTTGCTTCGTGTGCCTCTGCCCCAGAAGAAAAGCAGGTAGTAGAAGTTCAAAATGACATCATTTTAAAACACATGGCTGAAGGTAAGAAGGTTATTGGAAAGGACTTTGATAAAAAGTTTTCTGAAGACGGACTCATCAATGGTGAATTCGTGGCGATTGGGTCTGTAAAAGCGAGCTATAATACAAATGAAAAATCGATGCTAGCACTAGCAACAATGGAGGCTAAGTCCACACTGCTTGAGAGTGCCCCATCTGAGTACAAGAAAGTTATCCAGAGCTCTCTAAGTTACGTCAATAATGACAATGGCGCTCTTGATTCCGTGGGTATCTATGTCACAGAGGCAAAGGCTTTAACCGGAATCAAGGTTCAGTTTTCTGACACGCAATGTATCGTTTATGCATTACCTAAAATGGATGTGAGTTACGAGTACGTTCGGGAATGTCGTGCCATTGCGAGAGTTCCTGCGACAAATTTAGCGACTGCTTATAAATACACCATGGATCGTAAGTACAAAATGGAGGATCAGCTCAAACTGAAGGAGATCATGCATAAGCAGCTTATGGGTGTCATGCTAGAGACAGATGTTTTGGCTTCCGATGCGGATTTAACTAAAAACCGCGAGCCAATCCCTAAGCCTTAAGGGAGGGGGAGATATGAAAGAGTTCTTGCTGAGTCTATTAATCTGCTCTCTTGCATCATGCGCCAGGCTCCATCATGCCAATGAAGTAAGTCAAGTTACACTCCACAAAGTTGACTATGGAGTGGAGCCTTCAATGGATAACGGCAATTGGTACCATGAGTTTAGCTGTTTTAATGATCATAAATCAGGAAGAGTTTTTACAACCTATGCAAGTGATATGCGCAAAGTGCTGGGTCTCCTGTATGGGATGGAGTCAACCTACAACTATGAATTTGTTATCTATAACGACAATTTTATGCTGCGAGAAAAAATGGAAGTCGCCTCAAGGCCAGACTCGGTTAGCTTTGAAGTGGCTTATTGCTACTATCAAGACTGGAGACAGCGATTTACTCATTTTGATGATGTGAAACTACTCTACATGTCAGTGAGGATTTTATGAGATGGCTCATTCTCTTGTTACTCAGCTCTTGTGGATCTATCAACCTACAGGGATTAGATAGTTTTGGACCTACTCGTCGCATGAAGTTTAAGTTTGTTAACACAAAACTAAACGGCTTGAAAGTAGATGAGACATTGTATGTAAGTTACGTCGTTAACAATCGCAAGAGTTGTTTTCCGAAAAAATACAAACCCAAAGGTCAGATCTACACTGTCAGGTATGAAGACCATGAGATTCTTATGCAATCACTTTTTAATAACAAGCAGCAGTGGAGCTACTCACCACATAAAAGATTCCGCGATACGATTGCTGCGCAATCGTTTCACTCACAGGTCATCCCCGCTGCATTCTGCAGTATAAAGTACAGTCTAGATATGGTTGATAACTTTAGTCAGAGCTTTGTGTCTTTTGTGAAGGAGGAGTGATGCGGATCTATTTTTTACTTTTGATTCTAAGCTTCTCATGTAGTTCCCATACGCATAAGCCATCAGAGGAGTTAAAAAATGTAAAAAACCATATGAGGAATGAATCTATTTATGATGAGAGTTATGCGGCTCTGTCGAACTACGATGGCGAAATGAATAAAGCTTTTCGGACGGAATTTAGTTTTGAAGGTAAAGTCGGTGATAATTTTCATTTTATTGGATCGAGTGTCGCCACCAGCTATGACGGAAAAAATATGGATCGCAAGCTTTTGATTCATGAAGCTAAAAATAGAGCGCTGATAAAAGTTTTTGAAAAGGCCACAGACACAGTTAAGGTCACAACGAAAGTAAGTCAAACAAATAAGCGAGCAAGAGTGTCGGGCTTCGTGGAAGCACGTGTCCAGTTAAGGGACATTAAGGGGTGGGTTTTAACCTTTGATGAGTACCAGTGTGTAGTCAAAAAAATACCACATCCTGATTTAAAATATCATTTTAAGAGAGAATGCAAAGTCATCTTAAAGATCCCCGAATCTGCCTTTGCCACTGGCTGGGCTAATTAAATGAGGTATAATTTTTTTATCTTATTTTTTGAGGAACTATGACTTTTAAAAACTCTGTGAATTATTTTCCTATTCATAAAACACAATTTTTCGTTGCTCTCATGATCCTCCTCGTCTTCAGTTTGGTCATGGCCAATAATTTTTTTTACTACCAAAGCCGTGATGACCTAGCGCAGTCTACTTTGAGGCAAGTCGAGCAGTCTTTGTCTGGGCAGTATGAGTCATGTCTGAAGTCAAACCTTGGAACCAATAAGTGCCAAGAGATTTTTATAAAAGGTCTTAAGAAATCCTGGAAGGTGGGAATCATCAGCGTCCTCGACTACCAAGGAAAGTTAGTTTTTGAATCTGACAAAGAGCCCTACAAGGAAGACCGCAGTGTGATGGTCCACATTGGTGAGGCAGGAAGTGATGAGGCTCGCTTACACTTTGTTCTTTCTAAAAGAAGCTCCCCTCCGCTCTGGAAGAGTTCTCTGCGTTCCATGTTCTTATCATTCTGGGAAATCCCTGGGCAGAGGGACGTTTCTTATTTTTTTTGGAACATAGCTTTTAAGCGATCATCGCCACTTTTCTACTCTCTCATAACTATTAGTATACTTTTGTGGCTCGTGCGTTTAGCTGACAGGAAGAAGAAGCAGTATTATGAAAGAATTGAGGCAGAAAATTTTATCGTCTCAAATGATTTAGTTTTAACCCGCGAAAATCTTAAGTACCAGCAGATCAAAGAAAGTCAGCTCGATGAAAAAATCAAGAGTTTGAAGCAAAATGAAACAGAATTACTACAAGATTATTGTCGTGACATCGATGAATTGCGTGCGTCTATCAAAGAGTCTCAAGAGCGCGAACAAAATTTATTAGAAAAGCAAACTTCCATGGAGAAGCTGCTGCAAAAAGTTAAGCCTTCGGAGTCTGGTGATGCAAAGTCTAGCCTAAAGGAGCTTTTATTGGATAATCCCGAAATCAAGTTGCATCCTGTAGATTTTGATATAAATCCCGGTGATCACCATAGTAAAAAATATGTAGAGAATATTGGTCTAAGTCTAAAAAAGGATCCCTTGTCTTCACGTCTGATTACAAAGGTTAATGCTGCAAAGTACGAGCCAACTCAAAACAAGGTGGCTATCCTTGAGTGGAATGGGGTGAAGAACATATTTGTTCTGAACGTTTGTGATGTCTATGTTGCTGAGGTGGTCCTCAGGACCAATGCTGCGGAATCAGCTTTTATTGCCAAGTATCTTTTTTCTGGGAAAAATTTCTTGGCAAAAAAGGGATTCAAATTAAAGATTGGAACTCTTACTTAGGGCTTGCTATCCCACGAGAGAGAGTTTTCTTTTTAATAATCTCGACATTTTCTTCATGGAGCTTATGGGTTTTATCGGCATTGAAGTAAAAATCTGCGCCAAGCAGTGCTGAAAGAACCATAATAAAAGATGCTATCAAGGGCCACATATTGTCTTTGGTTATTACTTTTGAGCGATAAGAAGACTGTTCGAAGTGTGTTTGCTTGCTCGTTTGGTTTCTATGTTTACCAAATTTAATTTTTTCCAACTCTTGTATCACTTCGTGCTTCATGTTGAAATCGTCGGGATAGAGAGTGCTCAGACTTTGTAGTAAATCTTTTGCACTTTTAAAACGGTCGCTTTTAACGGGATGAACCCACTTTGCAAAAAGCTCCTCAAAACCTGGAGGAACTTCTGTGAGTTCATTAGAGAGTTTGAGAGGTTGCGTGGTGGGCTTATCATTGAAGGCTTGTTTTAGATGGAAGAGTTCATAAAAAATAAGACCCAAGGAATAAATATCATTGGTGGAGTCGTACAGAGATGAATCATATTTTCCATGCACCCAAAGCTCAGGGGAAGAGTAGGCATCGGTGCAGGCGTTGAGGCTTGCTTCCTGATTTTTATGCATGAAGTGTGCAATACCAAAGTCCAGCACCTTGATTTCGCCATCGAAGGTCAGAAAGATATTAGCTGGTTTAATGTCTCGATGAAGCACACTTTTATGTGCGTGCTCAAGAGCTTGCGCTGCTTCACGGATGATGGTGAACATTAATCGAAAACTAAAGGGCTCCGATTTTCCCCTTTTGAACTGAATAATCGCTTCTAGGTCTAGACCTTCAAGCTTTTCCATGACCAGAAAACTTTTTCCATCTTCTTCAAAATAGTCGAAGACCTTACAGATATTGGGATGGTTGCTTATACCCGCAGCGCGGGCTTCATGGAGGAGTTCTTTATCACTGATTTGATTTGTGAGTATTTTTATGGCGACTTCACCGCCTAACTCTATTCTTTGGCAGCAGTAGACTTGTCCCATACCCCCTGAACCCAAGAGAGAGAGGACCTTATACTTACCAGCTAAGATTTTTCCAATCATGCCAAACTTATCGGCAAAACGCAGATATTCTTGAGTGATAAGGTTTTATTATGAGGGGCCCTATGCCCTCGAAATTTCGCCCTACCAGCTCGCTTGCGCCGCCGCCAGGATGGGACGCTCGATCTGAGGCGATTCTACCTCGACGATGAAGCGCAAGAGATCATCCGTGGTCACAATCGCTTTAGGGTGATTGGAGAGATCGGTCACCACCAGAGCGGAGAGTTTTTCTTGGAGCATCAGACGTGCCGCTGTTTTCACGCTGGTGTTAGAGGTGATCACGCGCACGGGCCAGGTCATCACGGCCTCAACGGTTTCCGTGGACTCGAAACAATAATTTTCTTGAGTCTCAGAGACGCGCTCTCTTTGCATCACACGCTGCAGATCACGGTCACTCAGTATGCCGACCAAGACTCCGCGCTGGTCAACCACCGGGAGATGGCGGATCTTCATCGCTTTCATCTTAAGGTACGCCTCCTGCAGTGTCTGCGAAGCAAGGATAGTAGCGGGGTGAGAGGTCATGATCGTAGTGATAGATGTCATAAGACTCCTTTGACTCTATTTTATGAAGGAGAGCGGAGGAGTACTATGATCTAGATCATGTATTGTTAATGATCTATCGCTTATGTCATAGTGATTAAAATAATCAACTACGAGGTTTTAAATGTGGAATCGCTTGAACAAATCTCTGATGACCTGCCAACTTCTCTTTGGTCTGTCGTTTTACGGAGTCATGGTCATCCTGACTCGCTTTTTTCTAGAAGACTTAAAGTACAACGAGGCTGATACCATGATGGTGGTGGGGGCTTTTTCGGCTATCGGTCCCTTATTCGCCATCGCCGGTGGTTTCATTGCCGATAAACTCCTGGGCACCTACCGCTCACTGTCTATTGCTTATTTCTCTTTTGCCGCTGGGTACACCCTGCTTGTGACGGGAGCTGCCACGAAGAATGTGGCGATGAGTTTGGCAGGTATTGCCCTGGCCAGTTATGCTCGAGGCCTGGCGTCACCGAGTTATCCTAGTTTATTTAAGCGGACCTTTAGCAGCCAAGAGAATTTTGAAAACTGCTACCCGGTGAACTACTCGGTCAATAATGTGGGAGCACTCTTAGGTCAGTATTTATATCCTTTGATCGTGCTGGTGATCGGCTTTAGCGGTGGTTTTATGATTTCTGCTGGTATGGCGATCACAGCCTTCGTGGTGATCATCGCGGCCAGAAAGCCCTTCACCGCCATTGGATTTGAGATTGATCAAACTCCGGTTAAGGCGCAGAGCTGGGCGGCTTTTATCATTCTCTCGATGGGGATGATTGGGCTGGTCTTTTTTATGTTCTCCAACATGGATGTGGGAAAAAATATTGTCTACGCCATCGGGGCCTCTGCGATTCTCTATTTTATTTTTCTCACCCTGCGTGCTCCACGCGCTGAAGCGCTCAAGATGGGCACCATTCTGATTATGACAGTGCTCACCACTGTCTTTTTTGTCTACTACGGTCAGATGATGACGTCGATGACAATGGTGACGATCAATACCATGCGAGGCGATCTCTTTGGTATCATACCGATTGCTCCTGAAGCGGCGATGTCGATGAACCCTCTCTGGTGCATGGTGGCTGGTCCCGTGATTGCGTATGTCTTCTCAAGTCTTGAAAAACGTCAGATCAATCTCTCCACGGCCACTAAGATCGCCTGTGCGTTTGTCCTCACGGCCATCGCTTTTGGGATTCTCACCTTTGCGGTGAAAAATATTGGAACGGACATTATCATCCGTCCCGAAGTTTTTCTTGTGATTCATTTCTTTCAGGCCTTCGCCGAAGTGATCGTAGGCTCCATGGTGGTGGCCTTTATCCTCTCGGTCGCTCCTAAGCGAATCGAGAGTTTTTCCGTGAGTCTTTTTTCGGTGTCACTGGCCCTTAGTGGAATCTTGGGAGCTGTCTTTTCAACGTCGATTGCACTGGAGAAAGACCAAGTGATCACGCAGGAGATTGTCCAAAAAGTTTATGGCGGCTACTTCAGCACACTGACCCTATGGGCCGTGGTGATGGTTGTCGTGGCTTTAGTGGCATCTCTCATGATTCGAAAAATGATCGCAGCCGCCAAAAATTAGAGTTTGCCTTCGCTTAGTAGTTTTTTTAAATCCATTGCTCCACCCACAAGTTTTCCGTCGACGAAAACTTGTGGATAAGTGGGCCAGCCGCTCCAGAGTTTAATCGCTAGGCGCTCTTTCCATTTGGAGAGATACCCACCGTAGCCTAGATACTTATAAGTAATGTTTTTCTCTTCTAGGGCCTGACAAGCTTTCTTCACGAAGGGGTTAGCCCTCATCCCAACCACCACGACTTTGTGAGTGGCAACGGCTTGGGCCACTTCATCCACAACACTTGAGTGATAAGAGGCAATACTTTGCGCTGCTTGAGGAGAGAGATGCTCGTTACTTAATACTTTTCTCATGTGATTGCCTTTGTTTGTTCAAATTGTTTATTGACGAGGATGTGATAGGGGGAGGATTCCATTTTATAGAGTTCATCATGTGTGCCGACTTGGGCCACCACTCCCTCTTGGAGTACGATGATCTTATCGGCGCGCTTCACTGTCGAGAG
>DIVA01000095.1:15157-35794 GCA_002435705.1 Bacteriovoracaceae bacterium UBA6144
TTTTTAAGCAATGCTCGAGCGATAGCCACGCGTTGCTTCTGGCCTCCGGAGAGTTGAATGCCTCGCTCGCCAACCAGAGTGTCGTAGCCCTGAGGAAATTTAGAAATGAAGTCGTGAGCAAAGGCTTTTGTCGCGGCTTCAATCACCTCCGCTCTACTTGCAGTGGGCCTTGCGTAGCGAATATTCTCCTCGATTGAGACACTGGCGAGCACGGGCTCTTGGGAGACGAGTCCGACTTGAGAGCGGATGGCCTCGAGGGAATAATCTTTCACCTCGACTCCATCAATCAGGATCTGTCCCTGTTGGATTTCATAGAATCGTAGAAGTAGTTGCACGATGGTCGATTTTCCCGCACCCGAAGCACCCACCACCGCGACTGTTTCGTGGGGGGCAAGAGTGAAGCTGAGTCCTTTAAGTACCAAAAGATCTGAGCGCGTGGGGTAAGAAAATTTCACGTCACGAAATTCCACAGCCCCCGCATGAATTTGCCCCAACCCTTGAGTTTTGATTTCAATCGGTTTTTCTAGCAGTCCAAAGATCCTCTCGCTCGCACCAATGGCCGACATGAAGTCTGTCCATAAACTTCCTAGCATGCCCACAGAGAAAGCAACGGTAATGACGTAGAGAAGATAAGAGGTGAGGGTTCCCACTGTGAGCTCGCCTTCGATGACTAAGCGTCCGCCGTACCAGACAATGAAGACCACGCTACTTAAGCCCACGAGGGTGACGGTGTTAGTGAATTGCGCGATGACTTTTATTTTTTCACGAGAAAGGCCGAAGGAACTTTCAAGCCGCTCGTTATAGTGAGCTTCCATTTGTGATTCTTGAGCAAAGGATTTTACCGTTCGCACAGTTCCGATGCTCTCCTCGGCGACCCCTGAGGAGAGAGCGAGGGCATCCTGAGAGAGGCGCGAGATATTTTTGACTTTTTTTCCAAAGCGCGCCGCCAGTAAACCCAATGGAGGAATGATCAGAAGTATGAAGACCGTTAATTTGGCGGAAGTCATAAAAAGCATGACAAGGCCTCCGAGGGCCTGGACGAGGCTTCTAAGAAGCATAGAGATGTTGACACTCAAAGCATTTTGCAAAACAGCTGTATCCGAGGAGAGTCTTCCGACCAGCTCTCCTGTTTTTTGTTGGTCAAAAAAACTCATCTCCTGACCCATGATTTGGTGAAACAGACGAGAGCGCAGACGCTTGACTGTTTTTTCACCTGCTAATGTAAAGAAATAGTAGCGAAGTGCAGAGGTGATGGATTGCAGGATGAACACGACCAGGGCCAAGAGTGCTGCCTTGTTCAGATCTGCGGTATTCTTCTCAACCAAGGCTTCATCGATCAGTTTTTTGATGGCATGCGGGTAAGCCAGAAGCGCGGCACTGGAGAGGGCAAGGAAGAGAAGGCCCCAGCCCAAGAGCGGCCACTCGAGGCGAGAGAGATTAAAAAGTTTTTTGAAAGTTTTCATGATTGGCCCTCCTTCTAAGGATAGGCCGTCTTTGGATCAAGCGTTTTTGGCTCGCGCTTCACGACGCCATTGGCGCGGTGGCGGTAGCTAGAGATGGTTTCATACAACTTTAAGCGCATGCGGTTGGTGCGACCCAGGGGACGATGCTCTGGTAGCGAATGCCAAGGAGTGAAGGTGAGGTGTTCGCAAAACTGGTCACGCTCTTTGGTATCGAAGTCCTGCTGTGGAATTCGAAGAATCGCCACGGTCGTGTAAGGCGAGTGGACAGAGGAGGTGAGAGATTTTTTTTCAGGCCAGAGGACACTAGGATCTTCTACCGGAAAAGCTTTGGGCTTTTTAGGATCGCCCAATTGCATTTGAAATTTAAAACAGCCACTCTTCTCATTCAGACTTTGCACGAGCGCTGTGCGCATGAAATTCGGGTCTCTCGGATCTCCCTGTGGAAGGGCCTTCGCCGCAACAGGGTCACAGGCCTTCACAGAATATTTCACCGGGCGACGTGCTGGATTACTAGTGTCCCCTAAGGTTGAGGGGACAGCAGAGAAGTAATCGAGTTTCAAAGGATTCTTCTTACCCTTCGCTTTAAGCTGTGCGGTCGCGAGTTGCACCAGTGACCGGGGACGAGTGAGGAGATCTCTGAAGGCGGCGTCGTTACCAAGGGCCCGGATAAATTCGGCATAGTCTTTGATGTCTTTGACGAAAAAGATAGGACTAGCAAACATCAAAAAGTCTTGGGTAAGTTCCTGCTCTTCGGCTGGAATAATTTTTTTTCCTGGAACATCTAGCACCTTGATGGCGATGCCTCTCAGATCCAGATCCTTGTCGTTAGACATTGGATCACTCGTGTTGTTCGAGAAGCGGATCCAAGTGGGATAGGTTTTGTTTTCTTTGAAGACTCCCACTCGCAGCTCTTTAGGGAGGGTCTTGTTGTTCACGGTGAAGGACGCCTGTAAGCAGCCATGAGATTTTGCGTGGGCGTCGCGAGGAACATGAGGTGGCTTGAAGTCTCGACGAAGAGCAATCATGGCTTCTTTGATTACTTCCTGAATCGCATGCTCCTCGTTGGACTCGTGCTCTTCACCTAAGTAAGGATCAATAACGCTTGGTTGTTGAGCCGGCAGAGAGCTTGGCTCTCGCTGAGGAACCGATGCGCAGCCTGAGAGAAGAGTGAGGAGAGCGAGGCGATAGATTTTAGACATGGAAAACTCCTGACACAATTGTAGAAAGGAGCAGTAACGAGTGTCAAACCGGCACAGAAGCGCTTTAGTCAGCTAATCTTAGTTCGATCAACATCTCATTGCGTCTCAGGAAAGGCAGTGTCCAGGGTGGGTTATAGCCGGCGAACATGGCCTCGCTGGCCACTTTATACTCTGGCTGAGTCTTGAGCCACTCTTTGAGTGCGTGTGCTTTCTGTGCATTTTTTTCTTCGCCCCAAAAACCTGTGAAGCGAATGGCCGCCACATAACGGGGCTCGATTTTTTCAATCACCACTCGAGCATCTGTAGGAGTGGGGAGTGTTTCAAGCGTAAAAGAGGAGGGCATACTAAAGGTCATCGTCCAGGATTGGTTGTCACTGGGCTTCATCACCACGGGAGCTGTCATCGCGATCTTTTCACTTTCTGCTTTCTGCACCACAGGGGCTGTCATGGCGATTTTCTTTTGAGCCTTATTTTTTCCGAAGATATATCCCGCAAGGAGATTAAACCCCTGACTCTGGGCCTCTTTAAAGCTGCCTTGAATGGTTGTTTTCGCCACGATAGTACTTTCGTATTTTCTGATTTCTTTATCTTCAGTTTTCATCACCACTTGATAGCGAGGCTGCTCCTCGCTCCCATGGCCAAAGAGCGAGCAGGCGGCACTGAGAAACAACATACAGAGTCCTAAGACGAGAGAAATCTTCATACCTGCTACGATGACACTGTGGGGGGCAGCTCGCCAAGTGTTTTTGTGTTTAATAACGTCTAAATCTATGAGAAATTATTTGCATGAATCTTGTGCGTTATCCTCTCAGAAAGAATGAAACCTTGCAGGCTTGGGACAGTGCCGATGAGTTGATACTGGCGCACATGAAAACTCTTCCCCTTGAAGGGAAGCGCCTTCTCATTTTAAACGATCATTTCGGCGCCCTTAGTCTAGGGCTGGAGGGGTTTGATTGTACGGTGTATACGGACTCCTTTGTCAGTGCCATGGGTCTGAGGCTTAATAGTTCTGAGCGCCTGAGTGCCATCAATAATCTCAAGACCCTGAGCGGCATCTATGATTATGTCCTCGTCCAGATTCCAAAGAACATGTCTTTTTTTGAGGACCAACTCTCAAGTCTCACTCATCATCTGGGGGCCCACTCTATACTTATTTGTGGTTCGATGATCAAACACCTCTCGCCCACAAGTTTTGAGCTTATTAATAAATACATCGGTGCCACCACCACCAGTCTGGCGCAAAAAAAAGCTCGTTTGATTTTTGCGACCTTCGAAAAGACTCCCGTGAATTCAGCTTATCCGAAATCGGTGACACTTGAATCTTTTGACAAACCCTTCCTTCATCACTCGAATCTTTTTAGCCGAGAAAAACTCGACATTGGCACGCGTTTTTTTTTAGAGCATCTCCTGCGCGGCAGCTTTAAAGATATTCTCGATCTGGGGTGTGCTAATGGTATTATTGGGATTCGGGCCAAAGAGCTTAATCCCCAAGCACAAATCTATTTCAGTGATGACTCCGCCATGGCGATCGAAAGTAGTCGGATCAATTACTCCACGTACTTTACAGATGAGGCTAAATTCTTTTGGACCAACTGCTTTGAGCACCAGCCTTCAGAGATGCTAGATTTAGTCCTGTGTAATCCACCTTTTCATCAAGGAACTACCATTGGTGATTTCATTGCGTGGCAGATGTTTCAGGATGCCTTCCATTCTTTGCGTAAGGGAGGAACTCTGAGGGTGATCGGGAATTCGCATTTGGGTTATCAGGTAAAGCTTAAAAAAATTTTTGGTCATTCAAAAATCATTGCGACCAATACCAAGTTTATTATCTGTGAGGCACACAAGCTATGAGTTTTCTCGTCAGTTTTAATGGTCAGTTTACTCCTCATGTTTACCAAGTGACTGCTCAGTCCGCGCTCAAAATCACGGCCCCGCAAGCTGTCCTCGGGATAAAGTCTCAAGAACATCCTCATGCATTTGAGGAGGTATTAAATGATACAAAATCTCATGCTCCTCCAAAAGGGATTCAGGCCTATCAAAAACAGCTCTCTTCTTTTGAAGACAAGAAAAAAAGAGTCTATGCCCATGACCTGATGAGTGCTCCCTTGCATACCATGAAGAGTGGATCCATCGCTCAGCGGGCTAAAGATGTCATGCAACAGATGGGATTTCGCCATCTGCCAGTGGTGGATAGCAGCGAAAACCTTCTGGGGCTTTTGACTGAGCGTGATCTTCTTATGGCGAAAGAAAGCGAAACGGTGGATGTGTTGATGCAAAAACAAGTGATCGTCGGTCAGGAGAAAACTCGCATCCAAGACATCGCGCACTTGATGCTCGAGGAAAAACTTAATGCTCTTCCCATTGTGAATGATAAACATAAGCTTGTGGGAATCATTACCTTGAGTGATATTTTAAAATTTGTGATTCACCTCGATGAGTTTAAGGAAAGAGCCTAGTGATGCTTTCAAAAAAAATTGGCTTATTAACTTCTTCCGCCCTCCCTCAGCTTATTGCTGATGAAAAACCACTGATGGCTGCCCTGAGAGACTTGGGCTTTGATCCTTTGCCTGTCATCTGGAGCACTCCAGTGGATTGGGAGTCATTTGCGGCCGTCATCGTGCGCACGCCCTGGGACTATTTTGAGCAGCATAAGGATTTTTTTCAGGTGCTAGAGGAAATTCATCAAAAAACTAAACTCATAAACGATCTCTCTTTGATGAAATGGAATTCGAATAAAAAATATCTCCTCGAACTCGCAGCCCAAAACATACCGATCGTTCCTACCTTTGCTCTATCCTCTCTGGCTGAGTTTTACCAGCAGACGGCAACGCATCCGAGTCAGTCTTTTGTCCTTAAACCCTTCGTGAGTGCGGGATCTTATAAAACTTATTTGTGGCATAAAAATGAAAGTACAGATTTTTTGAATGCCATTGATTTTAAAAAAGAAGAGTTCATGCTTCAGCCTTACCTCAGCGAGATCACCACGATGGGAGAGGTGAGTTTCATATTCATCGCAGGCGTTTATAGTCATGCCATTAGAAAACTTCCAGCACTGGGAGACTTTCGGGTACAGGAAGATTTTGGCGGTTCTGTGGGTCTCTTTCATCCCACGGAGCTTCAGATACAGAAAGCCCAAGATATCGTTAAGCTTCTGCCCTTAGTACCCTCTTATGCCCGTCTTGATTTTAGTTGGTATCAAGGAGAGTTCTGTGTGATGGAGTTAGAGCTCATCGAGCCGGAACTCTTTTTCCGTTTTCACCCTCAGGCCGGCGAAAGGCTGGCGCGAGAGATCATTAAGCTGGTGTAGCTATTTGATGAGAACATTGACCGCATCGATCTTATTGGCTCCACCAGTAAAATAGTCCGCAATATTTTTTAAACTCGTCTGAGCAATATTGCTAAGTGCTTCGTGGGTGAAGAAAGCCTGATGAGATGTCACAAGAACATTTGGAAAAGTTAAAAGACGGGCCAAGGTGTCGTCATCGATCCCCTGATCGGAGAAGTCATGAAAGAAAACGCCTTCTTCATACTCATACACATCAAGGGCCACGCCACCGAGTTTTTTATCTTTAATCGCCTGAATCAGATGCTTCGTGTGAATGAGTCCACCACGGCCTGTGTTGACCAGCAGAACGTGCGGCTTCATCAGGTTAAACTGAGCCTCCCCAAGGAGGTAGTGAGTCTCTTCTGTGAGAGGGCAGTGAAGTGAGATGACATCACTCTCGCGACATAAAGTCTGGAGATCAACTTTTTGTGCCTGATACATTCCCGTGAGAGTCAATTCATCGACGTAGGGATCATGCACGAGGACGCGGCAGCCAAAGCCATTCATCATACGTACAAAAGCCAAACCGATCTTTCCGGCGCCGACGACGCCGATGGTTTTTCCTGAAACCGTAAAACCCTCAAGTCCGTCGAGCTTGAAGTTGAGTTCACGCACACGGCGTGAGGCTTGGATGAGTTTACGATTCAAACAGAGCATAAGAGCGAGGGCATGCTCGGCAATCGCCTCGGGACTGTAAGAGGGGACACGTGCGATGCTGAGTCTCAGCTCTCGAGCTGCTTTGAGATCGAGATGCGAGTAGCCCGCCGAGCGAAGAGAAATCATCTCAACACCCTTCTCTTTTAGTATCTTCAGTGTCGGTGCACGCAGGTTATCATTGGCAAAGGTTGCGATCGCTTTCGTGTCTTTTAGAAGTTGTGCCGTGTTCTCGTCTAAGCGATGCTCAAAGAGAGTGAGCTCAAGATCATAGTGAGCTGCAAAAGCATTAAGATTTTTTCTTTCAAAATCATGCACACTAAAACAGGCAACCTTCTGCACACTTTTCCTTTTAGGTTTAGAAAACCGTTCCAGAGAGCCACATACCAAAGCTTGATGTGTCACTTCTCAAACCATTGAAGGGCTCACGGTTAAGTCCTGGGCGGCGTCCGTCGAAAGGAAAACTTTGAAAGTAAGCATATACGTTAAAAGCGTTTGAGTGGGCATAGGTCACACCTGCCGTGAGCGGGGTGTCCCAGCGACGCCAAGTGGTCCAGTCGTCTTTCACCCATTTACGAAAATCCAAGCCAAGTCCAGAGCGCAGGCCCCAGGTATCATTGATGGCGTAGTTGACGGTGGGAGTGAACTGCATAATCGATTCAAACTTCTCACCCGGATCACGGCGAGCAGCTAGCCACTCGGGCTCAACCGCATAGCGGTCTTGGTAAAACCACACACGCGGCATCACGAGCATATACACACTCCAGCGCGATTGCGTCGGGCGGTAGGAGAGTCCAGCAAAAAGACCTGGTGAGAGCACCAGCGTTCGCTCTTCGGCCGTGTAGCCAGTGTAGGGAAGGTCGGTGTTGGCAGCGCCGTTGAGGCTCCAGTCACCAGCTTTCCAGAGATCCCCATGCGAATGCGGTCGAAGCGGGCACGCGGCACACGGGTGTACCAGTGTTGCACACCAGGCTGGAAATCGAGGAAGTATTTTTCCGTGAGCTTATATTTAAATTGGAAGATGTAGTAGGAGTTGATCGGATTTCCGGTGAGACCCGTTCGATTGGTCACGAGGTCTCTTCCGTCTTCGAGGTTAGGTCCATCGAAGAAAAAGAAATAGCCTGCGCCGAAACGCTCCTTGAAGGTTTGTTCGCTCAGCGGTTTGCTGGCGGGGGCAGGTGCCTGGGCGTGTGAGAGGGTGGCGCCCAAGAGAAGGCATAGCCAAAAAATCAGTTTCATGAGGTCTCCTAGAAAGATAGCCACTATGCTGGTTTTTTTTAAAAAAACAAGACAAGAGTGCACAAGAATTGCAGCTTATGTGAAGAAGCTTACAAAGATCTTGGGAAAACCTGATTTCGCTTATGTTTCATCTTTTTCTTGAGAGTTAGGATCTACCCAACACCACTCCAAGGAGCTTTTATGTCGTATTATTCAGTCTGGATCGATAAACAACACGCCTTTATTTATGAATTCACTCCCACAGAAGTGGTCGAAACTAAACTTATGGCTCATGGCGACAAAGATGAAGCTCATACAGAAAAGTTTTACCATTCAGTGGCAGAAAAACTCACAAGTGCCAATGAAGTTTTTTTAATGGGCCCTGGGGTCGCTAAAGATCAATTCAAGCACCATTGTGAAAATCATCATCACGCCAAAATTGCTAAGGCCATTGTGGGCGTCAAGCCCATGGAAGGACATCCAACCAAAGCGATGATGATCGGTCAGGCAAAAGAGTTTTTTAAGAGCTATCATACTTGGACGAAAAACTACTAAGTCTGATGGCGAGGGAGATTTTCTCGATTGAATAAATCTCCCTCTAAAAAACTGACCTTAGTCAGGAAATCTAGTATTCAATGAATTTCTTTCATATTCCCTTCGCTCTCACCTATAATATTCAGATGGCCAGCTAGGAGTTGAGTGGATGAAGTTGAGATTAAATCTCTTGTGGGGAACCTATGCCGTTTCCTGCGTGATTATTGTCATGATCAGCTATATTGTGGAACGTAACCTCGAGGCGAGTCAGCAGCTCCATTTAGAGTCCGAGTTCACTAAAGCCCAAGATCTTCTGGTGGAAAAGGTGGACTCCTTTGTCCATGGGCTTCAAGGAATGGGTGGACTTTACATCAGTAAAAATTTTGATCTCTCCCCTCAAGAGATAGAGACATACGCACGCTTTCGTAACAACTTTGATAACTTTCCAGGGGCCCTTGGTTTTGGTTTCATCCGAGTGGTCCCCCGAGAGCAAAAGTCTGCCTACGAGAGAGCTATGCGATTGGAGCTTCCGAACTTTTCAGTCGTCTCTCTCGAAGAGAATCAGCATGAAAATCTCTTTGTGATTGAAACCATCGAGCCTATTGCACGCAACCAAATGGCACGAGGCTTGGATGTGGGCTCAGAATCCATTCGCCGTGAAGCGGCCCTGCGGGCCATTGATTCTGGCCGCTCTACATTGACGGGAGCCGTTCAGTTGGTTCAAACGGAAAAAAAGCAAACCGGCTTTCTCTATTTTCTCCCGCTTTATAAGACCCAGATGACTCCGAGCAATCTGGAAGTGCGACGTAAAGAGATCGCAGGCTTCGCCTACAGTCCTATTCTGCTTGCGCCCTTGATGGAATATCTTGAGGGGCATTCAACGGCGCGACTGCACTATCGTATTTTTGATGTCACAAACACCACTCCTACTCTCTTGCATCAGGGACGTGACTTTAAAGAAGAGTCTGGTGAGGGAAAGAGTGAGAGTTTCTCAAGTGTGTTTGAGGTGGGAGGACGTCAGTGGCAAATTGAAGCGCGACACGTGAAAGAGAGTTTGCTGTTGGCCAGTCAGGCCATTGCTGTCTTCGTCGGAATTATCATGTGGCTGTTGACATCCATTCTCTTTATGAGTCTTCATCGCCAGCAGCAGCGACGTCTGAAGCAGGAAACAAACTACAACAAGATCAGCTCCCTGCAGACGGCGATCCTTGATGCCTCAACCTATTCCATCATCTCAACAGATTTAGACGGAATCATTACCACCTTTAATCACGCCGCCGAAAAACTTTTGGGCTACGATGAGCGGGAGATGGTAGGCAAGCGCACCCCAGCGATCATTCACCTTGAGCAAGAGGTCGTCAGTTACGCTGCAACTCTTTCCCAGCAGTACCAAACAACCATCCTGCCGGGGTTTGATGTCTTCATCTACCGCTCTCGCCTTGAGGGCAGTGATACAAAAGAGTGGACCTATGTGAGAAAAGATCAAAGTACTTTTCCCATCCGGCTGACCACGACCGTCCTTAAAAACAGTGAGCAAGAAATCGTGGGCTATCTCGGTGTCGCTGAAGACCTCACACGGGAAAAAACGCTTCAGGAAACTGTTGAGCGCCAGCGTGCACAGATTCTTTCAAGTGCTAAGATGAGTGCCTTGGGTGAAATGGCCGCAGGGGTCTCGCATGAGATAAACAACCCTCTTGCGATCATCTCTGGGACTGCCTCCGTGATGGAGTTTCAGCTGGAGAGTGATGGCAAGCTCGAAGGAGAGTTTGCTCAATCTCAACTGACTAAAATTCAAAAAACTGTCGAACGAATTGCTCGTATTGTTCAAGGGCTAAGGAATTTTTCACGGGAGTCTTCCTCAGATCAATCGAAGGCGTTTGAAATTCATCACCTTGTGCAAGAGACTCTCGCTTTTTGCCAAGAGCGATTTCGAGTTCACGGAGTTGCGCTCTCAGTTGATGTGCAGGATAGCTTATGGGTTCACGGCAACCTGACCCAGCTCTCCCAAGTCTTGTTAAATCTTCTCAATAATAGCTATGATGCTATACTTGCTCTTCCCGAAAAGTGGATTAAGGTGCAGGCCTGGAAAGAAGGTGGGATCATTTCTCTTTCTGTGACTGATTCCTGAGGAGGAATCCCGAAAGAGATTGCCGAGAGAATGATGGAGCCCTTTTATACCAGTAAAGAAGTGGGCAAAGGCACAGGTCTTGGTCTGTCTATTTCGCTTGGGATTGTCCGCACTCACGGTGGGACACTGGAATACAATAAACTCTCAAAGAATACGCAGTTTGTGATTCAACTGCCGCCCCATGCATGAGAGAGCTCAAGGCGACGAAAATCGAAGGTCGGATTTATCTTTATCCATTGCCAGTGATCAAGGATCGAAAATATCTCATCCTTTGCACGGATGAAGCGGAAGCGGCTTGGATTGCTCAAGAGGTTAAGCAAGGGAGGCTTCAGCACCCAGATCTAATCAGTCCGGACTTTGTGTTTTTAACTTATCATAGCGATAAGCAAACCAAGATCTTCGTCGTGAATCGCTCTTAGTCGCAATAACCGCCACCGATGGCCAAGAGACGGCATTCATTTTTATCAAAAAGCACATACTCATAGCCATAACAACCTGGCGCCGAAGAGTCGGCGGCATAGACATCAGTCTCAGGATTAAGAATGGCGCTTTCGTCAGCTACGTAGAGGAATTCACTGATTAAACGAAGGTCTTTGAGCTTTTGCTCAGAAGGACTAGAGATCTCGACGAAGTAGCCAGTGTTGTAGACCTCTTCAATTTGTTTTTGAACTTCCTCGACGCAAGCCATGCTTGAGAGGGAAAGAAGAAGAGAGAAGAGTGCGATTGAGATTTTCATATGTTTGTCCTGTCTGTGGTATGAACATGTTTTAGCAAAGCAAGAGGGTGGTGAAAATAGAGATTAATTCATGATTTCTATCTTTAAATTAGATCAATCATCTTGGCTTGTAACGCGCTCCGCTGTTTGCAAAATCTCACTAGTAAAGCATGAAGGCTGAGGCTAAAATAAGCCTATGAATCATACAAAATTTAGAGTTCTACTGGTTGAAAACATCCACCCTGTCGCAAAAAGTGAGCTGGAAGCTCAAGGCTATGAGGTGGATACCCTAAGCCACGCCCCCGATGAGGATGAGCTGATAAGAATTCTTCCTAACTACACTGCCATTGGGATTCGCTCCAAAACAGAAATTACTGATCGTGTGCTCAAGGCCTGTGGCCAGGATTTGGTGAGTATCGGTTGCTTTTGTATTGGAACTAACCAAGTTGACCTTGTGAGCGCCAAAAATCATGGCGTGGCCGTGTTTAATGCTCCTTATTCGAATACTCGCTCGGTGGCTGAGTTGGTGATCGCCGAGATGATCTCTCTGTCACGCCAGTTGGGTGATCGTAACATGAAGGCCCATCGTGGAGAGTGGATGAAATCGGCTGAAGGCTCACGTGAAGTGCGTGGTAAAACACTGGGCATCGTGGGCTACGGGCACATCGGTGCACAGGTCAGTATTCTAGCCGAGGCGATGGGACTTAAAGTGATCTTCTTCGATGTTATAAAAAAACTCCCACTGGGGAATGCGTACTCAGCCTCGAGTTTGGATGAGCTTTTAGAAAAATCTGATTTCGTCACCCTGCATGTGCCTGAGGCGCCAGAGACGATGAATCTGATCGGTAAGAAAGAGCTGGCGCGCATGAAGAAGGGCAGCTTTCTCATTAACGCCAGTCGAGGCACGGTGGTGGTGATAGATGATCTGGTGGCAGCTTTAAAAGTCGGACACATCGCCGGCTGTGCCGTGGACGTCTTTCCCACGGAGCCTGCCTCGAATAAAGAAAAATTTCTCTCTCCTCTGCAAAATCTCTCCAACGTGATCCTCACTCCGCACATCGGCGGAAGCACAGAGGAGGCGCAAAAAAATATCGGTTACGAAGTCTCTGAGAGCCTCAGACGTTGTCTCTCCATCGGCTCAACCCTAGGCTCGGTGAATTTTCCTAACGTCGAACTTCCCATCAAGTCTGGCACCAATCGCATCTTAAATGTCCATCGCAACGAGCCTGGTGTGCTGGGAGAGATCAACGGTCTCATCTCTAAGGCCGGTGCCAACATTGAAGCCCAGTTTTTGTCCACCGACGATAAAATCGGCTACCTCGTGATGGATGTGAATTCCCAGTTTGCTCAAAGTCTGGCCCTTGATATCTCCAAGCTCGCGCGTTCCATTAAAACAAGGGTTGTGAGCTAAGCCGCCTTTGCGTATTTTTTCTTCACCACCTCGATCTTCGCGGTCAGGATTTCCTTATCGAAGGGCTTGATCACGTACTGATCTGCGCCGCTTTGAATGGCTTCTTTCACCATCGCTCCCTCTGCCTCAGCAGTCACCATGATCACGGGAATATGTCGATAGCGGGAGTCTGCCTTGATGCGCTTAAGAAGATCGATGCCGTTGCAATGAGGCATGTTAATGTCGCAGAAGATTAGCGCCGGGGCGTGCTCTTGCACCGCCGTGAAACCGAGGTTTCCGTCGGCTGCTTCGACGATGTTTTCAAATCCCATCTCTCGCAGGGCTTTCGCCATGAGTTTTCTCATGGTCATCATGTCGTCCACGACGAGGATCTTCGATTCTTTACTAATCATGAGAGGTCTCCTTATTTGAGGTTCGTGTCTTGGTAGCAAAGGTCCATGAAAAAATTTCCGAGATCGCAGGTGACATTCGTCTCCACGATGATCCCGGTCTTCGGATACTGTATCTCGTGCTGGCGACCGCGCACCGTAGAGGGAGTCGTGAGTCCCAATTTAATCCCAATCTTTAAGAGGTCGGGTTTGGCGGTCCCCAAAATGATATTTGTGCACTCAGCACCTGCATCGGCGATGTCTGCTGAATACTCTTTGTACTCTTCTCCGAGCATGCGAGAGGCGAGCTTGAGGTAGACGTCCTCGGGAAACGAGAGAGCAAGCAGTCCTCGAAACTCATCGACCTTACCGTTGCGCTCGATGTTGCCATTGATCCCTATCAGCGCGGTAATGTCACCTGTTGAAAGAGTGTTCTCCTTGAGCTTCGGTGAATGAAGTGTAATCTCCGTGCCCATCATTGTCTTAAATGTCTCCTTCGCCGATTTTATGAAAGGCGCTGAAAATTTTAAAAAGCCATCGTTCATGCAGATTTCTCCTTTTTCTGGGCTCGACTTAATTGTTTTAAGAGGGTGTTTAATTCCGCAGGTGTGACATCGGCGATCGAGGCACCGAGCTTCTTGGCCTGTTTGGGCATTCCATACACGAGTGATGTTTGATGGTCTTGCGTGAGTGTGAGTGCGCCAGATTTTTTAAGCTCAAGCATCGCCTGTGCTCCGTCGTCACCCATGCCAGTCAGGATTACCGCCCAGGCTTTTTTTGCATAGGGAATAGCTGAACGAAAAAGCTGGTCTACGCTTGGCTTGTGAGTCACGTAGGCCGGCGGATGCGGATTTTGGAAAGCCAAGAAGTCCTGTTTTATTTTTTTTAATTCCAGGTGTTCCTGGTCTTTCGAAATATAGAAATGACCCGGTTTGAGTTTTGCTCCGAGTTCCCCGCGCTTGAGGCGCGAGACGTGTTCGATTCCCACACAAAACTCCTCGGTAAAGCGCGCATCTAAGTG
Source organism: Bacteriovoracaceae bacterium UBA6144 (assembly GCA_002435705.1). Lineage (GTDB taxonomy): Bacteria > Bdellovibrionota > Bacteriovoracia > Bacteriovoracales > Bacteriovoracaceae > UBA6144. Next base: position 29,194 of record DIVA01000095.1, read on the forward strand.
TTGCACAATCAGCAAGGGCGGACAGTCCACGTCGAGGCCCGCCAGTGACTGGTGGAGGGCAGCGATTCCACCCGTCGAGGCACCGATCAAGATAAAATCGGGTGTGGTGAGTTGGAGTTGAGAGATATCTTTTTTTTCATCTAGTCGATGCTGCTGAAGGCACTCCGTCAGGACAGCGATGAACTCCTGGGGCTTGTCTGCGAGCATTTCTTTGGAGATGAAGTCGATGAGTTCAGAGTCTTGAGCGGAAGCTAAACGCAGGATTTCTTCGTGCGCTAGATCCGAAAAGATGAAGGCCGGCGTCTCCCAGCCCGATTGTCTTTGGGACAGGAGCCAGTCGATCCCATTGCCGGTCGGCATATTCACGTCCACCAGCGCCAGATCTACCGTCTGCGTCTTCAGAAGTGCACTCGCTTCTTGGGGAGAATAAGCACTCACAAACTCGAAGGGCAGGGTCTGAGTGAGTTTAATGATCTTAGAGTGAATCACTTTAGAGTCATCTAAGATGAGAATCTTTTTCTTCTGGCTCCGAACTGTCACAACTTTGGCTTCGGTTTTCTTTTGATAGAGCGTGGAGGCGGGGTTGTCGAAGAGCTTGGCGAAAAGGTCATGTTTCTCGCTCACCCCAGCGATGAACACTCCTTTATCAGAAAGTTTCTCCTGGATGAGATGACTGATCTTGGAGATCGTCCGGTCATCGAAATAAATGAAGACGTTGCGGATCATGATGAGATCAAACTGGCCCATGAGTTGGTCTAGGTTTAAGAGGTTGAGGCTAAGGAACTGACAGGGGCTTTTGATGTCACTTTCTAGAGTGAAGAATCCCGCAAATTCACCTTCCCCCCACAGGAGCTGCGAGTGATAGCGTTCGGGGATGAAGCTGGCCTGGGCTTGTGGGTAGACTCCTGCGACGGCTTTCGACACGCTGACGGGATCGATGTCAAACCCTGTGATGGTAAAATCGCGGATCGTCCCTTTCTGCTTGAGCTCAGTTAACACCAAGGAGAGGGTGTAGGCTTCCTCACCGGTGGAGCAAGCACCGACCAATACTCTCAAGAGGCGGTGTCGGTAGTCACCTTGCTGGAGGTGCTTGGTGAGGAGCTCGAAGTGCGACTTCTCACGGAACCACCCGGTTTTATGGATTGTGACCTGATTCAAAAAAAGACTGTACTCGTCTGGATTCTTCTTGATGAAGTTGAGGTACTCGACGATCGAGATGCCCAATTCCTGCGAGCGCGAGCGGACGGCGATGAGCGCGAAATTAAAGAGCGTCGAGTCGTCTTTTCTGAAATGAGTGATGCGACAGATCTCATCGATCAGTAGCGACTCATCGATTTCTTCCCGAATCATGCCGCCGCACTTTTGAGTTTTTTAAACTCGACGCTTTCTTTGGAATCGAAGAGCTTATGAAAGTCAATCACTGACACTAGCTCCTCACGTATTTTAACCACACCTCGAAAATAATCGTGATGCCCTCCATGCTGAATTTTGATGTCAGACTTGATCGCCACGGGAAGAATCTCCTCGACTTTGGCCACTTCATCGATGACGTAAGCCACGGGGCCCGACGGATCATCGACGATCACAAAGACACCAATCATCTTGGTGGGCTGTTTGAATTTTTCACGCAGATCAATCACTCCGATGACCTCACCGCGCACGTTGATGACTCCCTTAAAGAAGTCAATCGTGTTAGCGACAGGTGACACCGGAAGTGGCTCGAGAATTTCACGCACTCCTAGTATAGGGGTCGCCAATTTCTCCTCACCGATCTTCATCACGAGGTAGAGGTTTTTAGATTCTTCGAGATCTATCTCAGTATTCATATTAACTCCTAGGCGGCTTGAAAGGTGTAGTCGATGACTTTTTCGAGATCGAGAACCGTGGAGGCTTTCCCTGTGCTCAAAATGGCATTCCCCTTGATGAAGGGAGAAGCAACAGTCGCGCCATTCGGAGCGCGCAGGAAGACCTGTTGTGTGCCGACGATGCGATCGAGGGTGAGCACAAAGTTTTTCCCGTGCTGACTGACGACAATACCCACGGGTTTGCTAGTGCTGGACGATGGATCTGTACTTGGAAGAGGTTTGAGGGGGATGATATTATCCCGCCAGCTCACACCAGTGAGACCGTTCTGCTTGATCGGTTTATAATCTGCCATCGAGATGACCTCATTAACCTGTGAGATCGGGATGAGATAAGTGTTCTCACCGTTTTCTGTGATAAAGCAGTCAATCAAGTTGAGCGAGGTCGGGATCGTAAGAGTGAAGACCGAGCCAGCGCCAACTTGTGAAGATACTAGCACGTGGCCTCCTAGTCGATCGAGGGTTGTCTTTACCACATCCATGCCCACGCCACGGCCCGAGATGTCGGAGAGTTGCTCGGCAGTTGAGAAGCTCGGTAGGAAAATCAGGTTCACTTTCTCTTGGTCACTCATAACAACTGAGGGATCTAAGAGACCCTTCTCACAGGCTTTAGAGAAAATGCGTTCCGGATTTATTCCCGCACCGTCATCGCGAATAATAAACTTAAGACTACCACTATCAACTTCGAGGCTCAGGTGAATGAGACCCTTTCTCTTTTTGCCCGAATCAACTCTTTTCTGAGGTGCCTCGATCCCGTGATCCACAGAATTGCGGATGATGTGGGTGAGGGGATCGATGATCGTATCTAGTACGACCTTGTCGATCTCAAGCTCATGGCCTGTGAGTTGAAACTCAATCTCTTTGCCCGTGGCCTGGGCCACGTCGTTGGCGACACGTTGTAGACGCCGCATGAGAGAATCAACCGCCACCATCCTAAGCGAGAAAGTGTTCGTTTGTAGTTCAAGGCAAGTTTTCTCCAACGATTCGATCGATTCAATAACTGATCGATCTGTGATTTTTCCTGACTTGATTGCGTATTGTAGCATGGATTTATAAACCGTAAGCTCACCGATGCCGAAGAGCAGCCTTTCAACTTTTTCTGCTTTTATACGAAAGCTTTCTTGGTATTTCTGCTGAACCTGCTCGGGAACTTGTGGTTGTGGCGAGGTTGTACTTTTTTCAATCTTGGGCTGTGTTCCTTGTGGGGGATTATCGTCAGGTTTGAGATGGTCAGCTTCAGTTGTTCCTGATTTCAGTTCCTTCGATTTTGATCGCACTTCACAAATGAATTCTTTCTTTGGTTCAAAATGACAATTGGTTGCTAAACCTTTTATCCATTCAGCGAGCAGGGAGTGAGAGTTTAGAAGATAACTGATAACAGAGCAGGCTTTTAGCTCTCCGTTTTTCATTTTAGTGATAACGTCTTCGATCTCATGAATCACTTCGCCAAAGAGCTTAAGCCCGCACGATCGAGACGAGCCCTTCAGGTTGTGAGCAATCCTGAAAAGTGAGTTGTGGTTTTCTGCCGTATCGTTCTCGCCAAGCTTCAGGCAGATCTCTTCCCACTGCAGGAGGAGCTCTTCAGCTTCTTCAAGAAAGAAGGGTAAGATATCTTGGTCAATCATACTATTCAGCTTTTTTGAAGTGTTGATTGATCGATGTGTTCGCTTTCTTCGGTATGACGGACTGCTCGTTAGGTTTCTCTATGTTTTTCTTTTCTGAGAAGTCGGCGGCAATCACGTTTGAACTCGGAGCAGTTTCACTCGGAGCTTTGCCATCGAGGATGATGTTTGTGAGCTCAACCAAGTTATTCAGCTTTTCTGCCTGCTCAGTCAGCGACTTCGCTGTCTTCTCAACTTGCATCGATTGTTTCTGTGTCTTCTCCGTGATTATTTTAAACTGCTGGAGAGCGATGGCGACTTCAGAAACACCTTTCTCCTGCTCCGTATTTGCTTCTGAGATTCCTTGCACACTTTGCACAATATTGTTCAAGTGGGTATAGATTTCATTGAAAAGACCATGCGATTTCTGTGCCGATTCGGCACCTTTGGAGGTCATCTGGTTTAGACCAGAAACAAGCGACTCGACCTGCTTCTCTGACGTTTCGAGAAGGTTCTTGATCCCCTTTGACGCTGCTCCGGAGAGTTCCGCGAGTTTTCCAACTTCCTGTGCTACCACTGCGAAGCCCTTACCGTGCTGTCCTGCACGCGCGGCTTCGATCGAAGCGTTGAAGGAGAGAATCTGAGTTTTTGAGACGATCTCGTTGATGATATCCGTCTGGCGACGGATGTCTTCCATCACTTCGTTGAGGCTCTCAAGGTTTTTCGCTGCAGACTGGATGTGCGCGACCTGTTGGTTCATCTCTTCCATCGAGCTTTTTCCAAGGTGCGTGATCGCCTGCATTTTTTCGGCGCCGTTCATGCACTCATCAATTTTCCCAGAGGTTTGTTTGATCATCGACTGCATCTCGGTCATCGAAGAGACGACCTCTTGCGAGGACGTTGACTGTTCGGTAGCGATCTGAAGCTGCGTTTCGGCCAGCTTCTTGAGGTCTAGGGCCGAATCTGTATTATTTTTAGCGACGTTCGAGAGTTCTCCCAAAGATGATCCCTGCGCTTTAATGAAGCGGTGAACCTTCATGGAAATCCATGCTACGGGAATAGCTTCTACGATCACAAACGTGGCGTGGAGTAGTACGATGCCAAGTGACGCTTCGTAATTAAACACGGAACTCGGAAGGAAGAAAAAGAAGGCCAAGTGGTGAACGGCGATGGTTGCGACAGCCGTGGCGACCACTTCGAGGGAGCCGAAAACAGTGATACACGCGAGCAGAACAAAAACACTAAAGTGCATCTCAATCATGCCCTTTCCGAGATGAATCAGAATTCCTGAGAATGACATCGTGGTGAATGCAATCAGCATGCTCGTTATTTTGTGATCCGGTTTTTTCCAATAAGAAAGTGCAGGCCCTGCCAGCATGAAAGGGGCGAGTCCTAAAGCCACCCACAGTTGCGTCTCGAAGATCACGGCTGTGAGCACGAAGATAGGAATCAAAGCGGCAAGAGCAATGACAGACGCCTTATTGATACTTGCGGTGTATTCTCGTTCGAACTTTGTCATGAACTTCTCCCTTTAGATGAGTTTTTTCCAGAGTGTTGATAAGAGATTTTGTTTTTTGGGAACGTAGCAGCCACGAACCGGAGCTGAGGCTGGGGTGCGATTTTGTTGCAAATCATCCATGACCCAATTAGTGAGAAATGTGGTCTTGGTGTGAGTGTAGCCACCTTCGTAGAGTAGCTTATTTTTTTCAAACACGTGCAGCTGTGGGGCGCCATGAATTTTTTCAATTTCTGGAGATGATTCGGTCAGAGTGATTAGTTCCATGTGAACAGGGAACTCCGGTGCCGGAAACTCTTTCTCTTCGATCCAGTACACACGATGGAGCTCTTTTTCATTGGGAGGCAAAGTGGTGAGACGTTTAGCCACCTCTCTTGAGCAGCCGCATCCGGCATAGAGAAAGTGAAAGTAGATTTTCTTGTCAGCACTCGCTGTGAGCACTGGTTGTGCCATTGAGGTAAGCTTAAACACTCCCATGTGCGTGCTCATGAGAAAGGCGATCAGAAGTGTCGAGACAGCTAACCAAGCACCTACAAAAAACTTGAAGAGAATTTTCATGACACTCATCACCTTTTTTTATTTCGAGATCAATCATCGAACGTATGCTTATTTTTTTTTAGACAAAATTTTTGCCGAAAGATGGGATCTGCCTTTATTTTTGTTATTAAATTTTTGTCCAAGGGATTGTTAAACATTAGGATGTCCTTAATAACTGACTGGATATTTTCTTTGTTGAGTTTTCTTAACAATTGCGGTTTCCTTAAGATTGAGGTGATCCATGAATGTATTCATTTTAAAAGCAGCCGGTATCTACAATGTTTTATGGGGCGCCTTCGTAATATTTTTCCCAGGCCTCATGTTCGATCTCGCGGGCATGGAGACACCTAACTATCCCGAGCTGTGGCAGTGTGTGGGCATGATAGTCGGAGTCTATGGTGTAGGGTACTGGATTGCGGCGAGTGATCCGATCAAACATTTTCCAATCGTGCTTGTTGGTTTCCTAGGAAAAATTTTGGGACCCATTGGCTTTGCTCAGGCGCTGTGGACAGGTCGCTTCTCTCCAATTTTTGGTATTAACATTCTTTTTAACGATCTCATCTGGTGGATCCCCTTTTTTTTGATCCTGAAAGAGAAGTGGAAGCAGGATAAAAGTTTTCTGCGATGATCTCCCGCACGCTACTTTCACTGCTGCTGGCTAGCGCTGGTTTCTTTCATCTCATGGCCCCGTCGCTTTTTGATCCAGCGATCCCTTTTTCTTTTACGCTTGAAATAAATATTTTCGCCGGAGTCTTGGAGTTGCTCTTGGCTTTTGGTTTGTGGCTTCCCAAAACTAAAGACCTCTGTGCTCGCATGACGGCGCTGTGGTTTTTACTTCTGGTTCCGATTCATATTTATGTCTCCGTTAAACAAATCCCCATGTTCGGATTCTCTCACCCCGCGCTCTTGTGGGGACGCACTCTCTTACAACCACTGCTTTTTTTGTGGGCGCTCAGCCTTCAGGACAAGGGCTGGATCATTTCCCAACGCTGGAGTGATGTTTTATTTTTGCACTACGAGGTCGAGCCTCGGAAATTGCAAAATCTAGTACCCTTTCCCCTTGATCTTTTCGAAGGCAAAGCTGT
>DIVA01000072.1 GCA_002435705.1 Bacteriovoracaceae bacterium UBA6144
GTTCGTAGCTTTAAGTGGGAAGGAGAAAAACTCTCAGTATTTGTGCGCGGAAAAAATCTCTTGGATGAGCGTGCTCGCAATCACGTCTCGTTTGTAAAAGACACGGCTGCGCTGCCTGGACGAAATGTGGTCGTGGGAGTGAACGCGATCTGGTGATTACACCGTCATCCTATGCTTCTCACACATCACCATGGCGATATTGTAGTGGTAGTAAGCGGCTTCATTAATAAAAATAGGATAGTAGACCTTATCACCCTCAAAGCTCTGCGTGCGCCCATCGAAGTGGTAGAAGAGGGGGTCACCTTTTTTAAGCGGGATGAACTCTTTGTTTTGAAGTTTCGGATGCACCATCGCCGCAAGTTTCCCATCTACCAGCGGATAATGGATCTCTTCTTTTTCAATGTAGTACTCAAAACTTCCCTGAGGCTTCGCCTCGCTGGCGATGAACTCGAGGATGACATTGCAGAGCTCGATGGTTTGATCGATCACAATCGGATTATTCACACTCGAGCTGCAAGGGCCCACTTCGATGATCGCTCCGTGGGTGAGTTGCGTGGCGACGTATTTCTTTGAATGGTCGATGGCAAAAATGACTTTCACATCAGGTAGCTTTTGAGACACAAAAAGTGCCAACTGCTTATGCCACAGTTCATCCTGGGAGAGGATGAGTGTCGCTCCCATATTGCCAGTTGTGGTGTGGATGTCGATGATGAAGCCATCGGGCTTTTCATTAAACTTGCCAATCAGCTCCTGCGCCCGAGTGTACTCGTAGGCCTTGAGGTTTTGATTCTGATGAACCGGCGCAAACACGCGATTGAGATCGATGTCCACAAAGCGTTTATTGATCTCAAAAGCTTTGGGGTTAGCGTGAACGAATTCTAGATTGAGCTTGGGAGACTTGAGGATTCGGTGTTGCAGATGGTTGACGATGGTGATGCCGGTCCATTCATTGCCGTGAGTCCCACCCACGATAAATACGTGCTTCATTTTTTTGCCTCTATTCTTCTGATGAATTCGTGGATGATGTGGTGATAGAGCTCTTCCCCTAAGATGGCATCCTCTACTTCAGAGTCGATGTTGGGGTTATCATTCACTTCAATCACATAGGCCTTGCCATTTTTCTCTTTCAAGTCCACGCCGTAGAGAGAGTCTCCGATGAAGGAGGCCATCTTGAGTGCTGTCTGAATCACATGCTTGGGAACTTTGGTGATGGGAAGTGTTTCAAAGTTCCCAGTGTTTTCAACATTTCCGTGGTTATAAATCTGCCAGTGGCCTTTGGTCATGTAGTACTTACAAGCAAAGAGTGCACGGCCATTGAGCACACCGATGCGCCAGTCAAAGTCTGTGTAAAAGAATTCCTGCAGAAGGAGGAGCGCCGATTTTTTGAAAAGTTCATCAGTGAGGGAGAAGAATTTCTCCTTCGATTCCACTTTATACACCCCTTTTGAAAACGAGCCATCGGGGATCTTCAGGATCACGGGGAATTCCAGTTTATCGGCCCAAGCTTTTAGATCATCAGACTGGGAGATGATGTCGGTCTTCGGAGAGTTGATGTTATTGGCCTTCATCAAATGGTGCATGTAGATTTTATTGGTGCACCGTAAAATCGACATGGGGTCATCGATCACCACGAGTCCCTCACTTTGGGCTTTTTTAGCGAAGCGGTAGGTATGGTGGTTGATCGCCGTGGTCTCACGAATGAAGAGTGCATCGAACTCGGCGATGCGCGAGTAATCTTTCTTTTCGATCAACTCCACCAGGACGTCATTTTCCTTTCCTGCTTTAATAAAGTTTTTCAGAGCATCACTGTCGCTCGGAGAGAGGGGATCGTTTGGATTGTGAAGGATCGCTAAATCGTAGTGATATTTCTTGCGGGCCTTAGGCTTTCGCCACACTTTATGAGAGTAGGTATCTAGAGCGGCGGCGAAGATGTCTTCGTCCTCATCCTCAAGCTGATTGAGGGAGCCGGTTTTTATCGAGCTGATCTCCCATTTCTTTTCATGCTTAAAGTCGATGATCAAAATCGGGGCGGCAAAGAGTTCAAAGATCTGACGAGCAAGTTCTGAGAAACTTTCGAGTTCTGTCTTTCCAAAATAAATTTTTAGCGAAAAGCTTTTTTGAATAATTTCATTCTTGAAAGCTTTCTGCACCATCTGATCGAGATCTTCAATTTCTAAATTGTAGAGCGTCTGCTTCGAGAGATCATTAATTACTCGCACAGAGGGAGTAACGGAGTGACCGCGTGCTTCTGCCAAGAGCGAAGTATAGTAGCCATTACTCAGGTATTTGTAGTTGCGGCAGAGGTTGATGATTTTGATTTTTTCTTTACTCTCATCATTTTCACTGACCGCGTGCAGTCCATCCCACTTAATCAGATAGTCCTGGGCTGTCATGAGCTTTTCTACCGGATAGTATGAAGTCCAGTCTTTGATCTTTTCGACGATGACGATAATCTTTGCCACGAGGGTTTTCCCAATTAAAGCTTTCTGTGGATAAATTCTCGGAGTAGTCTTACAATTGTGCAAGGTATTTCAAAAAGAGTCCTTATGGCTTCCCACAAATTAAAATCTATCAATCTCAGAGCGGCTAGAAAGTCTGATCTAGACGCTCTTGAGGCATTGGAAAATCAAAGTTTTAATTATGATCGCCTGAGTCGTAAAAGCTTTTTATGGATGTTGACCAAAGCCCATGCCATTTTACAGGTGGCCGTGGTGGATAAAAAAGTCATCGGCTATGGATTAGTACTCTTGAACACCGGCACTCGCCTGGCCCGTCTCTACTCGATTGCAGTCTCAAAATCCCATCAAGGCTTAGGTCTGGGAAAGACCATTCTTGAATCACTGATTGAAAAAGCGGAAGAAGAAGACTTTGTCTACCTCAGGCTTGAGGTAAAGCCTGATAACTCAGCGGCGATAGGACTCTATGAAAAAATGGGATTTCGTCTGCTCAATCGTAAAAAAGAATACTACTCCGATGGCTCGGATGCCTTGTGTTTTGAAAAACGGATTAAGTATCTTAAACCCAGTCCAAAGTTTTCAGTTCCTTACTACCAACAAACCTTGGACTTTACCTGTGGCCCAGCCTGCCTGATGATGGCGATTAAAAAATTTAAGCCAGCCTTTAAGTTTAGTGTGAGTGAAGAACTCAAGATCTGGCGCGAGGCCACTACCATTTTTATGACCTCAGGCCACGGCGGTTGTGGCCCTCGAGGTTTGGCCCTCTCTGCCTTTGATCGGGGTCTCAGACCCGTGCTCTATCTCTCCCACTTAGGTGTGCTCTTTGAAGACACAGTCAGAAGTGTAGAGAAGAAAAATGTCCTGACCGTCGTCAATGACACATTCAATTCTGATCTTAAGAAAAGAAAAATTAAACTCAATCATAAGAAACTCACCCTCGATGAGATTGATTCAATCTTAAATCGTGGGGGAGTCGTTCTCGCGCTGATCACCACTTATCACTTTGATCGCCGTAAAGTTCCCCACTGGGTGCTCATCACGGCCATGGACGAGAGTTTTGTGTATTTTCATGATCCGGACAGGTCAGAAGTTGATAAGCATGAGGCACGCGTGGATCGTTTGAATGTGCCCGTTTCTCATAAGCAGTTTCGAAAGATGTTTAAGTTTGGTCGCCAAAAAATGATGCTGGCCCTGGCTCTTTTTAAGAACTAGGGCCCGCGCTTTAGAGCAAGTGCTTGAGATTTTCTTTGGAACTATCTTCCACATCTTTATGGAGAGAGTTACCGTGACTATCCATGGTGACGACCACTGGAAATTTCTCAACGTTTAACTCCCAGATCGCTTCCGGAGAGCCCAGCTCCTCAAGGTATACATTCGATACGGAAGTAATTTTTTCTGCCAACACCTGCGCGGCTCCACCAATCGCATGGAAATAAACGGCACCATACTGCTTACACGCCTCAAGCGTCTTCGCCCCCATGCCGCCTTTCCCGATCACACCGACGATGCCATGGTCACGCATCACTTGCCACTGATAGGGTTCTTCGCGGATCGAAGTGGTGGGGCCTGCGGCCGTGACTTTGTAGCCATTTTTATCTTTCATCACGACGGGGCCACAGTGGTAGATAATTTGATTTTTGAGATCCACCGGACTGGGATTGCCTTCATGCAGATACTTATGGACGGCATCACGACCCGTAAAAAGTTTTCCGGTAATAAGAACCATGTCACCGACTTTAAGTTTTCTGACAGCTTCTTGAGAAAATGGATAATTGAGTTCGATCATAAAAATTCCTTAGTAGAGCCACTTATTGAGTTTAAAAGTTTTGGTGTCGAGAGTGGCGCCTTGGCGACGAAAGGCCCAGCACATATAACTCACGCTCACGATGAAGGAGGCCGGTACGCGATTGCGATGATCAATCAAGCAATCGAGAATGGTCGTCTTTCCACCAAAGCCCATGGGTCCGATGCCCAGTTTGTTACAGGTGTCTACGATTTCCTCTTCAAGTTGGGCCAGCTCTTTAATCTTCGAGCGCTCGCCTAGTTTTCTAAAAAGTTGACGTTTGGCATGAGCATGCGAGTCTGCACGATCACCACCCACGCACACTCCGAGAACTCCCGGTCCGCAGCCTTTACCTTGGGCCTTAACTACTGCATCTAAGATCACTTTTCTCACTCCAGCTAAATCTCTGCCGGCACCCAACGTGGTTTCAGGAAGAGAGTATTGAGCGGAGACGTTTTCACAGCCTCCACCCTTGAGCATGAGTTTTACCACTAATTCTTTTTTCTCATGCTCGACGAAGTGAATCGAGGGGTGACCAGCGCCAAGATTGGTGCCTGCGTTCTCACCCGTCAAAGAGTCTACGGAGTTTTGTCTGAGGTAGCCGAGTTTTGTCGACTGAGTCACCGCTTTATGAATCAGTTTAATAAAAGGCGTTTGGTGAAAGCCCGGTGGGTGGTAGATATAAAAAATAACTGTGCCCGTGTCTTGGCAGAGGGGTTGACTCTTGGTTTTGGCCAGTTCGATGTTGTCACACATGATGTCCATGGCGTAACTGGCCGATGTGTTGCTGACTTCTTCTTCACGCGCTTTTCTGATGGCACGGTCTACATCGTTGGGAATGATGGTACTGGTGACTCGAATAATCTCGACCAGGCTTTCAATCGCCTGTGCATCAGGAGAGAGTTTCTTGGAAACTTTCTTGACTGCTTTCTTGGCAACTTTTTTTGTTGGTTTTTGAGTTAACTTTTTTGCAGGCTTTTTCTTTTGCACTTTTTTAACCACGTGAACCTTCCTTCAATTTATTGATGCTTCAGATCGTCCCATGATTTTTGGTCTTTGAGAATGTGACAGGCCTTTAATTTTTGTCTTTTTTTGGTCATCTCTTGACACTTTTCAGACCGAGCCCATCTTGGACATAAGCAAACCGGAGGTCAAATATGTTACATTTTGAACTAAAACCCGCTCGCTGGACTCAACCAAGTTGGGAGTCGCTTAATCCTCCCTGTGAAATTGTGGATAGTGAGAAGGTCTTCACCGTCGCCATCGATATTCCCGGCTTCAAAAAAGAAGATATTGAGATTGAATTAAAGGACAGGCATCTTCTTGTGAGTGGAACGCGTTACGCCATCGTTCGTCCTGAGACGGAGAAGGTTATGCGTCAAGAAAGACGCTTTGGGCATTTTCAGCGTGTCTTCTCTTTGCCGGAAGCAATTTCCGAGCAAAACATTTCGGCGAAATTTGAAGATGGGGTCTTGGAAATAACGATTCCAAAAATGGAAGTGGCATCTCGTAAAATTACGATTCTTTGACCATAATGACTTTCCTCCCAGAGCTGTGGTCAGGACTTCGGTGCCTCGCTTGATTCAGTAGGAACGAGTGGGGCGCCTTGGTCTTTTTGGATCACATCACTCATCGCCAACTCCAGTGCTTTTTCCAGAGGCATTTCAAGACTCAGCTCGCAGGCCTTGAGAGTCTTGTCCGGCTGGGCTTCGGCTTCACTGCGCATTTTATCTTTCAACTCGGGATGCTTGAAGCCCGTAGTGAGGATAATTTTTTTCACATCCACCGCTTTCAGTTTTTCATTTTTCTGCAGGCAGCGGGCAGCCAGATTGGCCACAAAAGGAGCGGCCATGCTCGTTCCATTAGCGGGAGTTTTTGTCATGCCGGTTTGTGCCGAATAGACACTCGGAAGCAGCGACATGATGCCTACGCCGGGAGCTGCGATGTCAACACTCTCTTTACCCCAATTGGAGAAACTGGCCAGGCGATCTTGATTGAGCGCCGCCACACTGATCACGTTTTCGCTTTGAATTTTAGAAGGGAAGTGGTGGGTGAGATCGTTATTCTGAGCGGCGTTGCCTGCGGAAAAAATGAAAAGTGAGTTCGGGTAGCGTTCTAAAATGCGATGAGCGCGGCGAAAGAGATTGACGAAATATTGATCCACAATCTCTGTGAGTTTGATCTCATCGAGTTCAAGGCCTGTGATCTCTTTGTGCCATTCTGCAAAACGAGTCATGGTTTGTTTTTGAGTCACGCCGTAGGATGCATTGATGACGCGAATTTTATTGCTGTGAATCCAAGACAGCATTTTACTCATTTTACGAATGACTCTGTCTTCTGAGAGTTTGACCTGTCGACGAAATTCGGCTTCTGAAAATTTTTTGATTGGGGCCACATCCTCTGGCAAACTCTCAATCAACACCGCCGGCACTTCTATCCCAAGACCGCGCACTGGAAAAACTTCGACTCCTTCGCCTTCGCGAGTCAGGATTCCGGCCACCATGGTGCCGTGAGTGTGCTTTTTAAAGAGTTTTAATTTTTTTAAAAACTCAGGATTGGTTTTTTTGATTTCCATCCATGATCTCTCATCCACAGTGAGACCTTGTTGATGCGCTTTGGCTTTGAGTGCTCGGTAGTAAAGCACTTCTTGGATTTCCCCTTCTTTTAAAACTGATGATTTTAGATGGGTATTGTCGCTGAAGTTCCAACCTTCCAGTTTGAAAGTGGGCTGAGGAGATTCTTCATCGGTTTCTCCGGTTTTCAGTTTTGGTTTAAGCGCCTCGTTATCCAAATCAAAGCCTGTATCAATGACGGCCACTGTCACTGAGGGAGAAGCGATGGAAATATGTATTAAAAGCGAGAGTAAAAGCCCTATCATAGAGGCTATTATCTCATGGCCTGAGTGCGGGTAGAAACTTTTTTAGATGTATAATTTCAAGCGACATAATTTAATTTTTTTAATCCTTTGCCTTTGGTCTGTTTTGGGCTGGGCTGCGGTGATCCAAGCCCCTATCGTGCCGGTCTCTTATATTCAAAATCCATCGGGTATTCACTGGAAGAGTGTCAGCTCTGAGCACTTTGAGATCATTTATCCAGAAGGTTTTGCTCAAGATGCTCAACTCGTGCTGACCACTCTTGATGCGGTTTACAGTGAAGCTGCCAAGAGCCTTGAGGTTGAGCCGAGAAAGATTCCTATTATTCTTCAGCCTCACACACTTAATTCAAATGGTTTTGTCACTCTGGCTCCCAGACGCTCAGAGCTCTTTGTGACTCCGCTCATGAGTCCAAGCTTGGGGCAGACGGAGTGGCTTAGAACGCTGGCCATTCATGAGTATCGCCATGTCGTGCAGTTTGAAAAATCACAAAAAGGTTTTGCGAAAGCTCTCTACATCGTCTTGGGGGAAATTGGTTCGGCACTGGCCATGGGTCTGACGCTTCCTCCTTGGTATTTTGAAGGGGATGCCGTTGGTATTGAGACCGCACTGACTCGTGGAGGGCGTGGTCGCTTGCCCTTCTTTGACCGGGATCTCAGGGCCTTGCTTTTAGATGGGCAAGAGTGGACCTACGATCAGATGCTCTTAGGAAGTTTTAAGAGATATCGCCCCAATCATTATGTGCTGGGCTTTTTTCTCACCACTTATCTGCGCAAGCATTTTGGTTCAGATGTCTTAGAGAAAATCCACTACGATGCGATGGAGCGGGCCTACAACCCATTGGCTTTTTATTGGGCTTGTGAAAGACACACGGGGCTTGGGATCGATGAGATTTACAAACGTGCCATGAATGAAATAACGCAAGAGTGGTCTCAGGCAGAAGCTAAAAAACTTCAATCTGATCGCTCGCAGGATTGGATCAATTATTCTTATCCCCTGAAAGTGGATGAAAAAGTTTTTGCTTTCCGCCAGTCCCTCTCTCACATCACGCAATTTGTGGATCAGTCAAATGGAGATCAAGTGCTCTGGACTCCTACACCTTTGGTGCAGGTTTTTCCCTTTAAGGCCCGCAAGGGCAGAATCGCTTACTCTCAAACGGCCCTGCATCCTCGCTTTGGTAATCAAGATTATTCAACAGTGATCGTGCGTGATCTTCAAAATCAAAAAATTATTTTTGAAAAGACACTTACAAAATGGACTTTACCCGTTTTGAATCATCAAGCCGATCAATTAGCATTTGTAGAATGGATGGACGATGGAACGGTTCAGTTAGGGGTGTGGGATCTGGCCACCAATTCTCTCCAGTGGGTGATGCCGTGGTCTCGCCAGCTTGCGATTGTGGGGCTAGACTGGAGCGAAGATGCACAGTCGCTGATCATTCTTCATCGCCAAGGCAGTTATACTCACCAGTTTGTGCAACTCAATTTAGCCAATAAAACTCTGCGCCCACTCATTTCAACTGATAAACATGCTTGGGGCTATCCTGTTGTCTTTCAAAACCAAGTTTACTTTCAATCTCCTCAAACGGGGGTGGATAAT
>DIVA01000003.1:0-2592 GCA_002435705.1 Bacteriovoracaceae bacterium UBA6144
CAGTCGGGCGTACAAGTTGTGATTGAATCAAATTCTTTTAAAGTTGAGTTCAGAGAAGGTAGCGAGCGAAAAGTTCAGACTCAATCAATTAAAGATGTATGGAGTCTGAAGCGTCAGCCGTCGGAATTAAAAGCCTCTACGAAGATTGGAAAGAGCGCGGTCGAGGTTGTCTGTCGCTAATTAGATCTTCTCGACGAAAGTAAACACTTTGTCGAGAGAGTCAGACCACGAGCTAGGAAGTTTGTCATTGTTGAGGATGACCATCTTGGAGCGGCCTTCTTCTGGAATAATATTTTTGACTGAAGTCATCAAGGATTTGATTTCACATTCTTTAGTATTGGCAAAAACCACCCAAAAACTTTTGCCAAAGACTTGATGAACAAAGGTCACCTGTGACCAATTTTTATTTTCCTCAAGATGACTTCTCACTAAACCGTCTAGTAGGTAATCAACTGTGGGATAGTAGGGAGTAAGTGGACTGAGATTCTCATCACTGGCCCAAACGATGGTGCGAACATCAGCTGCAATTGTTTTAAGAATCTGCGTCTCGGGCATCATCCTTAAGACTCTCTATGGATGGCATCAAGGACACCATTTAAAAAGTCACCAGACTCTTTGGTCGAATACTTTTTTGCGAGTTCAATAGCTTCGTTAATCACCACTTTATAAGGTGTCTCGGGAGTGTGTTTGAGCTCGTAGGCGGCCATGAGAAGGAGCGTGTGCTCAATCCGCGAGAGGCGCTGGAGCTTCCAATTCTTAAGATGCTTTTGTGCCATCTCTTCAAGTGAGTCAATGTGAGTCAATAATCCCTTCGCAATACTTGAAACCCACACTTGCTCCTGCGATGACATGGTCACCCCAAGGGTTTCGCGGAAAGTGGTGAGTTGGTCAAAGAGTTCGACAGAATCCTTCGCCAGGATTTTTTTTGACTCGTTGAAGATGGGAAGTTGAAAATGATAAAGAAACTGAAGACAAAATTCGCGAGTCTCACGCCTGGTATTCAATGGGGCCATCCTTCGGGTTGATCTTAAAAAATTTCTCTTCTTCTGACAGGCGATTGAGGAACTGATCGACTTCTTTGAGTTCACGGTAGTACACAGCCGCAAAACGAACATAGGCAACAGGATCGAGGTGACGAAGATACATCATCACGAGTTTTCCAATCTTCTCACTGGTCACTTCTTTATCAGAAATATCCATGATGGCTTTTTCAATGTTGCTTACCACGTGATCGATCTGCTCCGTTTTGACATCGAGTTTTTTACACGCGATCTCAATACCGCTGCGAAGTTTTTCATGACGAAAGTTTTCAGTGCGTCCGTCACGCTTCACCACCATTGGCATGGAGACTTCGACTTTCTCATAAGTGGTGAATCTTTTCTGGCAGGCTTCGCATTTACGACGACGACGGACTTCAAAGCCTTCAGAGAGAAGACGAGAGTCGAGAACTTTAGTGTCTGTAGTCTGACAGAAGGGGCAGTTCATACTGATTAAGTTAGCCAAATGCTCAGGCTTTGTCCACCGAAAGACCGCGTCAAGTCTATGGTTTTACTTCTTCTCTGCACAGTCGCCTTCAGTCCAAGTGACTTTTTGGCATTCAGCTTCACACGAGTTTCCATAAGTTACGCCATCTGAGCCACAAACGGGCTGGAAGATCTTCATACAGGCGCAGGGCTCAACGGTGAATTCGCTCTTTTGAGGAGCTTCTTCAGCTTTTTGAGTATTGCAGGCTAGGAGCGTGAGGAGGAGGAGATATTTCATGGATAAACTGGGAACGAGCGGCACAGCTCGATCACATCCTTTTTGACTTGAGTAAGAGTGGATTCTTGGGCGGGGTTCTTGAGTGCTTTCACAATAAGTTCACCCATGGTCTTAATTTCTTTTTCTTTAAATCCACGAGTTGTCACGGCCGGAGTGCCAAGGCGCACGCCTGAAGTGACGAAAGGAGAGCGCTTATCTTGNNCTCATGTTCACCGAATCAGTTTTTAAAAGCACGAGATGGTTATCTGTTCCACCGCTCACCAGATCGATGCCTGAGCTCTGAAGAGTTTCTGCGAGAACCTTGGCGTTCTTCACTACTTGCTCTTGGTAAGCCTTGAAGCTTGGCTCCAACGCTTCTTTAAAAGCTACCGCTTTGGCAGCAATGACATGTTCAAGAGGTCCACCTTGAATGCCCGGAAAAATTTTTGAATTAAATTTTTTCGCCCACTCTTCACTATTGGTGAGAATGATCCCTCCGCGAGGTCCGCGTAGTGTCTTGTGTGTGGTGGATGTGATCACGTCCGCATAACCCACAGGACTCGGATGCACGCCTGCGGCGACGAGCCCTGCGATGTGGGCCATGTCGACCATAAAAACAGCATCAATCGATTTTGCGATCTCACTGATCGCTTTGAAATCGATGAAGCGCGGATAGGCTGAAGCACCCGCGATGATCATCTTCGGGCGCTCTTTCTTTGCTATGGACTCGACCTGATTGTAGTCAATCGTCTCAGTCTTCGGATCAAGTCCGTAATGATGAGCTTTATATAAAAATCCAGAGAAGTTCACAGGGCTGCCGTGGGTGAGGTGTCCCCCTTGAGCCAGATCCAT
>DIVA01000003.1:2715-3175 GCA_002435705.1 Bacteriovoracaceae bacterium UBA6144
CCTTCTTCCTGGCGGTGCGCTTCCGCTTTGATATAGTTGAAAACTTCCGGGTCTGTTTTTTCCATCCAGCTCATACTTAGCCTTTCTTGAAGAGTGTGCTCGAGTTTGTCCCACCAAAACCAAAAGAGTTGTTCAGGGCGTACTGGGGATCAACCTTGCGCGCTTTATTGGGAACGTAGTCCAAGTCACACTGCTCGTCTTGATTCTCGAGGTTAATGGTCGGAGCAATCATACCAGTCTCAAGGGCTTTTATGCAGAAGATACTTTCTAATCCACCAGCTGCGCCTAATAAATGTCCAGTCATGGATTTAGTTGAACTCACCACGAGCTTCTTGGCGTGAGCGCCAAAGACACTCTTGATCGCATTGGTCTCAGCGATATCACCCTGAGGAGTGGAGGTGCCGTGTGCATTGATGTAGCCCACTACTTCAGGACTCACACCTGCTTGATTGAGTGCTTG
>DIVA01000050.1 GCA_002435705.1 Bacteriovoracaceae bacterium UBA6144
ATGATTGGTTATCACTTTGTCATAAATTCATCTTACGGTAGAGGTCCCCTCGTTGCGACAAAGGTCACACAAGGTCGCGACATCGGAATTGCCGGCAGCCATGCCGGAAGCTTTGCTTACACCAAGGTCAGCATGAGCACTCAGGAAGCGCTTGAAAAAGATGATAGCGTGTTGTGTGGTCCGCAGTTTGGTCCTCTGGAAATCCCTAAAGATAAATTTAATCCTGCTGGAGAAGCAAAGGCGAACTATCATACGATTGCAGTTGCTGTGATAGGAAACTATGTGGAGAGAGGGCGCGATAACCCTGGTGGTTATCCTCCGAGGTCTCCTCGATTCCCGACCAGTGATACGCTTGATGCCTCTGCACGCCTGGCCTGTCAGCTTCAAAAAAAATATCCGCATATAAAAAAATTAAGTTACCACAGTTTTTATCGTGCCACTTCTTGTCCCGGCCTCATCGAGAAGCGATTGAAAGAAATCATTGAACGGGCAAAAGGGTTTGGGTGCCAATTCAAATGAAATATTTATTTTTTATTACGTTCTTTATTTCCCTCAACGTCTCGGCTCAGGCACCTGAGCCAGAGATTCGTGATTTGTTCGATAGATACGATCGTTTAATGGCTGGGGAAAAACTCTTGTCGAAAGACATCTTTAGCCAAAACTTCCTCGAAGAATTTGATGCGAGTGAATTGAACTATAAGATAGAAAAATCAGATTATCGTTTACAGATCTCAAAAGGCATCAAAACCCAAGACCTGTATTTTGTAAAAAGAATTTATAACAACGATAAATCTGAAAAGAATGCAGCAACATTTATCATCGTCAGAGAGAAGAACTCCTGGCGCATACAAGGAACGATTAGCGATGATCTATAAAATCTTACTACTTCTTCTTATCTCCGGCTGTGGAAAGATTCAGCAGGTACAAGATAGTTTTATCGCAATGAGTGGCAACAATTCACTGACCCAAGTGGATGTGAGAATTGGTTTCCTCGAAAGATCACCAAATGGAACACTCACAGATGATGTGGTTGAGTTTGAAAATACCCAGTACCGTGTGATGAGTATTAACCCTGAAGTGGCGAGCAGCTATCAGCAGTTTCCGCGGGGTCAAAGAATACCCGTCTATTTCAAAGGAAGCTTTGCAAGGCGCTCTGGTCTCATGAGCTCCAATCCAAGCCTTGTGGTCGATGCCGTTGCTTTAGAAGCAATCATTAGGCGCTAAGCTTATTTTGCCAGATAAGACAGTTCGTCTTGAAAACGATCCATCTTTTTAAGTAAGGCTTCAGAGGTGCTTTCTGGCAACTCAACAGTGATAACGGGAATTTTTCTCTCTGCCCAAGCATAACGGCCGAGGCTTCCAGGATAATGACCCAATCTTTTCCATTTCATGGGCAAAAATGCTGGGACCTTGCCTGGGCCATCGTAATCAAGAAGCCCAAAGGGAATATGGAGTGAAGCAATCAAATCTGGCTTATACTCATCGATAATTTTAAGCAGGCAGCGCATCTCTGACTCCTCGCCTGCTTTATGTCCTGGGAATTTAGCTTTAGGACTTCCTGCATTTTTCCAAGCTGCATGGGCGAGAGTATCCCAGTTCTCAGTAGGAAAATGGCGATTGAGATCTACTCCATTCGCATTCGTTCGTGTTTGTGCCTCTACTCCATCAGGATTGACGACTGGTAAAATAAGCCACGAATTATGGGGTTGAATTCTGATCAAGCGCTTGATCCAGCGAAACCCCATGTCACCGGCCGCCGGTTCATTTCCATGAATAAGAGAGAGCACCAAGATTCTTTTCCCTTTCGGATTTTGGGATAATTTTTCAAAGGATAAAAGGGGTTCGCCCTTAGTGGAGACACAGCCCTCAAGAGGCGTGAGAGATGCAAACACATCCTGATAATTTTTATACCGCTCTTTCCAAGTGGAGGCATACAGGAGGTGGGGAATGAAAAAAATAAGTAGAGTAAGGCGCATAAAAAAGCCTCCCTAGAGGGAGGCTTCCTAGTTACTTGTTAACGATACGATCACGCCATGCCACCACATCAGGAGCAAGGTAGTCGTACTTCATGGCATCGATAGTATACTGAGCAAACTCGTAATCATGCGTATGCGTGAGGCACTCCGTAGGACAAACAGTCGTACAAAGGCCGCAGTAGCAGCAAAGTGCAGTATCGATAGTAAACTGGGTCAGCTTCAAACGAATGGACTGACCATTAGATGTTTTTTTGATCTCTGATCCTTCAGGCAACTTTTCTGATGAGATATAGATACAATCCACCGGACAAGCCATCGCACACTGAGTACACGAGATACAGTTTTGAGCATCATTATAGAGACGGTGACGAGCACGCTCAGGCAATACTTCTCTAACTTCAGGATACTCAATAGAGACTGGCTTCACTCCCCACACGAAGCGGAAAGTAATCCACATACCTTTAAGAGTTGTAGAAACGCCATTAAAGAGTTCTGCAAAATAAGCTTTGAATGCACTAGGCTTTGCAGGAGCTTGAATAGTTGTGTGAGTGCTCATCGATCCACCTCTCCGAGAACGATATCAATTGACCCGATTGTTGCCACAAAGTCTGCCACCATCTGGCCTGGGGCCATGAGTGGGAGCATAGAGACGTGGGTAAAGCAGGGTGACTTAACTTTTAGACGATAAGGCTCTTTTCCACCTTTACTGATGAGATGAATACCAAGCTCACCACGTGGACATTCTGAACGAACATACACTTCACCTTCAGGAAGCTTGATGACCTTAGGCACTTTACCCATCACGCTGCCGGGCTCAAGCTTGTCCATGACCTGACGGATAATCTTAATTGATTCCTTCACTTCTTTCATTCGTACGATGTAGCGGTTCCAACAGTCACCCACAACACCGACCTCACCTACTCCAACTGGTACATCAAAATCAAATTCTGAGTAGAGAGAGTAAGGTGCATTTTTACGAAGATCCCACTTATAGCCAGAACCTCTTAGCACGGGGCCAGTGGCTCCGTAGTCAAAGCAATCTTGAACAGAAAGAACTCCTACGTTCGCGGTACGCTGAACGAAGATTTTATTCATAGAAACGAGCTGATGATACATTTCCGTTTGGGGCTCAAAGGCATCGAGGAATTCTTTCACGCGGTCTATTTGAGAATCCGTCCAGTCATTCCATACACCACCGATCCAGATGTAGTTATA
>DIVA01000121.1 GCA_002435705.1 Bacteriovoracaceae bacterium UBA6144
AGTGCGCATTCATCAAAAGGTTGTAAATGCGACGTGAGCCTTCAGTCGTTGATTCTTGGAAAGCGAAATTTACGCGCTTTGAATCTGTGTAGCGAGAGCCTTGAGAGAGTGCACGAGCGCGAGTGTTTCCCTGACGAAGCTGAACGTAGAACTTATTCCAACCAAACACGTCCCACTCACGAGCGGCGCGGTTTGACTCTGAAAGGCCAGTGGTGCCGATGCGGTACTCGTAGATGGAAGAAACGGCGCGGTCGACTTCTGACTTCGTAAGACCTAGTTCTGCTTCAGAAACGTTTTGGAAATAGTGAAGCATCATGTTGTGGTGGAAAGTTTTTTGCTCGTGCAACAGGTCGTGAACCTTCACGATCACAAAACTTGCAAGATTCAAGAAAGGGACCGAAGAGAATCTCTTCTGCGCTTGCTCAAGGGCCCAAGTCACAACCGAGTAGATCACGTTGCGGCGATAAAAGAAGCGGGCATCATCAAGATTGGCCACTAAAGCGAGATCCAGCTGCAAGAGAGCGTCTTGGATCTTTTTTTCGAACTCGGCCATAAGACCCGAGCGCTCGATGGCGAGAAAGCTTTCTTCTACGTTGATGTTTGGAATGTTCATCAAAGACTCTTTCACAGCGCGGATCTCTTCAGCGCCTTCTGAGTCTTTTGAGTATGGATCCATTCCCATCGCTACGAGGCGGGCATCCACTTCTGATTCATAATCCATGAAGCCTAGGCTTTTAATGCGGCGCTGCTCAGAAAGGATGTCATTTTTGATTTGCTCAATAAAAGGCGCCAGTGTGAAACGCATAGAAAGCGCCTTGAGGCGAATCGCAACCGTTTGACCTTGATCGTTTTTAACAAGCTTAAATCTCTTCTGAAAACCGGCACTGGCGAAAGCCATCTGGGTCATAAGCATGAGAGCAAAACCCAATGAGACGTTGCGGATCATAAACATCCTCCTTAATAAATAATCTAACTCATCCGTGAGATACGATTTCTAATAGGTTAAGCCCCTCTTAGGTTTGGGGCCTTAAACTTTGTCGATTATTTCCTTACAGTGAGCTTGGCGGAGTTTGAAAATCTCGCTATACCCGAGTCATGCTATCACTTATCTTGGTTTTTATCCTCTCTGGGCTTGCTCAAGAGAAACAATACCCCGAAGACCGCAGCTACCGCTCGGATGAGAGAGGATTTGCTCAATACGCCGCTCGCTCGGCTTATAATACTTCCACCTACGCTCTTACCTTTGATGATGGGCCTCATGTCACACACACACCAAGGCTTTTAGATATCTTGAAGAAGTATCAGGTCAAGGCGACTTTCTTTATCATCACCGAGCGCCTCTCGGCTGCCACTCGTCCCATCGTCAAGCGCATGATCGAGGAAGGGCACATCGTCGCCAACCACGGAGAGAAGCACCATAACTCAAATCAGATCACAGAGACTGAGTTTAAAAAGAATCTGGAAATAGCTCAATTGAAACTCCACGCTCTCTATGATGAGTCCGGTGTTGATTTCCAGCAACTCTTCTATCGTTTTCCTTACGCCGCTTATGGCGCGAACTCTGCTTACCACCACATGAATGCCATGCAGTCTCTCTCGCAAGCCCTCTACGGCGACAACTGTCTACAGTTTGCTTTTTGGGATGTGGATTCCAATGACTGGGTGGCAGATATGACTTCAGAAGATATTTTCCAAAGTCTAAAGGCCCATGAGTTGGGTGGACGGGCCTTTACTTTTGAATCTTACCGTAATGCCAGTGGTAAACTGCTCTACCGCAAGAAAGCCTATACGGTCACGAACCCTCCGCGCGGGGGCGTGATCCTTCAGCATGATATCCATGAAAAAACGCTCAAAGGTACTGAGCTCTTTTTAGAGTTTGCTAAAAATAATGGCGTAAAGATCGTGGAGCTTAATGAGCTGGATGAGTATCGAGTGCTGCGCCAGTGTTCACTAAAAAGTTCTGTGTTCTAGTCCACAGGTCACTGCGCATCTCAAGGCACTTGATTCCTGCCGCTAAGGCCAGCTGCTCAAGACCTTCATCATTTCGACAAATCTCATTCAGACACTTCTCACTCATGGGGCCGTGCTCCTCGCCATCGAGATGAATGTGGCGCTCAAGATAATAATTGAGAGTGGGACAGGGAATACTCTCCTGCATCAACACATCAAGGATCCCTTGGAACATGCCTGGAATCACTTTCTCACGGCCGTAGAAGAATGCAGCAGCGACCTCCACTGTCTCGCCCTTCTCCACTAGCTCTAAAGTATGAGAAACGAAAGCTTGGGCCTCGCGGGGCATAAGGCTTGAATCATTGTGCTGAATAAAGCGCTCTATGGCGGTGGTATCAGCGCCCACTTCTTGCATGGCACGCAGGTACAACTCAAAGTGACTCGTGGGCTCACCATTTTGATCTACGTCGCTCTCTTCTCCTAGCACAATTTCATTAATTAACCGCACCACTCTCGAGGAATAAGGAGAAGGCTTCCATGGGAGAGTCACGCAGGTTAGATCTCTCTGCAGTCGCTTTAAGAGACTCATAAAATCCCAAACCGCCCACACGTGGATCTCCATAAACTGGCGCACTTTTTTAATGTCGCTCAATTCCTTAAACATGGGGTGAACAGCCAGAGCGGTCTGAAGATCAAGCAGATGATTAAAATTTTTCATGCCTTAATCTAGCATGAGCCTAGGATTTTGAAAGGGGGTGAGAAGTAGATAATTATTCGACTTTGAGCTCTTGAGGCCTCTGGCCCACTGGCAGACCTGCGTCGTGGTCCATATTCCAGCGATCGGTCATGAGTTCTTGGCGCTCGATCTGGTAATACTTCAACGAGCCGTCGAGTTCGTTGAGTTTTCTCATCAACTCCGTTTGCACGTTCATCTGCTCTTGTTTCATCTGAATCAGATCATCCAAAGCTTTTTGCCGCGCCTTTTGCATCTCAACGATGCGCTGGTCATAATCGGCGGCGACTTTGACTTTTTGCTGATCAAAGGTCCATAAGAAATTATTGATGCCGTTGAGCTGCTTTAAGAAATCATTTTTGCGAGTCACCAGCATTTCGCGGTACTTCATCGCCTCATAGACCCGAGTGGAGAGAACATTGGATTCAAATTGCAGGATCGTTCCCCGTTTAAAGTACTCTTTATCCGACCAACAGGGTGAGAGGTTCTCCACATAGACGGTGAAGTAGTAGTCCTCAACGTTTTTCACAAAGCTTTTACAGCGGTCGCGCTTTTCAAAACCTTGCACACGAAAATACACCACATCAGCCGCGCGGAAAAATTTAGCGTTGTTATTTTCCACTTTGATTTTAAAAATACGTCCAGAGTCATCTTTATCCGTGACTCGCCCAACAAAGCGTGAGTAATCCAGTGCAGGATCCATTTTGTGATCCATATCCTTAGATAAGAAACCATCCTGCGGAAAGGCGGGCTCATAATTGGAAGCTAACGCCTGAGACGAAAACATAAACGTGCTGAGAATAAGTGAATAGAGCAAATAATGGCCAAGACGCTTCATGCTTATTATTATGCATCGTAAAAATGATCTTTCAAAGCCATACCTATTACCTGACTCATTACGGAGGATACTATGCAGTTTTTTATCGATACCGGTGATCTCAATGAAATCCGCACGGCCCATGCTTGGGGCTTTGTTGATGGCGTAACCACTAACCCTTCTCTTGTGGCCAAAACGGGTAAAGATCAAAAGGCCCTTATCCAAGAAATCTGTGAAATCGTCGATGGCCCCATTTCAGCTGAAGTGATCAGCACTGATGCTCCAGGAATGCTCAAAGAAGCCATGGAGCTGGCCAAGATTCATAAGAACGTCGTGATTAAACTTCCTATGACTAAAGACGGAATGATCGCTCTCAAAGAACTCTCGAGCAAAAATATCAAAACGAATGTGACTTTGATTTTCTCGGCAAACCAAGCACTCCTGGCCGCTAAAAATGGAGCGACTTATGTTTCTCCCTTCATTGGACGCCTCGATGATATTGGCCAGACGGGTATGGATCTTATCCATGAAATCCGCGTGATTTTTAATAACTATGACTTCCCTACGAAAATCCTAGCGGCTTCCGTTCGCCACTCAGATCATGTGAAAACATGTGCGCTGGC
>DIVA01000089.1 GCA_002435705.1 Bacteriovoracaceae bacterium UBA6144
GATTTTTCTACTGCTTCAAAGGCGAAAGACGTCCTGGCCTTAGCGATGAGAGTGGATTCTCACGAAGGGAGTCATAAAATTTTCTGTTCAGGAGTTCTGGTTCATCCACAGATCATTCTCACTGCGGCCCATTGCTTGAGAGAAGGCAATCAGGTTGAATCTTTGAGGGAGCGCCGCCAGAGGATTAAGGATGTACGCATCTATCTTGGTCATACAAGCCTTGATGGTTTTGTGAGCGATCAACTGGTTGAGATGGACTCTTTTCATATTCATCCTCGCTATTTGAGAGACATAAGAGGTCTGGCCGACATTGCTGTGATCCGCCTGAAAAAGCCCCTGATTGAGTTGGCCGCTTTCATTCGTCCCATCGCCAGTGACTATGAGTTACTTAAGTCTGTCAAAAAGGGCAGCCAAGTTGAAATCGTCGGTTTTGGATTTTCTGAGCAACAGCTCGGGCGCACCACTCGAACACAAGAGTTGTTTGGAACCCAGCACGCAGGACTGCTTGAAATTGAAGGTAAAACTTCCTCAGAAATACTCGTTCTTGCAGGTAAAGCCATTGACCGCTTTGGGCTTTTTAAGCCGGCTCCCCGGGAAGGTGATAGTGGAGGACCACTCTTTTATCATTTCGAGGGGAAAAGTTATCTTTTGGGACTTGTCTCCAGGGCCTCTCGTTTTAATCACGGCCCGCAGGGGACGGCATTCTCCACAATCCGTCATTGGCTCTGCTGGATTGAGGGAGTCGCTCAAGTCAAGTTACGCTCAGATGAGGCACCTGATAACTGTGCCCCTGTAACGCGCTCACAGGCTCAAGACTTAACTCAAATGTGCCAGTCTGCTCAGGGTGCACAGGCCTATACTTTGCATGTTCTCATGCGGACACTCAAAGCAAGCGATTGTTTTGACCTCGCTAGCCGAGCGCCGTCGATCACCAATCTCAGTCTTGATGCAAGTTATGTAAAAGAGATAGAAGTTCTTAAATTCTTTCCTCGCTTGGAGCGCCTGATCTTGAGAGATAATGCCATCAGCGACATCTCTCCTTTGAGGCAGTTAAAGCATCTGCGATTTTTAGACATCTCTTACAACAATATCCGTGAGTTTTATGAGTTAGATTCAAAGCTTTGGCTGATAGGAGCAAAGCGGCAGTACAATAACATCGCTCGTACGCATTTTATAAGGATGTGTCAGGATCAAAGCATTCAGGGTGAAGCCAGACGGACCATTAATGCCATTCTTAATATGTTCTCACTTCCAGTAAGTGCTTGCGTTGACGGAAACTATGAGTTGATTAGACGTCGAGAGTTGACCATCTTCGCTCCAGTTGATCTTGTGGACTTTTCTCCTCTTAAAAATCTTCATACTCTTGAGGACCTCAATCTTTCAGGTCAAAAGATTCAAGACTTCTCCTTCCTGCATGATCTTAGTGACTTGAGAAGCCTCAATTTGAGCCGCGTGAGTCTCATGGATTTGAATTTTTTCTCTGGGCTCAGGCATCTTTCCATTTTAAATCTAGAGGAGAGTAGCCTAGAGCATATTGAGTTTATTCACCACCTCCCGCGCCTTAGAGAGCTTTATGTTGCGAGAAATAAAATCAGTGATTTTTCACCTGCCATGGGCCGCTCCTCTGCGCTGAAAGTCTTCGGTGCTGATGAGCAGTTTTTAGTCGAAGAGTAAATTTTACATAGATTTCTTTGTTCATTTTAAAAGAAGACATTTTCTTCTATAAGTTTCTTACTTATTCTAACAGGAGTCTTTTATGAATTTTCTGGTGTCGTTTCTAAAGGGTCTAGCACTTGTTGCTATTCTTTTTAACTCACCCTCACACGCCTTTGATGTTAACAGCACGATGGAGCTCTCTCGCGAGGTGATCACTACAATCGCTGATGTAAGTCTTAATGAAAATGAGTCTGGGGATCTGATCGATGCCACTGTTTATGCCAACAATGATAATCGTATTATCAAAATCGATGGCACTCTTATCAAAGAGATCGGTGACCTTTTAGATGCAAAGAAAAATGGGTGGGAAGTAAAACTCTATCTTGAACTTTTGCGTGATAAAGAGATCGGCTCTGTCTTCAAAGTCACAGCGGTAGAAATCCTCTCACGTGAAAATAGACTCTCTACAGGTCTCTTGCGTACTTCGACCACTCCGTTTGAGCCCATCGTCGCCGCCTCAAAAAGAGAGCTCAATGCCCTTTTCAAGGCAGTCTATCCTTATAGCTCAGACTACTACGATGTAAATGATGACTGTTATAACCGTGCTCAGTTTTGGTCACGCACACATCAGCACTTGCAGAGTGAAAAAGGTGTTGAGCGTGGAACAGATAAAGTATTTATTTTTTTCTCGGAGGCTTACACATCAAAGTTTAAGCACAAGTGGTGGTACCATGTGGCCCCTGTGGTTTACCTAAAAGACAAATCGACTCCTTTCGTTTTTGATTCAACTTTTATGTCATCAGCAGTCACACTTGAAGATTGGCTGTCTGCTTTTGATGGTCACACCGAAGGAAAATGTCTGAAGATCAATAATCTAGAGGATTATTACCGCAATTCAAGCAAGGCGATCTGTATGTACATTGTTGCCCCGATGTTTAATTATGTTCCAACGGATCTTTATAGATCTTCGCGTTTAAATAATTGGCGCTGTAGTGATTTCAGAAAAGTCATGGGGTTTGCAGCTCCGGGCTCAAGAACGACAAATACAAGTGCTCGTTGGAGTGATGCGGAATTTAAATATCTGATGCCTAAAGGCTGTCAATAAAATCGAAAGGGCGGATTTTCCGCCCTTTTTTTTTGCTCTGTTTTATAATCATTCTATGACTGACTCTACTCAACTTAGACTTAAGCGTTGGCGCTACTCCACATTCCTCGTGGCCATTATTGGCTACATTGGCTACTACATCTGTCGCGCCAATCTTTCCGCCGCATTTCCCCTTATGTCGAGTCATTTTGGTTACACCAACGCCGAGTTGGGCTTGATTGCTCTGTATTCGGAGATAAGTTATGCCATAGGTAAATTCATCAATGGTCCCCTTGGTGATAAAGTGGGAGGCAAAAAAATTTTTCTTCTCGGTCTAGCGGGTGCGATCATTTCGAATTTTGTTTTCTCCCTTGGGTCCAATTTAATTTTCTTTATTGTGACCTGGTGTGTGTGTCGCTATTTTCTTTCTATGGGATGGGGCGGATTAACTAAGATGATTGGCCATTGGTTTGAACCCGAAA
>DIVA01000020.1 GCA_002435705.1 Bacteriovoracaceae bacterium UBA6144
TGTGGGAGCAATCAACTTAAATGCCAACCGCTACTCTTTGGTGATAATCTCTGTGCGAAAGCTTCGACGCCCACTGAAAGGAATACGGCATTTTCACAGTGCGAAGGACTCTTCAAAGCCTCTGGGAAGACCCTTGAGCAAATTGCCACCGACATTTCGTCTCCTAATAAAGGGCAGCAGTTCAATGAACTCTTCGCTCTCGTTGATGAGATTTGTGAAAATGGCATGCAGGCGACAAAGCCCATGTGCTCAAGCCTCAAACAAAAAGTTGCTGCTTTCAGGGCCTTAAACCTGAACCTGTCCGCGGGTTCGTCCGGCGAAACCAGAGATCTTGTCAGTGTGGTGGGGAGCGTGACAGACCTGAGTTCAACAGTAAACTCGACCTTCATGGCCCTGAATAACTGTCTTCCCTCAACGACCTCGCCCACGACGATTACACCGCCACTACGACTGACTCCACCAATGATTAATCAAATTAACCGGGATCCTAGTTCGATTCCTTACCCTCGTGTAACAAGAGATGTTGATGCTCGTTGTGGAAGCTCAAAGTCTGGCAACGGTTATAGTATTTTAAGTGTCTTTAATTGTTCTCAGAACAATAACAGTCGTAGCGAATATCCCGCTGGTTTTTCATTTAGATCAGGAGATGGTCACCCCCTGATAGACCACCTCGTATCTCCTTATGAGGACAGTGGGAAACCCTACCGGCAAATTGAAATGGAAAGCGCTAACCACGCTTTGAATGAAACTTTCCTTTCACTCATCGATTCTGCCGGCGGTCCTGACTCCCATGACGTGAAGTCGATGGTGTTCCTCCTGCCACGCCGGACAATTCCTAAAGTTGAAAATATTGGTGAAGTCGTGAGGATGACTCTTCCCACTGGTGAAACCGTCGATCTTGATCGACGCTCAAACGCCATCCTCGGAGGTGCTCTCCGCGAGGGCCCCCAAGACCTAAACACCAATCGGCACTTGCGGACGCCACCCAATGTCCATTACCAGGGCAGCGGTATAAGTATCCGTCTCGATCACCGCTTCGAGTACCCCACTCAGGGAGCGGCAGAAGCCATCGTGACACAAGGAAGTAAAAAATGTCGGATCCCAAGACCTCGTCTGTTTGATACGAAAGGAGATCTTATATCTCGTTCAGATGTTGAGTTCTTGTCAGCCATCAACCGCGCTTGCCAAAATCAATTTAGCTTGTAATTTTTTCACACCTTAATGCCGTAACTAGTCGGCTGCCTTTGAACTACATATAACCCCTTCACAGAATGAGAGGTTTATATGATGAGTCTGCTTCCAATTGTGTTGATGCTTTATTCTTCAGTGACATTTGCCTCACAGGAACTCAAGTCGAGAGATATCAAAAATAAAATCTGTGAAAGCCTCAAGCAGGAAACATCACTGCGAGATGAGACGATTAACTTTGATTCTAAGCAATGCCAAAATAGTATAATGAAAATCGTCTCTAGCCAACGTGACAGCAGACTCAATGAAGTCACTGTCATGACAGTTGAATACAACTTCGACTTAAAAGATTTAAACATTAGCGGCAAATCTATTGTCGTCACCAACTTCACTCCCGGTCTTAATGGCGAACTAACCAAGTCTTGGTTGGTGAGGAGTGTGGATTCCACTCTTTCTGATAAACGCAATGTGATCGAAATGATAAAAGAAGAAGTACGTATTGGTGATTACAATATGGGGAACGGAGACCTTACTATCGAAAATAAGCCCGGCTTTGGACTCCGCCAAGCACGAAGCGAACTCACTCAGATGCTTGAAAATGGTTCTTGTAAGTATGAGACGTATTCGGGGATTGATTCTACCTTTAGTGATTGGTCTTTCAAGGAAATGATTCGCTCGACAAAACTTGGCACCCTCATTCAGATGGCGCACAAACAGGGTAAACTCAAAGCAGCTGTACACCGAATCTATGCTGACGGAGAAAGCGAATACTGCTCTCACTATTACTATATTTTTATTTTTAATGATTCGACAGTTCTCTATATCCTCATAGATCAAACAACTTAAGGTGGTCGGCCATGAAAGTATTAGCTCTCTGCTCTTTATTCCTATCCCTCAATGCGTTTGCCACCACAGCCGTTCTCTGCGGTGATCCGGCGACAGTGGATGCCAATGAAAACAAAGCGAGTGTTCATCTTATTTTCGAGCACCCTGAGAATGAATTCATTGAAGACCTCAGAGTGTTCTTCAGAGGTAAAGAAGCCGTCGTGGTAGAAACAAAAGCTTTTGATTCTAGCTACAGTATCGAAACAAAATCACCCAAGGCCCGCATTGAGATTAAACGTTCGGATGTGAGCTATTGCGAATCCGAAGATCTCTTTACCTTAAAACTTAACTCGAAAACGATCAAGAACTGTCGCTGTTTCGAGGGTTAGTTTTCTACACACACTCTAGACATTTCCTAGGATATTAAATCCTCTCCTCTTGCTATAACAGTACTCATGAAGCTTATGAAGAACTCGCAAGAGGGAATCAAAAGACTTCTGCCGGCGGACCACTTCGGTGGTCCGCTTTCTTTTGAAGGGGGGAAATGAATGGAAAATCTATCACCTGACCGGACAAAAAATATTGCAATCTATTTAAAGAATTCTTTTAAATATCTACTCTATCCCTATTTCCAATTTTATAGACTCTCAAAAAGTGATCTCAAGCAATTGGCCATGATAAAAAGTATGCACGAAAAACAAAGACTTGAATGACTTATTTACAGTGGAATCCAACAAATATATTGTCCTACCATGAAGTGCATAACTATCTTGGTCTTTATCCTTATGGCCCATCCAGCTTATACGAACACAATTCTTTACATTGGTGATTCTCATTCTCACATTTCAGCACTTCATCCAAACGAGACTAGCAAAAGGTTTGGAAACGTATTCATCCAAGAATTTCTCACACGCAAGCTCAAGCTCTCCTACTACTCCGCCTGCGGTTCATCACCTCAAAACTGGGTCACCGGCTCTCGCACAGAATGTGGATTTTCAAGTTATGATCAGGGAGAATTTATCAGCCTTACCAAGGCAACATTTGCCAGCGTGAGCCAAATTCTGCGCCCGCTGGAGCACAAAACTATCATCGTGAACCTCGGTGATAATATGTTCAACTGGAAAGTCACAGAGGGAAAACGATTGGCAACTTTGGGGTCTCAAACTATAAAAAATAAAATATCTGTTTTTTTAAACACTCTCTCAGAAAAAGATTGCATCTGGATTGGCCCCACTTACCATACTACAGGCTCGATCTATGACAAGCCAGACACTATCGTTGACGAATTTTATGCTCAACTTGAAGCAGAACTTAAAGGGATATGCCGCCTGATCGACAGCCGCACTTTTGTGCCTAAGGGATACGCTGGTGACGGACTTCACCACAATAATGCAGACTCCAGGCTCTGGGCTGAGGGAGTATTGAGAACTCTCTTTAACTAGACCGAGCTATCAAATTCCTTACATAATCAATATGAACCCGTAAGAAATAAAACTGCTCGGCAAACGCTGGACGCACACGCATATTGCGTACATCTTGCTCAATCCTCTCAAATTCTTTGTAAAGACTATCGAGCTTGGAACTATCGGTGGTGGTCTTGATTTCCCGTTCAATTTTGAGAAGAGTTTTGTAGCGACGTCGAATCTTAAGTTCTCCCATCCATCGGAGCAAGGCCGGAGTGGTACGAACCAAAGGGATGATAAGAAGTAGAATAGGGAGGAAAACCACAAAGAAGCGCCCCGTAAGACTGGCGAGCCAAAAAGGCAGATGCCGGTAGAGCAAAGTTTTTCCAGACTTATAAAAGTGCTGAGCATCCTCACTGAGTTTCATGTGATGAGCAATGGGCGCAGGGAACTCACCTCTTCTCTGGAAAAGACCGGGGTTTCCGTGGATCGCTGTCGCCGCATCAAGCACGAGATCAGAAATGGCTGAATGGAGAGACTCTTTAGCCACGATCTCGGCCATGACACTTACGAGCTTTACTGTGTGTGGAGGAAGGTTACGTGAAAAATCAATCACGCCTTCAGGAAGATCTAAGTTATGGAGCGAATCAATCCGGCGCATGTAGGCTGAAGCATTTTTGAAACTTAAAAGTTTTATGTTGTCCGCACGCATGAGTTTTTTTAAATCATTTAAGCTCGCATCACCGGTCATGATAAAAAGCCCGTCCACTTCACCAGAGACCAAGGCTTGAGTGGCGTCCTTGCCTTTCAGATCAAGGAGTGTGGTTCCCTGACTGTCTTCGGGTTTGATCTTATTCAGGGCCAAGAGCTTTAGCGCCAGCTTTCTCGTTCCGCTTCCCTCGGCTCCAATGGCCAGTCTTTTTCCACGCATATCTGAGAGGCGATCAGTGTCTTTACCTCGATAAAAGAAAAAGAGCGGCTGATGTTTGATGGTTCCCAGTGAGACGACACCTTGAAGATCGACCTCGTCATCAAAGAGTCCGCCTTGAACAAGGGCCAAATCGATTTTAGCTTTAGGGTCACTGAGTTGCTGGAGATTTTCCANNGCCAGTTTCATGAAAAGTTGATCCCTCAGGTCCTGTGATCATGCGAAGATGCTTAGGTGGAGCACTTTTAAAGAAAGCAATCGTTCCTGTTAGTAGTAAAATCCCTACAAGCATCGCCAAGGTTGCCGCTACTCGAGGAGTAACATCAAATAATTCCATCAGTCTCTTCATTCGGTCTTTCCTATTCTAAGCATGAAATTTCCATCCCTCACCTTGACGTCCAC
Organism: Bacteriovoracaceae bacterium UBA6144; assembly: GCA_002435705.1. GTDB lineage: Bacteria > Bdellovibrionota > Bacteriovoracia > Bacteriovoracales > Bacteriovoracaceae > UBA6144. The sequence continues at coordinate 4,747 of DIVA01000020.1, forward strand.
AAGGTGAAGACCTGGGAAGGCAGGGATGAGTTTCTGAGAATCGATACGAACTCTTAAGGTGTTAGCTTTTTCTTTTTTCCCTACATATTTGAAAGTTCCAATCCCCTCAAGAGCATTCATGAGACGTTTTCGCAAAATTTTTAGAGCAAGCGGAGTGAGGAATTTAAGATCCACCATAAAGACTTTCATTTCTCTGATCCGAACCTCGAAAACATCCGGCTCCGTACAGACGAAATCCACCAGGGTATCAAAAGGGATGGTCATGAAAAATTTCTTCACCTTGCCGGTGACATGGACCCCATCATCCTTAAACGTTATGTTGAAATCTTTCACCATTTCCGGGATTTTTTCTTTCTCAACATCGCTCACTACCGTTGTATCTAGGAGCGCCTGATTCAGGCGAATTCCCAGCGCCGGGGGTATCTTAAATTTATCTTTAGAAGTGTAAGGCACCTTCATTTTAACAGGCACCAAACCCTGAACTTGTGACGTGAGATGAAGGATAAAATACCCCTCTCCAAGACCGTCTTTGGTGTTGCGACCTAGCTTAATCTCTTCGAGTTCAACGTTCTTTAGGTATGGGACGATGTTCTTAAGCTTCATGCGAAACATCACGGAGTTTTCTTTAGCCTTTATTTCATTATTAAGATTAAACTCCGACTCACTAGTGAACCCGAGAACACGGTTAAGCGTCTTGGCAGTGTCTTGAAATTTTTCTCTCTCAAGCTCCATTGAAGCAAGTTGCAGTCCTAGTGATTTTTTTTCTCGTCTAAGAGCTGCTACGGCATCTTCGTTCTTTTCTGTTTTAAGGGTATTTTGAATTCCGTTGAGGAGCGCTGTGAGTTTTGCACGCTTACGATCAAAGCTTGAGAAGTCACCCGAGAGAGCGGCAAAGTATCCCCTCATCGATGCGATCCCAAGGGACAGGAGCTGTACCGGAATCACCACTCGGTCACGTCTTGAATTTTTCGAACTCGCCTGATAAAAATAGGTTTCAGAGAGTGGGAACTCGAGAACGAGGTACTCTCCCTGCGCAAGACTTGGTTTGACAGCGACCTGAAATCGAAACTGCAACAACTTGGGATCAATCCCCATGGCACGATAATCATCAACAGGGACCTGCATAAGACCACGCAAAAATATCGTATCCTCTTTTGGCTCAAACTGCGCCTTGATCTCTTTGATGATATCGGAGTTTGCAAGATGACTGGCCAACTGTTCATTGATAAATGTTTCAGAGATATACACACTCGCCACACGTCCTCTATTCTCCTGCCCCCCCTCGGCGTGGGTAGCATTAAAGAGGCAGAATAAAAGTGTGATGAAAGAAATCATGCAGCTATTATTTTTTTAAGCACAAACTTAGTAAACATTATTCAAGCTAGCGCGTGGCACAATCCTCACCTTCAAACTGAATAGTGGAATAGAGAACGTGCTTTTCTCTCAGGTAAGCCTCAATCTTGACTCTTAGACTGTCCACATTTCTCATTTGCATATCTGCCGACACTTTTACATGCAGAGACAAGCTATAATGTGATTCATCAACCGACCAACCTTGAATGAAATGAATGTCTTGAACATTTTCAAATTGCAGGAGATCCCTTAAGACCTCTTCCCTGTTAAAACTTGAAGGAAAGGCCTGCATCAGTATTTTACTAACTTCAAAAAGATTCTTTACCACTCCATTGATGATGATCAGAGCAATAATAACAGAGAGAATTGAGTCCAGAATATACCAAGGCTTGAAAAGTAGAACAATACTCACCACTAAAACAGCACACCATCCAAGGATGTCCTCTAGAAGATGAAACATCAACATGCGCGAGTTGAGTCCTGAGTTTTTAGACATACGAAAAGCTGCAAACCCATTCACAGCAAGACCCAATATCGCCAACAGGATCACTCCTTCGGCCATGATGGGCTCGGGATTTTGAAAACGCTTTATGGCTTCTGAAATAATAAAAGTAGACCCAACCAAAAGAATGATTCCGTTCACAAGAGCAGCTAACACAGAGAATCGGCGATAACCAAAGGTAAATTTCTTGTCGGGCTTTCGAAGACTCAATTTTTCAGCGAAATAGGCAAAGAGTAGAGCAATACTGTCACCAAGATCATGAAGCGCATCCGAGTAGATCGCCACACTGTTAGTTAAATAGCCTCCTATAAACTCAATGATAGAGAATCCAAAATTTAAGAAGAAGGCCAAGAGAATATTTCTCTGATTATCTTGATTGTGATTATGACCGTGATGATGATGTCCGCCCATATGATTGATCCCTATCCCTTAAAAAGCTTATTGTAGACTTGCCAGAAACTCCGCTTCTACTTTAGCAAACTGATAATTTTTCTTCACTTCCGCGTAACGAATATTCGCCTCAATCCAGCGCAGGCTCGCTTGAAGCACGTCAGGTGAGTTTTTTACACCTTTAGCATACTCTGCCAAAACACGCTTGCGGTACTGATTCATGACCTGGACATTTTCTTCTGACCCATGAATCAAATCATGGGCAAGTTCTAGTTTTTTCCGAGCATCAAGGGTTTGGCGCTGTAGAACGAGCTCTTGGGATCGGAGTTCATTTTGCTTTGCCTGAACTAACGATTTAGTCGCCTGGGCTCCGCGCGGTCCTTCGCCCCCATCAAAAATAGGAAAAGTGAATTTAAATCCAAAAGTCACATCATTACGTTCGCCACTCAAATCATACTCTCTCTCTTTTTGCGTGAAACGCTGAGCGTAACCATAGACATCAAATGTTGGAGTCCACCAACGTCGGTGATTCTCAAACTCAAAATTCGCAACTTCTCTTTGCAGCTGAGCTTTTTTCAAGATGAGAGAGTCACCTGACTGACGAAGCTTGGACTCATCAGCGTGATCTGGGTGAGCATTGGTAAAATCAGTCATGACAGTATCTTCAGGATTATTTCCAAAGAGAGTACTCACAAGTCTTTGCGTGACACCCATCTCATACTCAAGAGTGGATATTTCTTGTTTAAATTGAATTTTTTGCTGTCTAAAATCAAGAGAGTCTGTTTCGGAGGCAAGACCAGCTTCAATTCTCTTTTGAGCACTCCTCAGGTTCTCTTCATTCTGCGATAAAGCCGCAGTGGTGACAGCTTTAACTTCGACTAGATAAGCATAGTGAGACAGGGCCTTCTTTAACTCAGCTAATACTTGGGCCCTGATGATTGAGACTTCGATTCGAGAGATTTCAGCCTGAGTTTCTCTCAAGCTATTTTCAATTCTGTCTTTACCAGAATTAAAAAGATTGACCTCTGCCTCAATTCCTCCGAAGGGTTGATTCGCACGGTGAAAAGGCCCAGTCGTAAAGCGCTCGCGTCCATAAGAAAGAGAGATCTTCGGAAGAAATGAGCGAGTCAGTCTCCCTTTAAGGGCTTCTGAACTTTCCAGACGGTTAAGTAAGACTTGAACATCAGGATTATTCTCAATGAGTTCATTGAGCTTAGCATCAGTGGGTGCCACGGCAGTTCTGGCGAGGCTTGTCCCTATAATCAGTGCAAAGAAAAACATAACACCTCTCTCATGAGATTAATCTAAATTAGAAAATCCGACAAAAAGCTTTTGCTGGCCCTTCATCAAGAAAAAATCAATGTTGAAGGGTTTGTAATCAATCTTCGGTAGTTGGCCCATAAAATGATTACCGTGTTTAGTGAGTTTGAACGCTCCAACATAAGTAAACTTTCCTTTCTTTTTCACTTCGAGTTTGGCTTCTATCTCATTTCCTAAAGCAGAGAGATCTATGAGCTTCATCTTGTGATCAAACACATATAAGCTGAGCTTCCCTGATTCCGCTCTAACGAGTTCTGCCTTATAGATGAATTTCGCTTTATTCCCCTTTCCCGCTTCAGAGCTGTCGACGATGGGAGCAGTGACGCCGCCGAACTTCCCACCCTCTTCAAGCTCTCCATGACCACCTTCATGTGCAGATACCGTTGTCATCATTGTTAGACTGATTAAGATTGCATAAATATTTTTCATTAAAATTCCTCCGTTTNNATAGATGTAAGCGCTGTCATTAAGACGGGCACCAATCGATCAAGCGTCCCTTTAATGATCATCGACTGACTAAAAGCCTGTCCCTCTTCCGTCATGAGATGCAGATAGTGAGAGATCATCATGATGCCATTTCTTGAAGCAATTCCACAAAGAGTGACAAAAGCTATGAGAGAAGCTAGTGAGAATGACCCTTCTGTAAAATAGATCGCCAAGATACTACCCATTAATGCTAAGGGCACATTAAGCATAATCTGCAGCGAGAGAACGGAAGAGTTGAAGTGGAAATAGAGTACCACAAAGATAAGAGTCAAAGACATCAGCCCCAACCAAATCATTTTCCTCGTGGATTTTTCTTGGCTTTCAAACTGTCCACCAATCTCCATGTGATACCCCGTAGGCCACTCGATCTCTTGCGCGGTCTTCTGGATCGCATTTACCAGTTCACCCAGATCTGTTCCTTCTGAATTAGCTGACACAACAAGCCGGCGCTGTAGTCCTTCACGGTTGATCATGTTGGGACCATTTCCCTTATAAACGTTCGCCATGTCTTTGACTTTCACACGATCTCCCGTCGGAAGAATTTTAAGATTAATATTCTCAATCTTCTCCGGGTTTGATCGCGATTCTTCATCCAGGCGGAGGAGGATTCCGAAGATCTTTTGTCCTTCGATCACCTGGCCAGCATGGTATCCATTGAGCAGTGCTTCGAGATCATTGGCCATCGTTCCAGCACTCATCCTTGCTTTTTTGACCTCTTCTTTATCAATAAAAATTTTCAACTGTGGAATTTGTACCAAAGGCTCAACCTGAAGATCTTTTAGTCCTTTAATGGGTTTTATTTTTTCATACACCTCGCCGCCCAATCGTCGCAGCTCCACAATATCAGGTCCAAAAAGTTTGATCGCTATTTGCGCTCTCACACCTGAGAGCATGTGATCGAGACGGTGTGAAATGGGCTGCCCGACATTGACATAAACTTCAGGCCAGGCCTCTTTGATCTTATCTCGTAGATGCTGAAAGACCTCTTCTTTTGACCGCGCGCTTGGCTTGAGATCAACTTCGATCTCATTCCAGTTTACACCCTCGGCGTGCTCATCCATCTCTGCTCTACCCACTCGTCTGGTTGTGGTTTTGACTTCAGGTATTGTAAGCAAGGCTGCCTCCACCTCGAGCCCTTTTTTATCTGATTCAATCAGTGAAATTCCGGGAGTTGCCTGGAGACCTAAAGTTGCTGATCCTTCGTTAAAGGTCGGTAAAAAATTTCGTCCCATTAAAGGCACAAGGGAAAGTGTGGCGATGAATGCGATGGTGGTCAAAGCCAGCACTAGTTTTGGTTGGGCAAGTGTCCAGTTAAGGACTATGCCAGCTCTGCTTTTAAGGACTCTTACAAAAAGACCATCTTTTTCTCTTTCGAGGCGCTCAGGATTTCTACCTAAGAGAAAATAACAAAGAACTGGAGTAATCGTCAGTGAAATGAGAAGTGAAGCGAGAATCGAGATGATGTAGGCATGACCCATGGGAGAAAAGAGTTTTCCCTCAAGACCATCAAGTGCAAACAGAGGGACAAATACGAGCACCACGATTAAAGTTGAAAACACAATGGAGTTACGAATCTCAGACGATGCATCAAAGATAACTCGCAGGATTTTCCTTGGACTCCCTTGCTCGCTATTTTCTCTCAGACGACGATAAACATTTTCAACATCTACAATGGCATCATCAACAAGCTCCCCCACTGCTACGGCCAGACCTCCAAGAGTCATCGTATTCACACTAATTCCGAAGAACTTAAAAATGATGGCCGTAACCACAAAAGAAAGTGGAATCGCAGTCAGCGTGATAAGTGTCGTGCGCCAGTTCATCAAAAAAAGCATGAGCACCACCACCACCATGATGGTTCCATCTCTCAATGCCTCGATCACATTTCCAATCGCTGTATGAATAAAATCAGCTTGTTTAAACAAGTCTGATTTGAGCTCAATTCCTTTCGGAAGCGTCAGTCTTAAAAGTGAAAGTTCGTGTTCAATTCTTTCCGTCAGAGAAGTTGTTTCACTGGTAGGCTGCTTTTGTATCGACATCACCACGGCTCTCTTGGCATTAACGGAGCCGTTGCCGCGTTTAAAGAAAGCCCCTATTTTTACCTCGGCAATATCTTTGACTGAAACAGGATTACCCAAATGAGTACCCACGTAGGCTTCTTTGATATGATCAATGGTCTCAACTCGCCCAAGGGTTCGGATGAGGTATTCTTTTGTGCCGATGTCGATGAACCCGCCCGAAGTGTTGAGACCGATTTCCGCTAATGAATGCTTAAGATCTTCAACCGTAAGACCCACTCGCTGCATTTTCTCTGATGATACAAGAATTTGGTATTGCTTGAGATCTCCACCGATAGTTACCACCTGACTGACACCTGGAATTGAAAGCAAACGAGGCCTGATGGTCCAGTCGGCCACCGTCCGAAGTTCCATGGGGTCAATAGATTCATCAGGTGAGGTAAGAGCTATGAACATGATCTCCCCCATCACTGACGAGCTTGGAGTCATGACCGGTGAGCTGCCTTGAGGAAGTTTTTCTTTGGCAAGCTCCAATCTCTCCGCCACGATTTGGCGATTTTTATAGATATCAGTTCCCCAGTCAAACTCCGCGTAGACGATAGAAATCCCCGCACTATTTGACGAGCGAAGTCTTACTAATCCGGGTAAGCCATTTAAGACACTCTCGACTGGAATAGTGACCTGCACCTCTACTTCTTCTGGCGCTAATCCTCCGGCCTCGGTCATGACTGTCACCACAGGACGATTGAGATCAGGGAAAACATCCA
>DIVA01000026.1 GCA_002435705.1 Bacteriovoracaceae bacterium UBA6144
TATCTATCGCAGGCCTATTTCTGTTCTTTTCACTTACTGCTCTTGCAGCTCCGGTGCGCGAGTTGGCGAGTATTGAGCACACTTATCGCATGGAGCACGCCAAAGAGCTCTTAGGTAAACGTTTCGATAAAAGTGCAGTGAAAGCGACAGAGTTTCACGAGGCGCTAGAGCTTACCGTACTTGCTATGGTGGAGAAGAAATTACCTAAAGCCTACCGCGCTCAGGCCCACGAGATCGCTGATGCGATTATTATTGAATCAGGTCGCCATGCCCTTGACCCACTTTTTGTCATGGCCGTGATAGCTGGAGAGTCGAGTTTTAATCCCGAAGCAAAAGGTCCTGTGGGTGAGATCGGCTTAATGCAAATCAGACCAGAAACAGGAAAATGGATCTCAGTACGCACTAAGGAAAAGTGGCGCGGTGATAACTCACTTAAAGACCCCATCACCAATATCCGCTTGGGCACGGCTTATTTAAGCTGGCTGAGAGAAAAATTTAAAGGTCACGGTCAACTCTATCTAGCGGCCTATAACATGGGTCCTAGAAACGTCAAAAATGCTCTCGCCAAAAATGTCCGCCCTAAAGACTACCCGATCCATGTGATGAAGCGCTACTTTGCGTTGTATAAACACGTACAAAGTGAAATGCTCTAAGACTCATGAAAAAAAATATTATGTTCCTGTGTACCGGTAACTCGTGCCGCTCACAGATGGCCGAAGGCTTTGCCAGAAAATACTGGGGCCATGAGTTTAACGTGTATTCAGCGGGAACCAAGAAACACGGCATGAATGAGCGGGCGATGAAAGTCATGCAAGAAGCCGGTGTCGACATATCGACTCACTTTTCTAAAACCACGGCGGAGCTGCCACCAGTGACATTTGATTTCGTGGTGACCGTGTGTGACAGTGCCAAAGAGAGCTGCCCCTATTTTCCTGGTGGCAAAATCGTGCACGTGGGTTTTCAAGACCCACCCGCACTCACAAAACACATGAGTGACGAAGAAGAGATTCTCGCCGTCTATCGCCGTGTGCGCGATGAGATCAAACAGTTTATTCAACACATGAAAGTAGAGCTTGAAGCATGAATTTTTTTGAACGCTACCTCACTCTCTGGGTCACTCTTTGTATCGGTGGCGGGATCTTGCTCGGAAAGATGCTCGGCTCATCCATTACAGTTTTAAGTGACCTGAACCTCTCCACCGTCAATATTCCCGTCGCTCTTCTGGTGTGGTTGATGATCTATCCCATGATGGTGCAGATTGACTTTAGCTCGATTGCAAAGGCCGGCTCTAACCCTAAAGGTCTGCTGCTGACTCTGACCATCAACTGGCTGATAAAGCCTTTTACCATGGCCTTTTTTGCGTGGATCTTTTTCGATAAAATCTACTCGGCTTACCTCTCACCTGAACTGGCTCAGGAGTATATCGCTGGGGCGATTTTATTGGGGGCTGCACCCTGTACAGCGATGGTGTTTGTGTGGTCTTATCTCACAGATGGTGACCCCGGCTACACACTCGTTCAAGTCGCCGTCAATGATCTCGTACTTCTAGTGGCCTTTATCCCAATCGTTGGTTTTCTTTTGGGTGTCACCAATATTGAAATTCCTTTTGAGGCATTGGTCACTAGTGTGGTCATCTTTGTGGTGATCCCCCTGACTGCTGGCTTTCTCTCCAATCGACTCTTGATTAAAACCAAAGGCGAGCAGTGGTTTAAAACAGTCTTTCTCCCCAAACTTAAACCCGTCTCTATCGTGGCCTTGCTCTCAACCTTGGTCCTGCTCTTTGCCTTTCAGGGAGAGAAGATCCTTGCCTCTCCCATGGATATTTTCTTGATCGCGATACCACTGACAATTCAAACCTATCTGATTTTTTTCATCGCATGGTTTCTGGGCCGCAAACTTAAGCTTCCCCATTGCATCTGCTCACCAGCGGCCATGATTGGGGCCAGTAACTTTTTTGAGCTCGCGGTGGCAGTGGCCATCGCACTCTTTGGACTTAATTCTGGAGCGGCACTTGCCACGGTGGTGGGTGTGTTAATTGAGGTTCCAGTGATGCTATCATTGGTGAAACTATCAAATAAATGGAAATATTGACGGATGAAGAGAAAAATCCCCCCAAGGCTAACCCCGGGGGGATGTCAGAATTACTCGCAGTGTCCTGGGCCGATGATACCGTTGTTATAGTTATCAAGGATCAATGAATACTCAAGAGCAGTTTGTCTCTGCTCACTTGAAATTCCTGAGCAGTTGCTTGTCAACATTGATTCACCACTTACGAGAGCCGTTTGAACCATGTCTTCAGAGCTTGCGCCCATGGCCTTATTCAATTTTGCCGCAATCCACTGATGGGCCAAAATGGTCCACGCATCTCCTGTTTTTGGAGCGGTATTCAAAATGCTGTACCAAGTTTTTCCACAGAGGAGCGTGTCCTCAGAAACCGGCCAATTGATTTTTAGGTTTCTCAACTTTGCATATTTGCTATGAGTTTTCCAGTAGCCCTGAGTAAGTGTGCAGCCTTCATTATTTGGTTGGTCACAACAGAGTGTATAGTCAAACGACCATCCCCAGCGAGTTGAATCAAAGGCGTTAGGTCCGTAGGCCCAACCTGTTTCTTCCTGAAGGACTTCTCCTGAAGAGCCAAGTCTTACCATCACGGTATGTACGGCCATATTCACTTTTGTGCCACACTCGATTGCAAGATCTGCCAATGGGAACTCATAGGTCAAACCAGATTGAAGAGTTTCGAATTCTTCTTTATACGGAAATTGACCTGGAGCGGGTACGCCCTGAGCATTCGTAGGAATGGGCCCCTGACCGATGTAGATATGCACGGCCTTGATTAACCAGTTTGAAGATGTGTTTGAAGCAAGATTCACGTTTACATAGTTCATGTCATTTGTAACTTGGATCGTGCCGGTATTATAAGTTTGCCCACCATAAATGATGGATGAATAACCTGGGCAATTTGATGATGAGGCTATTGAGCGAGCATTGGATTTCGCATAATTTTTATTAGAGGCATAACAAGCTTTTTTATTTTTTGCTTGTTTTGCATAATGATCTTTAGCGTTCCAAGTTTTAGCTGTGACTTGCTTGGGGTTCTTTTGAAACGTCGTACTGCAACCCCAGAAGCCTAACGACATGGCGAGAAGACCGAGAATCACTTTCATCATTCATTCCTTTTTTAAGATTAAACACATGTTAGACAGTCTAAAGGATCACCGGCGATAAGATATATAGGCAAAAAGGAGCTGAGTCGCTGAAAGGTAAATTAAATATTTACGGACTAGCTGATCAAACAAGTCGGCTTACCCTCCACTGATCATTTCAACACACAATCGCTTGTGCTGCGTTTATACTCAGAAACAAACAACAATTAAATAATAGAGATCGACATGAAACACTTCAGTGATGTCATAAATAAGCTCCAACTCACTCCTCTCCCAGAGGAAGGTGGATTTTATAAAGAAACCTATCGCTCTCAGAGACTTGTTTCAAGTAAAGAGCTGGGAGAAAAAACCGAATGCACGGCGATCTATTATTTAATTACGGAAGAGAGCTTCTCGGCACTTCACGCTGTCGACCAAGATGAGATTTTTCACTTCTACGCAGGATCCCCCGTCGAGATGTTTCAAATTGACCGGAATGGAAAGGGGTCACATATCTT
>DIVA01000110.1 GCA_002435705.1 Bacteriovoracaceae bacterium UBA6144
GGTTCGATTCCCGCCACCTCCACCAAATGTCAAGCTGGTCGAACACTCGACCGATAAATGGTGATTAAAGTAGGAGCTGGATAAAACCAGCTCCTTTTTAATTTTAGAGCGTCCTAGTCCATAATGAATTTCGATCTTATCTGGAAAAATCTCAATTCTTTCAATTAAGCATGTAACAATTTTTTGTTTTTTAGCTGTGGTTAATCCACTGGCCTTTAAATCTTTTAAAACCGCCAGAAGTTTATCGTAAGTGAGAGCATCGGTTGGTACTTCTTTTTCAGATTCTTCATCCTTCAATTTAAAAATGCGTTCTTCAAATTGTGTCTTTTCAATTCCTAGCTTTTCCATTTGCTTGTAAATCGGTGAAGCCGAAACTTCTCTGGGAAGTTCGGCAAGCCTAAGCGTCAGCGCCTCCGTTTGTGCATTTATGGAATAGACTCTGTTCTTTAAGCGCTCAATTTCGTGAGTGTATTGATTTTGGTTTTTCTTCTTTACGACCATTGAAAGTAGCTCGTCCGCAAAATCACCTTCTAGAAGCTTTTCTATATCACTCCAGACCGCTTCCTCCGCTTTAATGGCTGGAACTCTATGAGGATTACAGTTATAGATTTTATGGGCCAGTGCACTTTGTATCCGTGTTCTTCTTCCATGTTCATAGTAGGGATGTTTCTTGGTTTTTCCATGAGCGGATTTACCAGCTAATTTTTCGCCGCATACGCCACAATAAATAACTTCTGTAAGAATGAAGGGGAATCGGTTTACGGTTTCAGGTTTTTTGGCGCAATGGTTTTTAGAAAGCTTTTCTTGAACTCGATTGAATGTAATTTCATCAACAATGGGTTTCCAAGATGCTTTTGCTTCTTTCTTGCCAGTTTTAGTGGAGTAGACTTTCAAGCCAATGTAGCTTTTATTGGTTAACAGCTTATGAAGAGCATCTACTCTGAAGTGACCTGCCTGAACCCATTTGGTACCTTCAGTTTTCCTTCTAAATAGATGGCCATTTCCATTTAGCCAAAGGCAAGCAGCCGTTAAGGTGCCTTCTCTAAGAAAAGCCTTGAAGGCGATATTTACCACTTTAGCTTCATCTGGATTTACATCTAGCTTCCCACGAACGGCAGAGAGCTTGTATCCAAATGGAACTGAACCTCCATTGTAAAGGCCGCGCTCTGCTCGGATTTTGAAACTTGCAGAAATCCTTTCTGCCGTTTGCTTGCGCTCAAATTCGGCAAAGTTAGCAAAAGATTTTAGCATCAATTCCCCTGCGGCAGTGCTGGTATCAAAGTGTTCTCGTAGAGAGTGAAACTCGCAACCCATGCTCTTAAAGAAGTCCCACATTTGCTCAAAGTCTTTTGTACTTCGAGATAGGCGAGATAATTCTGTGACCATGACTTGGTTTACTTGTCCCTCTCGAACCGCTTTTAAAAGTCTCTGTAAGGCCGGCCTATTCATGTCCTTAGCCGAAAGACCAGCATCTATGAACACACCACCAACCTCACAGGACTTCCCCATATCTTGTTGGTAGCGCACCGTTTGCCGCAAACGTTCCTCTTGGTTTCTAATTGAACCCTCAGGATTTTCAGCTTGTTCTTCTGTAGAGACTCGAACGTAAATAGCGATTTTAAAATGTTTAGATTCGGAGAAATTCATATTTAGCCTGCCTTTCTTAAACTTTGTTCATCACAAAGATCAGTTAATTCAGGTTCAATAGAACAGGTTTTATGAAGCTCGCAAAAAGCATCATAGAAAACTTCCGCCATTTCTTCAAGCCTTTGTTTATAAACCTCTTCATCAATCTCTATTAGCCTCTTCGTTATAATTTCTGGACTCCATTGCTTTCTCATTTGCTTCCCTTATTCGTTTAAATCGGGACTCAATTTTATTTCTCATAGATTTCCTCATAGTTATTTTCCCTAGTTGTTAATGTTTACTGCCGCCGCCAATCCTCATCACCATTGCCATTTCTGACCACTTCCTCTCAACATCGTTGTGGGGGAGTGGTCAGAAATAATCAGGCAACAGGTGTGAGAGCATGAGGCGGCGGCAAGTTCCTTAAATTTCTGATAAAAATTCAAAATATTTTTGAGTTCTCTCTCTGGTAGACGTGTTCGCAAGATGAACTAGCTCGCGAACAAGTCATTAGGCTACTTTTTGCATAGAACCTCCTAAAGCAGTAATTGGGTTTTGCTTCCAGTCTTCTGATTGAATGAAGAAAATTTTTCGATTTAAGTTAGAGTCTCCAATGAATCTCATGGCACGTTTGACTGATTGTTCAATAGCCTTTGATTCGACGATATAAAGCACTCGATCAAACTCTAATGATTCACTGTAGGACTTAATCGCTTTGTTATAGCGCCAATTAGACTTTGCAGTTTTCTCGTACTCGACGGCCACGACATCTAGTTGCTCAAGCCTATTTAGTTGGAAAACTATGTCGGGGAATTTTGAACCGATGTCTTTTGTGTTCAGCTGAAAGTTCTTAGAGCCACTCCGCTTCATTTCTTTATCAGTGAGCCATCTTCTACAAATTCCTTGCTGCTCTAATTTCCAAACACCTCGGGCGACAATCTCATCGTGCTCAATAAATTGTGCTGAAACTGACGGGACTGAAGACCACTTTTTTTCTTCAATCAGTTTTTTTCCAAAATCGCCAATGGTCATAACATCATCGACATGAAGGCATGGGTGAGACTTAAAAATCCCAAGCTCTATTAAGCGTTGGAGTTGCTTTTGCTTCCATCTGAGTGAGCCTGAACCAAATAGTTCATACCATGTGCTTCTGCTCATCACGCCGACTTTGGTGACGAATCTGATCGCCTGATAAACTTCTTCTGAAACCTTATGGCCTGTTGGGAACCTCATTTTTTGACCTCCTTTATGTCGTGAGACACTTTTTTGTTTTCTACTCCCTATATGCAAGAGCGTGCCAAATCGATTGACCGAGGTCGTCAGAACTAACGTTTTGTTTTGATTGAATTTGAGATTGAGACAGGTGTCTCACGAAAATGAGACTGAGACACTTGTCTCACGAAAGTGTCTCGAACAGTTGTAGCAAAGCCGAGACAGTTGTCTCATTGATGTGTTGTAGAGCTGGAACACGTGTTCAAATGATCGAAAAACCGAACACTGTTCCGAACAATTTTCAAGATTCTGGGCTGTCTACACACTTGAACCTCCAACTCTAAATGAACTAACTATTGATATTTATTTGATATTTTGCTATAAGTGTATGATGTCTTACCATTCATTTGATCATTTTTTTAATTCTCCACCTTGAAACGTCCCTGAGTTTCATTCTTTTTCACAATTACATTTATAAAAATTAGGAATTTAAAAATGCCGTATATTGAGCGTTTCTTTGGAAAATTTGACTTCAAAATTGAAATATTGGCCGGTTTAACCGTGGCACTTGCATTAGTACCTGAGGCTGTCGCCTTTGCATTTGTGGCCGGTGTACCGCCATTGGTTGGGCTATATGCGGCCTTCATGGTTTGTTTGATCACTTCTGTCTTTGGAGGCCGACCAGGCATGATCTCGGGAGCAACTGGTGCTCTTGCAGTTGTAATGGTCACATTAGTTGCGAACCATGGAGTCGAGTATCTTTTTGCAAGCGTTGTGCTAATGGGAATCATTCAAGTAGCTTTCGGTGGCCTTAAGCTTGGAAAGTTTATTCGTCTTGTGCCCGAGCCAGTGATTTTTGGATTCGTAAATGGACTAGCGATAGTTATATTTCTGGCACAGTTTGGTCAGTTCAAAGTGCCATCGACTTCTGGAGATGGCATGGAATGGATTAGCGGAACAGCACTGTATATCATGCTCGGGCTTGTCGCCTTAACGATGTTAATTATCCATTTCTTTCCCAGACTAACGAAGGCTATTCCTGCCTCGTTAGTAGGTATTGTCGTTGTATCGGCAATAGCGATTCTATTTGGTTTGCCGACGAAGTCAGTTGGAGACCTGGCATCAATTAAAGGCGATTTACCGGCCTTTCACATTCCAAGTGTTCCTTTCAATTTTGAGACTCTTAGAATTATCTTTCCCTATTCTTTGATTCTAGCTGGTATCGGACTGATTGAGTCTTTGCTGACTTTAAGCTTAGTCGATGAGTTAACAGAGACTCGCGGCAGAGCGAACAAAGAATGTGTGGCCCAAGGTGCAGCCAACATCGTCACAGGTTTTTTTGGTGGTATGGGTGGATGTGCTATGATCGGACAGAGTATAATAAATGTGAGTTCTGGTGCACGTGCGCGTATTTCTGGGATAGTTGCAGCCGTATCACTTCTGTGCTTCATCTTGTTCGCATCAAGTTTAATTGAAAAGGTTCCGGTCGCAGCCCTAGTCGGTGTGATGTTCATGGTATGTTATGGAACCTTTGAGTGGACAAGCTTTAAAGTCCTTTCGAAAATCCCTAAGATGGACGCTTTTGTTTTGCTCTTGGTATCTATCCTTACAGTTGTGTTTGATCTTGCGATCGCAGTTATTGCTGGCGTGATTGCGTCTGCTTTAGCTTTTGCATGGAATAGTGCCGTTAGAATCCGTGCAAGGAAATGGATGGATGATAAAGGTGTTAAGCATTATGAAATCTGGGGGCCATTGTTTTTCGGTTCGACTGCTCATTTTCAGGAAAAATTTGAAGTTGCCGATGATCCTGAAGAAGTGATTATTGATTTCAAAGAATCACGTATCGTTGATCATAGCGGGATTGAAGCTCTAAATAAGGTCACGGCTAGATATGCTAAGTTAAATAAGAAAGTTCGTTTGAAACATTTGAGCCCTGATTGTTTAAAGTTAATAGATAATGCCAGTTCAATTATTGAAGTGAATATCTACGAAGACCCTCACTACGGTGTAGTAACAGACAAAATATAGTTATTAGGATGACACTTCCGAGTTTAACGACTTGGAAGTGTCATTGCCTTTGGCCACTCCTTTTTTCTTACCTGATAAATGATGCCCATACAGGTACTTTTTAATGGTTGTAGGATGCACCCCATAATGTTCTGCCATTTTAGGGATAGTCCAGCCCAGTGTGGATCGAAGAGTTGCGAGCTTCTTCTGATCGAGATCAAATCTAACTTGTTTCCATTGAACCAAATGCGATATCTTTACCACCACGGGGTGTTCAACCACTTTAGGCTGACCTCCACCATCGTTGATGTAAAATTAGCCCCTGAAATGGGGCTTTTTTTATGTCTAAAAACAAAGACTTCCAGTTCTAAAAGCAAGGTTGAAAAAACCATCATCACCTGAAATCACCCCAAATAACCCTTCTTGTAGCTATCTGTAGTTAGCGGCCGTAGTCCTTGGGTTCAAGGGACTACAAAACTAGTCATGAAATTACCAAGTTAGTATTATGCTGAGCAAATAATTATATATGGTTAACACAATGACAGATTTGGCTTTATTAAGTTTCGAAGAAGCACTCAGAGATTCGGGAGATCAGGAGAAATTTCTTATCTTGGGAAATGGGTTTAGTGTTTCATGGAATCAACATATTTTTAGTTATCGTTCTTTAAAAGAAAGTGCTGCAAGCTTGAGGGAAACCACTAAAAATTTATTTCTAAAGTTGAACACTGTAGATTTTGAAGAGGTGATTAAAGCTTACGATCATGCGGGTGACGTTTGTCATGTATATGGGATGGAAAACACGTTCAGAGAGACTGCAAAAGAAATCAGAAAAACACTCATTGAGACCATTGCATTAAGTCACCCCGAATCACCAGCTTCAATTCCTACTGATGAATATGAAAATTGCATTAGGTTTCTTTCTCACTTTCGGAGTATTTACACACTTAATTACGACATGCTTCTTTACTGGGTTTTGATGAAAGATAAATTTCGAGAGGATGGGCAACCTTCAATCTTGGGAAACATGACAGATGGTTTCGCTTACAATCAAGAAGACTTTTTAAATTGGGATGGAACTCATTTCGATATATTCTTTCTTCATGGCGCACTACATCTGTTTGAGAGAGAAGAATTGGTGAAGCTAAACTATCGTACGACTCAAAAGAAATTAAAAGAACAATTTATTGAGCTGATCCAGGAACAAGAAAAGTTTCCCTTATTCGTAGCTGAAGGTCTTAAAAGCCAGAAGCTTAGAAGGATTCGAAGTAGTGGCTATTTAACAAGATGTTTAAATAGTCTTCAGAATATAGGCGCATTTAAAAATCCTAAATCTGTGTTTATTTACGGAGCTTCACTTTCAGATAATGACCTACATATTGTTCAAGCACTTGGTCGAAACAAATGTCATAACTTCTATGTAGGTCTATATGGCGATCCACATAATGAGGCTAACCAAAAGCTTCGCATGAATGCTGCAAAAATCGGCCTATATAGAAATTCAGCTTCAAAACCAGCGCCATTTAATTTGAAATTCTTTGATTCTGCATCTGTTCCAGTCTGGCGATAATTAAGCTTTACACCAACCGTGGAGCAGCTTACGTTTCGTTATGAAACGTGCCTTCCTTTATCTACGTGTTTCAACTCTGGATCAAAATACTGAGCTTCAAAGAAGAGAGCTAACCGAATATTGTGAAAGACAGGGCTGGATCATTGCTGAGATCTTTGAAGACAAACTTAGCGGCACAACTTCTAATAGACCCTCGCTAAAGCTGATGAATCAACGTCTATGGAACAATGAAGCGGATATTGTTTTGGTCTATAAGTTGGACAGGATCTTTCGCTCACTCTCAGACTGCATTAATTTCATTCAGGATTGGGCTAATAGGGGTATTGAGTTCGTCTCTCTAAGAGACCCTGGGATGAACATGGCCAGCCCAACAGGAAAACTTATGCTTCATATTCTAGCAAGCTTTGCTGAATTTGAGGCCAGTTTAATTCGAATGAGGGTGAGGTCTGGATTAGCAAATGCCAAGGCGAAAGGAACTAAGCTAGGTCGTCCCAAAACAATTGATGTAGCCAAGGTTCATCAGCTACGTCAGTTAGGCTGGTCCCTTTCTCAGATAGCCAAGGAGCTAAAGATTACCAAATCAGCCGTTTCCAAAACCCTATCAAAATACCCGTATCCAAAATCGGTGAATAATACCTAAATCACAAACTTTTCAAAACTAACCTAACTACCTTCCAAAACTTTACTTTCGGAAACCCCTACATACTTGTGAAATCAATTTCACAAAATATTGTTTTGTATCAATGCTTATGCAAGGCAGAATGAGGATTTATGAATAACCAAAATAACTCTCATCAGAATTTAGAGTTCTTAAATTCAAAAGAAGCTGCTTCATTTCTCAGGATCTCTGTTCCCAGGCTTATGAACCTAACAAGCAATGGAAAGTTACCTTACTACAAGTTTCAGAGGAGTAATCGCTATCTTAAGAAGGAACTTGAAAAGATTTTGTTAAGTGAACCAAGAGGAATCAGAGATGGGAATTAAAAAAAATCCAAATACAGGACTTTGGGATGTATCTGTTTCTAAGAGGCATCCTAAAACGAGGCAACCTAAGTCAAAGCGTAGAATAGGAATCGAGTCTGAAGCAAAGGCAAAGCGTACAGAGAGGGAACTGTACTTAGAACTAGAGGATGAGCTGAGAAGACAGGTTATTCCCTCCTGGAAAAGATGTGTTAACGAATTCATAGTAGATTTTTCTCAAAGAGATATATCAATGAAAAGCGTTGAAAACTACCGATTGTGTTTAGAGGGCCATACTTTTGAATTGTGGGGAGACAGATTAGTCCACACGATAAATGAGCAGGAAATAAGAAAATTTATTCATTCATTAGAGGGCAAGGTGTCTGTGTCACATCAGAAGAATCTTCTTAAGTTCATAAGAGCTGTTATGAATTATGCCTCTGCGAAACATTACATTACTACTATACCTGTTCCCAGAATGAAATTTCGATTGGGTGACAAACTCAAAGGAACTCTGAATGAATCTCAAGTGAAGTATTTTCTTTCAAAGGCAAAGGAACTCAAATCTGAATGGTATGAAATCTGGGCAATGGCATTATATTCAGGCCTCAGGAATGGTGAGTTAATTAGCCTGACATGGGACAAGGTAGATTTGGAAAACAAAAGAATAAAGATAGATTGTTCATGGAATTCTAAAGATGGCTTCAAGTCCACCAAAAGTGGGGATGATAGATGGATTGAAATTGCGAGCGAATTAGAAAAAATACTTTTAGATCTTAGAGTAAAAAATCAAAATCCACCATTTGTACTTCCGAGAATAGACTCCTGGGAAAAAGGTGAGCAGGCGAGAGTCTTAAGAATGTTCCTAGAGGGAATTGGCCTTCCTCCTATAAGATTTCATGATCTTCGAGCCACGAGTGCCAGCATTATGCTTAGCAAGGGAGTAGAACCTATTAAGGTGATGATATTTTTTGGATGGAAGGATCTCAAGACAATGGCATTATATGTCAGAAAGGCGGCTGTAGATATCAAGGGTGTAACTTAAAAAATGGATTTTAGCTGTTCGCTCGTCGAGAAATAGACATTCCATCAAGCCCTTTAGGAATTGGCGGAGCCTTCGGATCTAATTTATCGTGTTCCACTACGATGATCATTATGCATGACTTTTCTGGTATCTGGATCCTTTTATAGATATCGAGATAAGGCTCCATTTCACGAATGTTTCCAACTCTATCAGTGAGATATTCATAAAAGGCACGAGAAGGTAGAACATGAATACCAAGATCTATTTGATTTTCAATAATTGCTTTATACAATTTCATCAAGGCCCTGAAGCTACTTGAGATGTTGCCTGTTTCCCATTCAAAACCAATTCTGGTTTTCCCAGTCTTCTTGTATGCATCCAATGGCTTTGCTCGCATACCTTCTAGGTCCATACAATGCTCTGAAAGCCAACCCTGTGACTCTAGGTATCTGATGACTTCAATCTTAATAGGCTTAACACCATTGCCTCTTCTCAGAGGAGGAATGATTATTTTTGATTTTTTAATAGCAAGATCAACCTCTGCCAGTTGCTTAGCAAAAGGAGTTGGAGAGCCATGCAATATAACTTTGTCGATTATTTTCATTTAGTATTAGATTATCTGTTTTGAACTATCTGAAAAGACTGGCAGAATTTGCTTATAAACCGAATGGTTTTAGCTATATAAACTTCATGTCGCATTGCTCTTATATAGCCAAGCAACACTGCAACTTTTAAACTTAATGCCGAGGTAAATATGTCAAGAATTGATGGTAAAGAGAAGGACTGGGGCAGTCGTTCTGGTAAATCTAAAATTAAGGATCCAAATGCTTTTACGCTTTTGGACAAACTCAAATTTCAGGGGCTTTCAGATGAACTTCTGAAGCTTGCAGCTGAAGATCCCCAATCATTTGGGAAGATGGCTAAGGACATTCTCGAATCGAAAGATGCTCTCATTAAAAGTTCAAATGCAATATCTTCAAAAGAAGTCTTTAAAACGAAACTGGGAAAACTATATAAAGGCGATTGCATAGGCCTTCTTTCTGGTGACCAGATTGCGGACAATTCTCTCGATTGTATCTTTGCGGATCCGCCGTTCAATCTTTCTAAGAATTATGGGAGCACAGTCGGAGACGCCTTCAAAGACGAAGAGTATCTTGAATGGACGAGAACCTGGTTGGATCTATGTGTAAAGAAGCTAAAACCAGGTGGATCTATATTTGTTTATAATATTCCTAAATGGGCTACATACATTGCCCATCATCTTAATCAATCAATGGTTCTTAAAAGTTGGATATCGGTCGATTTAACTCTCTCAATGCCAATACCAAATAGACTTTATCCATCTCATTATTCGCTTCTCTATTTTACAAAAGGATCGAAGCCTAATCGCTTCTCTCCCCCTAGGGTTCCTTTAAAGACCTGCGTAAGATGTGGAAAAGAGCAAAATGATTACGGGGGCTATAAGAATAAGATGCATCCAGAAGGTCTTAACCTTAGAGACATTTGGACTGATATTCCACCTGTCCGCCATAACAAGAACAAAAACAGGGATGCAAATGAGCTTAGCTTGAAATTGCTTGATAGAGTTTTAGATATTGCGACAGAAGAAGGGGACATTGTATTTGATCCTTTCGGAGGCAGTGGGACTACCTACGTTGCCGCTGAGCTAACGAATAGGAAATGGATTGGTGTAGAGCTAGGTGACACGAAACCTATAGTGGAAAGATTTAAAGATAATGAACATGATAAAATGTTGATCGAGAAATATCACAATGACATCAATACGCTTTTCACTGACACTGCAATTGAGAAAAGACTTCACCATAAGATACCTCTCTCACCTTATAGAGTTTCAGAGGAACAGTTACGAAGAGTAAGGCCTGAACAAGACCTGTTTCAGTAAAGGAATGGTCCATGGCTGATGCAATAAGTGTAAAGAAGTTTGAAGATTTCAAAAAAATAGCAAGGTCACTTTCCTTGTATGGCCGACATTCACTAGAAACAGAAGGTGTGAATTCAGCGGAGGCATTAGAAAAAGTTTATATTGATCCGTTGCCAGGTAATGGAGCAGTAGATGCTATCTTAAACAAGCCTTTTACAGCACTTATTGGCAGGAAGGGAACAGGTAAGAGTATCCTGTTCAATGTATGTCAGGAAAAACTAAGCACATCAAATGACTCCATTGGCGTTTATGTTAATTGTTATGAAGTATTAAAAGAAGACAGCTACGATATAGTGACTCAACTTCAAGCTTACAAAGGCGGATTGAGCGGTATCTTAGATGATCATCAAATAATGGAATATTTGTATCGACGAAAATTCATTGAAAAACTTTTGGTTGATTTGATTAAAGAGGTCGAGAAAAAACTAGATAAGCAATGGAAAGAGAAGTTCGCATCTCTTTTTGGTAAGGACAATTTTCCTAAAATTAAAGTCAAGCTAGAAGCTATTCAGAAGAGCTTGAGCGTACCTGTAGATACCGAAATCCAGTTGATCAAACAAAAAAGCATTCATAGAGGAAGCGACCAAGAAAATAAAACAGGCAATAAAGAAAAAGATATTTCCAAAGCAGGGGTTAAAGTTTCAGCTGGAGGGCCAAGTCTAAGTGGTGGATTGGAGCATGAAAAAGAAAAGAGTTCTGAGTCGATAGATAAAAATTTTAGCTATCAAGATTACGGTGCTATTTTTGTCTCACTATTTAGGCCAATTGAGATCATCCGACAGCTATTTGCCGTCCTTTCTGAAGTTGGAGTCAAAAAGATTTATATATTTGCTGATGATTACTCAGAGTTGACTCATGAGTATCAAGGCTTACTCAGTAACTCAATTCTGAGCCAATACCATCAGATGTCTGAATTTAAGATCTATATGTCCGTTGCTGGATATCCAAATCGTTGTTATCTCGGTAGTGAAATTGATCGAACTAAGGTTTACCATCTCTCTATTGATTTTGAAGAGATCTATAAAGATAAAAACTTCAAAGAAAAGCATGAGTCTGGAACTAGGTTTGTGAAGGATCTTATTCTTAAACGTTTGGCGTTCTTTTCGCCTGGTAGCACGATAAGTGATTTTTTTAATCTTACAGCTACATATAAAGAGGAAGATTACTATAAGTTGCTATTTCAGGCTTCCTATACATCACCTCGAACAATTGGTGCTATTCTTGAAAGTTGTTTCTCTGAGCTTGCATCTGGCAGAAAGATTAGTGTTCCACAAATCAGAATCTCTGCTCAAAAGTATTACGAAAATAGAGTTAGCTCTTTCATAAGAGAGAGTCGATATTCCATTCGAGAATCGGATGTGCCATTTTTTAGCCCCATTGACGTGTTCAACCAGGTTGATTTGTTAGACAAAATTTCGGACGAATTGAAGCACTTGCAAACTAAGGTTGCTGCCTCTTCATATGAGAAAGTGTATGGGAAAGTCCCCCCTGTAAGTCACTTTCATATCAGCGATAAATACAATGAGGTTTTGAAGTTCTTATCTAATAATTATTTTATAAATAAGATTGGGAACCTTCAGGCTAAAACAGACAAAATTGATGCAACGATATATTCTCTGAATCTTGGTCTCTGTAACAAAAAGAGTATTAGATACTGGGAGTACGATCCTCGAGCAAAAGATTATTTAAAAGAGAGATTCTTTTATTTTGACCATATTATTGATTCGTTTCTTGCCTCTCAGCAAGAAATCATTTGTACAAATTGTCAGACTAAATACCCTATAAGTTCCTTAGAGGATATCAAACGTTTCCATTGGATGTGCCAAACTTGTGGTCAAAAAACATGTAAGGTTCATGAAATAAATCTAGGTCAGCATAGTGCTGAACTGGCTATCCCTGAAGAAATAAAACTGCCTCATGATGATTTACAGATTTTGGATGTATTGAATGATTATCAAACTTTACAAGATCCAATTTATCCTAAAGACATAGCTGGCTATGTAGATAAAAGTTATCAATTTGTTACCAGAAGAATGAGAAAGCTTGCCGATGATAAGCAATTGGTTACTTATTCAAAGGGTGATGCAAATAGAACTATTTACACCATCACTGAAAAGGCTAAAGGTACGTATTTTTAATTTGTAGTTATTTGTAGTGAATGTTGGAATAACTTCCACGTTATTAGTTAGTTGTGGCGTTCCCACCACCTCCACCATTCATCGCAAGCGAACCACCGTCCAGAGGTGGTTCGCAAAGCCCTAAAATCACTCGAAAATTATTTTTGAAAAGGTGTTCGCCTATCGATGGTGTAGGTCAGATGGTCGTGGGAATCGAACTCTTTTTCACTATCATTACGTCAACTTTTCAGAAGCTTTGAATAGCTTTTTAGTGAAAAACTTAATGTAGTCTTTTTGATATTCCCACTGATGAAGGTAAAGCGGGACTTTGAATCTTTTGGAGGGAAGAATTTCTATAATTTTTTTTTGCGTAAGTTCTTTTTCAATATCAAGGATTGGAATAAGCCCATAGCCAAATCCTCCGAGAATGGCAGTTTTAAAACTTTTCACCGAGGGCATTTGGCTAATACTGGCAGAAGGCTCGATAGCGAAATTATCTTTTAGGAAACTATGTTGAAGTTTATCGCTTTTGTCAAAGATCACAAGAGGAGCACTTGCCAAACTGTCTTTTGAGATGTTTTTCGAGAAATAGCTCTTATGAAAATAAGGAGAACAAACTAGGCAATAAATCATGTCACCCAGGTAAGTTGCAGTATGATTAGCAAGAGGTTTTTTCTCAGAGCTGATACACATATCGACAAGGCCGCTTTTAAGGTATTCGAGAGTATTGTTTTGATCGTCAGCGATGATTTCAAGTGAAAATAATTCAGAACATTCTCTATCTGATAAAAGATCCAAGAAATATAAGTCTAAGCTGTCTCTATTAATTGCTATTTTGATCGTGGGTCTTTTGTTTGTGCTTTCTCCAATTTCACTTTCTAGACTTTTGACCTTTCTCAGTAGTCCGAGATAAGCCTGCCCAGTTGCAGTAGCTCGATAAGGCGTTTTCCGTACGAGCAATCTTTCTCCAAGATAAGACTCGAATCCTTGAATCCGCTGGGTGATCGCAGACTGGGTAATCCCAATCGCCTTCGATGCCTTTTCAAAGCTCTGAAATTCAATAACTGTCTCTAATGCGCGAAGTGCTTGGTAGTCAATTATAAGTATTCCTAATGAACGGTAAAAATTATTAATTTAACTTAATTCCTTAAAGGCGGTAAAGTCAAGGTTGGAGGGCTATATGATTGACGTATTTCTTCAGGGCTTCTTTCTTCAGGCCAGTCTCATTTTGGCGTTAGGGGGGCAAAACATATTTGTTCTCAATTCGGGGTTATATCGCCAGAGACATCTCCTCGTTGCTCTTCTTTCATCAATCTGTGATATGACTCTGATCTTGGTGGGGGTGTTAGGAGTTGCGACAATCTTTGTCCAAATTCCTTTGTTGAAAATCACTTTTGGGGTAATAGGAGTTGGCTTTCTTTGCTATTACGGAATAACGAAGCTTAAAGAAGCTTGGCAAGCGTCTTCAAATATTGAAAACAAGTTTATTGCCACATCTCTGAAGCAAACAATTTTAACAACACTTGCATTCAGTCTTTTGAATCCTCATGTCTATCTAGATACAATTGTGCTTGTAGGCGGTTACTCTGCGAAATTTCAAGAGCTATTCAGCAGATTTTTATTTGGGATCGGTGCTTCTGCATTTTCATTTGTATGGTTTTTTGGATTGGTCCTGTTGGCATCAGCCGGGAATAAATTAGTTCATAATCAAAAGATGATGAAGTCGATTTCTGCTTTTTCTGGTCTCATCCTCCTTTGGCTTTCATACAAGCTTGGGATGGATGTCTTTGAATGGATCGAAGCTATTTACTAGGTTCCAGAGTCATGGCTTTTGGCCATTTGGATGCTTGTGATTCAATGATGAGATGGATCTGGGCTTTGCGGACTTGGAAAAGAATCCAAGGTAGATTGCCGGATGCAACGGCTAACAAGGCCAAAGTCGCGGCGATAGTGATTAGTGATTTCATAAGTTCCTCCAGGTTCGTTATTTTTCTTTTGCTTTTAAAACGATTGATCTCACCACACTTCTGATCCAAGGTTTGCCAGATCGGGTTGGTATTCTTTGGTTGTTAAGTTCGTCGGTGATTGCCTGATAGGATTTCCCATCTTTCCAAAGTTTCAAAATTTTACGGAGCGCAATCTGCTCCTTTGGGTCCATCAGGAGCTTGCCCTCAAGGTAAGCGTATCCAAAAGGAGTGGAACCGCCGCGCTTGTTCCGTTTGTTATCGATTTTCGAACAATTGCCATTCAGTGGATTTCTGAGCGCAAAACCGCTTTTGGAGAGCGTTTCTCTAATAGTGCTTTTAGGAATGCCGGTCTGAGCTTCTATGTCTCGAAGGGAAAGTCCTTTCTCATAAAGTGGGGCGCATTTTTCGATAATACGTGTAGGTGTGCGAGGAGAAAGTTCAATAAAATCATGAGGCGGAAGGTGTTCTCCTATCCATTGGGTACGACCACCATCACCGCCTTTAAATTCAGGTGTTTAGAAAGAAAAACCACGTCCGATATGGACGTGGTGAACGAGTTTTAATTCCACAGACATTCATAACTTTTCTTAAAGGAGTTCCTCATGGGGTACTATGTGCGCGCATTACCTTGGAAGAAATCTGATCCTAAGTGGAAGCTTCAATTCGTTTCCTATAAGTCACAAGACACAAAAGAATCGAAGGCCATCAAGGCGAAGAAAGAATGGGACATTGATCCTGATCGCTGGCGATCACTAGGATTGCATAAAATGATGACATTAGATGAAGCGAGGGTGAGGGCCCGGCAATTGAATGCACAAGAGTTTGTTAAA
Source organism: Bacteriovoracaceae bacterium UBA6144 (assembly GCA_002435705.1). Lineage (GTDB taxonomy): Bacteria > Bdellovibrionota > Bacteriovoracia > Bacteriovoracales > Bacteriovoracaceae > UBA6144. Next base: position 15,253 of record DIVA01000110.1, read on the forward strand.
CGACAAGAAGAGCGAGTTCGAAGGATTGCCATAGAGGAAGACAATAATAAAAAGAAGTATGATTCAGTATTGCCAGTTGAATTCGTCGAAGAATTTGAATCCAGATTTCTGAAAGTTAGAGATGCAGAGACGAGGAAGGGGAGGAGGAGGAACTCCCATGCTCGATCAAAGTGGAAGGCAGCTCAACGTATGATAATGGCACTGAAAATCGATCCATCTGAATGGTACTATTACAATAAAGAAATATATGATTATTTCTACGATCAAAAGCTCAGCATGAGCTACATGACCTCCATACTGAGCTTGGTAAATGCATGGGGATATTTTATTTGCCGAAAACTTGCTAAACCTTTTCTTCCTGTCACTCGTCCCCGAGGTTATGAAAGGCAGAGGCTCTTGGATGCTCACTATGAAAAGAATAGAAACAGTAGGAAGGCTTGGGACCCACTTCTACCCGAAGTTCTTTATGGTGCTCGAGGAAAAATTAATCAAGCAAACTTCAACTGGCTTTATATTTCTGTTTGGTTGGGACTCAGACCTCAGGAGATTGATAATCTTCAAAACCCTGAGTTGTGGAAAATTGAAACTCCACTCGTTGGCCAGAAAGTCTTTTGGATCTTTCAGACGAAGATTATTGCTCTTCCTCCCGAAGATAGATGGAAGCCAATTCCTATTTTGTATGAGGAGCAAGAGTTTGCTCTGAAGATCATATTGTCAGGAAACTTTAAAAGGCCTCTGGTTAAAACCATGAGGCAATACTTTTCTAAGGACATTGATCTTTATGGTGGCAGGAAGGGGTTTACTGATCTCATGCTCTCAAAAGGCAACACCATTGAGAACATTTCAATCTGGATGGGACACAGTACTCTTGATAGAACTTGGCGGAGCTATAAACATAAGAAGAAATTCCACCTTTAACAGTCTAAATACTTGAAATTCGGCATTAAAGATTGTTGCATATTTGCCTTAGGATTTACGGTATTTATGATATTATTTATATGTTAAAGGTAATAAAAGTAGTAATTAATACGGTATTTATGCAAGAATTTAATATGCAACCAATTCGGGAATCTCTAATGAGAATTGCCCTTGAGCAGGGCGGTCTTTTTACTGCTGATCAGGCCATTAAATGTGGTTATGACCAGAAGAACCACCATTATTACGTAAAGACTGGCCAATGGGAAAAGGTTCTAAGAGGCATTTATAGATTCAAACCAATAGAATCCGAGCTAAGCGAATACTGGCTTTGGTACCTTTGGTCTGAAGGAAGAAATAAAAAGCCGCAAGCCGTTTTCTCTCATGAGACGGCCCTTATGCTGTACGAACTGTCGGATATAAATCCTTCTAAGATTCATATGACCGTTCCAAAAAAATTCAGAAAGGGAAGTGAAATTCCAAAGATTCTCTCACTCCACAAGCAGGACATTTCTGAAGCTGATACAAAAACAATAAATGGACTCAAGGTCACGACTGTCCTTAGAACACTCCTTGACCTGATTAAGGAAAATAGAATCTCAGATGAATTTATCGAGCAGGCCACTAAACAGGCCCTTGAGCGAGGTCATATTTCCAGGGGCGATATTAGGAAAAACGAAAAGCTGGCCAGGTATGTAATATGAAGCCCATTGATAAATACAAGTCTGCTCAAAACTTCAGGAGTGCCGTCCAGGAGAAACTCAAATTGATTTCAAGGAAGGAAGGCATAGACATCATGAGGCTTTATCGCCAGGTTGGTTACACCCACTTCCTTGCAAGATTGTTTAAAGATAGAAGTGTCCCCTGGGTCTTGAAAGGGGGGCACGCCCTAGAATTGAGACTCCAGGAATCAAGAGCGACCAAGGACATAGATCTTGCTCTAAAAGAAACTAAGTTTCTGGCCAGAAATGAGAAAGAACGAATCGAAGCTATAAAAGAAGCTCTCATTGAAAAGGGTCGAATGGATCTTGGAGATTTTTTCGAATTTCTAGTCATAGGACCTAAAATGGAACTTGATGCCGCTCCCTATGGAGGAGCAAGATTTCAAGTTGAAGCACTTATAGATGGTAAGCGGTTTACAATTTTTGATCTTGATATAGGGATAGGGGACGTGTGGATCGAGCCTCACGATGAACTTGACCTGAAAAATCATCTGGATTTTGCCGGATTTGAAGCTCCAAAGATCGGGGTCATAAATGTTGAGCAACATTTTTCGGAAAAGATTCATGCTTACACAGTTCCCAGAGATAGTGAGAATTCCAGAGTTAAAGATTTAGTTGATCTTTATCTCATAGCAAAAAATGAGAAGCTGGATACAGAATTATTGAAGCAATGCTTGCAGGATACCTTCCAGCGAAGAGACACTCATTCTGTACCTTCCACGCTTCAATCCCCACCTGAGCGCTGGCTGAAGCCATTCAATAACTTCGAACTTGGTGTTGAGATGGATGAATGTTTCAATTTCGTTTCAAAGTTTTGGGATGAAGCTAAAAAATAAAGTTTAATGACAATGAGAGGAGTTAGGCATGCATTCAATTACTGAAATCTTCAGCTTACCACTTAAAAATCCGGTAATCATATTTGCCTTGTTGCTCCTGATTATTTTCATGGTTCCTTATATCTTTGAGAAAATAAGGATTCCTAGTCTTGTGGGGCTTATTCTCATGGGAACCCTTGTTGGAGAGCATGGTTTTAACATTCTTTTACGTAACTCAGGAATAGTACTCTTCGGAACTATTGGCGTCCTGTTTATCATGTTTTTAGCAGGTCTGGAGATTGATATCCTGGATTTCAAGAAATTCAAATTTAAAAGTATCACCTTCGGCTTCTTTACGTTCGCCATACCGATGGTTCTAGGTACTTTTATTAATTACCATGTCTTAAACTTATCTTGGATCTCGGCAATATTGTTAGCAAGTATGTATGCTTCACATACGCTTCTGGCTTACCCTTTAGCGAGCAAGTTTAAGATCAATAAAAATGAAGCCGTCACAGTAGCTGTTGGTGGAACGATGATCACGGATACGGCCGCTCTTATCGTCCTCGCTATCATCGCCAATTCGACTTCCGGAGAGTTGAACTGGGAGTTCTGGAGAGGCCTTGGAACTTCAATATCCATTTTCTTTTTTATCGTCATATTCATTTTACCAAAGATTGCATATTGGTTTTTCAAAAGGTTTGAAACTGGAGGTTCAGAACAGTTTCTTTTTGTTTTGTCGCTGGTGTTTTTAGGTGGAGCTGGAGCAGAGATTGCTGGAATTGAACCCATCATAGGTGCTTTCATGGTGGGGCTTGCAATTAATCCACTCATACCTCATACATCGGCACTGATGAATAGACTAGAGTTTGTGGGGAACATACTGTTCATTCCTTTCTTTCTCATAAGCGTTGGAATGCTGATCGATTTGAAGGCCTTTTTTCATGATCTCCAAGCATTAAAAGTCGCCGCAATCATGACCGCCACTGCGATGGCGGCTAAATATATTGCCGCATTTATAACTGCGAAATGCTTTAAATACACCTCGATTCAAAAAAATCTCATATTCAGTTTGAGTAACGCACAAGCGGCGGCAACTCTCGCTGCAGTCCTCGTTGGATACAGATTAGAACTTCTTGATAAAAGTGTTTTGAATGGAACTATTATGATGATTCTGGTTACTTGTGTCGTGAGCTCCATGGTCATGCAGAAGTACGGTAAAATTCAACATACCATCGAGCACGATCAAATTCCTGACAAAGACGTAGAGAGTGAGAAAATCCTCGTTTCTCTTAATCGCCCTCAAATTATGCATGGGTTACTGGACCTTGCCCTTCTTATGAAGGGTAGCGGATCAGAGGACTCAATACATATCGTATCAGTAGTAGATGATACTTCTGAAGTGCCTCTTCAGCTTAAGAATACAAAGGAAATGTTGGAAGAGGCTAAGAATCATGTGGTGGCCTCCGGAGCGAAAGCAAAATCTTTTACACGAATCGATATGAATATCGCCAACGGTATCATCAATTCATCTAAAGAGCTTTATGCTTCAACTATTATTCTCGGTTGGCAGGGACGAGGAAGCACTTCAGATATGATTTTTGGAACTAAGCTGGATCAAATTTTAGGTCGAACCAATCAGATGGTTGTAGTAAGTAATATCGTCTATAACATAAACACTACAAAAAGAATTGTCCTGGTTGCTCCTCGCCTGGCCGCTGAAGAGGAAGGATTCAAGCAATGGTTACTGGCAGTAATCTCCCTTGCAAAAGGTCTTGGGTTAAAGCTAGTGATTCATGCTTCTGATGAACTTAAAGAAAAAGTCTCATCAAGAGTGAGCGGTCTGAAATTATCAATTGATATTGAGTTTAAGAATTACGAAATGATGTTTAATCCAATAGAGATAGGAAAAAGCCTTGAGCCTGATGATCTACTCATAGTGATAAGCTCTCGGGTGGATAGTGTTTCCTATGAATTCTATCTAGGAAGGTTGCAAGGATTGATGGATAAATATTTCACCAGTCGAAATTTCATTTTCATCTATCCTGGAAGATGATGGATATATTTGTATATTTTAGGTCTTTGCCTAGTTTGTATGGACTACAATTCTAAATAGTCTTATTATCTGTTTAGGTGCTCTGGTAAAACAGAGTAGGTCTTGTGAGAGTCATAAGTTTTGCGGAATTCACAAGATGAATTGAAATCTATTGGCCGTGGCTATTTTGGCTACAAATGCTTTCTAAGCTTTTGTAATTAATTAACGTCACCACCTCCACCATTTATCCATTTATCCATTTGGGTAAAGGGGTAAGCTATCCTTCCCAATTCCCACCACTATAACTCAAACTTATCTTGATGATTTTCTGTTCAAGTGCCTCGCACCCAATAGAGCTAAGGCCATCACTAAGACTTAATCCCAGTCCTCGCTCAAGTTCACGTTCGAAAAGCTCAGGAAAGGCTTTTTGATATTGCTCCCAGTAGCGGCGAATTGAATCAAAGCGCTTCTTCACAAGCTTTACACTTGGAATGAGATCACTCTTTTTACTGTTAACTTTTACATCACTTGGGAGAAGGTTCCAGAGATCATTATTTCGCCATACGCTCCAAGGAATCATGTGGTCGACGGCAAATTCATCAAGGCTCTTGCCTGTCCAGACGCATTCGACTTTTATGTTCTTGAAGAGTTTGCGGATGAGATAGGTTGTGCGCTCATCGACTTGAGTGGACTTTGTGATGAGATCTAAGTGCTGGGCAAACTTTTTGTCTTGATTGAGCTTCTCTGTGAGCTGCGCCCACTGAATAGACAAGGAATCTTCAATCCAGTGTGAGAAGTGGTTTATGTCTCGCCATAGGGCAAGTGGAACGGTTATGACCCCGTTATCGATTTCTTTGAGTTCCTGATAGACGCTGGCATCTGATTTTGAGATGAACCCGAAAATGTCGTTAGTGCCACCACCGGCGTATCTGACTGGACCGACTTTGATGGTATTCGCGACTTTTGAGAGAAGTGGTTTGGCATCTGGTGTTTCAAGAAATTGTCGTAGCAGCTGAAACTCACTTAGCTTGAAGGGGAGGTTCGTCAATTGTTCTTCAAAAGCAAGCTTTTCACTTGTTGCTTGTTTCACTGAATTTTTAAGGATGGGCCAGTAGTAATACACCCATCTCACAGCGATCCGCTTCATGGGGACGAGCACCATGTCACCTTCGCGGTACCAAGTGACTGTATGAGATTCGTAGCGGCTAATTTCACACAAAGCTCGAAGGAGGGCAAACTTATACGTCGCCGTTTTTTTATCACGAGAGATGATGTCTTGAATCTGCTGGATGCCATCACGACGTGTGAGATCAGTTTTTTCAACCACCAGATTATTCCATTTCCCATCGACTTCAATCAGAAGCACTTTGCCGCCGAGGCTCTCAAAGAGCTGAGCGATCTGGCCTGGGTGATAGGTTTCAAAGAGTCGCCCGTCGTTCTCATTTTCTCCTGCTCTGAAGCTCAGAACCAAGCGTCCATTGGGTTTGAGGGCTTTAAGCATGGAATGACAGCTGCTCACGATCTGTGCGCGAGGGATGTGCATGAGGACGGCACAGGAGTAGATGTTCGAGAAGCTCTCGTCTTTGAAAGAGATCTCTGTCAAAGCCTCGTGCTTGAAGGTGTACTGAGAGTAATCCTGACGGGCGACATCAAGCATTCCTGTGCTGGCGTCTGCTCCTTGCGTGGGGTATCCGTGAGTGTTGAGCCAGTGTGTGTCGCGGCCTATCCCACAGCCGAGATCGAGTGTAGGGGAGTTTGGGTGGAAGAAGGTCTGGACGAGCTGGTAGAGGCGCGTGGGCTCCACGGAGCGATGCCTATGGGCAATAGCGAGGGTGTCGGTGTCGTAGGTCTTGATGGTTTTGGGATCCATTCATGGATTATATCTAAAGTTCCGTTGAATTCTCTTAAATCATTTAATTTTACGCCCTAGCTATCCGATGGAATGACTTTAAAGGTGGTTTCATGGACTTCGTTGGAATTCATAAAGATCTTACGGTCTCAGAGAAGAAGGTTTTAGCGTGGCTTCAGGCCGGGCTTGCCGACGAACCTGGTCAGATTTTTGTGGAACAACCCATGAAGATGAAGTTCAAGAAGTTCAACCGCTGGCCTGATTTCATCATCGTCTCGCCCGTCTACGGCGTCTGTATTTTGGAGTGCAAGGGCTACATGTTCGATGAGATCCGATCAATTAGCCGTGGTGAGGGACTCGTTACGGTTACGGGTCAGGATGCCTACCAGCGCCAGATGAGAGATTATAGCTACCTTCTGCAAACTCTCGTAGAAGGCAGGGAAGTGGCTCGGGCGAATGTGGTGGTGTTCCCAAGACTCCATAGCAGCGATAAGCGCGCTCAAGCAATTCGGGATTTGAGTGACGGAGACCTGACTCATCTGTTTGAAGATGATCTGAGTGAAGCGTGTACGCTTACCAGGCTCATGGGTCTTCCTATGGCGAAGAAGATGAGAGCAGCCCAGTTTCAAGAACTGATCGAACTCATCAATCCGATTCGAGTGTTTGATCACAGCTATGGACTCGATCTCGAAGGTTCCAAAAAGCGCATCAGGAGTTTTGATAAAAAGCAGATGAGCTATATTGAGCGGATGCACGAAGGTCATTATTTGATTAATGGTCTGCCGGGAACAGGGAAGACGAAGATGCTGGAGGCGATTGCCCAGCGTGAGATCCTGGCCGGTAAGTCTGTCTTGTACGCGTGTTTCAACCGTCCTTTGAAAGATACGGTTGAAGAGGTTTTGGGAGCGGACTTTGTCGCCACCACCAATCAAATCTACCACCGGCTCGCAGCTCCCTTTGGGTTTAGTATGCAAAAGGATCGGAACTGGCTCGAGAAGGCGATCCCGGTACTGGTAAAGGAAAAGATTCAGCCGCTCTACGATGTGCTGCTCTTGGATGAGTATCAGGACCTCTCAGATGAGGATTACCAAATTCTCTTAAAGCTTCTCAAAAAAGATGGGCTCTTGGTGTTGGCTGGCGATCAGCTGCAAAACATTCGCGGGAGTTCTGAAACCTGGAAGAGTAAGGGGATCAATATTTCTGGTCGAAGTTTGTTTTTATCGGCTCCCTACCGCACCTGTCCGTCGGTGGTGGACTATGCCCTTAAGTTCATCTGTTCCCGACCTGATCTCAAGAAGATCGTCGATAAGTATTTTAAAGAATCAGAGTTTGCTCATAAGTTTGGAAGCTTCACGAAGATCGAAGAGAGCATTAAACTGTTTCAGTTAAATAAACACGCATTCACTATTGAGCTAGGGAAGATCATCGAAGAGAACCCTGAGGCTTCGATCCTAGTTATCACGAACTCTCACACCACTGAAGTAGTTGTTCCAAAGATTATAAATTCACAAGTGCGAGTGGAACCCTACACCCGTGTAAAAGGCCTTGAAGCTGATATCGTAGTGCTCTATCGCCTTGATACTTTTAAGGACGCTCCCATGAAGATGCAGGAGAGTGAAAAAATGAAAGCTCTGTTCTCGGCCCTGTGCCGCGCGCGAGCGGTGGTGTATATCCATGGCTTTGAAGCCAAGGGGTACTACGAAGAGCTTAGAGATATCTATTTGGAATGCATGAAAGAAAAAGTAGCCTGATTGAATTAGATGTTAGCTTTGTCGCAAAATTTAGATTTTCAAATAGGAATTAAGACCCTTTTAAAAATTGGAAAAACGTGAAGGCCATCTTTCGCTTCATCGCTCACTATCAGACCTTTTTTGCGCTGGTCTCTTTTGTCGGAGGTTTTGCCTTCGGTCTGTGGCGTGAGCAGCCTATCGACACAGATCTGGCGCTCTTGAGTCAATTTTGCATCCTGGTGATTGTTTTTTTACTTATTATCAAAGAACTCTCTTACCGCTCACACTTATGGACACCATCGACTAAACTCATCCCCTGGTGGCGCTTTCATGAGCTCTTTTCTCATTTTTTGCTCGGTGGACTGTTACGTGGCTATACGGTGTTCTTTATTAAAAGCGCAGGTTTCAATGGTTCACTGATTTTTTTAGTCCTCATCACACTTTTGATTTTGGCCAATGAACTGCCCTTCGTGCAAAATCGCGGCACTCTGGTGCGCACTGTTTTATGGTCTCTCGCACTATCCTGCTTTGTGACCTATCTCATCCCTAAGCTCATGCACCGACTCGATACCACCGCTTTCACGATTGCCATTTTCATCACTCTCATTGTCATCTTACTTGCGAGCTGGCTCATCCGAAAACGCGTGACACGAGAACTCTTACGCTCTTATTTCCTGTGGCCAAGTCTTACGACACTGATGAGCTACCTCACGCTTTATCATCTGGCCCTCATTCCACCTGTCCCGCTCATGCTGGCGCGCTTTGAAATCGCTCACCGTGTGCAAAAAGAGGGCAAAGAGTGGTATCTCTTTCAAGACGATAGATTTGATAAAAAACTTTGGGAGCCCGAGCGCTTTTTGTACCAGGCCGGTGATAAGGTGGTTGCGGCTTTTAGGCTAGTGGCACCGGCGCAGTTTGTGGAAGAGCTGGTCGTGAGATGGGAGTACAAGGATAAAGATTGGAGCACCACGGATATGATCCCCGTTAAACTGATTGGTGGAAGAAAAGCCGGCTTTCGCGGCTCAACTGAGAAAAATCAAATCTGGCCAGGAGAGTGGCGTGTGCGCCTCGAAACACTCTCGGGTAGAGAAATCGGTCGGCTGCGCTTTCGCATCTATCCCGACTCGAGTCTGAGAGTGCGGGATTTAAAAGCCTCTAGGTTTTAAAATAGGGGTGTTAGAACTTCTGTATTGTGAAAGCTTAAATTTCCTCTCATGTGTTGTCCAACGTAAGTTATTGAAATCAAACCTCTGAGACGATATGAAGAAAACTAAAAAGTACAATCCAGATTTTTTGAATATGCCAAAGAGTTAATGGGTGAGGAGAGATACTCAAAAGCCATCAAAAAATGTCAAAAGCGGGGCAATGAGCTACGGTTAAAAATGGCTCGAGAGTTCATAGGTCTAAATCAAACGGATCTTAATGGTTTGACCCAACCTGAGGTGTCTAAGATTGAAAAATGCAAAGACTTAAAAATTTCAACCTTAGAGAAGTACGCTAAAGCCATTGGGATGAAGGTGAGAATAAGTTTAGTTACTGAGGATGATGAGGACCATCCGATTGCGATTTACGGATAAGAATCTAAAAGGGGGCTTGGAACTCTGGACGCCATTGCATTTATGAAAAAAAGCCCCGCTGATAAAGCTTTCTTTATGACTTCAACCTAATTTTCCTGCTAGATGTTCGCTGAATGTTTTTCTTCTTTGCGAGCAATCTCCAGTGATAAATTCAATCCTCCTACAAGCACTTTGCGATCTTGATGACTGGCTTATTCAAAATAAACTATCGATCGATTTACAAATCATTGGCGGCATCGCCTTGCATCTTCATAAGATTGATATCCTCAGGGCAACTATGGATATCGATCTTGCAAACCAGATCTTGGATCTTGCTATAATTCATCGAATTCGTGAGATTGGTAGGGGCCATGGTCTTGATGAGACGTGGATTGAGTCACCTGGTGTCCCTTTGCCAAGAGGAAGTAAGTTTCTTTTCCATGAATTTTTTAATGGCTTCAAAAATATCTCCGTCACATTCCTAGATCTTGATAGTCTGATACTTACTAAGATTGCTGCTTATTACGATCGTAAACATATCCAAACTTCTGACGTAACAGACATTGAAGCCATTATCAAATCGGGCGGAGTTTTTAATTATGAGGTTTTGAATAGGGGTATTCAATTTATTCGCGAGACTCGAAGGATAAATGAGCAAAGGATTGATGAAGTGGTTAGGGATCTAAGGGAGTTGATTTAGTCTTTCAATCACCCCAAATTTTTCAAACCGTACAAAGAACTTATGTAGATTGGAGTAATGAGCGTGAATTTTTTTACTAATATGGTTTAAACTTTTCCCCTTTCCCTCACGAAGCAAGTAGGCTTTATAGTCAGAGCTCGTCACATCGTCCGATTCAATTCGAAATTTCAATTCCGGTGATTGCTTAAGAGTAAACTCAAAATTTAATAGATTCTTTTGAGTTTCATCAACAAAATGATGAGTGGCAATATTAAAAATTAACCAAACGGGATCAAAGTTCTTTTCACTGACCTTTACTTTTGAGGGACTGCGATAGGTTAAGGTTTTCTTTTTTTTACAAAAGATCTGGAGAGACTTTAAGTTTAGCTGTTTTGAGTTAAGAGCAATGATTTTGAGGAACACCCCGAGCACGGCTTGATCATAGGGGTATTTTTCGTTCACGATGAGTCGTTTGATTTTGCTCGGACTAATGAGAAATCCATAAGTCCTGATCCAATTCTCAATACAGCGAGCAAGTCGCTCTTCAGCGAAAACAAAGCGGGTTGAATCTAGGAAAAACTCCTCAAGGTCAATGTATTGGTCTTTGGGAGCTTTCTCAAATCCCAGTCTGCCACCAAGGGCAGAGAGCTTGGCGCCAAATTCCTCTATTTCTTTTTTGCTGAATTCCATGAAGTCCGCCTACTAAACGTGTCGGAGTGCCTATTTGTTATATTATTATAATATAGGACTGATTGCAAAATTGATGTGTTTTTAAGGGGTTAAATGATTTTAATTTTAATCTTAATCCAGATCACTCAAACTCAATCCCCACCCACAAATCGGATTGATGACCTTATCCAAGAATTCCTGGTCAGTGCTGTATTTGAAATACGCACCCACGTCCGCATTCATGGTGTTTTCCCAGATGAGACTTTTTGAAACGAGACAGGTCTTTCCTTTACGCGTGATGACCGCTTTAGAAATGTTTTCGTTCACATTGAACGATTGTGTGTAGGTGTGCTCTGGAGTTCCGGCCCTTCTGTCGGCACGGATCATGATCCCGTTACCCGTGTAATCGAGCCCTGCGAATTTTCGTTGATGACGGCTCACCGTCATATCCATCGGAGATTCTTTTAAGACCCCATCGATGATTTCGTTTGTCAGGGCGTTTAAGACCATGAACTCACCAGTGGGCAAAAATATTTTTCGTGTGCACGATGAAGTCTGCTGCTCCGGCTCGACTTCTACATAAGGGAGATTTTTTCTGGGGATGAATACGATGGTTGATTCTAAGAGGTCGCTAGACATCAAGCCTGTTAATCCCGCATCCTCTGTGATGGATAGATTGATGTTTTGCTTAGATCTCTCTTCAAAGACAAATCGGTATTGTCTGTTTGACCCATGTTCAGCTGTTCTCGGATTAATGGCGTTTTTTGTGTTATTCTCAAAATTGATTTCTACCAAATCTCCGTTAGGATCCACACTCACCGACATTCTACACAGGCGGCTTAACGTGAGAACTTTTTGGAGCTTGCTTTCAAATGCAGCCGTGCCGTAGGTGAGTTGATTCAACTCGGCTCTCTCTCTCGTTTCGAGGTCACAGTGTTTTTTATCAACTTTGACAAACTGACTGCCCCTCGTGCTGTTGTTATGAAATGTGGAAGGGGATTCGTCTAGATATTCTGGTGTGGTTAATTGATCAATGTACTGATTCTGGGCGAAGGCCTGGAATGTAGTAAAAAGGGTCAATAGGAAGACGACTTTCATGAAATATCCCTTGTTTGTCATCCCCTTTATTAAGCAAAGGCGATGCCATTTGGGACATGTGCAATCAAGGGCTTAGTAGATGGATGTGCCTAGATAAAATGCATATGAATATCAATTGAGCAGGGATGACTCTAAGACATCTGATAAAAACTAAAATTAAATCTCAGCCACAGCGACCACTGCCTGCTGCTCTATTATCTGCTCTAGCACTTCAGGGATGAAGTACCCACTCCAGTAGTGGTAGCGATGTGCGCTCATCCACGATGGCTGAAGAGATCCGTCGTAGCTGCCGAGATACATCTGAGCAAAGTTCGCCGGCGGAATATCAGTCCCGGCCATGGTGGTGCTGCTGAAGTTAGCGGAGTTGTTTACGACCATTGAGAGCTGGGCACTATTGTAGCTGAAAGCCACTGAGTTGGTAGTGCCATCGGCCTTGAGGGAGCCGATCTGGTTTAAGGTCTTTATGGTCGAGCCTGCGATGGTGAGCTGGAGAGTGTTGCTGGCCGTTTTCGTGAGTTGGATACGGTTGTTGGCATCCATGGGCGAGGAGTTTAAGTGTAAGAGTGTTGAAGCAGTGGCAGTATCAAGGCCCCCAGACCAGCGCAGAAGGATGGTGCCGAGATTTCTTTGAGGAAGATCTGTGGTGCGAACCACGTCATCGGCCGGGCGTGCGGTCGAAGTCCCAGTGGTTAAGATGGGTGAGGTGGGGAAGAGTCCTTGTTCAAGCTGCATGCCCCAGATCGTGAGAGAGCCGTTGGCGGTACCTGTAGAATTAGGGCTGAGTGTACTAGACCAGGCGGGGGAAATCCGCACCCGTGGTCCGCTCATGGAGTTACTGGTAATACGCATCCATACTCGCGACCAGCTGCTGTTGACGGGAATGATTCCACTTCCTCCAAGCGTACATGTCGGACTGGTCATTGCAGTCATGGCCATCGAGTTGAAGATAACATCCGCGCAAGGAGTGGTCGCCTCAGAGATGCTGATGCGTGAAAAATTCATGTTGCTGTTTTTAACGAACACAGAAAAAACATAGGGCACACCCAGGGATAAACCAAGGGGACTTGAAACAAAAGTTGCGACGGGAGTTGCTCCACCAGTCGCCCCATCAGTGAGTGTGCTTTGTGCTGATGCACCACTGAGTTCGCTGGTCGTAGTAGTTGCGGTCACTGGGCTCGAGGATTCATTTATCCAACTGCTGACGTTACTATGATCAGGCATGAGATTCATGCGGCCAGGCTCGATCAGAAGTCCAATCGGGTTATTACTTCCGATATGTCCGAAACGTACAGTGCTGTCAGTCGCTGGGTTGAATGCAGTCGCAGTGGTTTGGGTCACCTGCGACGGTCCTGCACGAGTCGTGCTCCACCCAGGAGCTGTCTTTGTGGTGAAGTCGTTCGAAGAGCCGAGGATCGGATACACCGTGAGTGTCGTCGTATTAGAATTGGCGTCAGTGATAGTGAAGGTCTTTGGCTCTTCGTTACCATTATTGATAAACTTCGTTCCACTCATCGTCCCCCCACCAGTCACTGAAATATTGTAAGGTGGAGTTCCATTGACGAGCAGGCGAGCGATGTCGATGGGGTAGTTGCTCTCGGCCGGCAGCAGGACGTCGTTTGCGACGGTGCCGAAGTTCGAGGCAGTTGAGTGCAAAATATAAATGATAGGCTCCACACTGGCATTACTCCACACGGCCCGAGAAATGGAGTTCGGAGTGGCAAGACCTTGGTGAAAATGGTGCTCGACCATGGTGCCAGTACAGTTAGTGTCAGAGAAGGATCGGATCATGAAACCAAAAGGGAGGTTCACGCTTCCTGGTAAAAGAAAGTGGTTGGTACTTCCACCCGTCGTAGGGTTAAATCCTGTAATACAAGTAGAGACGAATCCAGAATCTTTGATCGTGGGTGTAGAGATTTTCGAAAAGGTATAGTTAGGAATGACCACTCTGTATGAAACTGTGGCACCCTGTTCACCGGATTCACAGCTGCCGCCGAAGGCATCTGGCATCTGAGAACACGATTGCAATTTCACAGCTTGCAGAGTGCCTCCACCTGAAAGAAAAGAGCTCGCGGTGTAGGGGGCCAGTCGGCAGTTGGCACGAGTGACTGAGATCGAGAGGTCCACAGGATTTCCGTCAAGGGTACGAAGCTCAGAGCCGCAGCGAGGCTCGTTGGTGTGTCCGCCCTCGTAGAAAACGACATGAAAGCGCCACGTCCCGTTGGGGAAAGAAAAGGTCTGCGGATCGGTTACAATCTTTTCGCGCATGAACAAATCTTGCTCAGGATTATGCGCCAGAAGATAGAGATCACCCGCGAGATGATTGTTGATGCCCGCTGTGGTGACTTTAAGCGCAGTTCCGCCGCCCTGCTGGCCACAGGAGAGAAGAGTCAGTAAAAAGATAAAAAGCCAGAGTCTTAGCATACGATCCTTGTCGGTTAAAATGTAGTTTATATTGAGTTGAAAAGAGAGTGGCTGGAGAGGCTTAACCCTTAAATTTTAGGGGAAAACTTTTGAAATCTTAAAGCTCTGCTGCCCACAAAATGTGGCAGCTAAGCACCTCTGCCAATAAACTTTTAAGAGCGAAGGAAGTAGTGCTATAAGGCGAGAGATGCCAAATCCGTTACTACTTATTCTATATCTTTTTTCCCTGATTTTAATCTATCTGATGTGGAAAGCCTATCAGGCGTTTAGTACCAGAAAAAAATGGAGAGAAGCGAGGAGCTACATTTTCGATGAAGAAGATAGGCGAATATTGGATGTGTACTTTCCGCCCTATCCATTTCTTTCCTCGATTGAGAAAGAAAGATTGGATCTAAAAATAAAATATTTTCTCACGCACAAAAGAATTGAAGCAACAGGGGAGTTAAAGCTGAATAAGGATATGAGACTTCTTATTGCGGCCCATGCTTGCCTTATTATAATGAATATGGACTTAGAGGATATTTATCCAGGACTTAAAAATATCTATGTGATGGAGGGGAGTTATGTCGAAAAGAAAAATCTGGTGAATCCCTATACCGGACTTCCTTCTTATTCTCCTCGTCTAGGTGAATCCTGGAAGAGGGGACCAATCATCATATCCTGGGATGCCATTACACAAATAATCCATAGCTCTCCCAAAAAACATAACATCATCATCCATGAATTCTCTCATCATTTAGATCAGCAAGATGGACATTTTGATGGAACGCCGAAGCTTGAGACTGATCTTCAGTTTCATCAATGGGCCAGTATCATGGGAGGGGAGTTTATCAAATTGCGTGGGAAGGTTTCAAAGCAGAAGCCTACAAGTATTGAAGCTTATGGGGCAACCAATGAAGCTGAGTTTTTTGCTGTTTGTAGCGAACATTTTTTTACTGATCCTTTTAGTCTTGTGAGAAAGCATCCTGAAATATTTCAAATCTTTTTAGATTATTTTAAAATTGACCCTCGGAAATGGCATGTATCAAAGCCAAGCAATGGAGACATCGGGTAGACATCTCCAAGTGTTCCTTGTGCTGCGCCCCTTAGCATTCTACAATGGGCAGAGTGGATTGAATGAAAAAGGAAGATGCCCATGAAAGACGAAGAGCTCTTAGTCGATAAACAAAGAAAGATCATCGACTCGATGGTGCACAAAATTTTTGCCAGTGATGAAAGCATGTACTATGAGACGACGATGAATCTTTGCCAAGCCGTCTTTGAGGCTATTCAAAAAGAGCGCGCGGCAGGTCACACTGATAATGAAGCGGCTTTTGTGCTCAAACCCAAAGACATTCAAGATCTCATTAGTTACAAAACCCCCTGTTGTTGATCCTGCAAGCCTCTTTTAAGGAATAAGATGAACCACTATGATAAGCACCAAGAGATGTTTAAGCTTTTGACCCAAGAGGGTGATGGTGTGCTCTCCACACTTTCAGTGGATGTGGCCGGCTATCCCTTTGGCTCCGTCACCCCTTATTGTCTGGATCGCGATTTTGTCCCGAATATTCTCATCAGCTCGATCGCTCAACACACTAAAAACATCAAGGCCAATCCCAAGGTCTCTCTCTTGATCAGTGAAACCCATACTCAAAGCAACAAACAGGCCTTGAGTCGCCTGACCTATATTGGTGAGGCTCAGAAGGTCGTCGATGATACTGACATTAAAAAAAGATACCTGAGCTACTTCCCTGCAGCCTCTTCTTATTTTAAGACTCATGATTTTTCTTTCTATCGCATTCATCCCGTAAGGCTGCGCTTCATCGGTGGCTTCGGAAAGATCTATTGGATTGAAGCGGAGGATCTAAAGCTTCAAAATATTTTCTCGATTGATGAAGAGCTGAGAATTGTGGAACACATGAACACCGATCATCAGCATAACCTCAAGGATTATGTGCACTTTTATCTCAATCACTTGTGTGGTGAGGGTGAGGAGATTCGTTTGATGGGGCTTGATCAGTTTGGCGTTGACCTGAGTGTGAATGAGGTCAAAAGGCGGATTCATTTTAAACAGCCGCTTCAAAGTCCCTCAGAGGCCAGGAGTGTGTTTGTGGAGATGGCGAAGGAGTCAAAGAAAGTGTAAGGGATAAAGAGATTCAGGTTCTTGACCTTTTCTCGATCTAGAGACAATATCCCAGCCTATGAAAATCTTCATTCTCGTCTTCTCTCTAATGGTCTCAGTCCAGTCGTGGTCAAAGGGCAAAATGCTCTTGATTGGGGGCGGGAGCCGTCCGGATGTGATCATTGATAAAATGATTGAGCTCTCTCAGGGCGCCATTCTTGTTATCCCCTTGGCCAGTGAAATACCTCAGGAAGTCGCGGAAAGTATCAAAGCGCAGTTGGAATCCCGTGGAGCAAACTCGGTAAAGGTGTTCTCCTGCGATCACACCCAAAGGGATCTGCCGGAATGCCTGCAAGAGATTCGAAAGGCAGGATTGATTTTTTTCACCGGAGGCTCGCAAGCGAGGCTTCTGGATGGCTTGAATAAAACAAAAAGTCTCTCCTTGATCCGTCAGCGTTTTGAAAAAGAAAATCTCTCGATCTCAGGCACCAGTGCCGGCACAGCGATCATGAGTGAAGTGATGCTCACGGGCAACACGATCAGCCCTTACACTTCATTTGATGGCATTCGCCCGAACATGGTGGAAACCACTCAAGGCTTTGGCTTCTTGAAAAAAGTCATTCTCGATCAGCATTTTCTCAAGCGTTCTCGTCAAAATCGCCTGATCAGCAGCGTGATGGATCATCCCCATTTAGTGGGAGTCGGGGTCGATGAGGCCACGGCCATTCTGGTCCATGAAGATGAGTCCTTTACCGTCTTGGGCGAGAGCTCAGTGATGGTGATTGATGCCCGCAAAGCGCGCATCGGGATCAGAAATGCTGTTTATGAAACCACGGGAGTTGAGATTCAGCTTCTCTCCCATGGGCAGTCTGCTCGTTTTTAAACTGACTTCATGGCTTTAATTATTGAACTAATGATGAACTGTCTCTGACTGTCGCACCATCACAAACATCCCAGACATAAAGGTTATGCCGGCGATCAGCCAGATAGCCGCTCTTAATCCAAAAGCGTCGGCCACAAGTCCTGCGAGAATCGCACCGATGGCATAGCCCGAGTCCCGCCACAAGCGATAGATACCGACACTCGAGGCGCGCCAGCTGGGATGAGCGACATCACCAATGGTGGCCAGGAGAGTGGGGTAGACCATGGCCGTGCCTAAACCGAGACAGAGTCCACCTAAAGCAAAGAGGGAAAACTGAGAGGTCAGAGCGGTGATCGCGATCCCGATGGCCTGAATCCACATACCCCAAACGATCAACCACTTGCGACCATAGAGATCAGAGAGGTGTCCGGTGAAGAGTTGCAGGATGCCCCATGAAGCGGGATAGATCGCCGCGAGCCAGCCGATCTGAGTAAGATTCATATTAAGAGAGGCAAAGAGGATGGGAAAGAGTCCCCACGCCATTCCGTCGTTAAGATTATTCACAAACCCCGCTTGTGATACAGAGGAAAGATTTTTATCAGTGAAAGAGGTTTTGAGAAAAATTTCTTTTTGAGAAAAGATAAGTTTTTCGTGCTGCTTCGATTCTTGAGTTACATGCTGAAGGGTCTCTTTGGCAAAAAAGATTGAGAGGATCAACCCGAGTGTGACGTACACTACACCTAGATAGAAGGGTTCGGGTCTCACAGAATAAAGAGTGGCGATGAAACCTGTTGCCCATGCCGAGATAGCGACGGCGAAGTAGCCTGCAAACTCATTAAGACCCATGGCAAAACCACGCTTCTTAGGACCCACGAGATCAATTTTCATGATGACTGTCGTAGACCAAGTTAAGCCTTGGCTGATACCTAAGAATAGGTTGGCAAAGAGCACCCAGTTCCAGCTCGGGGCCCACATGAGAAGAAAGGGCACCGGAATCGCAAAGAGCCAGCCGAGAATTAAAATCTTTTTTCGACCGTAGTGATCGGAGAGGCGACCTGCAAGATAGTTCGTCAGTGCTTTGGTGAAACCAAAAACTACAATGAAGGAGAGAATGGCCGTTTTGGCCACCATACCAAACTCTTCCGCTGCAAGCTTGGGAAGAATTGTTCTTTCGAGCCCAATCATCGCGCCCACGAAGGCGTTGATAAAGACCAGTAAAGTAAACTGCCCCATGTTTTCTTTGAGGCCTAGCTTGATATCCCTTTGTGGCATAGTTTATTTCGCTAAATAAAGCCAAGAGTCTTCAAGCCCAATCACCTCGTGCTCCACGTTGGCAGGGATCTCAAAATAATCGCCTGCCTTGAGCAGATGAGTCGCTCCACTCATCTTAAAATTCACAGAACCCGACTGCACGATAAGAATCGCTGGCGTGGGAGTGGTGTGCTTTTCAAGGATTTGATCTTTTTTAAAACCAAGGCCGATCAGTTTAAAAGAAGGGGTACTTAGAACCTTCACGGTTTTAGAGCTGGAGTTGAGTTTGATCTCTTCTTGGAGTGTGTGTTTCATGATGGTCTCCGCGGAGTGGACGTTAGTTAAAGAGAGAGTGATGAGGAGGACGGAGAGGATTTTCATGGTTTCTTCCTTTGGGTTAAGCTGAGAGCACTCATGACTTTGGTAGATAATTTTTGAGGCAAGCCCTGTGCGGTCGCTTGGATCATTTTGACTCGCTCTACACTGAGTTTATCTAAAAAGATTTGTCCCGTTTTCGTGAGACTTATAATCTTAGATCTTCGATTGTCCTGATCCTCTATGCGGTCGATCAGATCTTTTTTCACCAAATCATCAATCAAGCGACTTGTAGCAGAGAGTGAGAGGTTTAGGCGTGTGGAGATTTCTTGAATCGTTTGTGATTGTGCTTGATCCAAGATGTGGAGAGCCGCGACCTGTGAGAAGCTCAGGTCTTCTTGGCTCACGACGACGGCGAGGCGTTCGATGACTCGACTGAACATCATCCGGGTGAAGCGCTCCAGAGGACTATGAAGGATTGAGTTGCTCATTGTTTTATTATATGCAATGGTTGCGTTTGTGCAAGTGTTGGGTTGAGGTGATCAACAGACGTCCTTTAATGAGACGTGATTAAGCTTGCTTGAAATGATTCAAACTCTGCTCGAGGCCCTGCAGTGTGCGGCGGACGTTGTGCTCCCGCGCCTGCTCACCCATCTGACCGATGCGAAAGATGGGTAGACCAAAGGCCCCCGACATCTCCACGCGATGCTGCTCGATCATGTACGCAATCAGCTGCTTCACCTCTACACCTGCTGGAGTTCGCACGGCGATGACGGAGGGGAGGCGACAACTCTCAGGGGCGTAGAGCGATAACCCGAGCTGCAGGAGTCCGTCTTGCAAAAGTTGTGTGCTCTGCGTGTGTCGAGCAAATCTCTTCTCCAAGGTCTCTTCACAAATCAGCCTGAGGCTTTCATACAAGGCCAGCACTCCTGTCACAGGAGCGGTGTAGTGGTATTCGCCTTTTCCCCAAAATTTCCAAGCGCGCCTTACATCCAGACACCAATGGGGCATGGGGGCGGTGCGCTTCATGACAAACTCAAAGGCTATGGGTGAGAGAGCGATGAGTGAGACACCAGGAATCGCCGAGAGACCCTTCTGGCCGCCGGTGAACATAAAATCAATCTGCCACTCATCCATCGGTATCGGCAGACACGATAGGGTCACCACCGCATCGACGGCCACCATCAATCCATAGCTTTTAGCCAGTCGACAAATCTCTTCGCACTCGGTGTTCATGATGCCGCAGGAGGTTTCTCCGTGCACGATGGTGAGAACATCATAAGATTTCTTCTCCAGTTCCGCTTGCACCTGATCCACATGAAAGCAGTCTAAAGGTTCTGGGAGAAGTTCAGTCACCTCTCCACCCAAGCCGCGCGCGATTTCAGCAAAACGTGCACTAAAAGTGCCGAGGTTGAGCACTAGGACTTTGCGCCCTGGCCACACCAGCGAGGCCATGCTCATCTCCATCGCCGCCGAGGCAGGGCCTGCGATACCGAGAATATAAGGAGAGTCGGTTTGAAACACATACTGGGCCATGCTCTGGAGTTGTTTAATAATCTCCTGCATGGTGGTACCGAGATGACTAAAGACGGTGGCACTGGCACGCTCGACTTCAGGAGTCGGAGGTGTGGGGCCTGCTCCCATGAGCAAGATCGGTGGGCGTGGCAGGATATGGTCCAGAGCTTTTAAAGGCGGCACAGGTTTAGTCATGGACGGATTTTCTCACTGAGAAAAGAGGGAGTAAAGGAGGAGTTTTATGAAGTCCCAGTCCGTGTATAATAGGAGAAGATTTCCCCATAATCTTCAGGAGAAGAGATGTTGATCAATGTGTTTAACTATTCCGACTACCGCAGTTTTTTACAGGCCTGGATTAAGCGTGATCCAGCCAAGTCTCGTGGTCAGATCAGTAAGCTGGCCCTCGAGAGTGAAATTGATGCTGCCCTCTTAAATAAGATTCTCAAGGGCGAAAGAGAACTCACTATCGAGCAGGGGATCGCTGTTGCGGACGCCATAAAACTCAGCCGTGAGGAGCACCGTTTATTTTACCTCATGGTGTGCGTGGCGCGTGCGGGGACTCCGAAACTGAGAAGTTATCTTGAGCGCGAAATCACCTCGCTTCGTCGCTCGACCAAGTCTTTCTCACAGAAGATGGCCGATGCGACTCCACTGACTCGGGAAGAGCAGGAAGAGTATATGATCGACACCTTGGCACAGCGGATCCGAGGTCTTTTGTCTGTGCCCGGACTGGATACAATTAAAACACTCGCTGCACGCTTGAGTGTGTCTGAGCGTGAGGCCCAGCAGTCGATTGATCTGCTCTTAAAGCTGGGACTGATTGAGGAAGCGAAGGGGCGCTTCACGAATAAACCCGGCCTGACTTATCTTTCTGCTAGTAAACTTGTGAACATCGCTTTTCACCGACAGTGGCGCTTGCAGGCCCTGCAACGTTTGCAGTTCGACGGTGAGCTTGAAACCAACATTACGACACTGGTTCCGCTGAAGAAAAAAGATGCCATTGAACTGGTGCGTGCCTTGAAGAAGCTCTCTCACGATACGATCGAGCAGGGGACGACCAAAAACGCCGACGGTCTCTACACGCTGACGATTGATGTGCTTAGAAATTAGCTCGCGGCTCATCCTGTTCCGCGAGCTTTTAAACTACTTGATATAAGTGATCACTGTCTTGGCGAGTTTTGTTTTGGGAGAGTTACAATAGAAATGCACATCCATGCGCACGCGGACTGAGCTGAATCCCTCTTTCTGGCAGCGTGCCCAAGCTCCAATCTCACCCCATCGAGAGATCTTGCACTCCATCTCTTTTTCAACTTCAAGTGCAGCGATTTTTTCCTGATAGATTTTCGCTAACAGGCGGCCTGCGGGCTCACGTTCCTCAAGGGAGCAGATTTGCCAGCTAACGGGAACCACATCGTGCTCGTGGGCGAAGACGTTCATGGTAGAGATGAGACTTAGTAAAACTAACCAACGCATAATACCTCCTCAGGTCATTGCTCTAGAAGGTGTGACCATAGGAACAAATACGAAGCTCTGCAAGAAAATGGACAACAAAGCCTCAAAGGGTGGTCCTCTCGGGACAAGTTGTCCAAAATAAAGTGTGTATAGACTCCTTATCAGCAACTACACCAAAGTTAAACTCGAGATCTAGTGAGCTTTAGTCTAGGCTTAACCTTTACCAAGGAGTTCGTCATGAGTTTCAGTGCACTCTGGTTAGATCATCATCATGCAACGCTGTTCACCTTTAACAAAGCACAAGGAAAACTTGATTTATCGACTGTGAGGACAGAAACCATTGCGGCAGATGAGCCGATTGAACACCAGAATCGACATCCGAATGATGTTGTTCATTATGTGAAAGAGCAGGCACAAATAAGTTTTTTCAATAAAGTGACAAAAAAGCTCGAGAGAGTGAATCAGTTGATGGTCATGGGACCTGGTATAGCGAAGAGCCAATTTATTCATCATTGTGAGTCACTGGATAACAAAGAGATAAGTGAAGCCATCATGGGAGTTGAAACCTTAGGGACTCATATGAGTTACGATGAAATGATCGCCAAGGCAGAAAGCTTCTTTAACTCTTATTCTTAATCAGAAACATCAGCTCCACCGCACCATGAAGCAGGGCCACCTCAAAGTACACCCGTGCACCCAAGGAGCGATCGATCAGCCAGAGAGACATGCCCAGAGTGGTGAGAAGAAGTGTAAAGACAAAAGCCTTAAGGCCTAGATCTGCTTTGAGTTTGGTGAACACCATACGAAAAGAATGGGGATGCTCGTACGGGCTCTGGCTCTCAGGGATGGCCTTGAGCCAGATGTAGTAGTGAAGGGCGAGTCCGAACACATAAAGCACCAGCATGCGATACCACACCAGCGGATCCTCCGACCACGAAGCCATCAGCCAGGCCGTTCTTTGTGATTGGCCAGGGAAATTCACCCCATGAGCCTCCCTAGGGATCCACGTATCAAAGAAACCGAAAAGCACTAAGAGGTGCACCACCAAGAACAGGCAAGTTGAAAGAAGCGCGGCCTGTTTTCTTTTGCCCGCAGGAGCGAGTTTGATCCAAGTCAAAAATGCTACCCAGTTATGTAAGAGCAACATCCCACCAACCGAGACAAGAGGCTGCTGCCAGGTGAGTCTTAAAAAGAGGGCGCAGACACCTAGGGCGAGCCATCGGCGCGGCCAGTTTAAGGGTTCCACAATGATGAGGGCGAAAGTGGCACAAAGCATCTGCCAGCTTCCAAAAGGCAGCTGCCCTAAAGTTGGCAGAGTTATTTGACTGAGATGCAAAGCGATGCACACGGCCGTCACCAGGGCCAGTGTCCAGAAGGATCTCTGGGCGTGAGTGGGCGTGAAACGAAAGCTCGCGATGAGATGAGTGTAACCAAAGATGAGGGGCCCAAACACGAGGAGCAGATCAGGCCTTGCAAAGGCCAGGGGAAGATAGATCAGGGTTTGCAAAAAGAGGGCGCTGCTATGGCGCAGATGGCTCCACTGATAGATCTCGCGCAGGGTCTGCGAGCGCAGGGTCAGGCGCAGAAGACTGGCCCTCCAATAATCGAGTGTTTTTGTTAATTGAATAATCACTTCTTCAGTATAGAATGAAGAGAGCTCTTCATCAATCTTCACTCAAGGCTGCCGCATGCTTCTCATTTTATTTTTTCTGAATCTCACTTATGCAGACATGCAGCTTGTGGCTAAAAAATCCGCTGTGGCACTGGAGCGCGCGATGCCCGCGCCCAGACACCTGATCAAACTTTCCGAAGTGAAAGAGCATTTCACAAAAAATTCCAATCCCGAGATCTTAAAGCTTATCAGTGTGGCAGAAGTGCTCGAACTCACCAACCTCTCTTCGCAGGGATCAAAACCTGAAACCGTTCAGGTCCACGAGATCACACAAGCGATTCGAGAGGCGCTCCACACATCCAGCGCATGGGAGAAGAAACTCACCCCTCAGCAGATCGTGGTGGTGGACACGAGTCAGGAGACGCTCAAGCAGCACTTCACCGACCAAGGCATGGAGTGGGCGTGGGTCCTCAAAACGATGGGACAGGACGCCGCCTCAAAGGCGCTGCTGGTGAATCTCTTTGAGAAAAAATCGAGCGAGCTTTTGAACACCAGGTTTCTCTTCAAGAGTGAAAACCCGCTCTCTCAACTGACCACGATCGATCGCGTGCTCACCCCTCAGTCAAGCAAAGAAGAAAACCAGGCGCGCTCTCAGAAGCTGCAAAAGGTGAAGACACATATTTCGAATTTGCCTGACGCCACGATCATGACCTAAGTGAAACCCTGAACTTTTTGAAAGGATATCCCATGAAAGCACCTTTAGTGATTAGTCTCCTTGGTATGATCGGCGGCGTGATCATCTCGATCGTCTTCGGCGCCAATGAAGGCATCTTTAAAGATAAGATTAAAGCGGGGCTGTTAAAGAATGAGAAGATTCAGTCCATCGCCGATGAAGGCGCGCGCGCTGAGAAAATGAAAGTCGAGTCCGAAAAAAACTGGCGCTACTACCAGCGCTACCATTTCCACGCCACCGGCGTAGGAAGCATGACGATGGCGGTCTTACTCTTCTTGGGGTTCGTCACTGCCTCCAAGAAGCAGACTCTCACGGCCGCCTACATGATTTCGATTGGAGGATTTCTCTATCCCTTCGTTTGGCTCTTCGCTGGGATCTACGGACCTGAAATGGGACGCAACGAGGCTAAAGAGGCTTTTGCCCTTTTTGGCTACATGGGTGGAGTGTGTTTAGTCGGGATGATCTTTGCGGCCTTCCTCGCCATCACAAAACCCCTTAAAGCGCCTTTCCAATCTTGGTCTCAGGAGTAATCATGTCAGATCAAACGCAAACCTGCCCCAAATGCCAATCACCCTATGCCTACTTCGATGGAGCGCTCTGGATCTGTCCGGAGTGTGCGCACGAATGGGCTTTGGTCTCGGCAGCTGTCGAGCCGGAAGCCGTGGCGGTCGGCTTTCGTGATGCCAACGGTGCGGAGCTGAAAGACGGCGATACGGTTCGGGTGATAAAAGATTTGAAGGTCGGTGCAGAGACTCTCAAGTCTGGCACGAAAGTGAAGGGTATCCGTCTTCTCGACGAGCCCGTTAACGGTCACGATATCTCTTGTCGGGTGGAAGGCTTCGGGTCCATCTATCTCAAGTGCTCGGTGGTTCGAAAAGAGTCTTAAGCGCAAGAGTATTTCCCGACAAGGATGGTCGGACTCTTGCGGCAGTAAAAAATCTGAAGCATAATCTCTGCATGAAAAGTCTCAAAGAACAATTACTGCAAGCAGGCCTTAAAGCGACTCCCGACCCAAAGGCCGCGAATCAAAGAGAAGAAATTAAAAAGAAAAAAATCACGGAATCCGTGATTCACCAAGAGCAGCGCAACTTCTGCGAAGAGTGTCAGCAAGTGAGACCTGATGTGGAACTCTACTACCACCGTAATCCCACCAGTGAAGCCGAGTGGATCTGTGTGAAGTGCGCCGATCGTTTGAAGATTGGGGACGACTGCCGCCAGACTGCCCAGAGTGATACTTCGATCAAAAAGATGTTCCGCCGTGAACATGGCATCACTAGACCCGTCACGGATTTTAAAGCAGTTCAGAGAAGCGAGAAGAAAGGCCCGGTCAACGGGAATCGCTAGGGATATACTGCCACTCTTCATTTCAGCCTACCCATAAGTTATGATTGAGGGATGATAATCCTTAAAATACTTATTCTTTTATCCCTCTCCCTCAAGGCTCAAGCGATGAGCTGTCAGGGCAACACCAAGAGTGATCTGAGTGCGACGGGAGGAAGTTTGAGTCCTCTGCGTGTTACGAATCAAAATGGCTTGGGTATCTGTCACATCGAGCAGCTGCATAAAATGTTAAAGGCAAAACTGCCGGGGCATCCGGATCTGTCGCGGGTGCAGTTGGCGATTGCAGAAAAAAAAATGCGTGACCGAGAGCTCACCACGAAGAAAGCGGTGAGATGGAAGAATGCTCAGGGTGTAGGTGGGACTTATATCGATGCAGGAAATTCCTGCGATGCTTTTAATCATCTGAAGTCTCAAAAGATTTGCCCCGCAGAGGCTGATCGTTTTGAACAGCTCACCAAACAGAATCCAGATCATCAAGAAAAGATCATTGAAACGATCAGTGAGTATTTTGATTCAAGACCCAATCAATTTATGTGGGATTTCGCTTCGGCTTCTGCCCATGAGGGACCTATCGTCACAAAATTGGATGAATCGTTTAGAGCTTGTTCTTTATCACCGGTGCGTGTGACTCAATTAAGAAACCACTATCTGGCGCACGTTTATTTCGTAAAAACTCAACTTGGCTCAAGGTATGCGGGGATGAAAGCGAGTGCTGAAAATTTATCTCACCTCAACCTTGCTATGGAGGGAGCCGATTATCTTCAGGGGAAATCATACTTGAAGCATCTCCAATCGATCCTCCCGGCCGCTGAGATCGGTAAAGACGCTCCCACCAGCAAAGCGCTGGCGGCGCAGATCACGATGGCCGCAAGAGAGATGCAGTCTAAAGAAAACTGTGTGATGCAAAACATGAAATCATTTAATAATCTCTATTACTGCGCGCCTCCTCTGGGGAAGTCTGCGGTGGATGTCATCAACCTCAATAGTCTGGGACTCTCACTCAGGGAGATAGTGAACATCCTCGATGGTGACCGAGACCGGGATAAGTTTTTTACAGAAGCCTTCTCTTGCAGCACTCAAAAGGTTCTCATTCCTCCACAGATAAATTGTCGCACCGAAGACATCACTCAGATGGCTAAAGACAGTCGCACGGAGAGTGAGTTTCATACGAAGGTTGATCAAAAAATTGAAGCCAAGCTTAAAAAAGGCACACCCATTGGGATTTCTTCGTGCACGCGATTTTTTACAAATCCCAATGCGAAAACCAATCAAGTGGGCTCCAATACATTTACCTGTGGCCAGGCGGGAAGTGCCGGATACAAAAAGGGTGAGGGCTCTCACGCCGTCACAATCATCGGATCACGCTGCCAAAATGGTGTGAAAGAATATTTGGTGCAAAACAGCTGGGGCCCTGGATGTTTTTATGACAAGAGCTTTGAGTGCACCAAGCAAGGCGGCTTCTGGGCACCCGTGAGCACTGTCATCAATAACATTAGAAATATAAATTATCTGGAGTAAGCATGCTCTCATTTTTATCGGTCTTAATTTTTTCATTCTCGGCCTGCGCGGCCCCTTGGAGCACGGGGACCTATAGCGTTGAGTTAGTGCAAGACAAGGAAGGAGACTGGGTGTCACAAAGTTGTCTTGAGAGCTGTGCGCTTGATCAGAAGGCACGGGCGTATTTAAAAGAAAATAGCTTAAGTGCAGAGGATCTCGAAGGCGGCAAAAGCCCTGGCTCAGTCTTGTGTCAAAAACTAGCGGCAAAAGTCATCTATCTGGAACAAGAGAAAATATCAGATGCCTTTTGTGAGCAAGATAAAGAAGTTATTTCCCTCGCGAGGTTTGTAAGATTTGTTTTGGCCCGCGAGCATTAAGCAAGACGACAATGCTCTTTCTGCATGCTAGATTCTTGGCATGAAACTCACTCAAACTGTGCAAAAAGGCGGCTGTGCTGCCAAAGTTCCGGCCCTTATCCTGCGCGAGATTCTCGCCGGAGTTAAGTTCCCTCCTCTCATCCCAGGGGTGAGTGTGGACGGAGCACTCTTTGATGACGCTGCCATCTTTGATGTCACGCCTGAGATCTCGCTAGTGCAGACACTGGATTTCTTCACGCCGATTCTTGATGACCCCCATGATTTTGGTGCCGTTGCGGCTGCCAATGCACTCAGTGACGTTTATGCCATGGGGGGAAGTCCGAAAACTTGTCTGGCGATTCTGGCGGCTCCTCTGGCGACTCTCGCCCCCGAAATCATCCGTGATGTCATGCAGGGAGCGAGTGACGTGATCGCTCGATCCAAGAGCTCACTGGTGGGTGGCCACTCGATTGATGACGACACTTTGAAATTCGGTCTCTCTGTCACAGGTCTCGTGCATCCCAAGCGTATCTGGAAAAATGAGGGGGCCCAGGCGGGGGATGTGCTTATTCTCACCAAGCCCCTTGGGACTGGCACCATGTGCGCAGGCCTCAAGCGGGGAGTCTACGCTCAAGCTGATATTCAAGAAGCGGTAGAGTCTATGAAACGCCTCAATAACATCTGTGATTATCTCACAGAGACTTCTGGCATTCATGCAGCCACGGACATCACGGGCTTCGGTCTCGCCGGTCACAGTGTGCAGATGGCGCGTGCCTCGAAAGTGAGTTTGCATTTTATTTTTTCAAAACTTCCACTCTTTCAAAAAACCATGAGTTCTCTGGAAGCAGGATTTCTCACCAAGGCCCATCGCTCGAATGATGAGTACACCCGTGATACGTTGAGCTGCGAGCGTGCACCCCTTGAGCGGCAGGTGCTCTTTGATCCACAAACCAGCGGCGGTTTGCTTTTGAGTGTGGACAAGAATTCAAGCGAGCAAATCGTGCAAGAGCTCAAGGCTCACTTTCCCGGTGTTGCGATCGTGGGTGAGGTAAGCGAGCTGAAACATCACCACGTCTATGTCGAGTGAATTTGCAGAGCTCTTCCTAAAAAAAATTCCACTCATCGATGTGCGGGCACCGATCGAGTTTCAGGCAGGTCATCTGCCTCACTCTATCAATCTGCCTTTGATGACGGATCACGAGCGCCATCTTGTAGGGATCTGCTACAAAGAGCAGGGTCAGGAAAGCGCCATCAAGCTCGGTCATGAACTTGTGAGTGGCGAGAATAAAAATAATAAGATTCAGGCCTGGATCGAGTTCCTGAAAAAAAATCCTAGTGCACAGGTCTTGTGCCTGCGTGGTGGTCTGCGCTCCCAGATCTCTTGTCAGTGGATCACAGGAGCGGGCATTCATCGAAAGCCCATCCCTGGTGGCTATAAACGGCTGCGCCAGTATCTTCTCTCGCAGCTTGATGATTTGCCGCTGCCAAAGTTCGTGCGTCTCGGAGGCATGACGGGCACTGGAAAAACCGATCTCCTGCGCACACTGCCGCACTTTATTGATCTCGAAGAGCTGGCCCATCACCGTGGTTCAGCTTTCGGTGACCATGGCCCGCAGCCAAGTCAGGCCAGTTTTGAAAATGCTCTCGGCGCAAGTCTCATTGAACGAGAGTGTGTCGTGGTGGAAGATGAATCCACTCGCCTCGGGAATGTACGAATTCCCAATCGCTTTTTTCTCCACATGCAAGCGGCTCCGCTTGTCATCCTTGAAGTTCCACTGGAAGAGCGAGTGGCGACAATTTATCGTGAGTATGTTGAACCCAACAACCAAGATTTTTTCAAAGAGCGCATCAAGAGAATTTCTAAGAAGCTTGGAGGTCAGCGCACACGCGAGATGTTGGAGCAGTTAGAGCGTGCGTTTCAGGGAGCTCAATCCCAAGCGGCCCACAGCGGATGGATTGGCCAGCTCCTCACCGAGTATTATGATCCTGCGTATGAGTTTTCACTTTCAAAGCACAAACAGAAGATCGTCTTTCGCGGGGGAGCCGATGAGGTCAAGGATTTTCTACTTAAGCTTAAGCTCTAGCGCCACCGGCAAATGATCTGAAAAGCCAAGTCCCGTGGTGGGTTGGTAGCGCAGCGGTCTTGATTCCTGCTGTCCACGGAATTCGTAGTTTTCAATCAATCGCCCATTATCAGTGAAAATAGAGACGTTCGTGAAGTCACTCTGTTTAACTAAGCGTGAGCCCTTCATGACAAAGATATGATCCAGGCTATGCCAGACGCCGCGGTGACTGTAGCTGGCAAGAGCGGCGAAGGGGACTCCGAGAGATCGAGCTTCTGCTTCAGCGTCGTAGAAGTCGGGGAGAATGAAAGTGTCGAGAGCATTCTGCACATCATCGAGAGCAGTGTTGAAGTCGCCGGCGAGGATGACGAGATCACTGGATCTCTTAGCGGCACGAGCGAGCTTAAGTAATGTTTCCCCGGCCGTCATGCGGTCCGCATCGGGGTTAGATTGTGATGGCCAGTGGTTAGCAAAGATCGTTATTTTTTTACGATGGGCCTTTACAGTCATCTCGAGAATACCACGAGTGGGGCGACCGCTTTGGGTGGGGAATTCATGCAGTTTCGTTTTAAGAATGGGAAGACTGGTGATGAAGCCTGTATCGATCCCGCGCTCATCTGGGCCCTCAATCAAAACGGCTTGATAGCGTGAACCCATCGCTCGGGCCACCATGGAGAGTGCGTTCATGTTCTCCACTTCTTGCACCACCACCACATCGGGCATCTGAGGCGCAAAAACTTTCGTCATGATGTCTGAGATCCGTTCCACCTTTCGTTCTACAACTTCATGGGTCCAGTCCAGCGTGAAGCACTCCACACGAAAAAATCCTCCCAAAGTTTCACAAAAGGCTTTCGCCTCAGGCATCGCTTCTTTCACCACGAGAGGGAGGTAAGTGTAATCTCTTTTCCCAATGTCGTGAGTCGCATCAAAGAGGTTCTCAAAATTACTCGTGACTATCTTCAGGCTTGGGCGCGATCTGCCGGCGTGGGCAGAGGCTGAAATCACAAGGAGGACAATCCAGAGATGAAGACGCATGAGAAGCTCCACTTTTTAAGTTTTTGCATCCTTTCAAAAGTGATGAATGGCTGTCAACGCGCCGATCCAGGGTGCCTTTATGTTGGTTTTGAGTATGAAATTCTTTCACACTCAAGCCTCGTATGACTTTTTATGTCCTCTGGCATACAGTCAGAGTCATGATAAATTCACTTTCAGATCTCGCTCCAGCAGCGAACTATTCTTTAATGGACCAGCTCTCATGTGACCCACAGGCAAGACCTGATGGTGTTGATCATGGGCCTCGAGAAGTTTTTTCCGGCCACTTCGTGCCGGTCAACCCAAAGCCCCTAGAGGCGCCTGAATACATCGTTCACAGTAAGTCACTCTTTGGAGAGTTAGGTTTTGACGACGCTCTAGCCGAGAACTCCGAGTTCATAAAAATGTTCTCCGGCGATCTCTCTCAAGTTCCAGCGCCTCTGCGCAGGCAGGGGTGGGCGTGTGGCTACGCTCTCTCTATTTTCGGGACGGAGTACTACCAGCAGTGTCCCTTTCAAACTGGCAACGGCTACGGCGATGGACGTGCGATTTCCATTTTCGAAGGGCTTCTGGGCGGACGTCGCTGGGAGATGCAGCTTAAGGGCGGAGGACCCACGCCCTATTGCCGGGGTGCTGATGGGCGAGCTGTCCTGCGCTCAAGTGTGCGAGAATTTTTAGCGCAAGAACACATGCACGC
>DIVA01000001.1 GCA_002435705.1 Bacteriovoracaceae bacterium UBA6144
TACTGCAGTGATCTGAACGATAAATTCATCGGCAACAACGATCTCCCCACCTCCGACCCGCTGGTGGGCACAAACCTATCGGTGGTGGATGCGCTCACGAGCATCCGTAATAATTTTAATAATATTGAAAATTCTTTTATTCGCCTGGCCGCTTACCCGGCTAACCCCTCAAGTCCTCCGGCCCCTGAAACGGGAGATGATGCTTTTACTGTGGCGCTAGCCAGTAAGAGAACAATTGATATCTGTAGCGTGACTCCCACCAATCCTTTTCAAGGCGGTGAGGCCCGTCCAGTGATTGAAGGCAGCACCATCACAGGTTGTAAAATCACCATGAGCACGAAGAGTCTGAAGAGTGCTAAGGAGTACATCGGGACACTCACTCATGAGATAGGGCACTGCCTCGGTCTTCATCACCCGCAGGAAACGAAGAACGCTATCATGAGTTATCACCGTGACCGCGATAAATATCGTCTGATGATCGATGATAAAATGGGCCTTATCTTCCAATACCCCAAAGCGGGGATTGATGTGAAAGAGAGCGCCACTTTCGGTTTGTCTTGTAGTAAGCGCTAAAAAGGTGCCAGCCTCCTTGGTGCCAGCCTCTTTTTCATAAAAGAAAAATGAGACATGACCATGGGCATTTCCCTCACAGTCTTGCGTGTTCTTGATTTATCTTGGCCTCTATGCCAAGAAAAAATCTTATTCGCTCACAGCTTCATCCCTACCACGTCACCACTCGGGCCAATAACCGTGAATGGTTCACTCTTTCCATGCCACAAATGTGGCAGATATGCCTTGATGGAATAAAACGAGCGCAAGAGCGACATCCAGTACAGATTCACGCATTTGTTCTCATGCAAAATCATTATCACCTCATGCTCACAACACCCAACGCTAATATTGATAAATTTATGTATGAACTCAACTATCATATAAGCCGCACTGTTCGCATTCGGACAAAAAGAATTAATCACATCTTTGGTCAGCGCTACAAATGGAGTCTGATTGAAACGAGTGATTACAACCTTAATGTCATTCGCTACATCTATCAGAATCCTCTCAAGAAGAATCTTGCTCATCGCTGTGAGGACTATCCTTATTCAACACTGTTTCATTATGTGCGAAAGCTGGATCTAGGTTTTCAACTCACAGAACCCTTGATGGGTCACTCTCCGCTTATTCTCGATTGGTTTAATCAGCGCTCGCTGAAAGCCGTGGAAGAGCAGGAAGCGATGCTTATGAAAAAGACGGTCATCTCCTAATAGGTGCCAGCCTCCTTCCTAATAGGTGCCAGCCTCCTTCCTAATAGGTGCCAGCCTCCTTCCTAATAGGTGCCAGCCTCCTTGGAGGCTGGCACCTATTTCATTTCCCTTCTTCTTTTTTTAAATCATTTCAGCCACTTCGAAAAAATCCCTCAGAAACTTTCTCACTCGACTTCTATTCCAAAAACAAAGAACCCATAAAACCAGAGGCATCCCGATAAATGGAATACAGAATAAACCCGTGAGAAGAGCCCAGGCACTCAACGCTCTATGGCCGTTATAAAATTCTTCGCCCAAAAGATCGGCAAGTCGACGTGAACTGATCATTGTTAGAAGAGCAAGCACCAGAAAAATGGCTGAGAGATAAAAAAAGGAGATCAGAAAGATAGGTGAAATAACCAGAATCCCCTTCTGAAATTCTTCTGAAGTGATAGGTGTCGTGAGGTTGGGATGAAAGATTGATTTGAGATCGATTTGCATAAAGACTCCTTGGTAGTTAGAGCCTGAATCTAGAAGATCATTTAAATGAGTGTCATGAAACAAGATAATTAAAGTATTGATTTTTCAGTAGTGAAACTCAAAAAGAGGCTGGCACCTTTCACACCTTTCAAAAGTGAAAATATAATTTCAAAACTCAATAACTTCTTACAAAGTAGCCAGATACACAGTACTTTCAGCTCTTTATAACCCGCCTTGATATATTTTATATATATGATAAAATGAGGAAGGATATTGTGTCTAAAAGTATCGTTTGGTTAACTGAGGATGAAGCCGAAAACTTGCATCGATATGACTTGAGTTTTAGGAAGGCACAAGAAGCAATTCTTAACGGCATGACTCTAAAGGTAGCCAATATTCACGGAGATTACGCCTATATTGGTCCGAACGATGAATTGACTGAGATCTATTTCGTCTATGCAATTGCCGATCAAGGATTTTGTAGAATAACCACGGCGAGGCGAGCCACAGAAAAAGAGATAAAGAACTTTTTTTCAAAAATCAAAGGTCTATGATGAAGCCAAAATTAAAGAAACTTACGAAAGCCCAGAAGGCCAAGATTGAATCTGAATTCAAAAAGGGCTTCGATTTTTCTAAAGCTCAGAAGAAAGGAATTTTCATCAACCTTAATGAATCGACCCTAACCTACTTCAAGGATCTCGCACTCAAAGAAGGCAAGGGTTATCAATCACTCATTCAAGATGCACTCCAATACTTTGTGAAGAAGAAACTAAAGCCGAAGGTAAATTGGGATTAAAGAATACTTCTCGACACCACTACAGGCCCTCACCGGCACAGAGGTTTTCTTTCTCTCCTCCTGCTCGCGAGTACCATTTCCCGCGATAACAAATCGAGACCGCTCCCCCATTACAGTGCGGGTATATCTTTCCATCGTACTCACTCACACAAGCACCTACAGGAACATGGGTTTGTGTGCTCATGCAATTATCACAACCAAGGCTCAAGCTCTGGATCAACTCACCCATCGCATCCACTGGGGCACGCGAGAGCATGGCCGGAGTAATAATCGTCTGCATTTCACGAAGCCTCTCACTTTTGAGAATCTCATCTGCCGAGACGAACTTTGCTCCGAGGCAGCGTGAGATCTCAACAATCAAGGGAATGGCTTGCACCACGAAGTTTTTTGTGTCGTGATAAAGTGAAATTTGATCACTCGGTCGTCCACGCGCGCAGTATCCCTGCACATTCTCGGTGATAAAATTTGTCAATTCAGTCGGAGTGAGATCCGATTTATTAATGCGCGAATCACCCGAGTCATGATTCCATAAAAAATGAGTGTAGCGCTGATCGGCAATCGCCGCTAAAGGGTCACTCATGCGACGATACTCTTTAACCCGTGTGGCTCGATCCGCAGCGGAAAATTTCATGCCTTGCTTTTCTAGTTCATCGAGCTCACGATCAGACGGCAGGACTCCTCGCCCATAGGGGAAGCGAAAAAGTCGGAGTGGCTGTTTTGCAAAACCACCATTGGTCGCTTGGTTGAGTAAACTCTCTGAAACACGCAACTGCTCCGCCCGCTCGAGCTCAGTCATTCCAGGTGAGAGAATTTTTCCTGAAGCATCCATTCGCAAATCATAGGCGTCGTGATCATGACCGTGATTGGCCACCACATGTCCGTCTGTGAGCATCCGTTGCACCGTTTGGCGACTTAGTTGTGCATTGGGCGCGCCGGAAGCAAGTCGAGTGGTCGAGATAAAAAAAGTGGAAGGCACATTTAAGCGCTTAAGGTGATCGAGTAGCGGAGCAGAGACTCCAGTCACCGGCCCATCATCAAAGGTCAAATGAATCTTACGATCGCGACAATCAAGACCTCGCATACTTCGCAGGATCTGCGCCTTAGTACTTGTGCCAGTGTCATCACAAGTTTGAGCGAAAGCCTGGAATGAAAATAGAAAAACAAGGAGCTTGAGCATAGTGAACTTGTCGGATCACCAGAGTGAGAAAACAAGAAGAAATGCAAAAGAGTCGGATATGAAGTTCTGATTCAGATGTGAAAATACAAGGTGCTGAATTCATAAAACAAGAGCTTAAAAAGATTGTCACGACAATAAACCTAGCCAGCTAGCCAGTGATCTTAAGAACTTAATGGAGAAGAGGCTGGCACCGGGGAGGCTGGCACCGTTAGAGGGAAAGCGTATAAGAGGCCAGCCACGAATTAAAACGCGCAAAGTTTTTGAGTTCGTCATTATCTGCTCCCCCACCGAGCGTGCGATAGCCCACACCCACCTGAGTTCTAGCCCACGAGTAGCGCAGCTCTGCGTTCACGTCATACGCATACCCCGGTCCACCCGCGAGCGCGTCTGAGTAGATGAGTGCACTGAGGGATTCACTCCAGCGATACTCAGCCCCGACTCCTAAAAGTGGCACGGGCCCGACATTGGAAAAACTCGACCGTGCACTAGTTTGAGTGACCGAGAGTTTTGCATCCCGCACCTTGAGTACCGGCCCCACCACAAAGCGCCAAGCTCCTCTTGTGTACTTGCGCAAAAATCCCACGCGGTAGGAATTAAACTTATAGCCGACGCGGGTGGCTTCATTTTGAGTAAAGCTCGTGCCATTGAAGTTAAAATTCGAGCGGCTGGTAAGATTGTAGTTTGTTTCCAGTGGGGCATAGAGAAAACTCATATCCCAGCGCTCGTTGAGCGTCAGACGTCCGTAGAGCCTTCCACCCGTGAGGGTCTTGTCTGGGAGATCCACACGATCCACGTCATTATTTGGTTTTTGAAAGTAGTTGTACTGGGAGCTCACTCTTGCGAGTTCAAGAGAGAGGGAAGAGGCAAAAGAAGTCAGAGGGAGCAGAGCAAAAATTAAATATTTCATGCTAAATATTTTTCCAAGATCTAATGTTAATATTTTTGAACACAAATTCTTCTTCTCCGCCATAGATGACCTCACCAACGTTTTGTTTTTGTAGCTCATTAAGCCACAAGATATTTTGAACAAATTCGGAATTGAAAGTAAGTGCCGATTTAATTTCTGTCAGGTAAAGGTGCTTTCCTAAATCCTCTGCAAGATCCACCTCATGTCCGTGCTGGTCTCTCCAGAAATAGTAAGGTGAAATCTGCCCTCGATTAATAAAACGTTTTATCTTTTCTCCAACGACCCAGTTTTTAAAGATGTACCCTCTCAAAGGATGATCATCCAGAATAGCTGGTGAGTGAATCCTGAGGAGGAAGCTCACGATCCCGGTGTCGTAGAAATAAAGCTTAGGTGATTTGATAATTCGTTTATTAAAGTTTCTATGGTGAGGCATGAGTAAATAAACGACATAAGAAGCTTCTAAAATACTTATCCAACTCTTGATTGTAGGCACCGAGACGCCCACATCGTTGGCCAGTGATGAATAGTTCAGTACCTGACCAACACGCCCAGCGAGAAGTCTCAAAAACCGATCGAAGGTCATCAAATTCTCAAGCTGGATAATTTGCCTGACGTCTTTTTGAATATAAGTTTGTACATAACTACTTATCCACTCTTGTGGATCTAGATCTTGCCAGTATATTCGAGGATAGAGTCCCTTGAACAAAGCCTCACTGATGGTTTGCGGTCTTTTCTCTAAAGGCAACTCACGCAGGCTAAGGGGGAGTATCTGAAAAATGCGGACACGACCTGCGAGTGACTGAGAAATATTATCACTTAGAGTTAAGCTATTGGATCCAGTTAAAATAAATCGATGTTTCCAATTCTCATCATCAGTCAGGATTTGGATATACGATAATATTTCCGGCCATTCTTGGACCTCATCGATGATAATATCATTCTTTACGTTTGAAAAAAAAGACTTGGGATCCTCGCTGACACGGCTTCTAAAACTTAAATCCTCCATGTTGTAATAATCAAATTTTTCCCCCACCATTTTTGCGAGCGTCGTCTTTCCAGATTGTCGTGGCCCTAAAAGACTTACAATTTTGTATTTTTTTAGTGAGCTGAGAATGATGGGTGTGAGTTCTCTTGAATACATACGGTCAATATAGACTAAACCTAGCAATTTGTTGATTTAAAGCAGAGCTTTAAATCAACAATCACCACGCAAGCAATTGTTATTACTCATAAAATAAGTGGTTCGCACTTCGTATAGGCCCTCAGATTGCACCTGCGGCACAGAAGGCGCATATTCACGGGCGCATTCGATCCTCCCAGTGCTCTGGGCTGGATGTGATCGATCTCTAGGTCATAGTCATTGCCGCATAATTCACAAACACCTTGGGCCTTCTCATAGACCGATTTTGCCACCTTGGAGCGAAAGCGCTTCTTTTGAAACTCGACCTTTGCCGTCTCCAGCATCCAACTCAAAAACTCATCGAGCCCGCGCTCAATCCCTCGCCGCGACTTGAGAGCGTTCATCCCTTCGATGGTCTGGGGCTCCACCAAAAGTGAGATTTTTCTTTGGTAAGATTTTTTAAATTCATGATGCTCCAGAAGTTCACTAAGCTTCGTGTTCATGTGCTTTAGAATGAAATCCTCGCGCTGAAGCTTAGTCCACTCGAGCTTTGGCTCGAGAAATTTTTTAAGCCGCAAGACCGTCTCCTTGAAAAAGCGGCCTTGATGAAAATTCTCTTGCGCCTTTGGGTAGCGATTGTAGACCTGGGCGAGTTGCGTGAGTTCATACGCCTCTCGGCGCGTGAGTTTTAACTCCTGTACCAGATAGGTGTAGGGACTCGTGAAGCCGAGATCACTTGTGACCTGACGCTCTTCGAGATAGGCCCACAGTTTAATGAGCGCAACATCCTCGCGGCGACGAAGAGCCACGCGGGCACTAAACTCATGGAGAACTTTTTGTTCATGATTTTGCATTGGATTGAATGGCCTTGGAGGCTTCATCGTCTTGGAGTATTGAGTGCTGATCTACTCCAAGGCGTTTCTTAAGAGGCTCAATGAATACGAGAGCAGCTAAAAAAACTGTGAAGAGGGCAATCATGAGTCTCCCGAGTTTAAAATGAAGATCTCTTCCCATGTTTTCAATTTTACCATTCAAATCTGAGGCAAACTTTTCAACTTTCTCATCAAGGGCTTTTACGGATCCCTTAAGTTCCCCTACTTCAGCTTTTAAATTGGCAAAATCACGTTTTAGCTCAGTCCTCACCTGACCAATTTCTAATCGAACGTCAGCAATATCCTGCTTCAGCTCAGTCCTCACCTGACCGATTTCTAATCGAACTTCAGCAATATCCTGCTTCAGTTCAGACTTTACCTGACCAATTTCTAGTCTCACTTCAGCAATATCCTGCTTCAGTTCAGTTCGAAGATCAGCAATATCCTGCTTCAGTTCAGTTCGAAGATCAGCAATATCCTGCTTTAGCTCAGTTTTCACCGCGCCTATTTCTAAACGAACCTCAGCAATATCCTGCTTCAGCTCAGACTTTACCTGACCGATTTCTAATCGAACTTCAGAAATATCCGACTTGAGATCCGCTCTCAATTCACGAAGATCCACCTTCTTCGCCACTTCTTCATCAATACTCTGCTTCACCATTTGAACAAGCCCTTCTGCCCTAGGTCGATCGAAACCTAAAGCTTCCAATTTTTTAGTCCGTGCCAGCGTGTCCACAAGAGCTCCTTTGAAAAGTTCAAGGAGCACTCATGCAAAAAGCCGGCAGATTCAAAACCAGTTAAGCGCTCGCAAATATTGCGTGCCACTCATTCTTCAAGGAAGAAATTCCCTCAATAATGGAAAGATTTTACCCAACATCAAAGCTCAAAGCGAATCGACAAAAACCTTCTAAAGAATCCAGAGACTTAATTCAAAAGAGGCTGGCACCTTTAAGTCTAACCCGCAATTTTGAGGATTCGACGGATGGGTTCGATCAATACAAGTCCTGCAAAGAAAAGACTCATTAAGGTAAACATAAGACTTCCAATCCAAATAAGCAGCTTAAGGCTTTTTTTATCAATTTTAGAGTCTAGTACAATGAAATTTGTATCAATTTTAGAGTCCAGTGCAATTAAATTTTTATCAATCTTTGAGTCTAATGCCGTCAACTGCTTATCAAGTTTTGAGTCCAATTTAGACAAATTTTTGTCAATCTTTTCAAAATCACTTTTAATATCATTTTTTAATTGAGTCATCTCAAGATTTAATTCAAATCCTAATTCAGTAAGATCTGCCTTCTTCGCCACCTCTTCATCAATACTTTGCTTTACCATTTGAACCAGTCCTTCTGCCCTAGGTCTATCGAAACCTAAAGCTTCCAATTTTTTAGTCCGTGCCAGCGTGTCCATAAGAGCTCCTTTGAATATTTCAAAGAGCACTCATGCAAAAAGCCGGAAGATTCCAAATCGAATAAGTACACGCAAATATTGCGAGCCACTCATTCTTCAAGGGAAAAAATTCCCTCAATTCTGGAACATTTTATCAAAGGCTATGCATGGAAGCGAATCTTCAAAGTCGAATCAAAAGACTCGAAGACTTGAAGCCTGTGAGGGTGGCACCGCCCGAGTTCTACTCAAGTTTTCCCCTTTGCCCATCCATGATGGGCAAAGCTCAACTGGCACCTTCAAGGGGTAGTGATCAATAGTTTCCTTATGGGCTCGAGATACACGAGTCCCGCAAACATTAAACTCATCAGCGAAAACATAATGCCGCCTAACCAGACAATCGTCTTAAGTCGTGAGTTTTTTATCTCACCCTTAATTTCTCCCATTTCAATCTTGAGCTCAGTTCTCACATCGGAGATGTACAGCCTTAATTCTGATCTTAACTCAACCAGATCACTCTTCTTCGCCACCTCTTCATCNNCGTGCCAGCGTGTCCATAAATGCTCCCTTGAAAAATTTCAGGAGCACTCATGCAAATAGCCGGCAGATTCCAAACCTTACAAACGCTCGTAATGATGACAAGCCACTTGCGCGCTTTGGAAAAAACTCCCTTCATTCTGGAAAGATTTTACCCGAGCTGCGGGCCCAAAGCGAATTCAGAAAACCGACTCAAAAATATCAAAGGGTTAATACAAAAGAGGCTGGCACCTTTAGGCGATGCTGATTTTGAGATTGGGATCAAGCCGTTTTGTCAGCTCATACAGCCGATCAAGTGTGAAATGCTTGATACGATACTTCACAATGTCATTCATGCGAGGGGGATCAATGTCCAATTGCTGAGCGAGCTCGAGCTGAGTCATTTTGTTCAACACGATATGAGCGACGAACTTCTGACATAGTTCATATTTCAAAACCTCAAGCTCCGT
>DIVA01000051.1 GCA_002435705.1 Bacteriovoracaceae bacterium UBA6144
CTAGATGACGTTAATACTATTTCTCGAGCACTGCCGGGCACTGTTTCTTTAAGTATTCATCCGGACTCACTTCAAAAGATGAAGCTCTCAAGACAGGTGGTTCTTGATATCGTTAAAAAGGGTAAGGCGGTATACGGAATAAATACTGGCTTTGGTGCACTTGCATCCAAGCAAATTGCCAACAATGATCTTGAAACACTTCAGTATAATCTTATTCGCTCTCATTGCACCGGTGTTGGAAGCCCATTTTCTCGTGAAGTCACTCGCGCCATTATGCTCGTACGTGCCAACTGTCTTATTCAGGGATTCTCGGGTGTCACACCTGAGACGATTGCGCTCCTTTTAGACATGATCAATCATGACATCATCCCCGTTGTTCCCGAAAAGGGATCTGTGGGTGCCTCCGGAGACCTTGCACCTCTGTCCCACATTGCCTTGGCCCTCATCGGTGAGGGAGATGTGGTTTATCAGGGCAAAGTTGTCCGCGCAGACTTTGCTCTGGACCAGTGCGGCCTAAAGCCCGCAAAACTTGGCCCCAAAGATGGTTTGGCCCTGATCAATGGTACCTCAGTGATGTTAGCTCTTGGTGCTCTGGCCGTTCATGATGCTAAAAGCATTATGAAGCATGCTGATATCATAAGCTGCCTCACTCTTGATGCTGTGAGAGGCACTCCTTCCGCTTTTGATGCCAGAATATCGAAACTCAAACCTCAACCGGGACAGGTTGATGTCAGCTCTAATCTTCTAAAAATTATTGCGGGCTCTGAAATCATTAATTCCCATCCAGAGGATGGCAAGGTTCAAGACCCTTACTCATTACGATGTATTCCTCAAGTTCATGGTGCCTGCAGACAAACACTGAGGCATACGGTTGAAGTGCTCGAGATTGAACTTAATTCTGTTACTGATAATCCACTTGTTTTTCCAGAGACGGGTGATGTTGTGAGCGGTGGGAATTTTCACGGCGAGGCACTCGCACTGTGCTTAGATTATCTTGCCATGGGTGTTTCTGAAATTGGAAACATTTCAGAGAGACGAGTAGAAAAAATGATGAACCCTCATTTTTCTGATCTTCCTGCCTTTCTCACGCGCAACTCTGGCCTCAATTCAGGACTCATGATTGCTCATGTAACAATGGCAGCTCTGGCCAGTGAAAACAAAGGCCTTTGTCATCCTGCAAGCGTTGATTCTATTCCAACCTCAACGGATAAAGAAGACCACGTGTCGATGGGTGTTACCTCGGGCAGAAAATTGCATGAAGTCATTCGCAATGTTCAACATTGTCTTGCGATAGAGCTTTTATGTAATACTCAAGGACTAGATTTTCTGAGGCCCCTCAAGAGCTCTGCC
Organism: Bacteriovoracaceae bacterium UBA6144; assembly: GCA_002435705.1. Lineage (GTDB taxonomy): Bacteria > Bdellovibrionota > Bacteriovoracia > Bacteriovoracales > Bacteriovoracaceae > UBA6144. The sequence continues at coordinate 1,351 of DIVA01000051.1, forward strand.
CCCTTAGAAAAAACTCACACACTTGTTCGAAAACATGTACCAATTATCGAAGATGACCGTATCTTCCACAAAGACATTGAGCGCCTCTATCAGTTGATTCAATCACAAGAGATTATCAAAGAGGTTGAGGCGACAATAGGTCAGATTAAATAAGGAGATCCTATGCAAATCCCACTCCCCCCCACGGGTGACAAACTCACATGTAAGGGCTGGCACCAAGAAGCAGCACTCCGCTGCCTGCTAAACAACCTCCATCCTGATGTGGCTGAAGATAGAGATAATCTTATTGTTTATGGTGGAAATGGAAAAGCTGCGCGAAACCCAAAGGCCCTTCATGACCTTATTCGCACCCTGCAGAATCTTGAGAACGACGAAACACTCATTGTTCAATCAGGAAAACCTGTTGCTGTTTTTCCCTCAAACCCCCAAGGACCCCGTGTCCTCATTGCAAATTCAAACCTCGTTCCCAAGTGGGCCACATGGGAGAACTTCAATGAATTAGATGCTCAGGGTCTTATGATGTACGGGCAGATGACGGCTGGTTCATGGATCTATATCGGGTCGCAAGGCATCGTACAGGGAACCTATGAAACTTTTATGTCTGCAGCACGCCTTCATTTCGGTGAGAACGCTACGCTCAAGGGTCGCCTTGTGCTTACTGCTGGAATTGGCGGAATGGGTGGCGCACAACCACTCGCGGCCAAAATGGCTGAAGGTGTTTGCTTATGCTGTGATGTAGACCCAACAAGAATTGAGAAAAGATTAAAAACAAAATACTTAGATGTCTTGGCTAAGAACTTTGACGAAGCCATCCATATTGCTCTTGAAGCGAAAGCCAAGGGTGAGGCTCTTTCTGTTGGTGTGGTAGGAAATGCTGCTGATTTTTTTAAATACGTTCTTGAGAAGGGAATCGTGCCTGATCTTGTAACAGATCAAACATCGGCTCACGATCCAATCAATGGATATGTCCCAATGGGAATGAGTCTCGGAGAAGCGGAATCGCTAAGAAAGTCTGATCCCGCTAAATATAAAGAGCTTTCACAAAAAACCATGGGCGTACATGTGCAATCGATGCTTGGATTCAAGCAAGTCGGCTCACATGTTTTTGATTACGGAAATAATTTACGTGAAGGGGCCAGACTCGCTGGCATCAAGGGAGCCTTCGATTTCCCCGGATTTGTTCCTGCCTATATTCGCCCCCTTTTCTGTGAGGGATCTGGTCCCTTTCGCTGGATTGCTCTCTCTGGTGACCCAGAAGATATTCGTGTGACAGATAATGCGCTTATGGAGCTTTTTCCTGAAAATAAATCCATGATCAACTGGCTTCAGAAAGCTCAAAAAATGATCTCTTTCCAAGGACTACCTGCACGCATTTGTTGGCTCAAATACGGAGACAGGGAAAAAGCAGCGCTACTTTTCAACAAACTTGTCCGTGAGAAAAAAGTAAAAGCCCCAATAATAATTGGCCGTGATCATTTGGATTGCGGATCCGTAGCATCACCCAACCGTGAAACAGAAGCTATGAAAGATGGATCAGACGCTATCTCTGATTGGCCGCTCCTTAATGCCATGATTAACATTAACAATGGAGCCTCATGGATATCTCTTCATCATGGTGGAGGTGTGGGAATGGGCTACTCTCAGCACTCCGGAATGGTTATTCTGTGTGACGGAACACATGAGATGGATGTTCGTCTTTCAAGAGTGCTTAATTCTGACTCCGGTATGGGGATTGTTAGACACGCTGATGCCGGTTATGACATAGCCCTCAACGTTGCAAAGAAAAGTACGACAAAAATTAAATTTCCATCGCTAGGATAACTTATGAAATTTCTATTGCTACTTATGATTGGCATGAGCTGCGCTCATAAAGAAATGAATCAAAAAAGGGCGGTAAAGCTTTGTCGCAAAATATATGGCCCACAGGAAGCCATTCTTCCCAAGCATCAAGCAATCCTTGCCGAGCAAAGCAACACTTTAAGGAAAATCATTGATGACTGTTATAAAACACACGTTAAACGGACCAAGGATCCCAGGGACTATGTCTCCTGTGCAATGGTGACCTATGCACCGAAGCTTGCCCCACGCTTAACTATTTTGAGCACGCAGGAATTACTTCCTCCTGAGATTGTGATTCAGTGTGCCGATCTCGCATTTAGGAAAATAAAAAATCATCCTCAGATTGATTCCATCCAAAGGTTAGAAGTCGTTTCACACCTTTTAACCATTACGAAAGGTTAGTTTGAAAGTTTATAAAAACTTAAGCCAGATACTGACTCTTCAGGGCGCTTTTAAAAAGCGTGGCAGAAACTTGCTGCCAGATGATCTTTCAATCATTAGCGATGGGGCCGTTGTCTTTGATGAGCATCAAATTCACTGGATTGGTGCCACACTAGACCTACCCGTTGAATATAAAAACCTGCCCACCCACTCTCTCAAGGGGCACGTTCTCACTCCTGGCTTAGTTGATTCGCACACTCATCTTGTATTTGGCGGAAATAGATCGCAAGAATATATTGATCGACTCAATGGGGTTGATTATCAAGTCATTGCCGAGCGTGGCGGTGGTATTCTCTATACCATGAATAAGACACTTCAAATGTCGGAAGATGAACTTTTTATTCATTCACAAGAAAAAATTAATCGCTTCTGCCAGATTGGAATTAAGGTTATTGAAATTAAATCTGGCTATGCACTTACACAAGAGGGTGAGCTGAGGCTCTTGCGTGTCATTAAGAGACTCAAGGAACACAATCTTGGAAAGATCAAAGTCTTCTCTACCTTTCTAGGTGCGCATGCGATTCCTAAAGAGTTTTCATCCTCGTGGGAATTTTTAAATAAGGTTGTTATCCCCACTCTTCACCAGGCCCACACTGAAAGGTTGGTTGATTATGTGGATATTTTTGTGGAGCAAGGCTATTTTTCAGTTACTGATGCCCGAGAACTCTTTCGCGTAGCTCATCTGCTAGGGCTAAAAACAAGGATTCATGCCGACGAATTTACCGATTTCGGTTCTGG
>DIVA01000066.1 GCA_002435705.1 Bacteriovoracaceae bacterium UBA6144
ACAACGTCATACACTTCTACCGCTTTCGAGAGGATCACTCCAGGAGCAATCACCGCACGCTCACGCACGAGAATTCCTTCCACGATGATCGAGCCCGCACCGACGAACACGTCATCCTCAATCACCACCGGACGCATGCCTACGGGTTCAAGTACACCGCCGATTTGTACACCCGCTGAAAGATGCACACGTTTTCCAATCTGCGCACACGACCCCACCAGAGCGTGAGAATCGACCATAGTGCCCTCATCCACATACGCGCCCACATTGATGTAGGCGGGAGGCATGATGACAACACCACGGGCCACATAGGAGCCGCGACGGACACTCGATCCACCGGGCACAAGACGCACACCACGATCCACAGTAAATTCTTGGGGAAAGAGATTGTGTTTATCCACGAAGCCGCCTTCGGCTTTGAGGACTCCCGCCTTGAAAGCCGCGAGGATCCCTTCTTTGACAGCACTGTTGGCCTGCCACTCACCATTTACTTTCTGGGCGGAGCGGACTTTACCACTTTCAAGATCAAGGAGTAGTTGTTCCCAGCTCATACGTTTTTCTCCTTTGCAAACCATGCTTCGACTTCTGCGTTGATCTCGACCAGTTTCTGCACATCTTTAAAATCATCATGGTGCAGAGGGGCCTGCATGACGGCCGTTTTAATCCAGCCTTTCTTTGCCAGTAAGGCTTTCACCGGCAGAGGGTTGGATGCGAGAAAGAGTGAGTTTGAGGCCTTCTCCCAAAGCGGGAAGATGCGGTCAAATTTCTGCGCAAGACTTAATTCAGCGTAGCGCTTAGTTTCATGCGGCCAGCAGTTGCCGGCGACACTGACCACACCCGTGCAGCCCATGGGCACGAAGAAGGGAAGGAGAGCATCGTCTCCAGAATAGATCGTGAGTTCAGGCAAAGCTTGGCGGAATTGAGAGTATTTCTCAATGGAGCCTGAAGCTTCTTTAAGTGACCAGAGATTCTTGTGCCCTTTGAGGTTGGTCAGCACACCTGGGTGCATGGGCACCGCCGAGCGGCCAGGAACATTGTAAAGCATGCAGGGGCGAGTGGAGGTGTTCATCAATTCTTCAAACCATTTCGTTTGACCTACAAGCCCCGGCTTTGAGTAGAGAGGGGTGACTAAAAGATAACCATCAAACTTGTGATCTTCACCAAACTTCATCCAAGCTTTTTGGTCGTCGAGTTGGTGACCGCCGATTCCGAGAATCATGCTGGTTTTCAAATTGAGTTTGGTGGCGAACTTCACGATTTCATTTTTGTCATTTTGTGAAAGATTCAGCGCTTCGGCGGTAGAACCTAAGAGCACGATGCCATTGCCCGCTTCTTCTTGTTTTTTAAGAAGAAATTCGAGAGAGGCAAAATCCACTTTGCCGTCCTGAGTGAGAGGAGTGACCACGGCGGTCCACACCACATGAGTGTTGAGGTCTTTGATTGTTTTCATGTTGTCTTCTCCAAATGATCCATGAGCGCTTCAATTCCATGAAGGCCCGGGGGTAAGGGTTTTTTGATCCACTGACGAGCGACATCTATCGCCCCTTGAGCAAACAAGGAGCGGTCAAGAGCGTCGTGAGAAATTTTAATGGTTTCCTGGGCAAATTTTAAAGTGAGTTCATGAAATCCCACCACATCACCCTCTCGTTTGGCGTCGATCGGCACGGGGAAATCACACCAGCTCGCCATGGACTTGGCCGTGCCGGAGGGAGCGTCGAGTTTTTTGGTGTGGTGAATATCCAGAAGTGAGGCTTCAAAAGAAGGGAGATTTTTTTGCAAACGATTGATGGTTTTTACTAGCTGACGAAAGAGTTGCACTCCCAAAGAAAAATTCGTGGCATGCAGCCAATAAAGCCCGCGTTTTTGGATTTGGTCTTTGATCCCCGCTGGCCATTCAAAGCCGGTGGCGCCGATCACCAGAGGTGTGCGGCTCTCAAGCAGAGTGGGGAGCAGTTCTAAAAACGCTTCACCGGGGACAAAAAGAATCCCCACATCAGCACTATTGAGTTCTTTGAGGTTCACTGGATTTGAGCGACCAAAAGGACCGATCACATTTTGCGCTGGTAAAAGCTTGAGCAGGTGCCCCCCCGTTTTACCGCTTCCAATCACTGCGACTTTCATGCTTGACCCCAAAACTGTGTGTGAATATTTTTGAGAATCTCTTCACTCTTTCCCTGCTCAAGCAGAATACAAAATGAACTCTCACTCGCGCCACCGGATGTCATCAGCACCGAAGAGCCTTGAGCCGCTTCAAGAATTTTTCCTTGGATACTCGCCTCATGGGAAATACCAATGCCTATGACTGCGATGAGCTCGGAGGCAGTCAGATGAGTTGACCCGACCGAACTGAGTTCACGCAGCAGATCTTCACTGACGGGATAAATCTTATCGATCACAAAGCCCAAACGATTCTCAGAGGTATTCATGAGTGTCGGGGTGATCTTATGTTTATTGAGAATGTTGAGCACATTCAAAATAAAAAATGGAGAATTCTGTCCCTTCTCTTCAGTCACCGTGAGCCAAGACTGGTCTTTCTTTAGAGACACCGCCCTGACACTTTTTCTCACCTTTGGATTAAGCGTGATGCGAGTTCCCTTCACTTGGGGATTTTGGGAGTAGCCCACATACACCGGAATTTTTGCACGCATGGCCGGAAGAAAAGTATCGGGATGAATGACCTTTGCACCAAAACGCGTGAGTTCACTGATCTCATCAAAACTCACATCCTCAATCGTTTGAGCATTCGAAACTAAGCGCGGATCTGTGGTCATCACCCCGGCCACATCTTTCCAGATCTGCACTTCACTGGCCTCGAGGGCTTCAGCGAAGAGAGCGGTAGAATAGTCAGACCCTTCTTTACCTAAGGTGGTCGTGCGACCATTAAGGTCAGTCCCAATATAGCCTTGAGTGACCACCACGGCATCTTTCATGAGAGGAGTGATGATGGCTTGGGCATTTTTTTTGAGAAGATCGAGATGGGGAATAGCGCGACTGAAATCAGAGGAGGTTTTCATCACCCCTCTCGCATCGACCCATTCTACTTTGCGGCCGGTGAGTTTCAGAGCTTGCGCAAAAAGATGCGAGCTGATCAATTCTCCGTGGCTCACGAGTTCATCGATGGCCGAGAGTGAGGCCTCTTTAAGGAGCTTCATCCCGCGCAGGATTTCTTCCACTCGAGCGCAGTAGTTTTCTACCACAGAGGTCATTTGTGGATTGAGCTCTCCCATAAATTGCAGGTGGCGTGATTTAAAATCAGATAAGTTCTTCTCCCAAGTCGGCAGGCCCTGAGAGGCATCATGGGCCATTTGCTGCAAAAATTTTGTGCTGCCAGCGGTAGCTGAAATCACACACACCAAGATTTCTGGGCGATCTTTCAGCACCTGCACTGATTTTTTGGCAACTTCCGCCGTTGCCATACTAGTGCCACCAAATTTTGCTATAGAAAAACTCATGCCAACCACTCCATTTGAAGTTTTGACTATAGCAAAGCAAAAGACACTCACCCAAGCCAAAAAAGTGTTAAACTCCTGACATGGAATTAATCAAAGTTGGCATTCTTCCCCTTCATGACGCAAAAGAGCTTCAACGCATATTGCTATCTAAGAATATCCCGGTAGAGCTCAATCATAATGGTCAAACCTGTACACGCGGTTGCACTGTGACCGTCGAGCTTTTGGCACCACGTGAAGCTCTCTCTCAGGTGCAGGCCACCTTAAGAGAGCAGCATCAAAAACTGGCCGAAGGCCATAAAGTGGATTGGGATCTAATGGATGCGACTTTTGACCCTGCTCAAGCCCAGGCCACTTGTCCCGCTTGCGGCACTCAGTTCGCTACCACGACCACTGAATGCCCCGAATGCGGATTGTGTTTTTAAGGTCTAATATCTCTCACTGGTAATTTCTCAACAGGTGTACTGAGCTCATCCCAGAAATGGTTAAACTGGGCCGTGTACGCGTCCACCACTTCCGGAATCGTGATCACATAGTAGTTTTCGAAATTATTATCAAAAGCCGAAGTGGTGAAGTTACCAGCGCCCGTGAAAACGGCGTCCTGACCTCTCAGTTCAAACACCATAAACTTGTTATGCTGAAGGAGAAAGCTATTATGATTGGTCTCCATGAATTGCATCTCAAGCCCGCGCTCCATCATGGGGATCACTTTAAACGCTTCCATATTGGTGTTGCGACCTACAGAGCTGCGCGTTTTATACGACCAGTACATGTCATCGTCGGTCACAAGGCGAAGAGGTTTGCCGGCTTTCAAGAGTTCTTCAAAGAGTACTACAAACATGCCAGAGAAGCGGTGAGCGGTTGTATTGAGGCGAGATGATTTTTCCGCCATGGCCTTGATGGCTGCAAAGGCTTTTTTGCCTTCGCCCGGTACGAAATAGGTTTGGATATCGCTTTCTTCTTCTGCTGAAATGGCTTTGCGGCACTGATCGATGAAAGCCACAAACTCTTTACGAGAGGCACCGTTTTCAACCATTCCCTTCATGAGGCATTGGTGAGCTTGCGCAAAATATGATTGGGGACTGGTGGTGATGAAGTTCCAATTTTCATGGTGAATACTGGTGCCAGTCGACATATTGGCAGAGCTAAAAACGAGTTTGATTGTTTTTGAATCATTAGGGTTGATCACCATCAACTTATTATGAGCAAATCCAAGCCCTTTTTGGTTGCCACGATAATGCACGAGAGCCTCTCCACAGCTCTTAAGGCTTTCGGCTTGTTTATTGGTTTCACCTGGTTTTGCATCGAGAACGAGAGTTAAGGTGACGCCTTTCTTGAGGGCCGTACAAAGTGCATCAGTGATCTCTGAATTGGAAAAGCTCAAATAGGCCATGAAGATTTCTTTGGTTTCACGATCAGTGATCCAATCTAAGAGGCGTTTATGCGGTGATGTTTCGCGCTTTGCCGAGCGAGCATGGTCAGCAGGTTTGCAGTACACATTCTTTGGTTTGGCTAACAGGCTTTCCCCGTTATTAGCGATAACTGGCTGAGCATAGGTGTATTCAGCGCACTCGGGGTTCGTGAAAAGAACCTCAAACTGATATGGCTTAAAGTCTTTAAGGCTTTTCGCCCAAAGGCCGTTGCATAAGAGAAAAAAGAGGACAAAAAGAGATTTTTTCATTGATTAGATCCTTGAAGTTTTAGCGCTTTATACTCAAGTGCAGAGGGGGTTTCAAAGGTAAAAATTAGATAAGCACCATAAAAACCTTTGTATGGGAGTGGAGACTGTCGAAAACGGTTCCAGCAGCCTGTAATTACTACAGGGATCTAAGTTTCAGGCAAAATCTCAAGCTATAATTCAGGCAGGAGATTTATATGAACTTTTCGAAATTTACGATTCTCAATCCTCGTGACCAAGTGACTGCCCGTGAAAGCGAAGTCGAGATGCTCATCAATCTTGATCATATAATCTCAATTAAACCCATCCGCATCTCAAGCCCAGATAAATTGGTCAATGGTTTTTGGATCAGAACGACCAATGGCAAAAAGTATAAAGCCGTAAAGATTCCTGATAATCTATTGATCGCGATTGGTGAAAAATATGCGACATCAATTAACATGGGAATTGATGCAGACGAAGCCTATCCGCAGTAATCATCGACAAGAGCTGGGTTGAACGCGCTGGGAATATTTTTGACCAAGAGTTTCAGCATCGAGCTCAAAGCAATCCCCTGATTTCTCCGTTTTTCTTTCAAACTGAAAGACCGTTTGCTCAGGTTTACAATTCTTGGGGTAGCTCTTGCTTAGATAGTTCTCGGGTCCCTCACTTGAGATCTCAAAACAATCCCCTTTAAATTGTGAGAGCGCACGCCAAGAAAAATAAGTGCGTGCTGGTCGACACTTCGTGATCTCGACGGGCCACTTCCAGCGCGCTTCACCGAGTTTTGCGTGCACTTCAAAGCAATCACCAGTGAGCTTTTCACGAGAAAAAATAAATTTGAAACTTAGCTCTGCCTCACTCGGGCGACATTCCTTGGTTTCAATTTTTGCTTTAAACTTTAGTCCTCCGCTGGGGTCGACTAAATAGCACTGCTGGCGGATCGGATCAAAGGAGTAGAGGGCATCCGGTGGAGCACAGTCGTGTGGTGTTTTGAGTTTCACTCCGTAACCCTTTCCCTGAGTCTCACGGTCTACTTCATAGCAGGATTCACCATTAAAATAGTAGCTGACAGCACTTGGCCGGCATTCCTGAGGTTTCACTTTCTCCACATAGGAATCTCCACCACTTGGAGCGTGAAGACGGACACATTCCCCCTCGGGAAAACGTGTGGTGTTGGGGTACCAGCGCAGCATCTCTTGGGCGAATGCTTGAGAAGGAAGATTCAGAATGAAGAAAGTAATCAAGTACAACATTATTTAATTATACCACCCTCAGTTTTTTTTGCATCTGCCGAAAAGATCAATACTTACGAGGTGCAAATGCTCAATCTATTTCAAAAATACCGTCGAACACCTAGCTCATCCCAAAAAGAGCTTCGCCAGCAGTTTAAAGATTATTTCTTTGCGCAGGATGAACATGTTTGGATATCAGAAAATAAAAATACCCGCGCACACTTTGAAACGCTTTTCGATCGCCTCCCTTCTGCGCTGCTAGCTAATTTCATGCGCCATCCCTTATTTTTTGTCACAGCGAAGACCTATCAGTTTGAAGGAGCCTCTCGCTTTCAAATGAAAAATACTGTGGTGGTGTTCCCAGTCTACGAGGCGCTCTTGGCGAAGAAAAGTCTTGAAGCGGTCGCCTTTTTGGCGCACGAACTTGCTTTGGTCATCTATGACCTTGATGAGCAGACAGACAAAGATCCACTCATGGCAGAAGTCGAAGCGGACAAGTTTGTCTGTGACATTGGTCTCGCCGATGAACTCGAATCTCTACTCTTATCAATGGATGAGAGCGCAGAAAAACGCCTGCGTTTAACCTATCTGACTTTTCAGGCTTTTGGCATCAACTAGGGGTTCAGTGAAGTTTATCTATGCAATTCTTATCTTTTTTAGCTTTACCCTTACTCTCAAAGCAGAGACAAGCCATGATTGCGACTCCTGTGTCGAAAGGCCGGAGAGTTTAAAGATAAGTCCTGCAGCAGAAGAAATTGCTTCAGCTCTCTCACCGAATGCTGCTCTCTATAATGAATTAAAATCAGATTTTGAAAATTCTGAGCTCTGTGATCCCGCTAATAATTTTCCAGAGCAAAGTGCCCGCGAACAGGCCCTCATGGGCTTAGATAACTACATCTCTCTCTTTGATGCTTCTTATAATAATCAGTGGAACCCGAATTTATGGAAAGAGCGCTACCTTCAGGTCATGGGGATGCTCAAACCATCTCCACCTGACCGTATGGCGATGGATAGCCTCTTTCAAAAACAGATGGATCCAGAATTTTTCGGTAAAGACATCATGAATTTCCAATCCCAGCAGGCACAGCGAGAGATTTTTCGTCTCAATGCTCAGAAGCTTCAGGCCATGATGAAGAAAGTGGCGTGGCAGCGCTCGGCAAGTTCGCCAGACTTGGTGCGCTCTCTCACCCGAGACCTTTATGTGCAGCATCGCTTACTGGAAGTCGATGAGCGAGGAGAGGCGTACTGTCCTTTCATTGATCCTGATGTTTTCGACAAAGCCATGATGGGCTGGAGCAAGCTCAGAGGCCAGCTCTCGAAACCGATCCTCACGATTGTTGATTATTCAAAACCATCTAACCAGCGCCGCATGTTTGTCATTGATATGAAAAATAAAAAAGTTCTACACAATACTTGGACTGCTCACGGGATTGGTGCGGACTTCGATGATGGAGCCGATGAGTGGGGAGCAAATCCCAAGATGAGCAATGAGAATGGCTCTCTACTTTCAAGTGATGGTTTTATTCTCGCGAGACAAAATTCCGTTGGAAATCTGTACGGAAACAATTTGATTCTGCAGGGAATTGATGTGGCAAATTCTCGCATGCAATCGCGCCAAGTGGTGCTGCATGGAGATTCTCGTGCCGGTGGCTCATATATTCCCTTCGAACTCAAACCTAACTCCGAGTCGCGGGAAGACACCAATGGCCGCATCCGAATGCTCGAAACCATGGACCCCATGACAGCCGATCCAGTCAGTGTACGTGTGATGCTGAATGCGCCGAAACTTAATCGTCAGCGCACACTGGGGATTTCTAATGGCTGCATCGGTGTACCGGATACGGAGGCCTTCGATCGCAGCACGGGACGACACCGCTCGCAGCTTGAAAGCCTCCGACGGGATATGTCGGGCAACACACTCATCTTCAGCCATTCAGGTCCGGAGATGAAGTCGAAGTATTTTAACTGATAATTAGAATTTCCAGCCAAGCATGAATTCGATGGCAAGGCCTGCACCACTAAAACCATCGTATTTCTTCTTGTTGCCTGCATTGTCCTTAATCGTAATTTCATTCACAGAAACGAAGGAAGGACCACCGCCTAAATTGATGTTGAATGATTCCCACATCCACTGATAGCCAAACATACCGACGAAACCGATACCAGTCGCATCTCCCTCATAATTTGATGTGGCGAGATTTTCTTTTACATTTACGCTAATAATTGAAACTGATGGACCAAAGTACCAACCTTGAGTGAATACAGATCCATTAAAAAAATAATTTGCTCGTGCACCTAATTTATAACCAGTGACATCGTAGTTCCCGTCATCTGTACTAAGGATGCTCATTTGGGGTCCGAAAGACCAAGCTTCAGAGATTTTGAAGTCGACTTCAACGTCAATCACTCCGGCTAACGGGGAGAGTGGGCTCAGTCTAATATTTGTATTTGCATAAGCAGTGCTGAAAGTGAGTAAAGTAAAAAGAGAAATAAGCCAGCTTTTCATGTACAGAATCTCCTAAAATGTAATGACAAAAACGTATAATGATAAATCTATATAAAGATAAAAATTTGTATATAAAAACAATGAGCCGTTGCCCAATGCATGGAAGTTTCCTGACGAGAAATGTCAAGAAAAGGGGCTCAGTTTTAGAGACCCAGGGTCTGAGATGAAGTCGAAGTATTTTAACTGAAGAAATNNAAATCTTTATATTAAAAATAGATTGATAAATTTTAACCTAGGTATAAAATCTTATTTTTTTATCCCTAGGAGTCATTTTTGAAACAATTATCAATTTTTATGGTTATGTTTGTTTTCCTTCAGAGTTGTGCATCAATGTTTAGCGGTACATCTGATCGCTTTAAACTAAGAAGTGATGTTGCTGGGACAAAATTTTATTTGGATGACGAGGAATTAGGAACTGATAATGCTACAACATCAGTTTCAAAGAAAAAATTGAAGTCAACAAGATTTGTTGCAAAGAAGCAAGGATGCAAAGATGCGTTTGTGGACGTTGAAACTAAATTCGATGCGACAACACTTTTGGGTCTTTTAATTGATCTTGGACTTGTTTCAATTCTGGTAGTAGATTGGATGGCAACTGGAGCAGTGCGTGAGGCAGAAAGAACAAATTACGTGTTGAACCCAGTGTGTTCATAAAATTTAGGAGAATCATATGAAATTAGTTATAGGTTTAGTTTTTGTTCTCGTTTCTACAACTGCAATCGCTAAAAACTATGGCTCAGCAGGTTGCGGACTTGGTTCAATGGTTGTTGAAAATGATAATACTTGGTGGAAACAAGTAATTGCATCTGGTTTAAATTTTACAGGATCTCAATCTATTGCCATCACAGTCGGATCTTTTAATTGTGATTCTCCAACGCCTGGCAAACTTGCGCAGATTGAGTCATACGTAGAAGCAAACAAGCTTGCTCTTGCGAATGATATCGCGAAAGGAAATGGAGAAACGATCACTGGATTGTCTACTGTTTACGGTTGTGAAAATAGTGCTGCTTTCGGTATGACACTTAAGAACAACTACAAAACAATTTATCCTTCTTATGATGCTGACACCAAAACTGTGGCAAACAACATCAATAAGATTGCTACAAATGTTTGTAATACATCTCTTTAATATATTTAAAGATGTCTTGTAGATATAGAGCCGGTTTAATACCGGCTTTATTTTTTTTAGTCTTTCCTTTTTCTGTTTTTTCAGCAAATCTCCAAACTATTAAACAATTATCAGAATCAAAGGAATGGCTACGGCTAGTTCATTATAAAAAAACAATACTAGGTGGATATAAGTCTGAAGCCGACGGGACTGATTTTTTTATCTCCTCTGATGGAAAATCAAACCCACTTAATGAGTTAGAGCAAACACTCGTAAAGTTCACAAAACGAGATTTGAAATATATTTGTCAGTTTCCTGCAAGATACATGGTTCTAAAAAAATATGTCTTAGATCTTACCTTGGATCCGTTACTAGAATGCCAAAAGTTTAGAGAGTTTTCCGAAAAACTATCGGCACGCTCGATCACACTCTTCTTCTCATCTTATTATATCGATTCTCCGGCCTCTATTTTTGGGCATACTTTTTTAAGGATGAACAAACAGTCATCCAAAAACAATGATCCAGAGGAGAGGATACTGGATTATGCAATTAATTATTCAGCCATTATGGATGGCTCGGATGTGTTTACTTATGCGATCAAAGGCCTCATGGGAATCTATCAGGCGAAATTTTTTGCTCAGGCATTTTACTATAAAGTCCGTGAGTACAATGATTTTGAGTCTCGGGATCTATGGGGGTATGAACTTGAATTCAGCCAAGAGAAAGTAGATCTTGTCGTGGCTCATCTTTGGGAGCTTGGACATACCTATTTTGATTATAAGTTTTTTACTGAAAATTGTAGCTATCACATATTGTCTCTTCTTGAGGCAGCTGATCCAGGTCTTAATTTAAAAGATAAACTTCCCGCAAACTATATCATACCCATTGATACTGTCAGGAGTGTGGTTGGTAGTTTGCCTATTAGGTCCATAGAGTACAGACCATCTCTAGAAACAAAGATTAAATCCAATTCAAAAAAATTTAGTTCAAAAGATAAGAAGATGGTTAAAGATGCAGTAAGTGGTAAGCTCGAAATGAATGATAATGCGAGCGATGATATCAAAAAAGATAGACTTGATACTGCTGTTGATCTCTTTGATCTTCAAAACTCTTCTAAGCTTCTCAGGGAAGATCCAGAGACACTTAAGGCGCGTTTTAAATTAGTGTCTGAGAGGGCAAGCATACCTATTAGTAGTAGTAGGGGATTTAATAAAAAGCCTTTTAATCCAATTGAATCACATAAATCATCGCGACTTGGACTTACTTATGTAATTCCTTCTGAGAATTCGAATTCATTTAACTTGTCTCATCGTTTTGCCTTGCATGATTTATTAGATCCACTTGCTGGCCAACCGAGTTTTTCACAGATAGAGTTTCTTCATACCAAACTGAATTACAATCAAAATTCAAAAGAATTAAAGATTCATCAGGTCGATTTTTTTACACTTTCAAGTTTCTCCCCTTATGAATTCTACAAAAAGCCGATTTCCTGGACCGCTCGTCTGGGCCTTAGGTCTATTCAAGACCGCGCCTGTTTGGATTGCATGGCAGGCCATGTGGAGTTAGGTGGAGGGGCCAGTGTGGCGCCTCAGGGAAGTTTGAGTTTCATCAGCCTGCTCTCTAAGCTGGAGCTGGATTACACGGGGGCTTTTGCCGGATCTGGGCGAGCGCTGGTGGGTCCTGAAGTGTGGGCGCGTCTGGCAGAGTGGGAGAGCCTCAGTATGCTCTTGAAATCGGGTTATAAGTGGGGCACGCAGTTTGATCAACTCAAATTTGGGCAGGGCCTCTTTACTCAAGCCATCGAGCTTCGTTATCATGCCACTAAATCCAGCTCGCTCAGTCTCAAAGGTGAAATCTTCGATGAACAACGACAAAGTCTGGAAGTGGGTCTGCTGCACTTCTTCTAAAATTTTAATTCTTGCCACTCTCGGGTGCGCCTCCTTTCAAGGAAAAGCCATGATCGGAAATGGTTTCGTGTATCTCTCTGAAGCCTGTCCCTCGCTCGTCATCGCCGCCAGCTACGCGACGGCAGAAAATTTCACTGGAACAGTAGTGGACGGCTACCGCCGCGTAGAGGCGGTGTATTCAGAAGTCGGGGCCAAAGCTTTGTGTAAGGTTCAAGCTGATGCTCAAAAGCTTGGTCTTAGACTTAAAATTTTTGATGCTTACCGGCCGGTGAAAGCGGTGGAGTATTTTGTGAGCTGGAGTCAGATTCCTTCCGACGTCCCGGCACTCAAAGAGCGCTACTATCCTACACACACCAAAGCGGAGCTTTTTGACTTGGGCTACATCGCGCGCCAGTCCTCGCACTCACGTGGTTCAGCTGTAGATCTCACGCTGGTGGACGAGAAAGAGCAAGAGCTCGACATGGGAACGGTGTTTGATTACTTCCACGAAAAATCTCACACGCAAAATACCACAATCACGCCTGCTCAAAGAAAGAACCGTGAGTTGCTGGTGAACCTGATGGCAAAGCATGGTTTTAGAAATTACGCCAAAGAGTGGTGGCACTTTTCTCTTGTGAAAGAAGCCTTTCCTGGGCGCTCATTTGATTTTGATATCGAGTAGTCATGAATTTAAATAATGCCAAAATCCTCATCTCTCGCACCGATAATATAGGTGATGTCATACTCACTCTGCCGATGGCGGGATTGATCAAAGAGAAATTTCCCAAAGCTAAAATTTATTTCATTGCTAAGAGCTACACCAAAGACGTGGTGGCGACCTGTGCCCATGTGGATGAGTTTATCAATTACTCGAAACTTGAGACACACTCTGAAGCGGACCAAGTCGACTACATCAAAGGTCTGGGGCTCGATCTTGTCATTCATGTGTTCCCGAATCAAAAGCTGGCGAAGGTGTGCGCGAAAGCTAAGGTGCGCTACCGTCTGGGAACGATCAATCGCTGGTGGCATCTCTTCTACTGTAATATTCTTCCGCGCGTGGCCCGTAAACGCTCAAAGCTGCATGAAGCAGAATTAAATTTTGCGCTGATTAGACGATTCATTAAAAATCCTTATCTGCTTGCTGATATCCATAAACTCTACGGTTTTAAGAAACCTGTCTTAGCGGAGAGTGTGAAAAGTTATTTGAGTGCTGAGAAATTTAACATCGTTTTGCATCCGCTCTCCTTTGGCTCAGCCAGAGAGTGGGGCCAAGATAACTTTAAAGCCTTCATTCAAAAGCTCTTAGACAATGGCCGCTACAATGTGATCATCACTGGCACGCAGAAAGAAGCTGATCAGTTTAAACACAACCTCCTGCTTCCTTTTGAAGGAAAGATCCAAAACACCACGGGTAAACTCTCGCTGGAAGAGCTCGTGAGTCTTATCAGTCATGCTGATGGGATCGTCGCCGCCAGCACAGGGCCTTTGCACATCGGAGCCATGGCGGGCATCAACGCTCTCGGGCTGTTTATCACGAAACCTCCCATGCACCCGGGGCGCTGGAAGGCGCTGGGCCCTCGCGCAGATTTCATGGTTCACGCCGCGAATGATTTTAGCCTTGATTCGATCCTACGGATTAAACCGGATCGAGTGATGAAAGTGGTGGAGAGTTGGGGAAAGATCCAGTCTTAACTATTTGTTTTTATTGTTATTTCTACGCGGCTCAAATTTGAGCCGCGTAGAAACAGATTTTATTTGTTTATCTTTTTCCTATAATAACCTCGGATCGCTCCGATCTGTTGAATTGTCATTCCACTGAGATAATTTTTCAGAATGAAAAAGTGATAGATGATCTCGGCTGATACGAGTCTGGCTTTTGGACTATTAATATAAAGAAGTAAAAGAGCGAGTCCGAATTCTGTAATATCATATTTTTTTCTACTAGTTTTTCTCCCTTCTGGTCCTCCTAAGTAATCGTTTTCTATAAGGTTTCTACACAGCCCAAATTTGGGCTGTGTTCCCAACTCTCTTAAGCATTTATCAATGGATCGAAGAACATGCTTATGATCCATTTCAAACTTCTCAGCAATTTTTAGTGAATCCGTCACAGGCCCGAAAGGCGTATCCCTGATCCACACATCGCCCATGACGTTTTGGTTTACAAGGTCTTTGAGGCGCGGTGGTTTTGGGTCAAAGGGTTTTTGGATACGAAATTTATCAGACATACTTCTCTCCTCTGTAATGATTTGAGGAGAAGTACTTCTAGTAGATGTGACTTGGTAAATTCTTAGGAAAAATTAAGCATAAAAATTCATTTCTGAATTTAAAACTTCTCGCCCTCACGCATGCGCCAGACTTTCACGAAGCGACAAAAGATATTCCAGCCCGTGAGCACTGCGATGATGAAGCCCTGTTTGCCGTCGATGAAGCCGCCCTTCAAAATGTAGCTCTTGAAAAATGCCAAGAGCGGTCGCAGGGCCAAATGATAAAGCGTGATGGGACCGACTTTGTCTTTGTAGTCGAGGGCCGAGAGTGTGGAGTACTTATCACCTTTTTGGAGATGATAGATGAAACCGCGGCCGGAGTAAGTGTCGTGGAGAATTTTGTGGGTGAGGCGACCGGAATCAGGGCAGATGATTTCTTCGTGCACCTGTTTGTTCTCATAGCGACAAGTTTTTTTAAAGAAGCGAATGACCGCATCGTTTTTCCAAACCACTTTGAGTTCACGATCCATGAAGGTATTTTTGCGACCAATCCAGTAAGCATCTTTGGTCATGGAGTTATTTTTGAGCATGCCTTGAAGTTCACTGACCAGCTCAGGTGTAGGCCTCTCGTCTGCGTCCAAGAGAAAAACCCAGTCGTGGCTTGCCTGAGGGATCGCCCAGTTTTTCTGGGCGGCATGGGTGACGAACTTATTTTGCAGGATCTTTACTTTAGGAAAAGTTTTGACGATCGCCAGTGTATCATCGGTACTAAAAGAGTCGATCACCAAAATCTCATCACACCACTGAACAGAATCGAGCGCACCTTTAATGTGCAAGGATTCATTGTAAGTGAGAATGATAGCGGTAACTTTCTGCATAGGGCATCTTAGTATGCAAACCGGATCTTTTCAATCGCGATCCGACTCTTCGGGCCATGCTTGTGTATGGTGTGGCTCGTTAAAAGACTGCGTTTTTAGGTTGTTCCAGACGTACATGACGAATAGAATGGGTGAGGCCAATGAGACTAAGGATCGAGCGACGGTATGATTCATAAGCTTTCCTCCCAAGATAATTTTCTAAGATCGACACTTAGAGTTCCAATTAAGAATTGGTTAGGGACTTGTCAGGCTTTGGTTAAGCTGTGCCTGCTCCTCTTTTTGTGTTCGTGCTCCCATCTGTTCTATCAACCGCTCAAGGGAGCACTTATTGCGCCTGAGCGATTTGGCGTCACCCCTGAAGAAGTTTGGCTAGAGTCTAAGGACGGAGTCAAACTGCATGCTTGGGCGATACGTGCTAAATACCCTAAATCCACTCTGCTACTCTTTCACGGAAACGCTGAAAACATGTCGACGCATTTTTTAAATATGTTGTGGATTGCTGAACAAGGAGTGGATCTCTTGATCTTCGATTACCGCGGCTACGGTATGAGTGAGGGAGTGCCGACGCAAGCTGGCGTCTATTTGGATGCACTGACCGCGATGAGGTGGGCCCACAGTGATCATCTCAGGCGAGAAACGAAGAATCTTATTTTCTACGGTCAAAGTCTAGGTGGTCAGGTGATGGGAAGGGCGGTGGTGGATTTTGAAAAAAGTCGTGATGTTGATCTCTTAGTTTTTGATTCTACTTTTCAAAGTTATAAGGATGTGGCGAGTAGAAAATTTCTTACGCGCTGGTGGTTGGTGCCATTCTATCCCTTGGCGCGGATTTTAATATCTGACGAATACGCTTCAGAGGCTGTTCTGTCAGAAATCAAAACTCCTACTCTTGTCATGCACTCACCTCATGATCAAGTCGTGGATTTTAAAGGTGGTCGAGAATTATATCAGACGCTTAGCGCTCCAAAATGGTGGTGGAAAATCAAGGAAGGACAACACGCCGATGCTTTTCATGTATCTGATGGGAAATACAGAAGAAAATTTCTTGAGCTGATTGATCAGAAGATAAGGGTAAAAAGCTCCCATTGAGCCTTTTAGTTTGGTCCTAGCGAAATAACATTCTATAATTTTTCTAGAGTTCCTCTAATGAGCCAGGATGGTGAGTGATGAGTTCAGTCAAGAAATCCGAAGTGCAAGAGTCGGTTAAGACTTACGCCAACTTCAACAAGATTAACGGATCACATCCGTTTAAAACTCAAGTGCCGGATGGGCGCGTCGAGTATCAGGTTCGTACCAAGAAAGGAGGAAAGATTGTTTTCTTTCACTTCGATCTGGCACGAGAGATGGGATTGATTCCAAAAGATCATCCAAATGAGCTGACTCCTGAACTCGAGAAACAAATTCTTCACACATTCAGTCTGCAGATCATCAATGAGTGGGACATCGAAAATAAAATCGATTTCACTAAAGATGAAATCCGTCCTCATACCTATATGGCCACACGCTATCTCCAGTTACAGCACCCGGATAAATCTGGGCGAACTTCAGGGGATGGACGTACGATTTGGAATGGCACTGTTCGGCACCAGGGCGTGAGCTGGGATATTTCTAGTTGCGGCACGGGCGGCACCAAGCTTTCTCCTGCAGTGAATATCCAAAAAAAATATTTCCAGACCGGTGACCCAAGTATCTCCTACGGTTGCGGTTGCAGTGAAACCGGAGAAGGACTTGAGACACTTTTTTTTAGTGAAGTGTTCCAGAAAAATAATATCAAGACTGAGCGTCTCCTTTTGACTCTTGAATATGACAAGGGACTGGCGATTAATGTACGAGCGTATCCGAATCTGATCCGTCCTTCACATTTCTTTAATCACCTCAAGCAAGGCAACTATAAAGCTCTTAAACAAGTTGCTGACTACTATATTGAGCGTCAGGTGCAGAATGGTGACTGGGAAGATGTGCGTACAAAGACTCCCACAGAAAAATATAATTATCTGCTAAAAAAAGTTTCAGAAACTTTCGGCCGCGTTGCCGCTAAGTTCGAAGACGAGTACATCTTCTGCTGGCTCGACTGGGACGGCGATAATATTTTGATGGACGGAGGAGTGATTGACTACGGCTCGATTCGTCAGTTTGGGCTGTTCCATAGTGAATATCGCTATGATGACGTGGAAAGATTCTCAACCACCATTCTAGAGCAGAAGCAGAAGGCGAAGTACATCGTCCAAGCTTTCGCGCAGCTTACGGATTTCTTGATCCGTAAGAAGAAGCGTCCCTTAGCAGATTTTAAAAACCACTCATCACTCAATCAATTTGAAGCTCACTTTGAAGAAGCAAAATATAAAAATCTTCTGCATAAGATGGGTTTCAAGGCCAAGCACGTTGAAGATCTCTTTAAGCATAATCTGAATGACATCCGCGTTTTTCGTCGCAGCTTCACATGGTTTGAAAGGGCAAAGAGTCAGCGGGGAGTCTATAAAGTGGCTGATGGGATCACTCGTGATGCCATCTTTTGTATGCGTGATATTTTGCGGGAACTTCCTCAGCTCTATCTCACTCGAGGTGAACTACTCAAGTCAGATGAGTTTATTGAAATCATCAAATCAAGTTATGCGAAGAAGTCAGATCTTGAGATGACCTCGATGCTTAAAACCCAGATCAAAAAATTTCAAGTCGCTTACTTAAATCTGATTGATTTGTGTGCTCTTTTGCAAAAGAAGGAGCGTCATCAGATTCTTTTAGACGTCACCATGCGCTCATCGATCATCAACAAATATGATCGCGTGACGGGAGATTCTATTACCTACGTGGTTGAGAAAGTATCGAAGTGTCGCCCGAAACTAACCAATGTCGAACTCTACCGTTTAATGAAAGATTTCTCTCACTATCAGACGCTAGATCCCGATGTAATGCATAAAACTCATCGGGAAGACTCAGAGGCACAAACGCCTAAACGTGAGCAGAATATTCTAAGAGACATGGCCGGCATCGTAAGAGAGTGTAGAGAAGGATTATAAGTGAAATTGGTTCTCTATTCTGGTGGCGATGCACGGGCGAACCGTGAACTCGATGATATGTTGATGCAGATGTTAGCCGTCAAAAATCCTCTCATGGCCTATATCCCAGCCTCCTCCTATTTATCGGAAATCGAGTTTCAGCATTTTGTGGAGCAGTACCGACGCTTTAATGTGAAGCGCTTTCTCCATTTCCCGATTGATATACCCTATGATCAAACCCTTTTTCGCGAAGTGATGAAGGCCGACGTGATTCACTTGGGCGGTGGCAATACCTTTCATTTTTTATTGTGGCTCAGAAAGACCAGGCTCTTAGAAGCTCTTCGAGACTATGTATATCGTGGGGGGGTATTAACTGGCCTCTCTGCGGGTGCCATCATGATGAGCCGAGACATCACCATGGCCGGAATGCCTAGCTTTGATCGAGATGAAAATCACGATAATATAAAAAAATTGGATTCCATGGCCCTTTTGGAATTCGATTTCTTTCCTCATTATAGAAATTCAAGTCGTTACGATGCAGAATTTAGAAAACTAACGAAACGAACGAAGCGTAATCTTTACGCCTGTCCTGATGGCGCAGGGATTGTTATCGACGGTGAAAAGAAAACATTCGTCGGTCCGACCTGGCTCTTTACTGACGGGAAAAAAATAGCTATCAATTAGTTATGCACCCCATCCAATTTTTAGCCTTTCTTGTCTATACAGCAGTGACCGTGTTTGCCCTGCAAAGCGCAGAGTTTCTATGGCTGCCGATCATTTTTGTTTTTATCGGCATCCCTTTGATTGATTTAGTTATGGGGTTGGATAAGACGAACCCCACAGAGTCACAGGAAGCTGTCTGGAAACAAGAAAAAGTCTGGGCACCGGCGCTTTATCTTTATGCTCTTACTCATTTTTTAGTTTTAGCTTTAGGTGTCTCCCTTGCCTTGAGTCTGCCAGTGGGTTTAAATTTATTGTTACTTGCTCTAGTAGTAGGTCTCTACACCGGAGGTCTTGGAATCACGGTCGGGCACGAGCTCTGTCATAAAAAAGAATTTGCTCCGCGCTTGGTGGCAAACCTTATCCTCTCAAGTGTGTGGTATCAGCATTTCGCAGTTGAACACGTCCGCGGTCATCACCTTTTAGTTTCAACGCCCGATGATCCAGCGAGTGCTCGTTTCAATGAAAATGTTTATTTCTTTGTTGTTCGTTCTGTTGTGACAAGTTTTCTCCATGCTCTCAAAATTGATGCCACTGCCGTGTGGTCTGGTGTGGTCATGAGTGTGCTCTTTACTCTCTCTGCAGCTTTTTTATCGCAGAGTGTGTTGGTATTCTTCTTAGCCCAGTCGGTTGTGGCCTTTGTTCTTTTGGAGCTGGTGAACTATCTTGAACACTATGGTCTCGTTCGCAAAAGAAACGCCAGTGGCCGCTATGAAAAAGTGACGCCTATTCATTCATGGAACTCAGCTCATAAGTTTTCAAATCTTTTGCTCTTTAATCTTCAACGCCATAGTGATCACCACGCTCTCGCGCACTTGCCCTATACTGTGCTCAAGCATCACGAACAAGCTCCTCAGCTTCCTTCTGGTTATCCAGGGATGATTCTCCTCGCTCTCGTTCCACCGCTTTGGTTTAAGGTGATGAATCCAAAGGTCAAGGCTTGGGAGTCTCAGATGTCTACTTCGGCATAAATTGGCAGATGATCGGAGAGTTCTTTCCAGATCGGGTCATTGAGTACCATCGCTTGAATCGGAATCACGCCACGATAGTACATTCGATCGAGAGGGAGCACAGGCTTAAAGCAAGGGAAGGTTCGGGCGTGTCTCTTGTAAAGTTCCTGGAATATTTCCTTACTGGAAAATTCTTTTTTCATAATAGGATCAAGTCTTAAAAGCCAATCGTTGAAATCTCCGGCGATAATAAACGGCGCTTCTTCTGGGATTTTTTCTCGTACATACTGTGACATGATTTTCGCCTGCCTCACCCGAGCACCATGAAAAAGATTAATGTGCGTATTCATCATATGAAATGTTTTATTTTCATCAGGCAGCCAGATTTCAGCATGAATCATTCCACGCATCTCAGATTTATCGAGGGTGAGGTCAAGATTATGCCAGTATTTAATAGGGTATTTGGATAGTAGAGCATTGCCGTGATGTCCTTCCGTGTAGACGGCATTTTTTCCATAGGCATGATGGGGCCAGATAGTGTCGGCGAGGTATTCAAATTGTGCCTCGAGAGGCCAGTCGCTTATCTTGTGCCTTAGCTTCTCATGCTCACCCTGTACCTCCTGCAAGCACACCACATCAGGGTTAATGAGCCGTATCTGCTGCTTGATTCTCGTCAACACAAAACTGGTGTTAAAAAAATCAAAGCCCTTATGGATGTTGTAGGAAAGAATTTTAATTTTCATGTTAATTCCAGTAGCGAAAGAGGAAGATGAGTCGGGAAGCGATGGTTTTCCACCACGGTCTCTGATTGAGTTGTTCAAAGCTTAGTGGAGTGGAAGCAGCCTCTTGATCTTGAAAGTTTTTCTCCAGCAGTTTTTTATTCTGTGGATGCTGAATCCTTATGTCGACCTCTAGGTCATGCATGAACGAACGATAGTTCAAGTTGGTGGATCCAACAGTAATCCAGTCATCGATAAAATAGTTTTTTGCATGAATGATAGATGGATCAAACTCAAAGATCTTCACCCCAGCCTCGAGGAGTTCGAAGTGATAGTAGGTTTGCAGAAGTGAGTAGTAAAACACATCCGACTTGGTTGACAAAAGAATGCGCACATCGACACCACGCTTAGCGGCTGCCTTTAGGCTTTTAATGATGGAGCGTTTCGGCTGAAAATACCCGGTAACGAGCCAAATTCTTTTTTTTGATTTCTTTAACCGTTTGATGAAATCTTTGTAGAGACTTCTTCTAAGTCTGAAGTTTTGATTCAGTCTGATGTCTGGGTGATTAAAACGCACAAACCTTTTTTTGATGCTTTTGCGACGGTACATATAGAATGCCTTCAGTCCCCAATGCTTCATCAGACTCAATATGAAGAGTGGAGTGATCCAACCTTGAAGTTTTATTCCAATGTCATGCCAAGCTTCATCCTGCTTAAACTCTTTAGAGTGATCCGTGGTGATGTTAAAACTTCCCGTGTAGGAGATCGTCTCATCGATGGTAATGATCTTGCGGTGATTACGGCGATTGACACCAATCAGTTGCTTGAAAAATGTTTGGAGACTGGAAACAACATCGATGAGTTGAAACTGGGAATAGGTCCATGGGTGAGGGTTATAAACCTTTACTTTAAAATTAGGGTGAAGATCGATGGTATGAAGAAACTGGATGAACCCGTGGGAGCCGACTCCATCCACCAGCAGATAGACCGTCACACCTCGAAGAGCCGCTTTTTCAAGAGCGAGGTAAAACCGCTGTCCCAGAGGATCTTGGGCGAAGATATACATTTCGACGGTAATAATATTTTGCGCTTTATCGATACTTTGCAGGATATCTGCATAGAACTCATCCCCGTCAAAAAACAGTTTCTCGTAATTCCAGAGCGGTGGAAGCCGTTGGCGGCGAAGAATATAAGGGGGAAGATCGGCCATAGGACTGTGATTTTAGCACAAGTTTTAGCATTCTAATTCCCGAGTAATTTTCTTTTTTTATTTATTCATCTTCACTCTCACTCTTTAAGTCCCGATAAGCTAAAAAAAGGATCCTTATGTCGATAACTCGTGATGCATTTCACGCACTTGTGAAAAATGCCATGGCCAATAATGTGAGTGATATTCATTTGCGCCAAGATGAGAAACCATCTTTTCGCCTCAAGGGCGATTTGGTTGCGGTGAAGATGGAGCCACTCACTGAACAAGCCATGAAAGCTGTTTGTAAATTTATTATCAGTGATCCTGATGTAGTGGAACTTCTCGATAAAAATAAACTCAAAGAATACGACGGATCCTACGCCATTCCCGGAATTTGTCGGGTGCGTGTGAACTTCATGAAGTACCAAGGTAAACTAGGACTGATTCTGCGGTTGATCTCAGACAATATCCCCACCACTGAGGACTTAGGTCTTCCCGAAGCTATTAATAAAATTGCTTCCGCGGGCCAGGGGTTAGTGTTGGTGACAGGTGCCACGGGATCAGGCAAAAGTTCCACTCTCGCGGCCATGATCAATTACATCAACCGCACCCAACCCGTTCACGTACTGACACTGGAAGATCCGGTTGAATACCTCCATAAACCTATTAAGGCCCGTATCACACAAAGAGAGATTGGTTCTGATACAGAGGACTTTAATTCCGCACTAAGAGCGGCCCTTCGACAAGATCCAGATATCATCCTGATCGGAGAGATGCGGGACTCTGAGACCATTGGAATTGCCATTAAAGCTGCTGAAACTGGTCACCTTGTGTTTGGGACAGTCCATACCACTGATGCCCTTTCGACGATCGGGCGTCTAATTTCTATGTTTCCCCCTGAAGAGCAGCATGTTGTGCGCCAACGTATTGCGGACAACCTTCACGCCACCATTTCTCAGCGTCTGGTTAAAACAGCAGATGGCAAGGGACGAGTTGCTGTTCAGGAAATTATGGTGAATAACCCTGGTATTCGTGAAGCCATTGAAGATGATTCAAAAACAATTGAAATCTATACTTATATTACAAAACGCACGAACGGGATGCAGACTTTCGATCAGCACTTAACCCGCCTCTACAAAGACGGGAAAGTGACTCTAGAGGAGGCCCGTGCCAATGCTTCAAAGCCGGATGATTTTGAAAGGAATCTTCAGTTTGGAGATGATGACTGATGGAAATGGTCGGAAAATCTTTTCTTTATCTCACTGGTGCTCAGAGCTAAGATAGTATCAATAAAGAGGTATTATTCATGCGCTATTCTTCAGAGAAAACTCAGCCCTATATTTTTCATCAATATGGGCAGATTCTAAAAGTTGGGTTACTCATCCTGTTGATGATGATGAGTTTTCGATTTTTTTTCATCTTCAAATTTACTGATCTCGTCGTGCTGAAAAAAAATCTCTCTGTTACTTTTGAGGGACTCTTTTTGGGTCTACGTTTTGATCTCTCCGTGGTGGCGATTATTGCCAGCCTTCCTTTTCTCGTGAGCACCATTGGATTGATTTTAAATCGCGAAAGATTTCTTTATTTCATTCCTTATTTTAATCGTTTTTGGTTTTTTGTGACCACGCTTTTAATCCTAGCAGTCTTGATCTGTAACATTAATTTTTATGCTTTTTTTAAAACTCATCTCAACGATCAATTCTTTCAAGTCTGCTCTGGTTCATTCAATGATATTATTCACCGACTCTCGCGCCACTACTCATTGGCGCTTTGGACTCCGATCTTAATTTTGGAGATCGTGGGATTATGGTTTTTACTGAAACGTATTTTTCGTCGAGAGAGGATCGATCTCTTTTATGCTCAACCAATTGGTAAAGAAGGCATTTTTGCGATTCTTTTCTCGCTTCTTGTGCTCATGAGTTTTCTCTCGAGAGGAAACTTTTCGGAGAAATCTCTCTCGCTAGAAGATGCTTCGTTTTCAAGTATAAATTATGTCAACGAGCTGAGTGTGAACGGAGTCATGGCGTTTAATCGCGCCCTCCAGTCTCAGTACTACTAGTTATAGGCTTTTTGTCTAAGATAGTGGTCAGCTAGAACGATTCGTGCCATGCACTCGACAACCACGATCACTCGTGGGAGTAAACACGGATCATGACGTCCTGTTTTAGCTTTATCGCCTACAGTAGAAGGCGCCTTAAAGCCGACCTTTAAAAAGATATCTTCACCATTTGTGATCCCCCCCTCCATGCCGCCGAAGTGCCGTGAGTCTTGCGAGAGTTCACTGCCCTTCATGCTTGTCACCGCGAAGCCAGAGCCCACTTCAAACCCCATCGATCCCGGAAGGCTCATCATCGCTCGGGCCAGTTCCGCTTTTAATTTTTCAAAGGCAGGCTCCCCAAGATTTTTAGGAACACCAGAGATCTTGAGCGCCACGATTCCGCCACTCGACTCACCATGAGATTTACACTCGAGGAGAAAAGCCTCAGCTTTTTGAGAGGCTTCCTTATTAGTGAAACCAAGAATACTTCGTTCCGTGGAGTTCACCTCACCATTTTCAATCCTGCCGATTGAGTGCGTGTAAGCGAAGAAATCGGTCTGAGGAAGAATCAACCCTGCAAAATAGCCTGCGATCACTCGTGCTACAGTCTCGCGCCCAGAGGCTCGGCCCGAACCGCGATGATCACGGATTCCATATTTATCTTGTGTCGTACGGTCCGCATGACCGGGACGGTAAGAGTCTTTAAAGGAATCATAATCGGAACTTTTTTGATTCGTATTTCGTACGATCACGGCAATCGGTGTTCCGAGTGTCTTTCCTTCAAATACCCCACTGAGTATTTCTGGGTCATCGGCTTCGACTCGACTGGTAGTGAACGCACTTTGTCCTGGGGCACGGCGCTTAATGAGTTCTTTTAAGTCATCTAAATTGACAAGCAAGTTTCCAGGGACCCCATCGATCACGACACCCAGTGCAGCTCCATGACTCTCACCGAAGGTGGTGAGTGAGAACATCTTTCCAAATTGATTACCACGCATCGGTTAATCTCCTGATGACGTCATCGGCTAAATCCTCAGGATCCATTTTTTTACCTGTGAGTTCTTCCACAGAGGTGTAGGTTTTGAATTCCATTCCGCAAGGAGCAAGAAAGGAGAGTTTGTCTTTGAGGGACTGGAAGTTTTGCACATTAAGTGCAAGACCATGGAGAGTGACCATGCGATCAATGGCTATCCCTACACTGGCCAGTTTGTGAGATTTAGCCCAAAGACCCAGCAGTTCACGTTTATGATCCAGATCTTTTAATCCTAACTCCTGCAGAGTCTGTTTTACACTCTCAAGTAAGCTGTCCACGAGATCAGAGAGGCCTAATTTTTGTGGATGCAATCGCACAATAGGATAAATGATGAGCTGACCTGGGTGATGAAAAGTGAGTCCTCCGCCACGCTCGATTTGAAAGAGGGGAACGGGGAGGTGTGGGTGTGCAGAGGGATTATAGTCTTCAAGAGAGAGGACTTGGCCCTTGCGTGGTTTCTGTAGTCCTCGACCATGCGTGAGTACATCTGGATGAGAGCACACAATGATCCAGGGCTTTCCTGTTTCTCGTACAAAACTGGTCAGTGCTCTTTGAAAATTGAGAGCAAGCCCATAATCCCAATTGAATTTTTTAACTAAAACAAATTTCTCGAATTCTTCGACGTCTAAAAGACTCAGACCAAATTCATTGAGGGGAAGCTTAAGCTTCATTCGTCGCCTCGGCGTAATCAAGAAAATCGGCAGCCTTGTAAGAAGAGCGAACCAGAGGACCAGAGGCTACGAATTTAAAGCCTAGTTTCTGGGCCATGCGTTTGAGCTCAGCGAATTCTTCAGGCGTGTAATATTTTTTTACGTCGAGGTGGCGTTTAGAGGGTTGAAGGTATTGGCCAAAAGTCACAATGTCACAATCGACGGCTCTCAGATCTTCCAGTGTTTCTTGAATCTCATCCCACGTCTCCCCGTGACCAACTTGTAGAGAAGTTTTGGTTTGAATCTGTGGATAATTCTTTTTGTAAAACTCAAGGCAATCAAGCGTTTTTTGATAACCGGCCCTCGGATCCCTCACAGGGTGAGTGAGACGCTTCACCGTTTCAATATTCTGGGCCACTACAAAAGGCTCAGATTGAGCGAGAGTGTGCATGTGCTCCGAGATCACCGCAAAATCAGGAATGAGCACTTCTACTTTCGTGTCTGGGTGCACTTCGTGAATCTTTTTTACCACGGCTGCAAAATGTCCCGCTCCATAGTCAGGAAGATCATCACGGTCCACGCTGGTGATCACGACGTATTTTAGACTCATGATGCTCACCATCTTCGCTGAGTTTTCAATCTCAAGATGATTCACAAATCCTTTAGGGTTGCCGGTTTTGACGTGACAGAATTTACAAGCACGCGTGCAGGTGTCACCGAGAATCATGATGGTTGCGGTACGAGCGCTCCAGCACTCAGAGATATTAGGACATTTGGCTTCTTCGCAAACCGTGACGAGTCCGTTTTCACGCAGATTATCGCGAATCTCTTTAAAGTCTTGACCTGAAGGCAAGGGAACCTTGAGCCATTCAGGCTTTCGCTGATAGGTATTTTTATCAAAATAGGTAACGGCCATGGGGGCTATTTTAGCACTTTTAGGAGAGACAGTCGATTCCTATAGAGCCCTTGAGTTGAACAGAGAATTGACGAGATTCTCCTACCTTAAAATGATCACTCGCGGCTTTCTCAAGGGCAGCCAGCCACACATGGCCTTGAGACTCAAGTTCCACTTCAAAGTGATAACCCATGAATTTTACACTCTTAATCAGGCCTTTAAAGGACCCTTGAGGGTCGAGTTTAAAATGGCGCGGTGGAATACTTAAAAGGAGGTGTGTTTTATAGGCCCCAATACCTTCGGAATCCCACAGACCAAAAGGTGTGCTCCATTGAGATTTTGGGTCTCTTCTCTCTAGGGTCACAAAGTTTCTAAGGCCCACCAGTTGGGCCACGACTAAAGAGACGGGTCTGGTGAAGATGTTCTCAGGGGTATCAAGTTGGACGATCCGTCCAAAATCCATCACCGCAAGGCGATCACTCAGCGAGAGAGCTTCACGCACATCGTGAGTGACCCATACGACACTCATTCCGCGCCGACGCACATACTCGACGAGTAAAGCATTGAGTTGTTCGCGCAGCGGGCGATCGAGGTGGGCGAAGGGTTCGTCCAAGAGTAAAAGCTCTGGTTGGTTGATGAGAGCAAAAGCCAGGCGTGCTCTCTGGCGCTGACCTTCAGAGAGTTCGGTTAATTTTTTTTTCAACTGCATGGGAAACTCAAATACATCGGCGAGGTCGCGCGCCCATTGGATTTTTTGTTCGTCAGAAATATTTTTAGTGATGGCCCCTACTAACCACTCTTGCAGTGACCCCGCAAAATGAGTGGAGAGGCTCATTCCCATGTAGCTCACTTTGCCATCCACATATATCTCTCCTTGCATGGGAGAAATATCTCCACACAGTAGGCGCAGTAGAGTTGTTTTTCCAGCTCCAGAAGCTCCGATGAGAGAGAGGATTTCACCTTCTTTGATTTTTAGATTGAGCTGGTGAACTCCGGCAATGCCGCGAATATCAAAAGAATGAGACACATTTTTAAGATGCATGCTGTGGTCTCATGATGAAGTAAAGGCCTAAAAGAAATAGAAAAATTCCAATCGCGCGAGAGCCATCCATCGTGCGCACGCTTAATCCCCCCCAACCAAAATGATCCATGAAAACAGACATGGTGATTTGACCCAAAATAAACGAGATAGAAAGAGAGGTGGCACCAATTCGAGGAATGAGAAAAATACTGGCCCCGACAAATAGTGCACCCATCAATCCGCCACTATACATCCACAAGGGCAGATCACTGAGCTTTCCTAAGCGCTCGCCCAATTTACCCTGAGTCAGAACGAGTATACCCAAAATAATTGCGCCTCCGGCAAAACTCAAAAAAGCACCCCACAATGGAGAGTGTAACTCTTGCCCTAGTCGAGAGTTGACTAGGGGCTGCCACGGCAGGAGGCTGCCAACCAAGAGTCCGATAAGGATACAAAGATAAAACATGAGCTTTTCTCCTGCTCAGATCCTAGCAGGAGAAAAGTGAATTGACCAACTAAGGTGTTCCGCCTAGCTCACGAATACGAGCGTGAAGATTTCTTTCCGCCCGCTCAAAGGCTTGATAGTTTCCACCCCAGGCCCGATCTCGATATTCCTGGGATAAACTTCGCGTGAAGCCAGTGTTATTAGTCACAATAGCTTTGAAGAAATTCTGGTTGATAGTTTGCAGCGAGCGCAACTCAGCATCTCTATCAAGAAGAGGATTACTGTTTTTCGTGTGCACTTTTTTAGGCCACCCGTTGTCAAAGAAGGTATCAAGGGTATGCTTGACTGTAATAAAGAGAGGAGCGTTGGTCTGTGCATTGACCGCCGTTTGAAGAGCATCACGAGATTTCGTTGAGTCGGTCAGGATCGAACGATCATAAAGTGTACGAAGATTGGGCGAAGTAAATTCTCCTGAGTTGGCGTTGAAGCCAAACATCGTCTTCGGCTGTGCTACGATCACCGGTTCTGGGACCGGAGTCGCAACGGGAGTTTCGGGCGGACCAAATTTTCGTTGGATCTGTTCACGAGCAAAGATCTCATCTCTGATAGCGCCGTTGTTTGGATTCTGACTAGCCTGAGTTTTTAATTCATCGAGTCTGGTTTTATTGGTCGATACCAATAAATTCATGTCGCCACCTTTTCTTTGGTAGAGATCAACTGATTCAAAGATGACTTCTGGATCCATTGAGGTGGTGGAGGCATCGATGGCCCGTCTTGAGGCTTCTATGGCCTCAGCTCCTTCCGTTTCACGAGCAACACGCTGGTAGCCGCGGCTAGCGGTATAGGATTCCAGTTGAAGTTCCTTAATTTCAGGAGAAGCCGTCACCACTCGGCGATTCTCATACTCAGTGTACTTTAAGAGAGAGGGATCTCCTGCGAGGAGAGATTGTCTGCGAGCACTGGCTTCGGCAGCTTCGGCCATGATTTGAGCAATGTCCCCAGCTGGTGCACCTGCCACTCCTCGCTCCATGAGGAGACGCACTTCTTCTCTTGAAAATCCCGCGCCGTAGAGTTGCTCGGCTTTCTGGCGAATATCTGCTCGCTCGTAAGTCCCAAAGCCTCTGCGCTCAGCGAGTGGCAAGAGATTACCATCAGCATCTTTGATACCGATGTAGTGAGCATCGAGAATGGCTTTCTTCTCTTCTTGCGTGAGGGCTCGACCAAGAACAGTTTCTGCTTCTGTTAGGCGAGCAGTGTCATCGAGTGCTCCCACACGGCGAAGCTCGTCTTCAGGAGTTTTCGTGCGAGTTCGAGTTGGAGTTGATGATGGGGTGCTTGGCGCGGGCTGAGCACTCGCTGCAGGTCTTCTGGGTCTCACCGTTGAACTCGCTGCCGATGCAGTAGTGGTCGAGCTTCTTCCGCTTAGAGTGAGAGATGGTGGAGGAGTCGGTCTGGTTCGCGCCGCAAAGGTTTGCCGGGCATTAGTCATGAGACCCTCAAAGCCCCGCACACCGCGTACTCCGTTGGCGCCGGCCTTGAGAAGACTAAAGAGCACGGCGGGAGGCATGATGAGGCCTCCCGCCATAGCGCAGATGGCTTCTTGTTTGGCGGCACTATTGAGACAGCGGAACTGACTGATCTGACGATGGGCGATTTGTGACATGAGGTCGGTCACCATTTTAATAAAAGGTTTGACGAGGGTGTCGCCCAGTGCAGCGAGAGGGGCATTGATGATGCCGACTCGTTTTCGGGCGGCCGTGAAATTTTTTGAGTATTCTGTTCCAAAGTTTCTAGCCGATCCGGACAAGAAGGCGCTCGCGAGCTCGGACATCTGGTTGCCGCGGCCTAAAGCACGAGCCCGGAAATCACTGTCGGTCATGAAACGCACAATGCTCGTCACCGAATCAACCGCCGCACCGACGAGGGATTTGATCAGACCAATAATCGTGTTGGCCAGATCCACCATGGAGTCGACAAAAAATGCTCTGGCACAAGTGAGAAACTTGCGGCCGATGTTTTCCGTGTTCAACAGTGAGTTGGCTTCTTGGGTACTGGAGCAGTTGATCAGCTTACTGGTCTCGATACCTTGGCAAGCTGGGTCACACTTAACTGCAGCCTGGCAGAGACTTTTAAAGTTGGCACGGCTGGAGGGATCCATGATCCGTCGAATAGGAAAACATTCGGCCACGGCTGTGCTGACAAAGAAAAATGAAATAAATGAAAGGAAAAAAAGTCTCATGGTTTGAAGACCTCAGTGTATTTTTCTAGGTCAAAAGCTGTGACTTCAGAGGTGAATAGAAACTCTTGAGATCTTTTAGGAGTCGCCCAATAGATTTCTAAGAAGTGCACCACTTTTCCTTGTAGGCTTTCATAATTGCCTTCAATCACCCAAGAGCGGCCTTGGTTTGGATCATCAAAAAGTTTATGGCGTGTGGCTTTCCACTTTTTAAATCCAAACATCTCGCCGTACTCAGCTTTGACTTTAAATAACTTGCTGGCTTCATCTACTCCTTGGAGAGTGAGATCCTCGAATGTAAGTTTTGAGGGTGAAACTGATAAATCAATTTTTGCTTTCTTATCTTGGTATTGAGTGACTCCATCGAACTGTTCAGCTGGTGTGAAACGGTGAGGAATGATGAAAGCGTGAACGTAACTGACAAATAAAGTAATGAGCATAGAAATCTCCCTAACTAAGATCGTTTCATAGGGGAGAATGGCTCACAAGTTGGTAAGTTCTGCCTTGAGTTTAAGTTTGCGGCGAGAATGCCTGACCTGCTCAATCGAGTACCAGCCAAGGCCCGCCCAAATAAAGATAAAGCCCAACCAGCGATCCGAGGACATGGGTTCGCCAAAAATCGCCCAGCCACATAAGAATTTAAAACTTGGCGATAAATACTGAGTGAATCCTAGGGCTTGTAGGGAAAGTCTTCGGGCGGCATAGGCAAAAAGAATAAGTGGGGTGCAGGTGATAATTCCAGACAGGGCCAGCAAGGACATTTTTCCCCAACCAATACTTTCGAGCGTGGCCACAGGACTTCCACCGCGATGAAGCCACCAAGCAATAAAGGGAAGAAAGACTAAACTCGTTTCAACGCTGAGGCCTTCGAGTGAGCCTACTTTAGTCCACTTTCTTATCAATCCGTAAGCTGCGAATGTTAAAGATAGCCAGAGAGCAACCCAAGGAAAACCTAGGACTCCGCTTGAGAGTGCCATGCTCACCACACCTACGACGGCCAGAATGATCGCAGGCCACTGGGTGGGGCGAAGGGTTTCTTTCAAAAAGAGAAAACCTAAGACCACATTTAAAAGTGGGTTAAGGAAATAGCCAAGACTTGCTTCAATGATTTTTCCTTCTGTCACCGCAATCGTGTAGAGCAGCCAATTAGAAGAAATAAGCAGGGCCGACAAAAGTAGCCACCACAATAATTTAGAATGAATGATTTCTCTGATAAAGGAGAGTCTTTTTTTGTAGATCACAATAAAGCAGAGAGTGATCATGCTCCAAAAAAGGCGATAGATGAAGAGATCATCACCTTTGAGCTCAGGGAAAAATTTCCAATAGATAGGAAAGAGCCCCCAGCAGCTAAAGGCAAGAATGGCAGCCCAGAGTGCTTTTGAGTTTTCATTCATGTTATTTTATCCCGGAAACTCGAGCAACGTAGCGAGCAAAAAACCAGGCCATTAGAGTCGTGACGACAGCAATGTAGCCCAAGATATTAAAGTTCATGAGCTCTCCGTTGGCAGATTCATAAAGAATCAGTCCAGCCAGCATAGAGGAAAATCCTGAAGCAAGCTGACGGAAAGCATTTTCTAGACCCATGAAAGTGCCACGTTTTTTGGGATTTACCATCAGACCGAGAAGTGTCATCGCCGGAATAAAGCGGCCAGAACCAGTCATCATAAACATGGTGGAGAATGTTAAAAGTAACCACAATGGTGAAGGCCCAAGATGAGTGATCGCCAAGATGGGAATAAAAGAGATGAGCATCACGACACTAAAGACTCTAAAAGGACCAAGACGGTCACAGAGTTTTCCGATGAAGCGTGCTGAGAAAATGGTGGCGGCGCCTCCGACGAGATAGACATATTTTAAGTCCGTTTCCAAGATCTTCACATTCTTCACCATAGAGGGTGATAAAAAAGGAATGATCATAAAAATTCCAAACCCAAGAAGAGAGGTAAGAAGAAATCCATAGACATGTTTCTTCTCAATCATGACTTGCCAAAAGTTTTGGAGCGTTTCACGTGGAGAGCTGGCCGTTCCTGCGTTTCCAATCTTGGGGATCATCAAATGGGCCAAAAGCCAGAAAGCAAGACCGATGATCACGATGAAAATAAATGGTGCATGCCAGTTAAACCACTCCGCCAGAGCGAGCCCAGTTGGGACTCCAATGACTGAGGAGACAGAAAACGCCGACATTACAATACCAGTTGCAGCCCCTCGTCTTTCAATTGAAATAAGGTCAGCAATCAAGGCAAACACAACGGCATTCAGAACTCCACCAAAAGTTCCGGCAACGATTCGTGCAATGAGGAGAGTTTCATAGTTGGGTGCAAGGGCACAGAAAAGAGTGCCCAAAATAAAACCAGCAAAACAAATCTGCAGGATCGTTTTACGTTCAAAGCGATCCGCGACGAGACTGGCCAGAAAGTTAGCTATGCCTGCGGCAAATGTATAACTCGAAACAAGAATACCAAATTTTGAAGGTGTGATTGAAAACTCACGCATCAGCATGGGGCCCAAAGGCATCATGATGACAAAATCGAGGATGTGGGCAAACTGAATGGCTCCTAAAACGTAGGCAATAATATTTTCGCGACGGGCTTCGGGAGTTTGCATTGAGTGTTACTTTAATCCTACGACATCACTAAGTTTCGAACTAGTATCATCAGTCGTCTCAAGACTCGCGAGAGTGTGCACACAATAATCAATCGTGCTCACGGCTGCCGGTCTAAAGTTGCCTGAATCTTTCATTCCTCCAAAAGGTAGACGCGCACTTGCTCCTACCGTAGAGCGGTTGAGATTCACGAGTCCTGCTTCAATCTCCATTAGGCATTTCTGAAAGACACTTTGATCACGAGTGAACACTGAAGCCGCAAGACCGTATTCTGTGCAGTTCACCACATTTAAAGCTTCCTCGAGATCCTCGTAGGGGAAGAAGCAGGCATTAGGGCCGAAGATTTCTTCTTGGACAAATTTTCCTTTCATGTCAGCTTTTGCGAGATAGTGCAGAGAGGGAGAAACATAATGCCCTTGAAAAGCCATCTCTAATTTTTTAGCCGCAACTAATTCCTCAGCCCCTTCACGCAGGCCTTGAGCACAGAAATCAAGATAAAGTTTCTCGGCCTGAGCATCGATCAAAGGACCCATGAATGGGTTGGTGTGAACGGGGTGATCAACGATGATCTTTTTGGTCACATCCACAAACTGAGAAATGAATTCATCGGCGATTTTTTTATGGATGAGAATAATGGACGTCGACGTACATCTTTGGCCGCTGGTTAAAAAACAGGCACGCAAAAGCTCTGGCAGCGCGTGGGGGATATGTGCGTCGTGATGAACGATGGTTGAGTTCTTTCCACCCAATTCCAGCGCCACCATTTTTTTAAGATCTTGGTGAGTATTTTTCAGAATCATTTTTCCTACGGCCCGTGAGCCCGTGAAAAAGATGCCTTTGATTTTTGGATGACTGGTTAGTTTTCCTGAGACTTCTCCCGTGCCATTGATGAAATTAATCACGCCGGCTGGAAACCCCGCTTCCACGAGAGCTTCAAACATCAGTTGCGCGGAACCAATGGTTTTCTCGGAAGGCTTAAAGATGATCGAGTTCCCTGCAAGTAAGCAGGAGAGGATCTGGCCGTTAGCCAGGTGGCAGGGAAAATTAAAGGGGCCAATCACAAGCGAGGGGCCAATCGGTTTTTGGATGGTGTGCCCGTCAATCTTAGGCATCACATCTTTAATGGTCTGAGTTTGGATGCGCTTGAGTGAATCATTAATTGTCACATCAACTTTGCTCACGAGAGCAGAGGCTTCTGTCTTGGCTTCCCATAATGGTTTGCCGACTTCCCATGCCAAGGCCAGGGCAATCTCATCTCCACGCTTCTTCACTGCTTCTTGGTAGCGGCGCAAATAAACGATTCTTTCGTCAAAGCTGAGTTTTCTCCAGACTTCGAAACCTTTCACGGCAGAATCCACCACCGATTCGACATGCCCAGACCATATACTGGCGCGCCACAGTTCAACGGAGAGGTCTGCAGGACTGAGTTTAATCAGGTTTTCGCTGGGAGTTGTTTGAGAGGTGTGCCAAGCGCCATTAAAATAGTCGCCTTTTAAAGCCATTTTCATAGTCTGTCCTTGAAAAAAAATGCTGGCAGTATCATACTCCTGAAGATCTAGAAGTTCTAACTTTTCCAAGGTAGTCTTGGAGGAAAAGGCAGTTTTTTATGGCGCAGAATCTTGAGAGCTTGTTGGACAAAATGTGGAAAGACTACGTGGCGATCAATCCTTTGGCCCAAAAGGTTTATAACCTCTTCACAACACGTGGGGACATCGTTTTAAATGATCATATTGCGCTTCGCACATTCAATCATCCCCGTGTTTCTGTGGATGTTATCGCTAAGCCTTTTCTCGATGCCGGTTATATTTACGGCGGCGACTATCACTTCACGGAGAAAAAACTCTACGCCAAACACTATGAGCACCCTGATCGCACCAAGCCTAAGATCTTTATTTCAGAACTGAGACTGGAGCTTTTGTCTAAAGAGTTGCAGGACACAGTTGCTTCTCTCATTGCTCAAATTCCTCAAGGCCAAGAAAAGCAATTTGATTTCTCATCCATCGGCCGTCCTTGGAAAGTAAGCCAAGAGACTTATCACAAGCTTATGAAAGAATCTGATTATGCGGCTTGGGTGGCAGCTTTCGGCTACCGTCCCAATCACTTCACGGTCTTTATTAACGCTCTTAAAAGTTTTAAAGACATCACTGAACTCAATAGCTTCTTGAAAAGTGAGGGCGTCCAACTCAACTCGAGCGGTGGTGAAATCAAAGGAACTCCTGAAGTTTTCTTAGAGCAGTCTTCCACTTTAGCCAACAACATTGAGGTGGAATTTAGTGACGGCAAACTCAAGGTTCCTGCCTGTTACTACGAGTTCGCCAAACGCTATGCGCTTCCTAGTGGCGAACTCTATCAGGGATTTGTCGCGGCCAGTGCTGACAAAATTTTTGAGTCCACATCAAAAGGTCAGTAAGAGCTAAAGATTAACTTCCGAGAGATGCTCAGGGACAGTCACTTCGACTCCAGGAAAACTCTCGATAATTTTTAGCCGGAGCGCTTCGAGTGATCCTTTCTCACCGTGATTGAGAATGATTCTGTGAGGCGGGGCTGGCATCTGCTTGATCCAGTCCAATGAGTCTTGCCAATCGGCGTGAGCGGAAAATTGCTGGAGCGTATGAATGCTCGCTAACACATCAACTTTCTCATGATGAATACGAAAGTCTTTTTCGCCACTCTGAAGGAGTTGTCCCTTTGTCCCTTGAGCTTGAAAGCCTACAAAAATAACAGCATTCAACGCATCGGGGAGACGTTTTTTCAAGTGATGCATAACTCGTCCCCCCGTCACCATCCCAGAGGCAGAGATAACGATGTGAGGCTGGTTGCTTTGAGTAAGAGCGATTGATTCCTCAAAGCCATTGAGGGCACGGAACATATCTGTATCAATAGGATGATTCATCCATTGATCCTCGGGATGAAAAGCGATCTCATCGGTATATTTTAGGTGTGCCCTTGTCGCTTCAAGTGCCATGGGACTATCAAGATAAACGGGAATCTTATCAATGAGCTCCTCTCTCTGCATTTGGGCAATCGCTTGCAACACTTCTTGGGCTCGTCCCACAGCAAAGGCTGGGATCACAATCACTCCACCTCTGCGACTCGTGGTGTTTATAATATCTGCAAACTCATCTAGGTTTTTTTCTCGAGGGAGAAGCCTGTCACCATAGGTTGACTCTAAAACAACAGTGTCACTTTGTGGTGGAGACTGTGGTGGTTTAATAAGTTTCGAGCGACCATTACCTAAGTCTCCTGAGAAAAGAATCGTCTCACTGCCATTCTCTGTGGGATAGGCCAGTTGGACGAAACGAGAACCTAAAATATGCCCGGCCCTAAAAAAGCGAAACTGTAATGATTTTGATATTGAGAACCATTCTTCGTCTTCAACGATTTGAAAAAGCCTCAGTGTTCGCTCTACATCTTTTTCTGTATAGAGAGGTTCTGCGGGGCGATGATTTGAATACCCACTCCGATTGGCGAAGTCAGCATCCTCAACTTGTAATTTTGCGGAGTCCAAGAGCATAAAACGGCAAAGCGTCGCTGTGGCCTGGGAACACCAGATGGGTTTATTAAAACCTTCTCGCACTAAACGGGGTAAATAGCCTGAGTGATCAATATGAGCATGGGTAAGGATAACCCCATCAAGAGTTGAAGCCTTAAAGCTTGTGACCCAGTTTCGCATCCGTAAATCTTTAGGACCTTGAAACAGGCCGGCATCGATAAGAATTTTTTTTCCCGATGATTCAAGAAGTGTCCGCGAACCTGTGACTGTGCTAGCAGCACCATGGAAAGTAAGTTTCATGTATATATATTAGGATATCTGTTAAGGATTTGCGAGTTTCTGAGTGGGGGTAGGAGTCAGTGTGCCGCAGTCACCTGTCTTTCTAATATTCTTAACCATGCGCACACATGTATTAAAGACGGGCTCATCAGCGAGAGTCTCATCGTCAGCCATATTTTCTATAAGCTCTAAAGATGTTTGGCTGGCGCAGGGGAGATGCTTTTTAGCAGCCTTTTTCCAGTCGTCCACATTCGTTTTTTGCGGCTTAGTTTTTTTCTTTTGAGCTTCGATTTTAGTGGCGATGCCATCACAAGCCTGGAGAGCTGCCGCTGCATCAAACTTATCTCCACTCCCTGCGACTTTTTTTAGTTCTTTTGAAATGCTGATCATCGCCTGACGAGAGGGATCAAGCTGATAACTCTCTTCTTTCGCAAGAGCATTTAGGCTTAAGAGCAGAATGAAAAAGACAAATTTCATAGTATCAATTATGCCACAGGTAAGACTCATGACCAAGAGCAGGAGTTAAGCTCTTAATATCACTTTGTCTTTTTCTTCACCTTAGAGGTATGAACCTTGGCAATATTAGTCTGAGACTTCTTCTTGGCCTTGGGTTTAAAGGTCGCAAACCTGATCTTATCTCCCAGTCGCAGCTTAAGAGCAGCTGCTGTGACGCTCGAGATTTTGTATCCCCCGTCTTTGAGCTTCACCACGCCACCTAAAGTCGCACGGTACTTACCTCCAGTGCGGCTGATGATAAAGGTTTCTGAGCGGAAAGACTTGTCTGAGATCTCTTTGATCTCGCCCAGTGTGCTCTCTTTAATCGTACGAATATTGTCGATATCACAAATAAGTATCGGCCCTGGTTCAAATGGCCCCACCAGACCTGAAAATTTAAAGCCCTCTTGTTCCAGAATGCGTTTGGCGGGCTCAGTATTCGGGTGAACCTTAGCGATCACAAACTGGGCTTCTTCAGGCAGAAGATTGGCAATAACGGGAATTTTCGGCATCAGATCCTCAGCCACTTTTCGATTGGTGAAGTATGTCTGATCCGCAAGGGAGAGATCGGTTTTAAAGAAGTGCTGCCCAACTGCATCCCAAAAAGGCGAGTGCCCTTTGTCGTTCACCATTCCACGCATCTCAGCGATAATTTCTTTTTCAAAATGATTACGATTTTCAGCAATAAAAAGAAAGCGCGAGAGTGAGAGGAAGCGGCCGTTTTGTGAATTCCTAAATTCAGGACTCAGGTAAAGGGAACAAATTTCTGCCGGGCCATTATGGATGTAGTGCAGATGCATTGAAAGGATATCATTCTTTACGTTGAGGATTTTACTCTCATGCTGCGTCTTCTCGAGGCGATAGAAGATATAGGGCTCAAAGCCGCCGATCTTAGAAATAATTCCACTGATGCCCACGATTTTTCCAGTGAAGAGTTCTTCCATCACAAAGAGGTAGTCTTCACCTTTTGGTCTATCATCCCGGTGAGCAAAACTTCTTTCCGAATGATCAATTCGTTTTTTTAATACGACAGGATCTTGCGGCAAAGTCGTGAGACCATAACCAGAGTCTTTGAGAAGCTCCATGAGTCCCGCGAGATCTTTCTGCTCAATGGGTCGAATGATAAACAAGTGTTACTCCATCTCTTGAAGAGTTTTCTCCAAAATCTCACAAACACGATCTATGTCTTCCATCGTTACTTTTAGCACGGGCATAAGAAACCTGACTCGCGCTGGAGCCGCACCGGCCATAAATGAGAGCACACCATTATCAAAGAGTTTATAGGTGAACTGCTTGGTCTTTTCGGCGTCACCATTAAAAATGGTCATGGCGACCATGGCGCCAATGCCCCAAGGACCTTTGATTTTTTGTGGATGTCTTTGCGCTATCTTTTCGAGGTTACCTTTAAAGCGTTGGTGAAGTTTTTCAATCTTGCCATCGGCTCCCAGGTAACCACCATTGACGATTTGCTGAGTGATATAGAGAGAGGCCGCGATCTGCGTGGATGCCCCAGTGAATGTCTGAGACACCAGTCCTGGACGAGGTTTATGATCGTCACTGAAAAATGTTGCACAAACTTGTGAGTTCTTTCCGATAGATGCCACGTCGATGTGCTTATCAAGTTTGAAGTGTTGAAAGGCAAAGAGTTCATGAGTTCTGCCCCAGCTTTGAACTTCATCCGCAAAGACAGAGATGTCATTGTCCTTACAAACTTTAATGAGCGCTTCGAAATACTCTGTGTGACCAACCCACGAGCCATTTTCCCCTTGGATCAATTCCATGACAAAACCTGCATGAGATTTCGGAAAACGTGTGATGGCTTTTTTCATCGCATTGACGGCGAGATCAATGGAGCCCTGGTGATCTGATTCACAATAAAATGGTATGTAGTCCACATCAATTGTTTTTGGCAGTCCTTCACGGTAAGCAGCCTTGTCGGTCAACCAGGCCATTCCCAGAGTTCTGCCGGCAAAACATTTTTCAAAAGCAAAAAGACGAGAAGCCGGTGCGCGTTTTTGAAACATCATCTTGATGGCATTCTCATTCGCCATGGCTCCGGAGGTCGTCAGGAAGACATTTTTAATTCCTGCTCCATACTTACAAGCTTGCTGTGAGAGCAGCTCCACCAAACGAGCCGAGTCAGTGTTTTGCTGAAGGTGACCATTCATCACGGTATTAGTGATGGCCCCATCAATTTGTGCTTCAATCACATCCGGATTTGAGTGACCCATGTAGTGAACACCAATTCCAGTGATGAAGTCATACTTCACAGAACCGTCAGCCAGCTCGACGAGAGCTCCATTCCCGATCCCACTTCCGAGGTATTGGTAGAAAAGGGCTCCACCACGCAAATCGCCGAACTTTTTTAAGAGGGCCTGATACTCTTCTTTAAGTTCTGGGTTTGCCGCTTTAACACCTGTGATTTTCTTTTGATGTTCTTCAACGGCCGCACGAAGAAGTTTTTTTGCTTCTGCAATACGTGGGTCTTGA
The DNA here is from genome assembly GCA_002435705.1 of Bacteriovoracaceae bacterium UBA6144. Taxonomy (GTDB): domain Bacteria; phylum Bdellovibrionota; class Bacteriovoracia; order Bacteriovoracales; family Bacteriovoracaceae; genus UBA6144. The sequence continues at coordinate 39,172 of DIVA01000066.1, forward strand.
AAAAAACCATGAGCGACGGTCTTCATATATATCTCCTCGGAGTCTTAACTTTTAAGTCTTTTCGAGACTTTAAACTCCGAACTTGAGCTATGCAAGGGAAGTATCTAGACTATTTTTAACTGACATACTGAGTAAAGTAATCCGCCTTTAAATAACTCTCTTCTTTTGACGATAAGCATCCTATGAAGTGGTTTCTTATAACGTTATTTTTAAGTACCTCCGCTCATGCACTTAGCATCAAGGGCAGAGTGTCTGCTTCATCGAGTTGCGGTGAGGGCAAAGTGATGGTGTGGCTGTCAAAAATTGCTGAGGAGTTTCAGCAAAAAGAGCTCTTGATGCACACCTTAGTACCCGTCAATGGTACCTATGAGTTTTATGTGATTCCCGGTCAGTACAGAATTGAAGTATCGACTGAGAAAGGCTGTGAAGAGCATAAAAATGTTTTTATTGTTCATAAAGAAGCACGCATCGATTTTGTTTTAGGGGCTAAGAAATGAAGTACATTTTCTTTATCCTTTTATTCACACAATCGGTTTATGCCAAATTTGTTGCCGATGGTTGTCCCTCAAATGCTGTGAGAACCCAAGGGCCTCAGGGGTTTTACTGCGCTCCACTTTATGGTTTATTTCCCCAGCCTCAGCCCGATTGCATCGTGTGTATGCAAATGCAGCTTCAGCGTCAGCAGCAAATGACGGCGTTTAATCCATGGCTCATGCAGATGCCTTTTCCGATGATGCCACCGCAGACTCCATGGTGGGCCCAACAAGGAAGAATGATGTATCCCAATTTCCAGGCCCCAGGGGCTTGGCAGTATCCAGGGATGAATCCTCAACCCTATCCCGGCAATGCTCCTGTCTTTGCGGCGAAGCCTAATGTGTATGTGAAAAATCTGACGAAGAGTAAAACATCTTTTTCCATGAGTTTTGATTTAAAAGAATCCAAATCCAACTTTCTTGCGACCACTCCGTGGCTTGAAAATAATGAGTGGAGTGGTGAGATTCAGGGTGAAGAATTTAATGTCGACAAAGTAAATTATGATTATCTTTTCTATGATGCCCGGATGCCCCACGAGAGCATGCAATTCGAAGCGGGATGGTGTATCAATCGCACTGAACTTGTTCGTTCCATGGCCGGTGAATTGATTCAAATGGGTTTTTCCCAATTGGCCCTCAGTGATTTTTATGAGCACTGGGATCAGAAGATTCCCGATGAACCAGTCTTTTGCGTTTATCCTCAATACAATAATCAAATGGATGCAGCTCTTCCTATCAAGATCAAACCGGCCACCCCTTTTGTGAGAGTTTTATTTGTGCTGGTTCCTCATCGCCCCGATGATAAAGTCCAACCAGTTTTTCCACCCTTACCTCGTCAATCACATTTTGAACTGCGCACCAAAACAGTTGAATCAGATCTACAGTTTTTGGAATGGGGTGTCGCGTTCCTTGACCACCGTTTGATTAAGTAAGACGCAGTGCCTCTTTTGATTGTCTCAAAGTCTTTTTCAGGCTAATCTTCACATTCATTAATTTTTCATTTTTTCGGAGTCGTTATGCTCATGAAAGCGGAGTCACAAATGCAAGTGAAGAAGACTTTTGATATTAAAAAAACAGATAAGAAAACATTAGCGAAATGGTACTCACTCATGGTGCTCGGCCGCATGCTCGATGAGCGCGCCGCTAATTATTTAAAGCAAGCTCTTGGCTGGTCTTACCATGCTCCTTACGCCGGCCACGATGCGATTCAGCTCGCCATCGGTCAGGTGTTTGACCGTGAAACCGATCACCTCTTTCCTTACTACCGTGACATGCT
>DIVA01000040.1 GCA_002435705.1 Bacteriovoracaceae bacterium UBA6144
ATCATCAAGAGATCTTCGGGGAGTCCCACGCCCATCACGTAGCGGGGTTTGTTCGTGGGCATTTTGGGAGCGATGTATTTCACAATCGCCTCCATATGCTCAGGGCCTTCACCCACCGAGACGCCGCCGATGGCGTAGCCCGGAAGATCGCGCTTCACGACTTCTTCTAAACAGATGTCACGGTACTTATTGTAGACGCCACCTTGGATGATCCCGAAGAGAGCTTGCTTGGGATTGGTCCAGGCTTCAATCGAGCGATCGAGCCAGCGGTGAGTGCGTTCAATCGAGTTCTCTACATATTTTTCTGTGGCGGGGAAGGGAATACATTCATCAAAGGCCATCATGATATCTGAACCGAGGTTCTGTTGAACACCGATGGAGATTTCCGGCGTGAGTTTGATGGATTTTCCATCCGCATCTCTAAAGAGTGCGCCTTCTTCCGTGATCCCGTTTTTTTGAAGCGAGAAAACCTGAAAGCCACCTGAGTCGGTGAGGATGGGGCGATCCCAGGCCATGAACTTATGCAGGCCCCCGGCCTTGGCGATGAGTTCACTGCCCGGTGTGAGATGCAGGTGATAGGTATTTGAGAGCATGATCTCAATGTCGAGGTCTTTGAGCTCTTTAGGCTGCAGGGCCTTGATCGCTCCGTGCGTACCGACGGGCATGAAGACTGGAGTGTGGATGTCACCGTGTGGAGTTTTGATCACTCCTGCGCGAGCACCACAATGCTTGTCGACGTGTTGCAGTTCGAATTTAAAGTGCTCGTTAACCAATTGATTGGTTTTCATAAATGAATTTCCTCCGCTCGCGGTTGTTTTCCACAAGTATCACCTTGGGCATTTCGACTAGTATCCGCGGATGCGTCTGATTTATCACTTCTACAGCCTTTTGTTGAGCCTCTTTCTGCATCGTGAACTTTTTCCACTCGAGCTTAAGGTCAGGGTCCTCGAAGTCAGTGATGGGGACACTCTGGTGGTTCAACTCTTTGGAAAAACTGAAAGGGTGCGGCTGGCTTTCATCGATGCCCCNNTCACTGCCTCAGGCGGCTGACGAGTAAGACCGAAAACATGCGCTGGCTTGGGCGTGATATTTACGGGCGTATCCTAGGCCGCTTTAAAGAGTTGGAGCTGAAGCTTTTGGAAGAGGGGTGTGTGAGTGTTTATGGACCCACGGTGCACCTTTGCCCAGAGTGCTGGCGTGCCCGCGAACGTGCCATGCGGGCAAGACGGGGACTGTGGAAGTATGGAGGCTTTATGCGGCCAAGTGTCTATCGAGCCTTGAGCAAAAAAAAGGCCCGCTCGAAGCGGGCCCTGATCCTTGGGAGGAAAAAATCTTAGAAAGCGAGACGGAGACCAGTTGCTACGGAATAGAGATCAGTACCGAAGACATTATTGGCGTGCACATAAATTCTTGTGAAAGGAAGATTGACCTGGAAGCCTGCGAAGCCGCGCAAGAAGAGGGGCTGGACTTTGCCGTTACCCTCGAGGTTAGCTTCGGCTTGGACTTGAACATCTGGGCTACCACAGCCACCGCAAGTAAGAGTCGTTGGGCTGGCGTTAGATGCCCCGGAGGCTTTTGAGCTACCGATGTTAATATCAGTGCCAAGACCACCGTAGAAGCTTAAAACATAGAGGAAGTTAACTCCTGAAGAAATTTCAAGGGGAATCGAGTGTGTTGATGATTCAATTCCGATTTTAGGTGTACCTGTGACTGTTCCGGTATAGGAATTGCCACCTCCAATATCAACAGGATCTAGAGGCTCATTAAGATTCGTTGAGAAGCCAAACTTGGCTGAGGTGTATTGGTAGCCGGTGTGGAGACGAACGCCATCCCAACCAAACAAGCGCGAGCCATTGCCTTCTTTCCATTTATAAGAGCCGTTGAAACCAAATGAGAGCATATCAATAGAAGCGCTAGCTTCATCGAAGTCGCTCTTATAGTTATAACTCATGAAGTTCATCATCACGCTAAGCCGTTTGGCATCCATGCCAAGAACAGTGTTGTCCGAGAACATCGACATGTTTAAGCCGAGCATCACACCGCCGGTCAGACCAGCACCTGAAGCATCACTGTCAGTGTTTTTGTCTTTTTCAAGATCGGCACCGATCCCCACACCAGCACCCACCAGCACTTTATCAAAATGTGAGATGTAATCGGTGGCAAAACCTTTGGCAGAGATCGTCTGTGAGTCCGCCATACCATCCAAGAGGCGTCCTGCCGAAGAGGCAGAGGGAAGGTCAGCATTTATTTCGTTTTGTATTTTAAGTAGTTCTGCATCAATTGAATCATTGAAGGTTGTGTTTCCAGTTGATGAAGTTCGGCGAATCTTAAAAATCTGCGCCTCGGATATCTCAGGCAAGAGAAGCAGGGTGGAGAGCAAAAGAAGCTTTTTCATGGACGTCCTTTTCCGTAACTTTTTGGACCCCTCATGGGTCCGTGAATGAGGATATTTTAGCAAGTTTGGCCTCGGGGGTGGGACAAATGTTGTCTAAATTTACTTAACAAGCTATAAGGGGCCATCTATTCTTATTGAGGTTGGCTATGTCATTTGAATCATTGAAACTGCATGCAGGTTTTAAACCGTACTTGAGCGAGATGCTCCTGAAAAAACCGACAGAGGTTCAGGCAAAAGCCATCCCTAAAATGCTGGAAAAAAAGTCGGTTATTGTCGTCAGCGAGACCGGTTCGGGTAAGACTCTGGCCTATGCCCTGCCACTTTTTCACCTTCTCAAAATTGACGAAGAAAAGCACGGAG
>DIVA01000043.1 GCA_002435705.1 Bacteriovoracaceae bacterium UBA6144
CCTCACTGAAGACTACGAAGTCTCCTTGAAGATCGCTCGCCTTGGGGGCAAGCAGCAGTTCTTGATGCTACAAGACCCATTGGGCGACATGATTGCTACCCGCGAGTACTTCCCAAGTGATTTCGGTCGTAGTGTGCGCCAAAAAACCCGCTGGACCACAGGCATCGGGCTTCAGACCATGATGAAGTGGGGCAATTTCGCTAACCCCCTAAGCGAGAGAAATTGGAAAACGCTCATGGGTCGTTGGGCTTTATGGCGGGATAGAAAAGCTCTCTGGTCGAATCCACTGGTGTTTATTGCTTGGACACTGATTGCCTTCTCGCTGGTGCTTGGAGCAATCAATCCAGACTGGATGAGTGGTTTGCGTTTTCCCAACATGCTTTTAGTTCTTATGTACACAAACCTAGCTTTCTTTGCTCTCCGCCTCTTTCAGAGAGCACGCTTCACCACTCGCCTCTACGGCATCCAGCACGGCATTCTGTCTGTGCCTCGTCTCCTTTTAGGGTGTGTCATCAACGGCATGGCAGCGATTAAGGCGATCAAGCAATTTGGCCAGGCTTCAAAAGAGAAGGCTCAAGACAAAATTATCTGGGACAAAACCGATCACTTTTTCCCAACTGAAGAAGAACTGAATAGGAGTATGTTGCAATGAAATGGTTATTTTTAATTCTCCTATCGAGTCCCGTGTGGGCAAAGATTCCCACCTCTGCGACCTTTATCGATAGCTGTACCGGAGAAGTCACGGGCCTCACTGGCATGAAGGGCGTTCAGCTCAAGCTTGAAATGGAAAATCTTAATCCTAAATTACCTCTGACGGTCGAAGTCACCTGGCGCCCAGCGGGACTTTGGGAAGACCTCTCCAAACAAAAGACTCTGCTTCACCGTTATAAAAGAGAAGCTGCTGGTGGATCTGGCCGTACAGTCAGTGAACAAATCACAATGCTTCTCAAGCTTCCCAAAGACTCTTGGATGAGTCACATCGAACAAAAATTTCAAACCTCACGTTTGTGGCAAGCGGACATCTTGATTTACCAAGAAGGCGGCGACACTGGCCGGGCTGGATCAACAATTGCTCGCATGCAACCTGGGAAACAAAGTTTTTTTAAAATCACAGGACCAAGCCAGTGTGTGTGGGAGACAGCACCACATGTGACAAGTAAGCCCTATGAGAATCGTATCAACGCGTTCATGAACGTGAGGCGCGACTATATGCTGCAGTGGCAGAAAGGCTGGATGAAGGGATTAAGCCTTGGACCCAGCAATAATGGCATGGGCACTCCTATGCTTGGCAACTTTCAAAACTACGGCTGGCTTTATAAAGAGTGGCAGACCAGTTTTTATCACGATCAGTTTTTTAATATTGAAAAGAAATGGGTTCTCAACAGAGAGGAGATTGGACTCTTTGCCAATCGCACCAGTTTCTCGCGCCTGCCTGTTCAGAAAGTAGAATGGGAGAAAGTGGGCCAGTGTGGAGAATGGGTGAAAAAGGAAGAAGGCTTCCTCGACGTCGGCATCGAATCCGAAGATTTCTACACTGTCCCACGTAGTGCTTTGAGTGATCTTTCACGTGCCTCAGAGATCATCAACATGATTCATCCGCCACTGGACACGTGCCCTAAGCACGTGGGTCGCGGCGCTGAATTCGCTCAACAAATCATACCAAACGGAATTTCCGGCTTAATGTTTTTTTACCCGAAGGATAACCAATGAAAACACTTGCACTCTTTCTTATTGCCCTGCCAACGATGGCACTGGCCAACCTGACCACATCGCTTGAAGTCGTTCGTGTTGAACACTCAAAGGCAAACCAGATTGCCTCCGGCTCGCCAACCAGTGAAACATGCTCAACTTTTAAAGGTACTTTCGATGGCAACACTGTGGTGGTAAAACCAGTCGCCACAGGCGGCTCTGGTCGCTACTCACATCAACTCGTTTGGACACTCTCTGAGTCTTATAAAACTTTTGAAGGTGTGCAGACTCAAAAAGAAGTGAGCGTTCGTAACGGTAACTCGTACGGCATCAAACTTCCTGAACTCAAAGATGAAGTCTCATGGGTACAGCAGCCCGTCTTCGTCATCACAAAAGATCTAAGCACTGGCAAGACGGCCACGAAGCAGCTTCTTTTTAACGTCACTCGTCCGGTGGTGATCACTCCTTCTCAAGACCCTGACAAACTGGCCAAAGGGTGCTTTCAGGTTTTCCCAGCTTTTGAATCAGTGGCAGGAATCCTCTCAAACGGTTCTACGAATCCTTCTCAGATCCTCATCCGCCAAGGCATCCAAAATATCTGGAACCGCTCGACTGGCTCTCAGTGGGGCTACTACTTCTCGCCTCTTGCATGGACAGTAGTTGGAAATGTCTTCTCAATTTCTCGCTCTTACTTTCGTCAGTTTTCTCGCCAAACGATTGAAACGATCGAAGTCTCTAGTGGCTACACACTCACTCCAGGAGATTTCATCCAGCTCTATGAACAGCGTACACGTTATGTGCAAGTCTTTGATGCCAAGCTCATCAATGGCTGTGGTGAATCAGAAGAGCTTCCTGGTGAATACTTCCTTCAGTGGTGGGGTGTCGCTTATCACGCTGTTCCCGTGAACCCATACGAGAACGAGAGAGCTCCTGTAGAAACAATCGGCGCTCGCCCGGTGAACCACTGTGATGCAGAGCTGACTCCAGAGTTCGCCCGTGATGAAAATGGATCATATATCTTTTCTAGGACTTTCTAATTATGAAAAAGTTTATTGTCCTTCTCACTGCCCTCGCTTCCCTGCCAGCTCTCGCTTGGCAGTGGCAAGGCGGCATTAGAGAAGATTTTATTACTGAGTACTCTTACGGCTTTGGTAGTGACTCTCCGGCACGCATCTATCGGGAACTCTCTGACCGTGGGGTCAACTCTTTTAGTCTTCATGTGCGTTTGCAGTATCAGGGCGATCAAGCCTCAACGATCGTATCACCAAGGCTAAAATCGGATCTTCGCAATTACGAGGTGGCTGCTAGCCGTGTTCGTTTGATGGATAATAAACTGGTCATCAAGCCCTTGATCTTCGATAAACCAGGACTGGGAATCGCCACCATAGCCCAAAAACCTCGCCCTCAGCGTCCCGATCTTTTCATCGCCAGTTACCAACAACAACTTGCTCTCTTTTATAAAATCACAAGAGAATCTGAGATTGCAGAGTTCGTGATCGGTGCTGGGATCCTGCATCTTATGGATGATGCTCGCATGGGAGAGCGCTTTGCCAACATGCTCAAAAACGCCCGCCAATCGATTCATCCAAAAACGGTCCTGAGCCTTGAGATTGAATCTCTGGAAGATCAATTGGCCCTGCAAAAGGCCCTAAGCAATAAAGCGATCCGCGACACACTCACAAGCACTATCGGGAAAGTGAACTTCACTATCCCGGCCATGAGTGTTTGGACAAGCACCGTTGAATTGCAAGATGGCCTTAAAGAACTTCTTCAGTCTCATAAATTGTGGCTTGAGAATAATCTAGGGGCGAAAAAAATGGGTTTGACCCGTGTTTGGATTCCAGGGTGTGAGTCCGTTTCAGCTCAAGGCGTGGAACTCGAGTGTAACAACGTAAAGAGTTCTAGCTCAAAAACACTGAGCCGTTTCCTCTCTCTCAAATCCCTGCTCCTTTCGCTCGAAAAAGAATCACTGATGCTTGATTCTGTCGAAATCATGGAGTCAGGTACAGACTTTGAACCAGCAAAACCAGATTTTAAATTTTTCTACCTTGAACGTGACTCAAGTAAACTCGAACTCAGAGAGCTTCCCCAACGGGTGGAGCTCTCTGTGCTTCCTCCTTTACCTCAAAGTAAATCAAGCGCAGACAAGCTCGCCTGTATCGTGCATGACCAAATGGATCGTGGCCTGGAACTTGATCGCCTCGGTCGTATCCATTCGATGATGCTCCATACACTCATGGGTGCATTTAAGCGCTGGGAAGTAGAACGCTACCCCATAACAGAATGGTCTGAAGGTCGAATGGAGAGATGTGATGTGGTTTTTTATCTCGCCACACATTTTTCTCAAAAAATCCCCTCTGGTTTCATGCAGGAAGCACTTGAGTTTTCGCGTACAAAAAAACTCGTCTGGATGAATTACCGTTTTGCTGAGTTCGCAAGCCTTGCCCGTCAAATGGAGCGCGCGCTACCTTTCGATGTTCCCTTTGTGATGGGGGCTGAATCCATTCCTTCTCCACAAAATCAAGACCCAGGTTTTTTTAGATTCTTTGATTATAAAGGCGAAACTTTTGAGAAGCTTGCCCAATGGAATCCTTCCACCAACGCTTTTGCCGCTAACCCTGAGCTGGGTTGGATTCAACTTAATCGCCCGAGCGAGGTCAAAATCCACTCAATGGCACGGCATTCAAAAGATAAAACCCGTGAAACACCTTATGTGGTTTCGACAAAAACAAAAGAGGGCGGAGAAATCTGGTATGTGGCTGACTCTCCTTTTAGCTTCACTCACTACGAAGACCGCTATTATATTTTCTCAGATCTTCTCTGGGACATCGTGGAAGAGACTCCCAGCTATGGCCCTAAGGCCATGGTGCGGATTGAGGATGTTCATCCTTACCAAGACCTCGCCTCTCTACGTTGGGCGGTTGATTACCTCAGAGACTCAGACACTCCTGTGGCCTTTGCTCTTATCCCCTTTTTCGCTGATAAGTTTGGGATCCAGAACCCAACCCTCAAGCCTATCTTTCAACCGATCAATAAAGTTCCTCAGTTCATGGGTGTGCTGAATTACTCCATTAAACGCAATGTTGATATTGTCCTTCATGGTGTGGCCCATACTGTGGGAAAACTTGTCTCCGGCTACGATGGTATCTCAGGCTCAGACTATGAATTCTGGCTTTACCCTGAAAACACTCCTCTTCCCTTTGATTCAGTGGATTGGGTGATGAACCGTTTTGACATGGCGGAATCTCTTCTTAAAGAGATGAGAATTAAAACCCACGTATTTGAAGCTCCACACTACGCGGCTTCCGTTTTGGACTATCATATCTTCGCTAAAACTTTTGAGTGGAACTGGCACCGCTCGATTTATTTCCCATTCACCCTCAAAGGTGATTCTGCCATCCCCAGCGAGATGCGCTTTGGTGGATGCTCTGATACTGATTGCCGCGAAGAGCGTCGAGGGTATCTCAGAAACATAAAAGTCGATGCCGACTATAAAGATTTCGGCGGCCAGATCATTCCTTATGTCGTTTACAAAGACGTCTATGGCCAATCACTTATCCCTGAAACACTGGGAATGATTGACTTTGCCTTCTACTCACCGACCACATGGCGTCCGGTTTCAAATCCAGAAGACGTCCTTCGCCGTGCCCGTAAATTGAAAGTGGTCCGTGGAGCGATCGCATCCTTCTTTTGGCACCCGCAACTCTTAGAACCACGCTCTCGCTACTACCGCGAGAACCCAGGTTCATGGGACCGTATGGGCGGTAAGAAAAGTCTTACACGGGTCGTAGAAGGACTTAAAGATTTGGGGTATGAGTTCGTCTCCATTAATGATTGTTCCCTATTCCCAAGAGAAGGTTGTCCATGAGACTTACGACCCTATTTGGTACTCGCCCTGAAACCATCAAATGTGCTCCCTTGATCCGTGAAGGATTAAAGCGCGGTCATGAAGTGAAGATCGCCTTCACCGGACAACATAGAGAGATGGCTTTGCCTCTTCTGGATTTTTTCGGATTAAAGCCGGATGTGGATCTCAATCTCATGCGTCCCGGACAAACTCTCGCGAGCCTCTCTGGCATGATGCTGAGTGAACTCGACAAAAATTCAGATCTCAAAAATACCGATGCCGTGCTTGTGCAAGGGGATACCACCAGTGCCTTTATCGGCGCTTACTGGGCATTTCTCAATCGCATTCCAGTGATTCACTTGGAAGCGGGCCTGCGCACTTATAACCTCGACGCTCCTTTTCCAGAAGAAGCCAACCGTCAGCTGATTGGTCGTGTGGCCGCTCTTCACTTAGCTCCCACCAAAGAAGCCGTAGATTATCTGCTTAATGAAAAGATCCCCACAAGCATCATCCACAAGATCGGCAACACCGGTATTGATGCTCTTCACGAAGTTCTCAATCGTGGCTCTCAGATGCCGAGTGATGTGGCGAATTTCGTGGGTGACTCAAAAATGGTGCTGATCACAGGCCACAGAAGAGAAAACTTCGGCGATGGATTCAAAAACATCTGCACGGCAATCAAACTTTTAAGTGAGGATCTGCCTGATCATAAATTTGTTTATCCTGTGCATCTGAACCCAGCCGTGCAAGAGATTGTTCTTCCGATGCTGGGCAACCTGCCCAACGTGCTCCTGACTAAGCCGGCCGATTATCTAGAATTCGTGGCGCTCCAAAAGAGAGCCTCTGTGATTTTAACCGACTCAGGTGGCGTGCAAGAAGAAGCTCCATCACTGCGTGTTCCGATTCTTGTCATGCGTGAATCCACCGAGCGCCCAGAAGGAGTCAAAGCAGGTTTTGCGAAACTTGTGGGTACTGATACGAATCTCATTCGCCTGTCCGTTCATTCCGCTCTCGCGGAGGGTTGTCAGGGCGTGGGTGTGAACCCCTACGGTGATGGCAAGTCGAGCCAGCGTGCTTGGGATATTTTTGAATCTTTTTTTAAACTCTAGAGGAGTCTTGATATGAAGTTTTTATGGTTACTCATTTTATTGTCTTTGAGTGTGTTCGCACAAGAAAGACGCCCGATGGTGAAAGGAATGAATCTCACTCAGCTGGGTGGATTTATCTATGATGCCAACCCTACTGGTCCTAAGACTCCGGCTCAAGTGGCCGTGGATCAGATCTATGATCTGGGTGCGAGACATGTGGTTTTGAACCCACAAGCTCGTATGAGTAATCCTTACGGCAACGATATGATCCCAGACGTGGGACCGAGCGAGAGAAACGCCGAGAGAACTCGCTACAGAAACCTCATCAACTACATCCGCTCAAAAGGCATGACTGTTGGACTTCGTCCCATCTTTTTCGTAGTGGGACCTAATGGTGAATTTCCTTATATAGTGAAACAGCCTGATGGTAGCTCTAAAACTTGGTGGCATGGAAACATCCAGCCTTCAGACCCTAACCGCTGGTTCGAGTCTTTCAAGCAGTTCCACGACATCTATCTCTTGATCGCGCGTTTAAATAAAGTGGAAGAATACACCATTGGTGCGGAACTCTATTCAATGACTGTAGGGATCGAAGACCAGTGGAAAGAGCAGCCTTATGGTTTCCCTCGTCAATGGGTTCAACTCCTTCGTTATGCTAAAACGAAAGTCGCTCCCGGCACGCGCATGATGTACGACATCAACTTCACTGACGACAAAGCTTCATCAAACGGTGACCTTCAAGCGATGGGCGGTGAGTTTGAGCGTTGGAGATACCGCTTGGTGGATCTGGCGAACCCAACCAATCCTGAAGAGTATGAGATCTGGGAAAATCTTGTGACGTTTTGGAAAGAGCTGGATGCCATCGGTATTGATATGTATCGCTCACTTGCTGGCAGAGAAGATTTGATCCCAAGAAACTACAATGACCTCGTGCCCTTCTTGCGTCGCAGATCTGATGAGTACGCTAACCAGATTGATATCGCTCTGGCTGAAATTGAATCTGTGACGGATCATCATCAGTACATGATTTTTAAAGAAGTCGGTTTCAGAAGTGTCGATAGCGGGTTTATTGATCCCTTCGATTATGAAACTGGTCGTGGCAATTATAACGATCAGCACATGGCCGCTGCTTTCCAAGCATTATATGAATCTTTCTGGGAGCCTCAGTTCTCATGGTTCCAAGGCGCGAGCTTCTGGGACGTCTCCGTCAGCCCCAGCAGAAATGGTGGCGTGGGTGATACTGGTTTCTCTCCGGTAGGAAAACCTGTTTCAACGGGTGTTCTTCGTCGGATCTTCTCTATGGACTAAAGCTTATGGCCCCCATTAAACTGGGGGCCATATGAGTCTTTATCAACCCAAAATCGGTCTTGCTCTTGGTGGTGGTGGTGCCCGCGGTGCCGCTCACATCGGTGTACTTAAGCAACTGCGACTTCTCTCCATCTCCCCTCATTGCATCGCCGGCACTTCCGCAGGATCTGTAGTAGCTGCTCTCTATGCCTTCGGTATTTCTCTTGAGGTCATGGAAGAAGAGATGAAAAAGCTCAAGCCTGTTGCCTATTCAACTTTTAGTCTGCGTGGCCTGGGGTTATTTGAAAACAAGGAAATCCAAAAACTCCTCGAGCGTCTATTGCCAGAGAACGCCCAGATCGAAGCTGCCAAGATTCCTCTCGCGATCAAGGCGACTAATCTTTTGAACGGTCGTGGCGTGAGCCTAGTGAGAGGACCCGTGATTCCAGCGGTGCTGGCGAGTTCCTGTGTTCCAGGGATTTATACTCCTCAAGAGATTGAAGGCATGCTGCTGGTCGATGGCGGCCTGACTGAAAATGTTCCCCTCTCAAGCCTGAAGCTTTTAGGCGCTCACCTACGGATCGGAGTCAATCTCAATGGCAATGAAGGCTACACCCGTCCTGAAGGCATGATGGATGTTCTTTCAAATGCCATGGACATCGCCATTGATGCACAAACTCGCCGCCAACTTGAAGAAGCCCATGTGAATATTTCCATGGATCTCACGCGCTACTCTCGCACCAGCAGTGTAGATTTTGATGAGCTTATTTTCGAAGGCATGAAAGCCACTAAAAAAGTCATCAAGTCACAAGTGCTGCTCAAGTACTGGGTTCTCATCAAAAAAGTCTGGGGTCTGATCAAGGCACTTTTACCAGTGAAAGTCCCGCTTCTGAAGTAATCTGTTTTTTAGATTGTTAAGAGCTTTTTAATCGAGTTATAGGATTGTCGTGAGAGCGATATAAAACGCTCATGAAATCAATTCTTTTTACCCTGACTCTCATTTCCATCAGCTCACACCTCTGGGCTTTCTCCTCCTACCCTTCGACTGTGCCGGCCCTCAATATTCGTAACAGCCACGAGATCAACTCTCAGGTGTTTCGCTCGTCGCAGCCGGCAAAACTGGTGCAAGAGCTTGTTGATTTTAATTTTACAGATGTGGTGATATTTAAAAATGAAGTGAAAGACGAAGTGCAAAAGCAAATTCAGTTTTTAAAGACTCATGATATTAAAACTCACCACATTGCTTTCCCTTGGAAAGATATTACTGATCCCGAGGCCTCTTGCCTGCAAGTCATCGAAGCCCTCAAGATTATCTCTCGCGTTCAAAGCAAGGGCGGAAAAGTTCTCTTTCACTGCACAGCTGGAGAAGATCGCACAGGACTGCTGGCCGGATTACTTCGAATGAAGCACGAAGGACTGAGCCTTGAGGAAGCCTTTAGTGAAGAAATGTGTGCCAAAGGTTATGCAGACGGAAACCCCAAAAAACCCTTTTCTGTGACAAACCCCATTCACGCAAGCCTGACTCCTCTTTACGTGGCCCTGGCACAAAAGATAGAAGCCGGAGAAAGCCTCAGCGCTGCGAGTTGTCGGGGAATTGTCCTGAAAAAAACCACTCTACGTTGCCGAAAATAGGTCGAATCTTCACTCATGTGAACTTTCCACCTGACAATGGACCATCTCTTATCGTTTGATTGATTAAACGATTTAAGAGGTGGTCTATTATGAAATTTATTCTTTTCGCACTCGCATTCCTCAGTTTAACTGCTCAGGCCCGAGAATCACTCGTCTGTAGAAATGAGACGATGTATGACCGTGACCTAAGAGAAATCCACCGTTTTACCTTTTCTTCTCATTGTCAAAAAGCCTTGCAGCAGTCTCGTCAATACAGAGGATATTTTTGTGATAACGAACTCATGCTCAATGACCGAGGCTTAAGGCTGCGCCAATTTACCTTCTCGTCTCATTGTGAAAGAGCGCTGATGCAATCTCTCAATGATCACAGACTTTTTTGCGACGGCTCAGACCTCGTTGGCCGCTACGGACTTGTGCGCCAGTTTTCTTTTAGCAGCGAGTGTAGCAAGGCGATCCAAAGCGTCACTTTCATGGGTCAGCTGTGTGATGACTCCGTCATGATTAATGTCTACCAAGGCGAAATTTATAGGTTTAGCTTCACAAGTGAATGCACTGAAGCCCTGGCCACGGCAAGAATCTATCGAGGCCGCTTTTGTGAAAAAGGAATGCTTTATGATCACTATGGTCGCATCCTGTCACAACACCGCTCTCAAGGCAGCTGCCTGAGTTTTCTCAGAGGAGAGGGCTGATTTAAATCAGCTCTAACAATTACTAACAATTCTATCCATATGCCTTCTAGGGGACTAATATTGACCCCTATCTCTCTCTGGAGGCTCCATGAAATTGTTTTTTGCTCTTTTGCTTGCCCTCAGTTCGCAAGCTTTCGCCTTTGAACTTCCCCTGGGAAGTTTCGACGCTCTCTCTGTTAAATCAAATCCGATTGATCTTGATAATGCTCCACTTTTTGAAGGTATCGTTAAGCTTTCAAACTGTTCAGGTGCAGTGGTTATTTTTGATGGTATGAGCACGGCCAAGAAGGCCCTTGTTCTCACCAATGGTCACTGCCTTGGTGGTGGATTCTTAAAGCCAGGTGAAGTGGTGGTTAACCGTCCCTTATCACGCTCCATGAGAGTCTATGATGACAAAATGAAACTCCACCCGATCCGCGCAACGAAGATCATCTACGCCACCATGACTGACACAGATGCCGCTCTTTATGAGCTCGATGTGACTTATGATCAACTCTTGGCGCAGTCTAAAATTCGCCCACTCTTGATGGCCGACACTCGTCCACTCGAAAATACTCTGATCAACATTCCTTCTGGCTACTGGGACCGTAACTGGTCATGCCAGATCGATGGTTTCGTCCATCGTCTCCTTGAAGCCAACTGGGTCTTCACTGATTCTATTCGCTACATGGCAGGATGTGACACAATTGGCGGAACTTCTGGCTCTCCTCTGGTTGAAAGAGGCACTCGTACCGTTATTGGGATTAACAACACATCCAATGAATCAGGCGCTCGCTGCACGATGAATAATCCGTGCGAGCAAGATGAGGCCGGTCGTGTGGTGGTGATTGCAAAACGTTCGTACGGTCAGCAGACTTATCAGTTTTATGGCTGTATGAATGAAACTTTTGATCTCAATCTTTCACTCTCAAGCTGTACTCTTCCGCGCTAGATTCCAACAGACTCTCTAAAATTGAAAAGCCCCGAAAACAAATCGGGGCATTTCAAAAAACCGTCATCTTAATTAAAAAATCAAAACCTTTACGGGGGACCTTCTCCACGATGAAGAGGGTCACAAGTCTCCGCATATCCTTGATTCGCATTGAACCCCACCACAGCCATTTCACGATAATCTCTCACAACACATTCGGCCCGAGAGGTCTCGAAACTTGGGTGAATGATCCAACGTACAACTCCCATCAAATGCCTCCTTGGTGGCTAGAGATACCAGCTTAAGGCCGATCACGTTTTTCACAAAATCCTGTCAAATGCATTGTACGAATCAAGCACTTAGGGCCTCGAACTTAAATAGCTTTTATAGATTTGCCAGAAATAATGGCCAGTTATTCTTGGATTCTAAACTTTTCATTTAGTGGCCGCTCGATCTAAAATGCCGGCATGAATGAACTTTATACCCTGCTAGTCGAGGCGATTCACTTCGTCCTCAAAATTGACGTCTACTTGCACGCGATCATCGCTCAATACGGTGCCTGGAGCTATGCTGTGCTCTTTCTCATCGTGTTTGCTGAAACTGGTTTTGTCGTAACGCCATTTCTACCAGGAGACTCCCTGCTCTTCGCGGCCGGAGCACTAGCGGCTGGTGAGTCACTCCATTTAGGTTGGTTGATGCTGACTCTTTTTGTGGCGGCCGTTATTGGCGATGCGGTGAACTACCACATTGGAAAGTACCTAGGTCCTCGAGTACTTAAAGAACATTCAAAGATCTTTAAGAAAGAATACATGGATAAGACTCAAAGCTTCTATGACAGGTATGGATCAAAAACCATCGTGATTGCCCGCTTCGTTCCCATCGTGCGCACCTTTGCTCCCTTCTTGGCCGGTATTGGGCATATGGAATACTCTAAGTTTGTGACCTACAACATCGCCGGAGCCGCTCTGTGGATAGGCATCTGTTGTTTGGGCGGATACTTCTTCGGCAATATTCCTGTGGTAAAAAATAATTTTGGTCTGGTCGTGATCGGGATCATCGTTGTCAGTGTGCTCCCAATAGTGATCGAACTCATTCGTGCAAAAAAGGCAAAAGCGTAATGCTCTCTCTTTCAGATATTTCAAAAGCACATTCTGGACAGACTCTCTATGAAGGTGGATCCTTTCAAATTAAGCCAGGAGAGAAAGTCGGCCTGGTTGGTCCCAATGGCGCTGGCAAAACGACCATCTTTCGTCTCATCATTGGAGAAGAGAAACCAGACACAGGATCAATCTCCATGCCCCAAGGCTGGAGGATTGCCTACTTCTCTCAAAACGTCGGTGAGATGAAAGGTCGCACGGCCATTGAAGAAGTGATGGCGGGAGACACACAACTCTCAAAAATAAAATCAGAGCTCGATGAGTTACAGGCCCAACTCGATAATGCGTACGCCGATCCGGACAATGCACCCGATGATGATTGGCTCGCCACAATTCTTGAAAAACTTGGCGACGCCCAGACCGAGTTTGAAAAACGTGGTGGCTTTGACATGGAGTCGCGGGCCCAAGAAGTTCTCACGGGATTGGCGATAGGTCCTGACCGCTATAATGAAAAAGTCGAAAGCTTCTCCGGCGGCTGGAAGATGAGAATAGCACTCGCCAAAGTTCTCATCATGAAGCCTGACCTCATTTTGATGGATGAGCCTACCAACTACCTCGATTTAGAAACGATTGTATGGCTAGAGAACTGGCTTAAGGCTTTTAGCGGTGCCATTCTCATGACCTCACACGATCGCTGGTTCATGAATGCGATCGTAAATAAGATTGTTGAAATCAGACACGGCAACATTACGACCTATTCTGGCAATTATGACTTCTACGAGAAAGAGCGCAATATCCGACGTGAACAACTGGAAGCACAAAAAGATCGTCAGGATGCGATGTTAAAGAAAGAAGAAGAATTCATCGCAAAATTTGCGGCCCGGGCCAGTCATGCCGCCCAAGTGCAGTCGCGTGTGAAAAAACTCGATAAGATTGAACGAGTGGAACTCGCTCCAGAAGAGCAGGCCATTCAGTTTGAGTTTCCTCAGGCCCCACGCGGTGGGAACGATGTCGTCTCGATTGAAAATCTCGCCAAGACTTGGGTGAGAGATAATGGAGCCGAAAATAAAGTGTTTGAGGGACTATCAGCGACTGTCCGTAGACTTGAAAAGATCGCAGTGGTGGGAGTCAATGGAGCGGGGAAATCAACCCTTCTCAAGATAATGATCGGTGACGTTGAGCCCACGGCCGGGAAAGTCAAAATCGGCGAAGGGACAAGACTGGGCTACTTTGGCCAATTCACGCTTGATTGTCTCAAACCAGAGAATACTGTTTGGGATGAAGTGAAAAACTACGTGCCGATGATGAGTGATGGCGCCGTTCGCTCGCTCTTGGCTGCTTTCTTGTTTCGCGGGGATGACATTGAAAAGAAAGTGAAATATCTCTCAGGTGGAGAAAAGGCCCGCTTAATTTTGGCCGGGATTCTCGCTACTCCCAAAAATCTCTTAGTGCTGGATGAACCTACCAACCACCTCGATATTCGCTCTCGTGAGATTCTCCTCGATGCCCTCAAGGCTTATGATGGAACCGTCTTACTTGTGAGTCACGACCGTCACTTCTTAAAAGAACTCTGTAATAAGGTCTGGGAAGTAGATCGTGGGGTGATCCAGCAGTATCCAGGCACGTATAGAGAGTGGCTGGTTAGATAAGGTAAAATATTCACTCCGCCTCTCAAAGACGTATTCTTTTGGTAAGAAGCCTCTATGTTTTTTGCCATACTCATTTCTCTCTCAACTGTCTTAGCCTCTGATTTTCAGGGCCAAGTGAGCCTTTCAAATTGTACCGGTTTTATTTTCAAAACCCACGAAAGCCAACCGACAGCAAAAGCCAAACTCGCCACAAACGGACATTGCTTACAATCATTGTTTGGAATGATCCTAAAGCCAGGACAGATCAAACAAAATGAAAAAGCATCTCGTTCAGTGACACTTTTTACCAATGATGGGAAGAGCTATCAGACCAAAACAGAGAGGCTGCAATTTGCCACAATGACGGAAACGGATCTGGCCATCTATGAGTTAAAAGAAAGCTATCAAGAGTTGGCCCAGAAAAATATCCATCCCTTAATACTGGCCAGCGAAAATCCGGTCTTAGGCATGGAGGTCACCACTATTTCTATTAGAAAAAAGTCAAAATTCTCCTGTCGCATAGACAAGATCACAGACACCCGTGAAGGTGGGTACTCATTTAAAGAGGCCTATCGATTGAGCGATGAGTGTAGACAAATAAATGGTACCAGCGGTTCACCTGTCTTAGATTCTCGAACAGGAGAAGTGGTGGCGATTGCGAATACCTTCAATAAAAATGGCAAAAGATGTAGTGACAACAATCCTTGTGAAATCAATGGTGATGAAATCACGGTCCACCACAGAGCACGCTATGCTCAAAACATCATTTCAATTGTTAAGAAAATAGCAGAGTAAAAGTCGAACCACGGTCAGGGCCTGGACTCTCAACCTCAAGCTTAATACCCAACTGATCAGACAGATGCTTCACAATATACAATCCGATACCATTTGAATGGTCATGAACATGTTGAGTCTTTCCACCACTTTTTGAATAGATTTGAAAAAGTGAAGATTTAACTTCATCACTGAGACCAATTCCCTCATCCTGCACCTTAAGCCCATTGGGTATGACTGTGACTCGCACAGACTTTTGAGACGGGGTATATTTGAGTGCATTCGAAATAATATTTGAAATAATTCTCTCGAGCGCTAACTGATCAGAATGAATTTTGATTAGACACTCATTACTAAAATCCAGCTGAATATTTTTCTGCACAGCCTGATCCCTGAACTCCTCAATCAGTTGCTCCATCATCTCATTGACACTTAATTCGCGACGGTTGAAATTATATTCACCGGCCTGCAGTCTCTCAAAAATGAGCATGTTATCAATGATCTGCTTCATACGAGAGTTTAGACTTTCAAAGAGAGAAAGACTTTTATCATTAAATGGCTTTCCCGCTTTGGCGAGTCCGATATGCCCCATCATCACCATCAGTGGATTTTTTAAATCATGGGCCACAATAGACATCATCCGATCTTTACTTTGATTAAGCTCACGCAGCTCGTTAAGGGCCTTCATGCGCCAGCTTTGAAGGGAGATGAAGACGATCATCAGATAGACGAAAATACCTGTGCCAATTGAAAATTTAAAGAAACCAAAGAGTTCATCATTGAGGCTGACGGGGAATTGATAATCAAGGGCATATCCCAAAAAAAACATAGAGAGAATGAGAAGAACTATACCGATCCATAATCGCGCCGTTTTATAATCTGAAAACCAAAAGCTCACCACCAAGGTACTTGAATACCAAACGAGAATAGGAGAATCATATCCACCCGTATGATAACTACAAAGACTTAACCCAAACAGGGTCATGACCCCAAACATGTGGGTGATTGTATTCCCCTCAAGCCAGCGATTCCTTAAAGAGACAAGCATGACAAAATGAAGAAGAACAAAAACTATGCAGGTATAAAGTCCGACCTTAAACCCAACAAAGAGTGAAAGAAAAATATACATTAAACTAATGAAGCCTGTTGTAAAGAGTGTCGCGGCTTTGAACCTCATCTCTTCAAACAGAGCAGTTTCAGGTTGTAGGTCCTGAGGTATAAAAAAGCGAAAGCATTTCTCAATCACTCGCCAGTTCCTTTACCCAAAAGCTTAGTGAAACTAACTTTTTTCCCATCAATCGATTGAATCCTAAGCTCTCCCCCTTCTTGTGCTTTAGGGCCGTTTGATTCACCGAGAGTTACAATATAATTGTAAACACCGCTAAAGAGGACACTCGATTTTTGACCTGAAAGGTTTCCGTCATTTAGCTCAATCTTATACCCAATACCTTGCTCCACACTGCCCACACTTAGAGTCGAATTAAAATTAACTAAAGTGTATTTATCAAGGTTTCTCACCTTCAAGGAAACTGGAAAAGGTTTGGCCACATGGAGTTCTACGCTCCCCTCTACGTCACAGCCTTTTGAGAATTTAAAATTCGCCTTCACCGGCTGGCGAAGAAGGGCCAGCTCCATTAATTGTTTCTGAGGAATCTTGCAGCTATCCACCGTAAAGACTTGCTTGGCATTTGCTTTTTTAACAGGATCAAAAATAGCGAAAAGTTTCTCTATCGCAGCCATTTGCTTCTCCTGAGCAAATGCAGCAGGGGTAAACAGAATCAAAAGAATAAAAACAATCATACTTAAAACTTTTGAAACATCTTGATGAATTTCAAGAGCGTCTCCGAGTAATTTGAATTGTCAGTCACAACTAACTGAGCATGGGCTTTGCTGGGCTCCACGAACTGATCATGCATCGGTTTGACTTGCTTGAGAAACTGCGCCTTAACTCCTTCTGGAGTGCGTCCGCGCTCTTCTACATCTCGCTTCAAACGACGCTCATAGCGAAGGTCTTCCGGGGTATCAAAAAAAATTAAACCATCAAACAGCTCGCGTAAATACGGAGGATGGAAGATCAAGATCCCGTCAACAATAATCACTTTGCGTGGAGCCACATGCAAAGTCTCTTTGCGACGTTTGTGGGTAGCAAAATCATAAATGGGTATGGCCGTGGCATGACCATCTTTTAGCTCTCTGACTTTTTCAGCTAGAAGTGGAAAATCTAAGCTCTCCGGGTGATCAAAATTGACCGAGCCCCCGTCATGATCAAAACGATGAGATTGGTCGATGTAGAAATTATCCTGATACACAATCGTAGAAGTCTTTGGTCCTAGTGCCTTATGAAGGGCATCGGCAAAATATGTTTTACCAGAACCTGACCCACCGGCCACACCTAAAACATAGACATCACTTGGTTTGATAGAGTCTGTCACCAGCATCTCCTAGTCCAGGAACAAGGTACCCAAGTTCGTTCATCTCTTTTTCAATGTTCACCGTAAAAATGGTGACGTCCGGGTGGTACTCTTGCAGCATCGCCTGTGCGTGCTCACTCATGAGCACTGAAAGCACAGTGATCTTTCCGACTTTGTAACTCTTTAACCGATCAATCGCTGCCATCATGGTGTCGGCGGTCGCGATGAGTGGATCACAGAGAATGATTTGTTTGTTTTCAATCTTCGCAGGCATCTTAAAATAATACTCTACCGTGTTGTGGATAAATTTATCACGATAGATACCAATGAAGCCCGCCGAAGCCACAGGAACCATCGAGAGGACGGCATCGAGAAGACCGTTACCGGCACGCATGACTGAGACGACAACCGGTGGATTTTTAATTCTCTCAACTTTTGTTTTTGCGATCGGAGTCTCAACTTCCACGACTTCCATCTCACTCCAGTCTCTCAGGACTTCATAGGCAAGGATACGCCCAATCTCTTTCATGAGTTCACGAAATTCTGCAGAGTGAGTTTCTTTATCACGAAGATAACCGAGTTTATGCTTAAGGAGAGGGTGATTTATTAATTTTGTATTTTTCATATGTGCCTCTAAAATTTAGAAAACTGTTCCGTCACTGACGATGTTGAGTGGAGGATTTCCACCCGGGCGTTTCTCATTAGCGATTTTTCTTCCGGCCCACCAAGTTCCCCCTTCGAGAACTTTTGCCAAAGGGAAATCACTGGAAGACTTATTGAGATTTTTTTGAACAAGAGCGCCTATTTGATCAAGAAAGTAGACCGTGAGTGCTCTCCATTCCAGAATGAGGTCACTATCAGGCCCCCAAGATTTATCAAGATTCGCTGGGTCTCGGGCCTCAATTAACCCACTATCCAATAGCAGTCCTCCGTTGCGGTACTCGGCCAAACCCGTGAGCTGATCGACTCCGACGATTTTTACTCCGGCTTCCTCGATGGGCTCCACGAGAGAGTAAGTCATCCACTGAGAAAGTTTATGGAAAGCGAGTTTGCCGTATTTCGTGTGATTCCATACGTCACCAAGATTAACACCATCAAACTTCACGCGACCAGGCCAGATGGGGCCAAGCCCATCCAAAACTGCACGCAGTAGATCCGTCGCTTGCACCGTCGTGCCGTGCTTCTCAATGAGGTAATCGATGATATTTCCAGGCCGCTGGTCTTTAAAAATTTTAGTATTCTCAAGAGCTGACCCGAGGTTTTGAAGAAGCTTTGTGCGTCCCTCAACTCCCACCAGAGGGTTCGAGGGAGAGACCTGAAAGTATTTTTCAATATCCGTGGGCTTAAGCGCCTTCAGTCCTTTGGCCGTAGCCTTGAGGGTTTGGTCTCCACTCATGATGGTGGACATGAACATATGAAAGCTCGCCACACCAAGGCCTTCTGAACGGTTGTATTCTTTTTGCGTTTTCTGCTCAAAATACTTCCACTGTGCTCCTGCTCCCGCATCTAAAAGCACTGAAGTAATGACCAGATCAAGCTTAATGCGAGCTCGCTCAAGTTTATCCACCGGAAGATGATCATTGAGCCAAGTGGCACGATCCACGCCGCCTGGACGGAAATGACCCCAGCGCGAATGGAAAGGAATATTTAAATCAGGATAATTCTCACGAATCACCTTCAAGACGTATTCTACCGTTGTGTTGAGTTTCGATTCATCCACTTTAAAATAAGTATGACCGGCAAGGGATTCGGCATAAATCTTTTGGGCTGAATCGCGGATGGCAGATGGTGAGAGCCAATAGTTTAAATCACTCAATGTCGCGTCCTTTGACAGAAGCGAGTTCCTCGCCTTTTTTCACGTCACCTTTGTTAAAATAGCCTGCGGCTTTTTTGGCTTCCATCTCTACCTGTGCATCAGCTGGAATCAAATGATCCGGAATCGATACACGGTTGATGACTTCAATCCCACTGCCTACGATGGCGTCGTATTTCATGTTACTCATGGAATGAAGGTGATGAATTTTTTTGATGCCAAAAAAATGCAAAACATCCGGCATGAACTCTTGGAAGCGAGCGTCTTCAACTCCAGCGACGCATTCCGTGCGCTTAAAATAAGTCGCTGCGGAGTCACCGCCCTCTTGGCGTTTACGAGCGTTATAAACCAAAAACTTTGTCACTTCCCCAAGAGCACGGCCTTCTTTGCGATAATAGGCAATGATCCCCACTCCCCCGCGTTGAGCGCATTCAGCGGCATGCTCGATGCCATACATGAGGTAAGGCCTGCAAGTGCAGATGTCGGAGCCAAACACATCTGAGCCGTTACACTCATCGTGCACACGACAAGAAAGTTCTACATTCGGATTGGAAAGATCTGCGGGATTACCGAATATATAAACCGTCGTACTTCCAATAGGCGGAAGCCACACTTTGAGATCCGGACGCGTGATGAGCTCCGGATACATGCCGCCAGACTCCGTGAATAGAATACGACGAAGAGAACCTTCATCGGTTCCCAAACGAGCGGCCATGGCCGGAAGATACCAGACAGGCTCAATAGCGACTTTAGTGACCTTCACATCTTTATTGGCGAGCACCACTTTACCATCCATCTTCAAGCGACCCTTATCAATCGCCTCGTGAATCTCATGCAGCTGCAGATGAGCTTGCGTCACAGCGATCGAGGGGCGGATGTCGTAACCTTTATCAAAGAGATCTTTGAAATGCAGTTGAGGATCTAAGCCCCAAGGATCAAGAGAGACGATTTTTGTCGAATCATTCCAAGAAGGATAGGGCCCAATTTTCACGGGGGAAAAAGTATTATTTAAGTCCGGCTTGTGGCTGGGCTTGTACTTTCCACTCGCAATCGAGAGCGCGCGAAAGACAGCATAAGAGCCCGAGTGTGAACCAATCGCATTTCGAGCACGAGGGTTGGTGTTACTGGCCACCACTGGACCACGTTTAATCGGATCTTGATTTCCCCAATCAAGAGGCAGCGACTCTGGGTACTTAAGATTTGAGTGAGTCGCAAGAACAATATGTTCCGAGCGTTTAGTGTTTTCCATATGTTTCCTTATGACATCCAGTTATTGTCGTTTTGTTTTTCCCACTTGGTCGTGACCTTCTTTACGTCACTCCAAAAATCCAAGCTGTGCACACCGGTGATATCACCGTGACCAAACTTGGAGGCATTGATTCCACCAAATGAGAATGGCTCGCGAGGAACAGGCACTCCCACATTCACGCCTACCATGCCGGCGCGTGCTTCACGAGTCACGCGATCAGCAAGAGCTCCGTTGCTGGTAAATACAGAGCAGGCATTGCCGTACTCACTCGTCGCTTGAATCGCCAGAGCTTCAGTCAAATCTTTACAGCGGATGATCGAGATGATTGGACCGAAGAGTTCCACTTTATGAGCTTCACTTCCTGGTTTGACATGATCGATGATCGTGGGAGCGAGCCAGTTGCCACCTTCTAGACCCTCAGGAGCTTTCGTCTTGCGGCCATCGAGAATGATCTTGGCTCCGGCGCTTTCCGCACGAGTTATCGCTGCGTGCAAGAACTCGACTTGTGCTTTCGTGATAATGGCTCCCATTTCATGAGACAATCTTAAACTACTGGCACGCTCCACAATTTTTTGAATGTGTTTTTCGACCTCACCCACCGCCAACAAAACAGAGGCGGCCATGCAGCGCTGACCGGCACAACCAGTGAAGGAATCAGAAATTCCCACGCCAGCGAGTTCTGGATTCGCATCAGGAAGAAGCACAATATGATTCTTGGCCCCACCCAAACACAGCGCTCGTTTTCCAAGACCGGTCGTACGGTTATAAACAAGCTTGGCTATTTTGGTCGAGCCCACAAATCCCACGGCACGAACAATTTCAGAATCGATCACCGTGTTCACAGTACTTTCTCCCCCATGCAGGACAGTCAGAAGCCCTGCGGGAAGACCTGCTTCCTTGATGGCATTAGCGATCATGATCGCGGTGAGTGGTGTTTTGTCCGAAGGCTTCCAGACATACGCGTTTCCAAGTCCCAGAGCGATCGGTATGGTCCACATCGGCACCATGGCCGGGAAATTAAAAGGTGTGATCGAGGCCACAACACCTAAAGGTTCGCGACGGTATTCACACGTGACACCTCTGGAAACTTCTACTTTGCCTCCGAGATCGAGATTTTGCATGGAAAGAGCGAACTCAAGAACTTCAATCCCTTTCATGAGTCCCGCACGACCTTCATCGAAAGTTTTTCCCGACTCACTGGCCTTGACATGTGTGATGGCATCCATGTCTCTGATGAGAATGTTTCTGAGATCGAAGAGGACCTTCGCACGCTCTTTCATCGGTGTGCGCGCCCAATCTCGTTGCGCCTCTTGCGCTTTAGAGAGAGCGATTTTAACTTGCGCGACAGATGGAAGAGAGACACTGCCAATCTTGGCTCCGTTATAGGGAGAGAAAATCTCTTGGATCCCTGCCTCGCCTTTGACCCACTCACCACCAATAAAATTGTGTCCCTCAAGGTTTTGAGGAAGCTTCACTTTCATAAATTTCCTTTGAGAAAATGCAAAAGAAAACGGTAGTATAAGTGCACAGGTACCACATGGATCAGTGCAGTAGAAATAAAGGATTAAGTCATGGAATTCCTTCACACAATGCTTAGAGTCAAAGATTTAGGCGCCGCTCTTAAATTCTGGGAGCTACTAGGACTAAAGGTCTTACGCCGCAAAGACTACGAGCAAGGTCGCTTCACTCTGGTATTTCTCGCCACCCATGAGGGCGCACCAGAGATTGAACTGACTCACAACTGGGATCAAACTGAAGACTACACCTTTGGTCGCAACTTCGGGCATGTGGCCTTTCGAGTGGATGATATTTATTCCACATGTGAGCATCTGGAAAAAAATGGCATCACAATCCTTAGGCCGCCTCGCGATGGACACATGGCTTTTGTGAAATCACCGGACAATCAATCGGTCGAACTCTTACAAAAAGGGGCTGCCCTGCCGGCCAGAGAGCCTTGGGCTAGTCGAGTGAATGTGGGGAACTGGTAAGATATCTCGCCACGATTCGCTTGAGATCAGGGTAACTCTCTAAACGATGAACTTCCATTTCACCATCTTTTTGGATCATTTGAATTTCTTTAAGCTCACCCCCTTGAATGATCACCTGTGAGAATTCAGAAGAAGTGCGTCCTTTTTCACGAATGACGTGATCACCTGTGATCAGCTCACGTGGCTGCATTTTTTCCTGAAGCCGATGGATCACCTCTTCAGTCCCTAAAATTCGTCGGAACTGGCGCATCTGATCCGCGAAAAATAACCCATCCGCCTCCACCGCAAAAGATTCCTTATAGATCCGCTCGCGCGCCTCTTGAGCAAACTTGCGTGAGCCATACCGGAGGCTAACCTCTTCATCATCCTTAACCGTCGAGACTCTCAATTCTGCGCCCGGCTCGCTCTCCGTGTTGAGAGTCAGCGTGTAGCGGAACTGGGTTTTTCGGTTGGCGCGATTGTGCGTAGGCCTGAGTGTTTTGATGAAGTGAAACTCCATGAGGCTCGCCACCAGATCACTGCCCCACTCAAGAAATTCAATCCGTGCCACATGCTCTCTGAGTTCTTGTTCGCGCTTTTTATCGCCGGCCTTTTGAAAATGTGATTTTACCCGCGCTTTGATGTTCTTCGCTTTGCCCACATAGAGCAAAAGCCCCTTCTCCGTGTAGAAAAAATAGGTCCCTGGTGTCTGAGGCAGTCGCTCGATGTCTTTGAGTTCAAGTTTCTGCGGCAGTGGTTTCTGAGGATCTTCAGCGATTGAGAGTTCAGAGACTTTTTGAATTTTTTGAAACACTTCAAGACATGCTCTCGTGTCATCGAGGGCCCGGTGCTCCGCCTCGCGAGAGATTTGAAAATAGCGGGAAAGATTTGAGAGCGAATAGCTCTGAAGCCCCGGAAAGGCTTTCCGCGACAGGCGCACAGTGCACATCACATCCCGCTGAAACGTAAAACCGAGTTCACTAAACTCACGCTGCAAAAAGCGGTAGTCGAAGAAGGCATTATGGGCAACCAGGATGCGATCTTGGGTGAGTTCGACGATTTTTTTGGCGACTTCATAAAAGCGCGGAGCCGACTCCACCATGGCATTATCGATCCCCGTGAGCTGCGTGATCGACCAAGGGATAGAGCGCTCGGGATTGATCAGCGTGGTCCACTCGGCTTCGATCTGCGTGCCATCGTAATTGATGATGGCGATCTCCGTGATCTTGTTGCCCTCACGATTTCCACCAGTGGTCTCAAGATCAACGAAAGAGTAGCGCATAGTTTATTGAGCGAGTCCAAGGTACTGATCATAGGTGCACTCTTGATCTTTAGAGCCGTAAGGCAGGATTTCAATCACTCGATTCGCAATCGTTTGGATGAACTCGTGATCGTGAGAAGTGAAGAGCAGTGTGCCCTTGTAGTCAATCATGCCGTCGTTGAGTGCCGTGATGGTTTCAAGGTCCAGATGGTTAGTGGGGTTTTCAAACACCAAGACGTTGTGACCTTCCTGCATGATTTTTGAAAGCATACAGCGGACTTTCTCTCCTCCTGAAAGAACGGTACATTTCTTTTTGGCCTCTTCACCAGAAAAAAGCATTCTGCCTAAGAAACCTCTAAGATAGGTTTCTGTTTGATCCGTTGAGTACTGGCGCAGCCAGTTGATGAGATCCAAGGAATCGTCTTGAAAGAAATGATTATGGTCGGCCGGCATGTAGCCGCGGCTGGTGGTGATGCCCCACTGAATATCACCAGTATCAGGCTTACGCTCACCCATGAGGACCTGAAAGAGCGCCTTCGTCTTCATCTCAGAGTCTGCCAAAAATACGGTCTTGTGACCTTTCTTAAGCGTGAAAGAAAGATTTTTAAACATCACCTCACCGTCGATGGTTAAAGAGAGGTTCTCTACCCTCAAGAGTTGATCGCCGGCTTCTCTGGCTTGGGTGAATCCCACGAAGGGGTATTTGCGGGTGGAGGGCTCAATATCGTTGAGGGTAAGTTTCTCAAGAAGCTTCTTTCGTCCGGTCGCCTGTTTGGATTTTGAAGCGTTTGCCGAAAAGCGCTGGATGAATTCTTTCAGATCCTTCATCTTCTCTTCAGTTTTTTTATTCTGATCTGAGAGCATGCGCTGCGCGAGCTGGCTGGACTTGTACCAGAAGTCGTAGTTGCCCACAAAAAGTTTGATCTTGCGAAAGTCGATGTCGCAGATGTGCGTACAGACTTGATTCAAAAAGTGACGATCGTGCGACACCACGAGAATCGTCGAGTGTTCCTGATCAGCGATAAAATTCTCTAACCACTGCACCGCCTTGAGATCGAGATCATTGGTAGGTTCATCTAAGAGTAAAATTTCTGGTTTACCAAACAAAGCTTGCGCCAGGAGGATCTTTACTTTTTCTCCACCCGAGAGATCTTTCATCTTTTTGGTGTGCAGATCTGTTCCGATGCCTAGGCCTGCGAGTAGCGCGCCTGCTTCCGCTTCGGCTTCCCAGCCGTTAAGTTCCGCAAACCGGCTCTCGAGTTCACTGGCACGGATCCCATCCTCATCACTAAAATCTTCTTTCGCGTAGAGGGCGTCTTTTTCGACCATGATGGAGCAGAGTTCTTTGTGTCCTAGAATAACTGTCTTCAAAACTTCTTCTTCATCAAATTCGAAGTGGTTCTGCTTGAGTACAGCCACGCGCTCGCCGGGAGAAATCTCAATGGAGCCCGCCGTGGGTTCGATGACACCAGAAAGAATTTTTATAAAAGTTGATTTCCCTGCACCATTGGCACCAATCACACCGTAGCAATTGCCAGGGCTAAATTTTAAATTCACATCTTCAAAGAGAGTTCTTCCACCGAACTGGAGTCTCAGATTATGTACGGCTAACATGTTCTACCTTTTCTCTTCAAGTTCAGCCCACTCTTCGAAGAGTCGATCGAAGAGCT
The DNA here is from genome assembly GCA_002435705.1 of Bacteriovoracaceae bacterium UBA6144. GTDB lineage: Bacteria > Bdellovibrionota > Bacteriovoracia > Bacteriovoracales > Bacteriovoracaceae > UBA6144. The sequence continues at coordinate 25,013 of DIVA01000043.1, forward strand.
GCTGAGATTTTTCTAAGTCAGTATTGAGTTGTTGGATTTTTTTTGCTGAATCAGGGTCTGCATAATCGATCGCCGCGATTTTCTCTTGCAAGTCTGCGACGGCTTTCTCCGCGGCATTCATCTCTGGGCCAATTTTTTCTAAGCGAGCACGCTCTTTGTTGCTCAACAATCCCTTAGCTACGGGCCCACTATTTTTAGCGGGAGGAGTAAGCTTTTTGAGATCAGCCTCCAGTTCCATGGCTTCTAGATACATCTCCGCCTGCGGCCAGCCCCCTTCAAAGATCTCAAGCTTTTTATCATGCACCAGCCAGCACTTGTCGGTGACGTTTTCAATGAAGGCACGGTCGTGACCGACTACAATCAGGGCGCCCTGATAGTTTTTGAGTTCTTCTTCCAAGACACCGATTGTTTCCAAGTCTAGGTCGTTGGTTGGCTCATCGAAGATCCACAGGTCGCGGGCGTGCTTCATGAACTGGGCGAGCTGCAGACGGTTCTTCTCTCCCCCTGAAAAAGTATGGATTGGGCGCTTCATCTCTTCTGAGCGAAATAAAAAACTCTCCAAATAACTGGCGACGTGACGTTTTTCACCAGTATTAGAGATCACAAAGTCGATGCCCTCGCCGATCAAATCCCAAGGTGTCTGGTCTGGATTGAGAGATTCACGTTTTTGGGAAAAATAACCGGTGTCTAACTGGTCGAGGATTTTAATCTTCCCTTGATAAGGCTGGATTTGGCCCAAGATGGTTTTAAGCAGCGTCGACTTCCCTACGCCATTTCCACCCATGAGTGCAATCTTGTCGCCTCGGTGAAGGCGGAAGTTCATGCCATCAATGAGAACACCTTTATAACCCACACCCATGTTTTCTGCTTCTACCAAAACCTTAGATTTCCGCTGTGAGCTCTGAAGATTAAGACTGACCGATTTGTGGGCTTGATTTTTTAAATCACGAATTGAGCTCTGAAGAGTATCATAATCAGAGATTCTCTTTTTCGATTTAGTTCTGCGCGCCTGTACACCACGCCGGATCCAAGCCGTTTCGCGGCGGTTATCATTTTCTAGACGATCGAGAGCTTTGGCCCGGGCCTGGTCTTGATTTTGAAGGTGAATCAGATAATCAGCATAGGTGCCCTGAAAACTTTGAATCTTGCCAAATTGAATATGCACAATCCGATCAACCACGTTATTCAGAAGGGTGCGATCGTGGGAGATGATAAGAAAAGTTTTCTTCGAGCCTTCGAGTTCTTCTTCAAAACGCTTGATGGTCTCTACATCCAAATGGTTGGTAGGCTCATCCCACAGAACCACACGCTGCGGACACGAAAGGCCCAGCGAGAGGGCCACTTTCCTCTGCTCGCCACCAGAGAGTGACTTCACCAACACGTTCATGTCCAGCAGCCCAAATGTTTTGAGGTAGGAGATGTACTGGGCTTGAAGGCGGTCCGCTTCAGCGTTAGCGAGATCAGCATAAATTTTTTCTTGGCGAGAGAGAAGTTTATCAAAATCTCCTTCTCCATTAGAGAGTTTATGACCAATCCCTTTGAGCTCCTGATAGAGAGTATCAAATTGTGGATAGTAGCGGTAAAAGTATTCTTCGAGCGTATCTTCTTGAGGATCAATCAACTCCTGTGGCACCAAAAAGAGTGAGAGTTCACGGGATTTATCATAGATAAAGGGCGGCACTGTGGTATCGACCGATATCTGATCCATGAGGATCTTAAATAACGACGATTTCCCATGGCCATTGAGACCGAGCACACCAATTTTATCACCCTGATTAAGCGTGAAGCTCGCATCCTTAAAAATTAACTTATGAGGAAAGCTGAGGGAGAGATTTTGCAGATTAAGTAATGTTGACATGGGCCGCAGTGTAGCAGCAGAGAGTCAAGTCTGCACTTATTTTAGACGATCCACACTTTGTAGGAGCGCTCTGTGGTGGTCATTTCAAAGAGAGTCTGGGGCGCATAGCTAGATTGCTTAATCTTCAAAATAAGCTGCTTGAGATCGAAATTCTTCTCCATCAGTTTATCTAGTACTTTTTGCGGCATGAGTGTCTCAATAAAATCAACTGAAGCAATAGGAAGAGTGAGATCGACCATACACTCAGACTCTTTAAACACTTGAACTCTTAGGTTTTTTGATGACATTTTTACATTATACCTGAATTTTCTGTTGTGCCCTGCAATCTGTGGGGGTAAAGTTCAGAAAAAGCATTTTGATGCAGATAAATCACGCAAAGTTTTGCTGATTGCATCAATTATAAGGCTGAAATCTTCTCGCACTTTTGTTTTCATTTTCAGGAGTTTCATGAGCACTCACGCTTCGTTTGAATCATTTTCATTGCCCTCAAAAATTGTCGAGGCCCTCAAAATCTCTCATATAAATGTTCCTTCAGTGCTCCAAGTTCAAACTATCCCAACCTTAATGTCCGGCAAAGATTTCATCGCAACCGCCAAAAGTGGCACAGGCCGGACTTTGGCCTTCTGCCTCCCCTTAATGGGCTTGATGGATAAGGTTCGTGAAGAAGATTTTTGTGCCTTGGTTCTCACGCCCCATCGCGACTCGGCGATCCAGATTAATGATGTTTTGAATTTTTTAAGTATCGAGCTCGACCTTCCAAGGCCTGTTCTTATCATGGGGGGATCAGCCTCGCATTATCAAATTGAGGGCCTTAAAAGCAAACCTAAATTCATCGTGGCCAACCCTGGCCGCTTAGTCGATCTGATGCTGGATGGTCACACGCACTTTGATGGTGTAAAGTATCTGGTGGTGGATGAAGCCGATAAAATGATTGATATGGGTTTTGCGCCTCAGTTGAACGAAATTCTCAAAAGCCTGCCAGTAGAGCGCCAATCGATTCTCTTCACTACTGATTTCACAGAAGAAGTATCTACCCTGTGTGAAAAGTATTTGAACAATCCTACGCGCGTAGAAATTAAAGCTGATGAGCTCATCCCCTCGAGCAGCGTAGAAAGAGTCACCCTCGAGATTGAGGAGCCTCAAAAGTTTGAAAAGCTTTTGGAAATTCTCTCTGAGAACGAGGGCCCTGCGATTGTCTTCACTCGCACAAAATACCGTGCGGAAAGGCTGGCTCGTCAGCTTGAGAAAAAAGAGATGACGGTTGGAAGGATTCATCCCGATCGTTCTTTAACTCAACGTCAGGCCACACTTAAAGCTTTCCGGGAAAATGAATTCCGAATACTTGTGGCCACGGACATCGCCGCTCGTGGCATTGACGTCGCTCATGTGGCACTGGTGATTAATTTTGATATTCCTAATGTCCCAGAGGATTTTCTTTTGCGTCTAGGCCGCACCGGTCGGGATGGAGTGAGTGGAAAATCTTTCTCGTTTGTGAGTCCAGAAGTTCGCGAAGAATGGCGAGCTATTTTGCGCCTGATTGATCCAGAACTTTATGAAAAAACACCGCATGTGCCTAATGCCCCAAGGCCAGAAAAACCCCAAGCCCCCGAGAGAGCTGAAAAAACCGAAAGACCTGAACGTTCTTCTCGCAATGATAAAGCAAAGCGCACTCCGCAGCAGCCGACTCGGGCTGAAGCAGCTCCCTCTGACGCCCCCAAGAGTTGGGATGATGAAGAAGACGATTACTTTCCGCAGCCTTCACTTGAAGAGCAGATGAATCGGATTGATAGTGGCGCAGGAGTGAGAAGACACGCACGTCCACAAAATCAAAACAATGGAAGCGGCAATGGAAATGGGAGATCGCACAATAATAGTCGTCCCCACTCCAACAACCGAAGCTCTGGACCCAACAGAGGAGCCAAGCGCCCCTACGAGAAAGATAATCGAGGGGCGAGACCTGTCAGACGAAACTTTGACGACGAAGGCTCAGGCAATAGATAGTCCCCTCATTCGCTAGTTCCCAATGGCTTTCAAACTGATTATTATTGGTTATCATTACGTTTTAAACTCTCAACTTAGGAGTACCAAGATGGGTATCGCTATGTTCACGCAGGAAGGACTTGTCATGTTCCTTCGCTTTGTTCACTTCTTCGCCGGCGTCGCTTGGATCGGTCACTTGTATTATTTCAACTTCGTTCAAGGCGCTTTCTTTGCAGAAATTGAAGCTCCCGTTAAAAACGTCGCCTTCCAAAAGCTCGTTCCAAAAGCTCTTTGGTGGTTCCGTTGGGGTGCGATGTTCACGTTCATTTCTGGTCTCATCATGCTCTTGATCCAAGGCGCAGAACTGAAAGCTGATTTCTTCCTCACTCCCTACGGCATGTACATCTGGCCTGGTTTCCTCATGGGAACATTTATGTTCTTGAACGTGTGGTTGATCATCTGGCCAAAACAGAAAATCATGATCGCTTCTGCAGAATCAGTTCTCAAAGGCGGGCAAGCAGATCCCATGGCAGCAAAAGTCGCTCCACAGGCGCTTCTTGCTTCACGTACCAATGTTATGTTCTCTATCCCACTTTTATTTTTCATGGGAGCTTCACGTCACCTGAGCCTTGGCATCGGTGAAAATCCATACATCGCCGTTGGTGTCATCTCTGCTATCATTCTTGCTCTTGAAGCCAACGCCATCTGGGGTAAGCCAGGACCTATCGCCACTGTTAAGGGCGTGATCCACATGGGTGTTGTGTTGATGGTTGTTCTTTATGGACTTTTGGAGGTCCTCGTCTAATGAAAAAGATAATTCTTTGTGGGGGCCTGCTGGCCCTCGCATTTTCATGTGTAGAAAATAAAGCGGACTATAAAACTCGCTCAATCTCTCCTGTCCCGGCTCCCACTACTATTGAAGCTCGTGAAGCTGCAGGCAGTGGTGAGGCTAAGACTGAAGAGACAGCAGTATTTGTGCCTGAAGCTGCCCCTGAAGTGACAGCGGCCTTAGCGGCTCAAGGTAAAACGGTCTATCTTTCAAACTGCATCCAGTGCCACAATAAAGATCCTCGTCAATCAGGATCCTTGGGCCCTTCTCAATACGAGACCCCATGGGAAGTCTTTAAGGTAAAAGTGGTGACAGGTCGCTACCCGAAGGCCCTGCCTCCGGGCTATTCCCCTCTGCGCACAACAAAAGCCATGCGTAAGTTCCCTGACCTAGAGGGCGAACTACCGGCCTTGTGGGCGTATATTAAAACGTTCCAGTAGATTTTCCGGTGTAACCCGATCCTTCATCGGTTGGGTTACACTTTTATTGCATTCTTCCCTTAGACTTCCTCCCATACCTTCAAAGATCTGTTTCATTAATGAAAAATTCCCCCCATTTTCAGTCTCGTTTCAGTGATTGCCTCTACAGTTAAGAAAACTTTAGATAGAACCATCCTCAGATCTGGCAAGTTTCTGATCAATTTCAAAGACTTACTAGTCATTAAAATTATTTCACGGCGAAAAAGAGAGCTTCTCTAGCTGTGTTATAAAAAGTCTTATAATTTGGAGGTTTTATGCTTTTGAAGTCAGCAATGGTGCTTTCCGTACTTGCATTAAGTGCATGTAATAAACAAACCAGTGAAACACCTGTAACAGCACAAACCCCTTCTCCACAAAATTCCGTTTCGCAACCAGAAGTGGAATCTAAGAAATTCAGCGTGAAAGACCTGGGAAGTCCTGTAACTTTGAATGAAAACCTAGATAATCTTGATCACTACAGCATGTATGTGAACCATCACGTTCTAAATGTAACAACACCCCTTGAGGCGTTTCCGGGGACTATTCAATGCTCCAAAGCAGTCGTCAGGAATTACGAAAAACCGATAACTGTTGAAATTAATCCAAACCATGAAACAAGAATTACCTTAGAAGTGGAATCAAGAGATCCAGAACTTGTTCCTTTTAAATGTCTTGTTTTAGATAAAAATAAGACCGTCATTCAAAGATTCGATAAGTTCTTCTCAAAAAATATTATCATTGATCAAGCCACCACCACAGAAAGAGTCCACAACAAAAACATTGATATTCTGATTATTCAAGATGGCGGTGAGATCTTCACTCAAGGTGGCGACATTAGTATTAAGGCCAATATACTCATCAGTAAAAATGGAAAGATCACAACATACACCGACAGAGAAGTACTCAGCACTCCTGATCTCACTCCAGGTAAAGACGGCGGACGCATTCAGTTGGTTGTAGAGAAAGGGTACGGTGATCTTGCCATTAATTTAAGAGGCACAAATGGGGGCAAGCAAACAAAAATTCCGGTGCGTCCTCCTCAGGCACATGCTGGCGCCGATGGAAGCTGTTCAACAAGGCAAACAAACTGTGATGGCGGCAAAGGGGCGAAGGGGTATCCAGGAACGGAAGGATTTAAAGGTCTTCCGGGTGGTGAATCAGGAGCAGCTTTTGTAAATGTCATCTCTAAGTCTGATTTCGAAGTAAGCTTTATTTACAGTCCAGGGGAAGGTTCAGACGGTGGAATGCCAAGCGAACCCGGCTTAGGTGGAGTCGGCGGCAAACCAAGCAGTTATGTCGTTAATGACTGTAATCACACAGGAGGAGGAGCAACATTTTCACCTTCATCAGTTACTCCATCATGTGCGTATAGATTCGATGGTAGTTATGGTCCCCAGGGAGATCTGGGTGAGAGAGGAAAAGATGGTGAGAAAGGTGATCTAGGTAAAATGGGTATTTCCCTGTTCTCCAATTACGAAGAAGGTCAATCAGAGGGGATCAACGCTTCATGGTCTAATCTTAGAGGATACTTATAATGAAAAAGTTATTAATCCTCCCCTTACTCTTTAGCTGCACGAAAAATGTAACTGAAAATAAATTCTATCCTCCGACGGAGCAAAAGGTTGAAGCAAGCCTTCAGGACCAGGACATCCAAGAGTTCGAAAGACTCTTCAAATCAGAAAGACCAAATATCGCATTTGCCCAATTTATTGCTCGCTCATTAAAGGATAAATCTTCTTCTAGCCTTGGTGACTTAAGTGAAATGCTTACTGAAGAAGAGATCCAAAGGATTATTCAAACAACAAGGAATGAAAATAAAGCAATCCGTAAGTACTATCTTTACCATAACAATGAGTACCAGAATGATCACATTCTAAGATCGGATAGGCTCGATATGTCTGAAGTCTCTGATTTCAGTTTCCACGACCATTTGGTATACAACACATTTCAATACCTACAGCATCGAACACTTGAGAATATTAGCAACACTTATCAAGCTCAAATTACGAAACTTGAAAGTGAACTCATCCCAACCATCGCCAAGAAAATTCTTACGGAAGCCCCGCAGGATGCTCAAGAGATTGAGCAACTTGTCTCCGCTGGAAAGACAAAAGAAGCCATAGATAAGATACAAGACTCGATCTTAAAACTTGAATCGATAAGCCGAATTTTGGGAGATTCGAATCTTTCAAGTGGTGACAAAATTGTACTGGCCAGTGGCGGTGCTCTTGCCTTTGGAATCTACCAGCAGCTTAAAGATCACAAGGATTTTATACAGTTCACCAAGAATGTCCGTGAGGTGATAAGAACAGTAGATGAATTGAAATCAAAATATAAAGAGTTTACCGCTCTCGCTGGATCGCTAGGATCGGGTCTTGATCAGATTAAAACGGGAATGGGTAGCTTTACTTCGGAACTCACTCACGCCCGCGATGGATTAAGAGATATGTTCCGAATGGCGTCCGAGAGTGCTCCAGGTACTAGTGGAGTTCAAAGCCAGAGAATCGTTGATTTTGTGAAGGATCAGATTAAAGGGAAAAAAAGTGTAAAACCAGATGAGTTCTCGGATCAATATCGCCAAAGAGCAATTCAGATCACCACGAGCCTAAACAAAAGTTTTGAAGCCGCACACTCAGCCACTCAAGGTCTCAATAGTATCATAAACGCCTCAGTCAGGATGACTCAAATTCTTGGAGTGAGACTCCCACCAGATCTCAACAAGGCAATCGATAAGGCGCAAAAGGTCATTGCCGTGGTGTCGCTTGGTAAAAATATCATGGATGCCTATGCCTCAGGAGGAGTCGTTCCGGCGTTAAATCTTTTGAGTGGTCAGAGTCCTTTTTCGAATCCCCAGTCTGAACAACTAAGCCAGATCAATCAAAAGCTCGATGAAGTACTTGCAAACCAAAAAATCATGATAGAGGCTCAGTTGGCAACGATGAGCATGATAAAAGATCTCTCTATCATGATTGATCGATATCACGAAAAAGAGATGAATGCTTTAGCTGAACTTCGGGACTTTAGTCTCATTCAGCTCGAAATCCTAAAATCGAATAATCTCAATAGTAACATTCAAGTGTGCGAACAGATCATCAATTTCCACCTCAGTTCTGCCTGGAGCGTATTTCACGAATACAAATCACCTTACCAATCAATTAACCAACTTCAGATTTTAGATCAAAAGATTTATAGCAAAATCAATTCTCTAGGTGACCTGAGAAGAATGCTTCTCGTGGGCGGACCAAGAGTCTTAGAAGATTGCCACCAAGCTTTTGCTAAATCTTTTGGAACATCTTTCAATAATGAGAATCCTCTCCTTGCAATTTTTGATTCGAATGAAGATAACAATTTAATGCGGTTCAAACGGAATGTTTATTTACCGACATTACAGGCACTAAAAATGCAAACGAATGGGACGACGCCAAACCAAGCTCCACTGCATCTTCCTTCAAAAACTTTCAAGTACTCGTATAGAAAACTGAGCTATTTTGGATCGAATCAAGAGGGTGTCAACCGCTACAATTTGTCTCTTTTGATTTCATCTAAAAATCTCGAACGCTACGTTACCAGTTTACTTCTGTTATATCCTGTCTTTGAGGTCAGAGAATCTTTATGGGAGAAGGATATCAAAGAAATCGTTGATAATTATTTTGAGCGATCAAATGAGAGGAATCAATTCTCAAACAAATCAACTCTCTTTTTGCAGAATGCTCTCTCTCTTACGCAATCAGCGATCGCTCAAGAAGCCATCATGGCCGGGGAACCCACGTTACCAGGCTTTGATGAGAATTTGAGTATCTCCTTACTCTCAAAATCAGATTGTGGAAACATCGCAAACTATTATGAGAATAGTGAGGGGGCAGATTTTATCTGCGCACTCCGTTCGAACCCACTTTTCATGCGCAACCATCTCGTGCATTCACTAAATCGAAATCTTTTAGTTGATAGAAAGTTCCATGAGCATTACCAAAGGCTCCTTGAAACTAAAAACTTCAAAGCGCTCCAGCAAATTTTAAAAACTGACGCTGAAATTGTCGAATTAACAAAAAATAACAAATCTGTGTTGGCGCTAAAACTTTCGGGCCTCAGAGCTTCGGGGAGCAATGACGTTTTTATTAAACTTCCAACACCTCAGGATGTTCTTGAAGGGAAAGTACTTTATTCAGAAAATATGCAAAAACTTCTCGTTATCCAAGACTCGATCATCTCGCATCTCGAGAAGACATTTCCAATTCAGCGAGAATTCAATCAGAAATTCTGGACACAAATACTCATACAGAAATAAAGTGTGTTTCACCACGTAGGACCATGCCCCTTAGCATGGTCCTACTGTTTTAGTCATTCTTGCCTAGTAAATTTGTTCAACACGATCCCCATCAAAATGTTAAGATTTATTATCAAATCAATTGATGGAGACATTCATGCCCCGACAGCTTTTTCTCATGGCTTCATTTCTCATCGCTACCTCGGCAATCGCACGAATCGATGACCCCCATACTCAGTGTGATGCGACTCGCATGTCCTCAAGTGGGCCGATTGAGACCATCCTTGCTTTACAGAATAGTATCACTCAAAGCAATTGCCCGAACCAGGGACGGATGAACGCCATTTGCATCTTTATTGGAGATAAATCAGTCGATAAGACCCCTGACACTGACTATAACTTCAACTATCAACGAATTGTGTATGATGCCGCTTGTGTTGATTACAACAACGACTCAGACGAAGAAATTGCCCGCAAAGTGAGGGCCATGTGGAAACTCTACGGCGACAACGTTCGATGTGGACCCATGGGTGTCCCTTCTACCGGCTCACCACTCAGGTATGCGATTCATACGTTTTTTGACGAATTTATCACTGAAGCCATTAGCTTTTGGCAACTCGACCTTAATGTGATTGAAAATGGCCAAACCATGCTTGATTTTTTGGATTACCGCATTGAGCGCTCAACTGGAATCGTCAAAAGAAACCTTGAACTGTATCGCAGAGGTTTTGTCGCGAGAGGGGCTAAAAAGAGAAGTGAGCTATGAAAGCTCTCTTAGTCATACTCCTCGCCTCTCCATTGTATGCTAGTGTTAACCCTTGTGATGGTCTGCCGTCAAGCTCATTGGATCAGTTAGACCTCAACATCGCCATCCCGAATTGCTTAAGCCATCGAGCACTCACCAACGCACGAGGGGAAAAGAGAAATACAAAACTTCTCTGCGACTGTAAAAATGATTTTCAAACGAAATCAATGCTTCCCATTCAAACGGCACAAACAAAACAAAAAAAGCAAGAACTCTTCTTCAAAGCCATGCTTGATGAGTTTGAAAAAATTCAAAAGAATAACCTCGTTGATCTAGTAAAACTCAGCCAGATTGATACAGGTGGAAGCCTTAAGTTTGAAACATCTCTTAAGGCGTGTGAGTTCAAAGCTAAAGAAAGCTTCACCTCAGGGTGTGGTTCAAAAGCTGCTGTGGCGTTATTTGAAAAATCAGATGCTTTAAAAATTGATAAAAGCAAATTATCAAATGAAGTCTTGAACCTCATGGCCCCTCTGAAATCACCTCCAAGGCAAGGTCTGCTCAACAGGACTACACTCTTCGCCAATCACTCGGCCCAACAGTGCTCACTGACTGAGATTGAGGCTATGAAATTTAGTGGCGAAGCGCTAAATGCGATACTTGCTCCGGAATTTATTCGGGCCTTTAAAAACTACTCGACGGCACATCCTGGGAAATCACTTTCTGAGCTCTTCGAGGGCACAGGATTTGATTTATCTTTAAAAGATCTTTTACTCCAACACCCTTTGATTAGTATGCATATGCAGTCAAAAGATCAATTCATGCGACTGATGGATTCTGTGGCTCCCCCACAATCCACAAAGAGTCTGAATGACTCACTTATGAATGCAGAGAATTCAACTATCTTTGATAAAAAATTGGCTGATTCCTGTGCGACAAGTTTTAATAATTTAAAGTCTTCTCTGTGCACTGATAAATTTGAAGAAGGTGAAATAGAGCTTGATCCATTCGGAAACCTCCCACGGCTTGGTTTTAATATTAAGGCCGATCTTCCCTCCTTGGCCGGCACTCAAGAAATGATAGAGCTGAATCAACAAGTCCTCGCTTTTTGCCCTTGGGAGAATAATTCTAATGCCCAAAACCTCACAAAATCAGTGGCTACCTTTGATGAACTTATCGATTCTCGTTATCACCGCATGTCGAATGAACAATTTTCTAATGCAAAATATGTGAGCGAGATCTCTACCGCCCGCGATCAAATTTGTGAGATGAAAAATGAATCAAAACCATGCGCTAGCTTTAGCTCTCTGGTTGAAAGGCATCAATGCATGGCCGCTCAATTATGGCGTGAGTCGCATGCTCGCCCCTCGCCCGTTTCTCCAACGCTGGCAGATCGACCTATCGCACAGCTGATAAGAGGTCTCTTGCCACCACTCGAGACTCTTGATGCTCCTACAAAAAATGAACTAGCACGGATTGGGATTATACCGCTCTCCAAGAGTGAGCGCCCGAGCGCGGCTCAAGTGGCTCAGGCAGCCGCCCAGGTGGAGCGCTTCAACCCACAATTTACCAGCTCATCAAGTGCGACACTTCCACGCCAGCGCTCAGAATCTCAAACCAATGCTCGAGCTCAGGAAATGGCAGTGAGTCCATCGGCAGCTCCCATAACACCTCAGCAGTCCAACTACTCCGCTCAACTGGCAGAAGTCATGGGCCAGAAGCAAAAAATGTTTGAAGAATCCAATGAAACCTATCGCAGTGTGATCGATGAACTGATCAAGCGTCGTCTGGATAAACCGAGCAAGGCAGAGGTGACGAAAGCTGTACAAGAAGAGTTTCAACGAACCTCCACACCTTTTGATCCTCGCTCACGGGAAGGACAAAGCTTCATTAATAATATCGTGAATAATTACCCCGCTGCTGTTCGTACCAATAACCCTCAGGTGATCTCTCGCCCCTTCGAACAAGAGAGAGTTGCCGAGGCCTTGAATGAAGCCATTGCAGTGACTAATGCAGCTTCTCAAAACCAAACCAACCGCACGATGGCAAGCACGGATATCAAATCTGTGGCGACTTCAGCACGCTTAACCAGTTCTGCAGCTGCTGGTGGGATTGAGAAAGTGGTGGTGACTGATCCAAAACTTAACCTCAACGATCCCGGCTTACCACAACTCCTGCAATCGGTACTTACTTTGAATGAAAATGGCGAAATGCTCAAAACAATGCTCGATCAGCGGAAAGATTTTATTTTAAAACTCAACACAACAGAAGTGATGATGGATTTTGATCCAGAGGCTCAGACTTATCGCATTCGTCCCTTGGGTTCAGTTCCTAATGAAGTTATCCTTAGTCTCAATCGTTTTGTGAATGACTACTCTCTCATTGCTCGTGTGCGTGACAGCCGTCACACGACATTGAATGCTCTGGTGCAAGAGCTGCAGCAGTCTCAATCTTCATTTTAAGAGCTTTAATTTATCCTCTCGCTTGAGGCCCTTTATACGGGCTTCAAGCTTAGAAGCACTTGAGCGATCCTTACATTTTTTCTTAAATCTAAATCCGAGCGCGATGTCAGTGCTAAAAAACTTAGCCCCTCCCTTAATCTCGCCCTTATGCTGTCTCAACCGACGCTCAAGATCCGTCGTAATCCCAGTGTAGAGCTTCCCTTTTTGGGTCTCCACCATATAGACCCACCAGACTGAGGTTTTTTTATTCTTTTTTGGGGTTTTCATTTTCTTGGCAGTCATAGGATGATTGTTTCAAATAAGCATCGAGGAGTCCAAATGAGTTTTCTTCAAGAATTTAAAACCTTTGCTATGCGTGGAAATGTCATCGATCTCGCCGTCGGTGTGGTGATTGGTGGGGCTTTTGGAAAGATTGTCTCAAGCCTTGTGGCCAATATCATCACTCCCGTGATTGGCGTTCTTGTCGGTGGGGTGGATTTTAAAGATTTAAAATTTATCCTGAAAGAGGGAGAAACTCCCGTGACACTGGACTATGGAATCTTTGTACAAAATGTCTTTGATTTCATCATCGTGGCTTTTGCCATTTTTCTCTTCATCAAGGCGCTCAATAAATTTCAAAAGAATGAAGTTGCTAAGCCGGCGGCTCCAGCTCCCACTCCAGCGGACATTGTCCTTCTCACTGAGATCCGTGATCTCTTAAAGAAATAAGTCTATCCCACCACTTCTGTTTGGACAGTGGTGGGTGCATGTAAAACTTTATGAATGGGACACTTGTTGGCGATCTCGGTGAGCTTATCCCGCTGCTCACCATTGAGATGCGGATCAAAAGAAAGTGTGCGACCGATCACCACTTCTTTTCCTTCTGAAATAAATTTGACTCCGACTTTTGTTTTGCCGATATCCCAACCTTTGCGTTTGGCGTACATCTGCATGGTCTGCAGCGTGCACCCCACCAGTGCTGCCTCCATTAATTCGTGCGGATTCATTCCTTTATCTTCTCCCCCCAGTTCTCTTGAGAGATCAGCATCAATGAGGTGTCGAGAGTCAGACAAAGAGGCATGAAATTTTTCTTCTAAATGACCATGAACCATACTGGGCCTTTGCTAATGGATAAAGTTTGATTAAGCTATTCTTATGAAAGCATTCGAAAAAGAGTACTGGCAAACCAATTATTCAGACCTCAAGACTATTGATGGCATAGGAAATGTGAAAGATCACTCGCGTTATGTGTCGGCCTATTTCAACCTTGAAGGTTTTGAAGCTGAGTCCATCATTGATCTAGGTTTTGGTATGGGGCGCCTACTTAAAGAGTTTAAGCGAGTGCTTAAACCTCGAAGAGTGGCAGGGATCGAGCCTTCGGAATATATTTTTAAAAAACTCAAGCTCCCCGGCGCTCATTTGCGGCAGATGGATCTTTTAAGCTGGGCACAGGATCCAAAAGAGAAATGGATTTATGACCTCGCCATTTTAAATTCTGTTTTGCAGTATATTTCAAATAAAGATCTTAAAATCATTCTGCCCATTCTCGCTCGTCGGAGTCGCTACCTTTACCTCACAGTTCCCACTGAAATTGAATATCAACGGCAAAAAAGTGAACTCTCCTTCAAGGATGATTGGGCCATTATTCGCAGCCAGAAGGAATATCTGAAGCTACTGCGCCCCCACTTCACCTTTATTTCTAGTCGCATGCTGGAAAGCAAGCATTACTACTCATCGCGCAATACACCTTTCCAAGATCTACTCTTTCGATTCTAGGCCTAACCAACTCTTCACACTTGTTAATCTTTTCAATATCTACTGCTTTGAGTAAAAGCTCATGACCCCTCATTTTAAGGAGCTTTCTATGCGTTTATTCCTGTTTGGAATCATACTTTTTACGAGTTTAAGTGCTCTTGCCCTACCTGTTTATAACTGTGATCTCACGGTCATTGAAAAAGGGAGCCGCTCTTCCTACGCGTGGACGAAGAAACTTCTTCTCTCTCCCGCTTTTACTAACACTGAAACCTTTCATCACACAAAGGTCGAGTTGCGTGTCCAGGCCTCTGGGATCCTCGCTGGGACGGTTAATGGGCAACCCAATTTTTTAATTTCTGGAGACGTCTTTGATGGAAAATTCGAATCGGCTTTTCATAAAGGAGTGGTGAAGTGTGACTCTGTGGGAGAGCTGCCATTCGTCTTTCAATTTAAACCATGGAAGCAGTACTTCAGCGTCGATACTTTTGTCTCGCAAGGCCATATTCAAAACTCCGTTTCCCTCTCACAAATTGATCATAATCTTATCTGTTTTCAAGGTGACGCAGCAGAAGCGTTTAAATTCCTCTCAGAAAACTTGAAGGCGAAGGCCCGTTTTGTTGATGAGTATGAGTTTGAAATGACTTGGACTCAACGTGATTGCGTCCGCTCGATTGGAACAAATCCTGATGACTATGAGTGCGTGGATTATCAGGACAGAGCACGGACACGGAAAGTTTTTAGCTGTAATGGCAGACCTGATCCACGTTCATAGGACGACAACAACTTTCATGTCTTCAAACTCGACCACTTGACCCGCACGGATTTTACATCTCTTGCGGGTCTCCACCACTCCGTCCACTTTCACCACACCGGTGGCGATGATGTGTTTCGCCACACCACCGTTTGGGGCCATATCAACAAGCTTCATGAGGTCACACAGATCAATATGGGTGCCAGTGAGTTTAAATTCCTTCATTCCTGACTGCGCTTTTTCATCTCAGCGATGACATCTTTAAGTAACTTTTCACACTCGCTCTCACTCATGCCAGCTAGGACGTGACTCTTTTGCAGAGGAGCTGCATCACCGCCACCATTCTTAAAAGAGCTTAAGCGATTATTGAGATTATTTCTTAAGGTGCGAAGTTTCTTGGGAGTCATTTCAGTCAAATTCATTTTTTAGCCTTCCTACGGATCGATTTAATCAGCACTGTATCCATCGGCACATTTTGATGACCCGAGCGGTTGCCAGTGCGGACTTCTTTTATGCGGTTTACCACATGCATTCCCGATCTGACTTTACCAAAAACAGCATATCCGAATCCTGCATCGGTGGTATCACGGTGATCTAAAAAGGAGTTATCCACCACGTTGATAAAAAACTGCGAAGAAGCTGAATGCGGATCAGGGGTGCGCGCCATGGCCAGGGTGCCCGTTTCATTTTTGAGCCCATTGGCAGCTTCATTTTTTATGGTGGCGCGAGTCTTTTTCTGCTCCATTTTCTCAGTAAATCCCCCACCTTGAATCATGAAGGTCGAGATCACGCGATGAAAAATCGTAAGGTCATAAAACTTATCGTCCACGTATTGCAGGAAGTTTTTCACACTCAGAGGAGCCTTATCTTCAAAAAGCTCAATCTCTACCGTGCCGTGGCTTGTCTGCATTTCAACGATAGGATTTTCGGCTTGTACAGAAAAACTCAAAAGACTTAACAAGATCACAATAAATTTCATAATAACCTCTCAATTTTGCTCTATTTTTGCCAATCTTAAAGATTATGTAAAGATTACTCTGAAGCTGTAAAAAAATGCTCATCCTGAGGTATGGTGCACCCATGATTCAGAGTGAAATGAACCAGCTAATTCGTCTTAATTCAAAACTCTTGGGCTCCCAGGCTTTAGGACGCTTTCGTGAGGAAAGTGTCTATTGTGTGGCCCGCTCAGGACAAAAAATTACTTTCACTCCTCCCTCTGAAATTGTAGGAACTCTGGCGCTGGTGCTAGAAGAGTTCAACTCTCTCCTGAGTGGATCAGAAACAATTGAAGAAATCAGCTTTGCCCTGAGCTACTTCTGGATGGGCTTCATAGCCACTCATCCCTTTATGAACGGCAATGGCCGCACGGCTAAAGCTTTCCTTGAGCAAAAAGCCAAGAGTCTAGGGCTTGAGCTCAATCTTGCTGGCATCGATAGCATCTTGCTCGAGCAAGACCCTCAACAAAACATGCAACTTCTTTACCCCTATTTTCTTCAAAACCTGAAACAACTTTCACCAAGGACATCCCCATGACATTTACACCTGTAACCGCTGCGCTTTTGGCCCTCGCTACCAAATCCCTCATGGCCCCAGACTACCGAGCACACGTTCAGTCTGTGCTTGAGAAGAAGCCGGATCAAGCAGACCTTATTCACAAAGTGGATCTCCTATCCTGGGACTATGTCATTCACTATGAACAAGCCGTGATTCTTGGCACTACAGCCGATTACGAGGAGCAAACGAAGATTCACCACTTCAATGCGATCCTTGCGGGTGCAGAGAAAAATTGCACAGATATCAATCTTGCCTACTGTGTGCGCAAAATGATCTGCAAGAAGGAAATCATTCATAATCTAAAACTCAGCATAATGAATTGCGATATCTAAGACTTTCGGGCCATAATTTATTATGGCCCTTCTTTTCTCACTCTTTATCCAACTGGTCCTCGCCCAAACAAGCTACCTAGAGCTGGCGAAATTTTATGCCCCCATCATTCATCAAGAGATCGGCACCCATCCTGCCGCCGATGAATTTACCCGGGTCAACTATGACGGTGACTGGAACCCTTTTAATAATTGGCAAAATCTCGAAAAGAGTGAACGTCCCCGTGAGGTCTACTGGGGGCTGATCGAGTCTGAGAAACATTACTTCCTCACCTACGCTTTCTTTTTTCCTCGGGACTACTCTTGGGTGTGCTTTTGGGTGCTCTGCCATGAAAATGATTTTGAAGGTATGCGTGTGGTCATCAGAAAACCAGACAAGATCGTGGCCCTTGAAACTCTGGCACACAATTATCGCACTGAAGTCAAAGATCCTAAACAGATTGAAGTGATGATTGAGTGGGGTGGGCATGGGATTATTCCACTCGTAAAACAACGCCCACACGAGCATAACATTGTCTATCTCCCCTCTCACTATCAGCTAAGATCTCTTGATGAATTATGGCAGAAAAGAAAAAGTTTTCTCTTCAACGAGCGCGGACATTTCAATGGAGATGACTGGATTCTGTTTGGCAAAGGAGCTGCAAAGCCGCCTTGGAAGTGGGAAATCTGGAATAGTGAACTGGCCGCTGGAGAATGGTTTCTTGATCCACTAAAACTCTACGGTGATGAAGGAGAAAAATATCTCCTTCACCAGTACCGAGAAAATTAAATCTTTGTGTAGAAAAAAGACTGCTTAAGGTCAGTGTTCGAATGACACTGATCCCATGAGTAATAAACTTCACCTTTGACGTTTTCCATCACAGCAGTCTTGGCATCTTTTGAAATCACAATGGAAGCAAGAGCTTTTGTTTCCCAATATTCTGAGCAAAATCCACCCTCACTTGAACCATTGAGGGACACAATATAAAGCCTTGAGCCATCAGCTCTCAGGGTTCCGTTATTCAAAGAAAATGTGCGCTCCTGAAGCTTGCCGTCAGTGGAGATTTTGACCGTGGCTTTTGAGGCACCAAAATAATCGAGATCGAGCTGGATAGAGTTGAGGCAGATTTCACGAGCTAAACTCACGCGATTTGTCTCGAGTTCAACTGTGCGGGTAAAACAAGTTGTCGCAAGCGCTTGAGCGGACAAGATAAGAGCAAAGAATGCCAATTTCATAAGTATCTCCGGAGTTAAGTTTGTTTGTAGTCCTTGTAACTCTGCTCAAAAGAGGCGTCCAGCCTAGAAATTGTTAAGATTTCATCGATTTTAGAGATGATTTCCTAGATAGACTGTCCCAAGGTTTGATAGGCTTGAAATCACAGGAGTTTGCTATGATTTCACCTCTCTTTGATGACCAAAAATGGACTTCCGTATCCGAGTTTAACTTTGAAGATATTACACTCCACAAAGCGAAGGCCACAGGCGCTGTGCGGATAGCCTTCAATCGCCCAGAAGTGAGGAATGCTTTTCGTCCACAAACGGTGGATGAGCTCCTCACGGCCCTCGAATGGACGCACCAGCAAAATGATGTAGGTGTGGTACTCCTGACTGGCAATGGTCCCTCGCCTAAAGATGGGGGATGGGCATTCTGCTCCGGCGGAGACCAACGTGTGCGCGGTAAACAGGGTTATGAATACGGCAATACCAAGGTGCGGGGCGGACACGGTCGCCTCCATATTCTCGAAGTTCAACGCATGATCCGCTTCATGCCCAAAGTTGTCATCGCCGTGGTGCCAGGTTGGGCGGTAGGGGGTGGTCACTCGCTGCACGTGGTGTGTGATATGACTATCGCCAGTCAAGAGCACGCTATCTTCAAGCAAACTGATCCGGATGTCGCGTCGTTTGATTCTGGCTATGGCTCCGCGTATCTGGCTCGTCAGTGCGGACAAAAACGCGCACGCGAAATTTTCTTCCTCGGTCATAACTACTCCGCTCAAGAAGCCTTTGACATGGGCATGGTCAACAAGGTTGTGCCTCACGCGGATTTAGAAGCGGTAGCCTATGAATGGGCGGAAACCATCTGCCAGAAATCTCCCACGGCCATTAAGATGCTCAAATTCGGATTCAATCTTGTGGACGACGGTTTAGTTGGTCAGCAGATTTTTGCCGGAGAAGCCACTCGCCTCGCCTATGGAACCGAAGAAGCACAGGAAGGCAGAAACGCTTTTCTCGAGAAGCGGGATCCTGACTATCAAAAATTCCCTTGGATGTACTAATGGCTGAATTTCTTAATGTCTACAGCGTCGGTAATGATATTGAAGCCGTGAAACTGCGCCAAGTGCTTGAGGATTTTCAAGTGCCGCATACATTTTTTGATTTTCGTGATCACCCACCGACTGATGATCAATTGAAGAGATGGGCGGAATACCTGAACCAGGATTTTCCGGTCAACACCCGCAGCACACTTTGGAAAAAATCTGAGCGCATGTTCATGCGTCTGGAACCGCTTCAACAAATGGAATGGTTACGTAAGCACTACCAAGTTCTCGAACGTCCCATTATCGAAGACGAAAACTTTGAAATCCTTATCACCGGGGCAAGACCTGAGAGAATTCTCAAAGAGCTGTGTAATATAAGGCTCTAAGAACCAAAGAGCTCTTTCTTGAGATCTTCCATCTTATGTTTAGAGAGATAGTTACGAATGAAATTTTTATTTTCTGTTTTATACCAGAAAAAGAAAGTGCGCTGCTTGGTTTTATCATCAAGACTTATCGCCGTTTCTACAGGCTTAAGCGTGTAAGGATGATGGCCTGAATAATAGATCTCAGTCGCTACCGTCATCGGCGTCGGCGTGAAGTCTTGAACTTGCTCGAGCTTGTAGCCAAGCTTCATGGTCTTAGCCGCTAACTGCGCCATGTCCTCAGGCTTGCATCCGGGATGACTGGAAATGAAATACGGAATGATCTCTTGCTTTATTTTTTTCTTAGCAGAGATCTCTTCAAACTTTTCCTTAAAGATCTTAAAGTACTCAAAGCTCGGCTTACGCATGAGTTTGAGCACGTGATCTTCCGTATGCTCTGGGGCGACTTTCAAGCGGCCTGAGACGTGATGGGTGACTAATTGCTCGACGTACTGCTCGTCTTTCTCTTTGTGAGTCGAGCGCGGATCAAACATCAAATCATAACGAAGCCCTGAGCTCACGAAGGCTTTCTTGATCTGGGGGTGAGCTGCGACAGCTTTATAAAGTTCCGTCATTTTACTGGGATCAGTATCGAGATTTTTGCAAACTTGGGGAAAGACGCACGAGGGGGCCGCACACTTATCACAGAGGGCCTGATCGATGCCTTTCATTTGATACATGTTAGCCGAAGGTCCGCCCATGTCCGAGATGTAGCCCTTGAAGTCCGGCATTTTCACGACCTGATCAAGCTCTTTCATGATCGATTCTTTTGAGCGCGAGGCGATCATCTTTCCTTGGTGCGCAGAGATGGTGCAAAAGCTGCATCCACCAAAACAGCCACGGTGAGTGTTGAGAGAAAATTTAATCATCTCAAAAGCACTTATAGGTCCACGGTCTTTGTATTTGGGATGCGGGAGTCTGGTGTAGGGCAGATCAAATGATCCATCAATCTCTTTTTCTGTCATGGTCTGATAAGGCGGATTAATCACGAGCACCTTATCCCCAACCCGCTGTCGCAAGCGATGAGCGTACTGCTTATTACTTTCCACTTCTACATGCATGAAGTTTTTCGCATACAGAAGTTTATCTGACAGGCACTGCTCATGGCTTGAAAGCTCGACGTCTTCCCCTTTAAAGAGTGGGATCTCTTTTTCACTCTCAGCAAGGTAGGCGGTTTGTGGAATATTTCGAAGCTCAGAGAAAGCAATCCCCTTAGTCACCATCTTAGCGAGGTCTCTAAGTGGCTGCTCCCCCATTCCATAAATCAAAAGATCTGCGCCCGAGGTGGTCAGGATGTTCGGCATCAAGCGATCAGACCAATAGTCATAATGAGTGACCCGTCTGAGAGAGGCTTCGATTCCACCTAAAACGACGGGCACATCGGGATAGAGCTCTTTGAGAATTTTTGTGTAAACCGTCGCCGCATAGTCAGGACGGTGGTTGGTGGCACCTCCGGGCGTGTAGGCGTCTTCCGAGCGCAGACGCTTGGCAGCCGTGTACTTATTAACCATGGAGTCCATGTTTCCACTTGTGACCCCAAAAAAATATTTGGGGCGACCGAATTTTTTAAAGTCGCGCAGGTCATCTTGCCAGTTAGGCTGAGCAATGATGGCAATCTTAAAGCCCTCGCTCTCGAGGATGCGACCAATGACGGCCGTGCCGAAGGCCGGATGATCGACGTAGGCGTCACCCGTGACGAGGATAATATCCAGCTCGTCCCAGCCTCTCTTCTTAACCTCTTTCATGGTTAAGGGAAGCCAAGCGGTTATGGGTAATTGAGATTCCATCGAGACTATGTCTCAAATAAACCAAGGAAAGACGATAGGGAAAAATTACATTAAT